>LUGL01000273.1 GCA_002796835.1 Elainella saxicola E1 | reverse complement strand
AATGGTTCCTCCTGAGAAATATTTTAATAACTGCTGGGCAAGGTCTGCGGGTCGAGCGGCGGTGCTCCATTTTTTGACAATGGTTTGACCAACTCGGGCAACGACAACATACGTCTTTTTGTGAACATCAATGCCGACGTAAATCTGCTCACCGTCATAAGATTGGAGTGGTGTGGTGTTTTTCATGATGTCCTCCTAATTCTTGGGCTTGGTAACTTCAAGATAACGGGGGAGCAGTGCCTTTGATTAAACACCACACTATCCACCATAGGATCACAATTCTGGGGGACTTCCGAACCGAATTTCTTGCTCAAAGTCCCCCAATTTTGGGGGATTTAGGGGGCCGGAAGGACTTCTGTATACAAGGCAGCCTTAGAGTAGAAGAAAGTGGAAATGCGATCGGTAATTTTGACGAAAAATCCAGCGAATGCAGTCGATTTTTGAGGAGTCAGCTCAGGGTTTTTACCAAAATTGTCACGATTATTGAAAACAAAAGAATGATTATCGAAAAGGTTAGAAGGTTATTGATAGATCCCTTGAGCGGATTGATAGATCGAATTCCGAWCATCGAAAACCTCATGGGAATTATAGAAAAAGTTCTAATGATTTTAAAAAATGGAATTCCGTTTTCTATATTTGTAAGTAGCGAATCGATA
>LUGL01000272.1 GCA_002796835.1 Elainella saxicola E1 | reverse complement strand
CCAGGTGGCTTGGATGTCTTCCACCACATAGTAATTCGACAACTGCTCTTCAATCACTGCTGCACCATGCACTTGCTGGAGAACCGCTCTCACCGTTGCCAGAATGTTAAAAGCCACCAAGGCAACGCAAAACACAAACAGGGCAGCCCGTGGATAACCAAGCGTATTCAATTCGCAGTGAAATGTGTCGGTGATAGTTTGAAACATATTCTCAATTCGCCAACGTTTCAGATACAAATCGGCAACTGTTGATGCATCTGCCAACGCCATCGGTAAATTCGTCAACACAGAAACTTGTTTATCACCATGACGAGTTGCCTGCTTCAGTTCAATCACAATCCGTCGGATTTGTAAGCCACTGCTCAGTTGCACTTGTTGCTCAAACAAGCGACCCCTTTCATTCTCTCCTGCTGTCACTAAGGGAGTCACTGCACTCCATGCCAACTGTTGATGTTCTCGAATGATGAAACAGGCTTGACGTTGAGCAATTTGGCTCAGAAAATCGCTGGTGCAGAAATTCCGGTCGGCAATCCATAGCTGTTGAGGTTGCACCTGCTCTAGCACCTGGGGCAACAATGAGCGTTCTTGAGCATGACCATCTTCACAGGGAAATACATCCACCACTAACGACCGTTGCGGGTCG
>LUGL01000271.1 GCA_002796835.1 Elainella saxicola E1 | reverse complement strand
TAAGTCAGATGCTCACACTTTTGTTTGCAATCAGTTTAGACGATCAGTAATTTGAGCAACATATGCCAAGCAAAAAGCGCCCCCCGAAGGAGACGCTCTTGCTTATCTCATCGCTGAGAATTAACCGTTRATTTGAGGAGCGGTCARGGCAACCGGAGTCGCTTCACCTGCTGCCAAATCCAAGGGGAAGTTGTGTGCATTCCGCTCGTGCATCACTTCCATGCCCAGGTTCGCACGGTTCAGCACATCTGCCCAGGTATTGACAACGCGACCTTGGCTATCCAACACAGACTGGTTGAAGTTGAACCCGTTCAGGTTGAACGCCATCGTGCTGATACCCAACGCAGTGAACCAGATGCCCACTACTGGCCATGCTCCCAAGAAGAAGTGCAATGCTCGGCTGTTGTTGAAGCTTGCATATTGGAAAATCAACCGTCCGAAGTAGCCATGAGCCGCAACGATGTTGTACGTCTCTTCTTCTTGGCCAAACTTGTAACCATAATTCTGAGACTCAACCTCGGTTGTCTCACGCACCAGCGAAGAGGTCACCAAGGAACCATGCATCGCGGAGAACAGTGAACCACCGAACACACCCGCAACRCCCAGCATGTGGAAGGGGTGCATCAGAATGTTGTGCTCAGCTTGGAACACGAACATGAAGTTGAAGGTTCCAGAAATACCCAAGGGCATCCCGTCAGAGAACGAACCTTGGCCGATCGGATAGATCAGGAACACAGAGGTTGCCGCTGCCAAAGGAGCAGAGTAAGCCACGCAGATCCAAGGACGCATACCCAAGCGGTAGGAGAGTTCCCACTSACGGCCCATGTAAGCAAACACGCCGATCAAGAAGTGGAAGACAACGAGTTGGTAAGGACCGCCGTTGTAGAGCCACTCGTCGAGGCTAGCCGCTTCCCAGATGGGATAGAGGTGAAGCCCGATCGCGTTAGAAGAAGGGACAACGGCACCAGAGATGATGTTGTTGCCATAGAGGAGGGAGCCAGCGACGGGCTCACGGATACCATCGATGTCCACGGGAGGAGCAGCGATGAAGGCAATGATGAAGCAGATGGTGGCAGTCAGCAGAGTAGGAATCATCAGGACGCCGAACCAGCCCACATAGAGGCGGTTTTCGGTGCTGGTGACCCAGTTGCAGAACTGCGACCACAGGTTAGCGCTTTCGCGACGCTGTAGAGTCGTAGTCATATAAATCGATGAGTGCTTTGATTTAGATTCTGTCAGAGCGAATTGCTTCACTCATGCCCTAATGTTAAGGAATATGTAGAGTCTTGTAAAGGGATGTCAGGA
>LUGL01000270.1 GCA_002796835.1 Elainella saxicola E1 | reverse complement strand
CAAATTAAGCTTAACTCGCAGTCAGTTTCACCGGAGTGTTTCAGTCCCGTAGACCGGGATTTAGCTTTCGCGACATGTACTGTGTGAGGCATAACACCAGAAATTAGGGGTTTCAGTCCCGTAGACCGGGATTTAGCTTTCGCGACTTTGCGACGGTGAGATCTTGCTCAATAACGACAATGGTTTCAGTCCCGTAGACCGGGATTTAGCTTTCGCGACGGACAGAAAAAGCCCTTCATAGGCAATTCCGGCATGTTTCAGTCCCGTAGACCGGGATTTAGCTTTCGCGACGGTGTCTCCCTTCAGCTCTGGAGCTTTGCCGTCACGCTCGTTTCAGTCCCGTAGACCGGGATTTAGCTTTCGCGACCCAACCGCCACAGTGCCACCGTATTCAACGTGAAATGGTTTCAGTCCCGTAGACCGGGATTTAGCTTTCGCGACCGGGATGCCTCGACGATCGTCCCACTGAGCCTGCCGGATAGTTTCAGTCCCGTAGACCGGGATTTAGCTTTCGCGACTTGAGGCTGAAAAATTTCCAGTCCTCTGGCGTTTGTTTCAGTCCCGTAGACCGGGATTTAGCTTTCGCGACCCAGACGCTGACTCAATCCCCGACTAAAGAACTTTTGTTTCAGTCCCGTAGACCGGGATTTAGCTTTCGCGACCATCGTTAAAAATCCAATCATCGGGACTCCTGTTTATCACGTTTCAGTCCCGTAGACCGGGATTTAGCTTTCGCGACTTAGATCCGGTACATCGGTATCAAATTCAGGAGTTTGGTTTCAGTCCCGTAGACCGGGATTTAGCTTTCGCGACCCAAGCTGCTTCTATAGCCCTCCCCTGCTCAGTCACCCCGTTTCAGTCCCGTAGACCGGGATTTAGCTTTCGCGACGTAGATGAAATGCTTACGGAGGACTGGGAGTAATTGTTTCAGTCCCGTAGACCGGGATTTAGCTTTCGCGACAGGGGAGC
>LUGL01000269.1 GCA_002796835.1 Elainella saxicola E1 | reverse complement strand
CCCCAATGTTGTTGAGGGTGGTGCCTTCCCCTCTTCGATCGCCCACTTCGCGATGAATCGTCAAGGCTCGTCGAAGATGCTCACGCGTTTGTGGATATTGTCCCTGTGCTNTSGTAAACTAMCCCAATRTTGTTAAGGGTRGTGCCTTCTCCTGATCGATCGCCCACTTCCCGATGGATCGCCAAGGCTTGTTGATACTGCTCTAGTGCTTGTGGATATTGTCCCTGTGCTTGGTAAACTAACCCAATATTGTTAAGGGTAGTGCCTTCTCCTGATCGATTGCCCACTTCATGAGCAATCACCAAGGCTTGTTGATACTGCTCTAGTGCTTGTGGATATTGTCCCTGTGCTTGGTAAACTAACCCAATATTGTTAAGGGTAGTGCCTTCTCCTGGTCGATTGCCCACTTCATGAGCAATCACCAAGGCTTGTTGATACTGCTCTAGCGCCTGTGGATATTGTCCCTGTGCACGATAAACTTCCCCAATATTGTTAAGGGTAGTACCTTCTCCTTCTCGATCGCCCACCTCCCGATAAACAGTCAATGCCTGTTGATAAAATTCAAGCGCTTGTGGGTATTGGCCCAAATCATCAGAAATTTTCCCTAAGCCAAGTAGAACAAGTGCTTCATTTGATCGATCCTGAATTTCTCGATAAAGTTGCAATGCTCTTTGCCAAGTTTGAAAGGCATCCAAGAATTGATTGGCTTGAAACTGTTGAAACCCCTGTTCCAATAGGGTATGACTAAAATTTGATGTAGCTATTCTGCAAAAGCGAAGCCGTAGCGATTAATCTTTGACCAAAATTGTTGCCATCGTCCTTGACTGTAACTCAAGGTTCGCAAACTCAAAACAATCCCTGCTCCATGTTCTTTCCATTTCATACCAGAACCACACAGACGTGCTTTGACAATGATTTTACATCCCGCTTCGGTAACTCCTGAGCCAATGGGTAAATGAGCGGCAATCGCCTCGGCATAGTGCATCTGATGGTGGTGATTGCGAAAGTAAGTG
>LUGL01000268.1 GCA_002796835.1 Elainella saxicola E1 | reverse complement strand
ACCCATATCCCAAAAGGCTATTGCGCCTACCGAGTCAGATTGGGCCGCACGATCATCAAGGCAATCTTTCAACTCACCCATACCCCAAAAGGCTATTGCGCCCAGCTGAAAAAACATTCCATAATTGTTAGCCATTCGTCTTTCAACTCACCCATATCCCAAAAGGCTATTGCGCCCCCCTACATAGCGTTTCCTGGGGCTATCGCCAAACAGCTTTCAACTCACCCATATCCCAAAAGGCTATTGCGCCGCTTTGAGATTTGGAATGATGACATGCATTTTTAGATCTTTCAACTCACCCATATCCCAAAAGGCTATTGCGCCCCAGCATTCCTTGGCAGCACGCCTGATCTCGGAAGCGTTATCTTTCAACTCACCCATATCCCAAAAGGCTATTGCGCCCCAAAATGCAATGGATTTACAGCAGTTGCGGATACTTTCAACTCACCCATATCCCAAAAGGCTATTGCGCCTCAACTCCGTAAACCGGAGTGATGAAATTATTCTATCTTTCAACTCACCCGTATCCCCAAAGGCTATTGCGCCTGAGTCATCTCCAGCTCGGAGCGATGACAGGAATGCTTTCAACTCACCCGTATCCCCAAAGGCTATTGCGCCTACAAAGGATCGAGCTTCAAGCCTGTGACCGATCAGCCTTTCAACTCACCCGTATCCCCAAAGGCTATTGCGCCTCTAAGGGCTAAAACGCTTGATTAACCTCGATCTCATCAGCAGTTTTGGCAAAGGTGGTATGCTTAGTGGTGCAGAAAACTTTTTGGCGGCTTACGCAGGGAAAACAGTGACCCGAGAGAACTCAATACGTGTCTCTATGCGTTCTCGTTTCTTCAACGATGCATAGGCAACTTGAGGACTCCAAGTTGGTAAGATAGCGAGTCTGGGAATCGCAAGCTGTTGATAACATAAGCGTTTCAACTCACGTAACCCTAACTGTAAAAAGCTCAGTCCCCGTTGACTGTGCCAGTCCAGCCATTTCCGTCTGCCCTCCTGAGTAACTATCACCGCAATTGAAATTGCAATCAACGTTGCACTAGCCAGCAACATCAATAGACAATTTAGGGCAGAAGCACCTCGCAAACGAGAACGGATCAACTCAAAACCTGCCGACTTGTAATCCTTGAAATGCGGTTCTATGCCCCCAAAGCGTTGACCATAGAGGGCAAACGTTTGTAATGAAGCAGGTTCATTGGTGAGTACGGCCCATGCTTCATCTGCTAGGGCGAGATGAGCAGTGGCTAAATGGCACTCAATGTCTTGTAGCACAATGACATCTGGGAATAAATAAGCCTCTCCGTGCGGTGGCAGTAACTGGGAAACCGCAGTGGTTTGACCTGTCGATAAGGTGATGTTGAGATCAGATTTCGCTCGAATCACCCAAGACCAGTGATGCTGACATAACCATCGCATCAACTCCCCATGTTCAAAACCTCGGTCCGCTAGCAGCACCACTTGAACCCCGGGTGGTAACAGTTGCACTGCCCTGTCCAAAACTT
>LUGL01000267.1 GCA_002796835.1 Elainella saxicola E1 | reverse complement strand
GCTTGTTGGCTCCATTCATTGCCAGACAAGAACAAGCAACTAAAGTTCGTAATATTGGTTGGCGAGGATCTCGTTTAGCACTGAAAACCCGTGATGGAGACGCACTTGTTGTTGAATACAGTAATCAAGTTTGGCAGATTGATCATACACGAGCTGATATTTTATTGGTCGATCATAAAGGTGTTCTATAGCGGTTTTCAACTCAATGCATTACACTAAAAAACACTGTTAACAGTAGAGTTACTGATTTATGAAGGCATATTCAGTTGATTTGCGCCAAAGAGTTATAGATGCTTATGAGCAAGAGGAAGGATCACAACGGGAATTAGCTAAAAGATTCAAGGTGAGTCTGGCATTTATCCAAACGTTGCTTAAACGCTATCGCACTGAAAAGACGATTGAGCCCAAATCGCATACGGGTGGGTTTACGGCTAAATTAGATGAACATCACAACCTGATTAGAGAGATAGTGGAGCAGGATAATGATGCAACCTTAGAAGAGATCTGTGTTCAACTGGAGCAAAAACTAGGACTAAAAGTGAGTGTTAGTACCCTGTGGCGTGCCCTGCAACAGTTGAATTTAACTCGAAAAAAAAACACTTCATGCTACTCAAGCAGAAAGTGATCGGGTGCAAGCGTTGCGTCGTGAGTATTGGGAAACGATGCGAGAGGTACGTCCAGAGGACTTGGTCTTCATTGATGAGACGGGGGTGAATCTGATGATGGTGCGCTTATATGCCCGTGCGCTCAAAGGAGAGAGAGCTACAGGTGATCGTCCCTGCAAAACGGGGAAGAACGTGACGCTAATTGGAGGAATGAGTCTAAATGGGATTGTAGCAGCACTGACGTTAGAGGGTGGAACGAACGGGGATGTTTTCAAGTACTTTATAGAGCAAGTTTTAGTTCCTAACTTATGGATTGGAGCTTGTGTGGTGATGGATAATGCAAGTATTCATAAAGCGGATGAGATAAGAGAATTAATAGAGGGAGCAGGAGCGAAACTTGTGTATCTACCTCCTTACTCTCCTGATTTCAATCCAATTGAGAATTGTTGGTCGAAAGTGAAAGAATTTTTACGTTCAGCATCTGCTCGGACTCGTGAAGCTCTAGATCAAGCAATTACAGATGCATTAGAAGCTGTGACTTTAGAAGATATTCCAGGGTGGTTCACCTATCGTTGCTACTGTTCTTAACTGAGTTGAAAACCGCTATAATCTCAACACCCATTCGCCCGCTTCACTTTACAAAGCCTTTGAGCCAACCGAAGCGCAGCGAATCTTGAGTCGTTTGGAATTCTGTCACACGCCCAAGCATGGGAGTTGGTTGAATATGGCAGAAATTGAATTGAGTATTCTCAGTCGTCAATGTCTGGATCGTCGCCTTCCTGATATGGATACGCTCAAGCGGGAAGTTGCAGCTT
Source organism: Elainella saxicola E1 (assembly GCA_002796835.1). GTDB lineage: Bacteria > Cyanobacteriota > Cyanobacteriia > Elainellales > Elainellaceae > Elainella > Elainella saxicola. The sequence goes on along the minus strand of LUGL01000267.1, from coordinate 240 downwards.
GGCAGGACAACCGCAATCATGAGGAAACCTGGATTGACTGGCGCTTTACGACTGCGGATGCCAGGGTAAAGCTAAAGCGTCTCTACCCGTCAATCAATAATTGACTGAACACTAGTTTTGATTGGGATAACTACTATGCGTCTCAGGAGTGTAGGAGGTTAATCTACTGACTGCTGCTGTACTTGATCTCCTGATGAGTCATAAACAGGATAAATTGCTGGATGACCTTTTTTCTGAAAA
>LUGL01000284.1 GCA_002796835.1 Elainella saxicola E1 | reverse complement strand
CCAAGCTGGAAAGTCAGCAGGCAAGGCATGCCATCGGATACCCTCTACTAACACATAGAAAATAGCATTGAGAATTTGCCACATATCGACTTCACGAGGACGACCACCAGGTTTTGCGGGTGGGATCAGGTCACTCAGGAATTCATATTGATCACGGGTGAGGTTACTAGGGTACGCTTTACTCATGGGTCTCACTCAGGGCTGTATGTTTTGCTATTCGCAGCTTACACTGAGTGAGCTTTTTTACTGAATGCCTGACTTTTCAAACACCCTCTTATTCGAGCAGTTATGGCAACAAGGGCTTCAGCTGGTCACCAAGATTAAGAAGAATATGAAAAACCGCTTGGTGCCTCTGCTTGACAAGATCCTGTTGCGGAAGCGAGCGATCATCGAGTCGGTCAATGACCAACTCAAGAACATTGCTCAAATTGAACATTCTCGTCATCGCAGTCCTCTGAATTTCATGATCAATCTGATTGCTGGACTGGTGGCATACACCTACCAAGACTCCAGACCCTCCCTCGATCTTCAACCCAAGGGTTTACCTGCCTTGCCTGAAGCGATCTTTTG
>LUGL01000266.1 GCA_002796835.1 Elainella saxicola E1 | reverse complement strand
AGGAGATCAAGTACAGCAGCAGTCAGTAGATTAACCTCCTACACTCCTGAGACGCATAGTAGTTATCCCAATCAAAACTAGTGTTCAGTCAATTATTGATTGACGGGTAGAGACGCTTTAGCTTTACCCTGGCATCCGCAGTCGTAAAGCGCCAGTCAATCCAGGTTTCCTCATGATTGCGGTTGTCCTGCCAAGCTGCAACTTCCCGCTTGAGCGTATCCATATCAGGAAGGCGACGATCCAGACATTGACGACTGAGAATACTCAATTCAATTTCTGCCATATTCAACCAACTCCCATGCTTGGGCGTGTGACAGAATTCCAAACGACTCAAGATTCGCTGCGCTTCGGTTGGCTCAAAGGCTTTGTAAAGTGAAGCGGGCGAATGGGTGTTGAGATTATCCGCAACGACAATCACTTTGTCTGCTTGGGCGTAATCGTCATCGACTAAGGTTTTGAGTAAGTGGGCATAATCGAGGGCTGTGCGTTGCTTTGTCACCTCCACCCGTCGCCATCCCACCATCGGTTCACTCACCATAAACAAGGTCGCTGTGCCGTTGCGCTCATACTCATAATCGACTCGTTCGGGTTGTCCCCGCTCTGCTGGAATCGGAACGAGGGTTTCTTTGACTAATTGCTTGGTTGCCTCATCAATGCAAATCACTGGAATGTTGGGGTTATAAGCAGTTTGATACACATCCAATACGGCTTCCATCCGCCAGACAAACTCTGCGTTCTGTTCTGGGGGAATTACCCAACACTCTTGTCGCCACGGTTGCAGTTCGTTTTTTTCAGCACTTGTCGCACGCTTTCATGACTCAACTGTTCGACAAACCCGAGTTCGACCATTTGGTCTGCCAATAATCGTAACGTCCATCGTCCCTTGCCTTCTGGCGTCTCACCACAGCGCAATGCGATCAAGTGGGCCTCACTTTCCCCATCCAACTTCCGTTTTCGTCCCCCACCGGGACGGCACTTGAGCGCAGCTTCTAACCCTTCTTCGACAAATCGTTGCCGCACCCGCTCCACGGTTCGCAAACTAACGTCAAAGGCCTCTTTGATGTCCTGGTCACGCCAACTCCCGTTCACTTGATTTTGATCTGCTTTGAGGAGAATGCGAGCATGATTGATTGTGTAGGCGGCTCGTTTGCCGGTCTTAACCAGTTGTTCGAGAGACTCCCGTTCGGGAGCGTGTCACCTTCTTGAGAGAAAAATGAGAATAGAAATAGTCAGTTTTTAATGGTGAAGTCTGATGACACCTGAAGATCAACAAACCCTTAACGAGCATGTCCAAGCCATTGCCCAAATCTTATACAAGGATGCGGACAAGAGCAAAATGACCAATTTAGCCGAGATCGAAGCAATGGTACGCTCACAAGTCCAGAAACATGTGACCCCGGAGTTGGGAATTTTTTTATCACAAGCATTAGCGAAACAACTGAAGGATACKAGCGCACCCTAAAAAGCATCTTGGGAACGTTAAAAGTGACCAGTGAGCAAGCTGCTCGATTAGGTGTGGCAGCAGGGACGCAAATCAGCCCATATCTGGAAGCCTGTTGTCTGAGAGCCAGTGCCACAGTGTCGTATGCACGAGCAGCAAAAGATATTGAAG
>LUGL01000265.1 GCA_002796835.1 Elainella saxicola E1 | reverse complement strand
CCCGGATTGTTCAACTCCTGAAGCAACAGAAGKGTAAGTGCGCCTACTGTGGATTGTTCTTCAAACATGACGATGTAATGGAAGTTGACCATATCCACCCGATAGCAAAAGGGGGAACAGGCAAGGCTAAAAACCTACAACTTCTGCATAGGCATTGTCATGATGAGAAGTCACGGCACGACGGAAGTAGTAGACATGACAAGTCCCAAGTCATTGAGGAGCCGTGTGCTGGGAAACTAGCAAGCACGGTTTTGAAGCCGAGCGGTAGAGGTGACTCTGGCGCTTAGGTTAACTCAGAGTCTTCCAAACTCACGGTACGAGTTCGAATCTCGTCGATCGCTCTGATCGCCCCATAGCTTAGTGGTAGAGCATCTGTCTTACAAACAGAGGGTTGCAAGTTCAAATCTTGCTGGGGCGACCAAATCTCAGTCGATCGCAAATGGGGCTTGAACGCATCGTTTCAGTCTCGCCTGCGCGTAAACGCTATCCATTACGCAAAAGTTGCTGAAGTGATGATGCAGCTTAGGTTTTAGCCGCAAGTTGCACCCCTTCAAGCAAATCATATAACTTACTAATTCCTCTCCAGATCGTTTTCAGTCCAGGTTCATCACTCTGACTGCCCATAAAACCGCCCAGCCTTGCAATCCAACGAATTGCTTGTGCAAACGTCGGTGGCTTCTGACTGCGATTTTTCGGCTCGAATTTGCGCCGCAACAGTCGCCACTCTGCCCGACTGAGGATGCACTCACAAGATTGCTCAGGCTGCAATCGTGCCTGGTAGGTCAGCCACAAAATTCGAGTGGCAACAATCGAGTAGGTTGCTAAGGCATTGGTCAATCGAGTCCCACTCGATAACTGCAACGCTTGAATCTGACAACCTTGTTTGAGGGTGAAATGAAACCGTTCTATCAACCACCGGTGACTATACCACCTCACACATTGCCAAGCCGCTTCCACCAACTCAATCGCCAAGGTGGTTAATAACAGCCAGGTAATTGGTTTTTGTCCAGTCGGTGGGTCAATCTCTTGCACCCACAAGACGTTGATCTCAAGCGGTTGGAATTGTTTGGCTTGCGGATGTTGCTTGGGCACTTCTAAGGTCAATCGCATTGCCCGTAGTGTTAATTGCGCCAAATAAGCAGGACGGTCCGGTCGTCGTTGCACGCTTAACGTTGCGCGACTTAACTCTGGACTTTGCTGAATCGTTGGTAGTAAATACCCTAACTCATGTCGGACACAACGGTTTTGTACGGCTCGAATTAACAGATGATGGTGCGCTTGACGCGATTGCGCTAGAAAGTCATAGAAATCAGCTTCTCGATCACCCACATGCACGAATGTGACTGTTTCGTTAACGCCAATAGCGGCAGCTTGAGCCGTGTCTAGCCAACGTTGGGATTCTTTTTGTGCCGTGGGTTTCTTCTTGTAGGTTTTCCGTCGTCCTGTGCGTTGACGACGACTCCACGTGTGTTGGTGTAATAAGCCTAATGGTTCTCCTTCTCCACTCACGGCGAGACAACTGTGGACTTTGATTCCTTGTTCTACCGTTCGTCC
>LUGL01000264.1 GCA_002796835.1 Elainella saxicola E1 | reverse complement strand
GATTAAGTCTTGCCGTTGCAACTCATCATTGGGTCTTTTTATTAGGTCGATCGCAAATTCAGGCTTCACTCAGTTGCTKAGCCGCCCGCAGATGAATCCTATCCATTACGCAAAAGTTGCTGAAGTGATGATGCAGCTTAGGTTTTGGCTGCAAGTTGCACCCCTTCAAGCAAATCATATAACTTACTAATTCCTCTCCAGATCGTTTTCAGTCCAGGTTCATCACTCTGACTGCCCATAAAACCGCCCAGCCTTGCAATCCAACGAATTGCTTGTGCAAACGTCGGTGGCTTCTGACTGCGATTTTTCGGCTCGAATTTGCGCCGCAACAGTCGCCACTCTGCCCGACTGAGGATGCACTCACAAGATTGCTCAGGCTGCAATCGTGCCTGGTAGGTCAGCCACAAAATTCGAGTGGCAACAATCGAGTAGGTTGCTAAGGCATTGGTCAATCGAGTCCCACTCGATAACTGCAACGCTTGAATCTGACAACCTTGTTTGAGGGTGAAATGAAACCGTTCTATCAACCACCGGTAACTATACCACCTCACACATTGCCAAGCCGCTTCCACCGACTCAATCGCCAAGGTGGTTAATAACAGCCAGGTAATTGGTTTTTGTCCAGTCGGTGGGTCAATCTCTTGCACCCACAAGACGTTGATCTCAAGCGGTTGGAATTGTTTGGCTTGCGGATGTTGCTTGGGCACTTCTAAGGTCAATCGCATTGCCCGTAGTGTTAATTGCGCCAAATAAGCAGGACGGTCCGGTCGTCGTTGCACGCTTAACGTTGCGCGACTTAACTCTGGACTTTGCTGAATCGTTGGTAGTAAATACCCTAACTCATGTCGGACACAACGGTTTTGTACGGCTCGAATTAACAGATGATGGTGCGCTTGACGCGATTGCGCTAGAAAGTCATAGAAATCAGCTTCTCGATCACCCACATGCACGAATGTGACTGTTTCGTTAACGCCAATAGCGGCAGCTTGAGCCGTGTCTAGCCAACGTTGGGATTCTTTTTGTGCCGTGGGTTTCTTCTTGTAGGTTTTCCGTCGTCCTGTGCGTTGACGACGACTCCACGTGTGTTGGTGTAATAAGCCTAATGGTTCTCCTTCTCCACTCACGGCGAGACAACTGTGGACTTTGATTCCTTGTTCTACCGTTCGTCCAAAGAAGCCTAAGCCCGTTGTTTTCTTGCGATGGGTGCCAAAGTTCAAATCAGTTGTATCTTGCACTGCTAATACGACATCTGAACGATTCACCCGTCCCAAGACAGCGCCCCTTTGACTTGCCATAATTCGTTTGGCACTGACCTGTGGATTTGCCCAAAACCGATAGATGCTTTGAGCTTCGGTTCGGTCCTGACTGGCCTGAGGCACTGTTTTATCAGGGTGACAACTCAATATGTCCAAAACCGATCGGAATCGTTGGCCATGTCGAAAATCTTTGAATGCAGCGTTGCGAATCTCCTAGCTTAACCAAGCTTGCATGGTTCACCTCAATCCTGTTGGCTAGGTAGATACAGTCATAGGATGATAATCTCACACTCATCCAGCAAAAGCTACGTCCTGTAACACTTCTACGCACTTTTGCGTAATGGATAGCGCAAGCGGACGGGGTATCAGCATCAAAAAAGAGCAAGTTGCTCATCCCTGTGTAACTGGAGATAGTCATTGCCTTGGTTCTTGACGTACTGGGCAATCATACTTTCGTCTCCGTGTTTGCCGACTGTACTCGCAAAGTAACCATCACTCCAAAACTCTCCACCCCATAACTGCTGCTTTACTTGAGGGCAACGTTTGAACACTTCTCGGGCTNGTGAGACTTTTAATCATCGTGACCAGTTTCGTCACACTGTAAGTCGGCACTGACTGCACCAAAAAATGCACATGGTCTTTGTCCACCCCAATTTCGACAAACTTCACCTCATAACGCTTCTCGATTTCGAGACACACTTCTCTCAACACTGCGTCCACCTGTTCATCGAACACAGCCCGTCGATACTTTGCTGGAAACACGAGATGGTAAAGCAAAACCGTAACGTTATGTCGTTTATGGATGTACTCGCTCATCCCTACATTTTACGCCGCAGAGCGGCGAGGAATCGACCCGTAGAGATTGAAAGGCTCTGTGTGGCCGGGGCATGTCAGGGATGTCTACTTTCGACTCCCCATCCCCAACATCTCTAATTGTCGCACCATAGCTCATTCAATCTCGCTCGGTTGGGTATCCCACTTTGGATCTTGCAGCAGAATGGCAACTATAGCCCGTCTGCGACGGCTTTGTTGGAGATCAACAACCAGGGCATGGTGAACCAGTCTATCGACTGCTGCCTCTGTCCTTGCATCCGCAAAAAGGGAATCCCACTGATTGTACGGCTGATTTATTGTGATCAGCAGGCTCTTGCGCTCGCAACGATAAGAAATCAAATTGCACAACACTGAGATGTCCACGTCTGGTTCTTTGATGGAGTCCAAGTCATCAAGGATGAGCAAGTCAAAACGATCAAGCTCTTTGAGTGCTGCTTGCAGTTGTAGTTGCTGCCTTTTCTGCTGGAGGTCTTGCACTAGAGCAAGGGCAGAGAAGAATTTGACCCGTTTGCCAACCTCAATCATGCGACGAGCTACCCTGCAAGCCAGATGTGTTTTTCCAACGCCCGAAGCCCCAAAAATCAGACAGTTTTCTCCTTCTTCCAACCAGCTGGGGTCATCCATTAATCGCATCGTTACATCCGGATGGAGCTTGAGTGTACGGCCCCCAAGGGTCTTGTCATTGGGCAGTTGGGCTTCTTCTAAAGCTTTTTTGAGGCGGTCATTCTGACGCTGTTGCATCTCTAATTCGAAAAGTACCTCCAAGAATTTGGAGAGAGACCAGCCCTCCTGCACTGCTGTTTGTTCGACGCTCTCCCAGTGTTTGAGTATGTAGGTCAGGTTCAGTTGTTTGAGGTAGAAATTTAGCCTCTGATAAGGACTGAGGGGAGGATTGGAGTCAGCATCCTCAAAGAAGTTAGTCATGAGTAGATAAATCCCTTTGAACTAGACACCAAGAACTGCACGGCCTGACCTGACCTCTCAAATGTGGACAGGATCCGGCCTTATTCAAAAGACA
>LUGL01000263.1 GCA_002796835.1 Elainella saxicola E1 | reverse complement strand
TCGCTTTGCCTAACTGCTCGAAATTCTGCTACGGTCCCTGGCTCAACGGTTGAATTTCCCCATAGCAACACACGAAATTGCTGCAACTCTGAACCCGGTTGAATAATGCGGCGGGATTGCAAAGTCTGGTAGCACTCAGCTGGAATGTTGCGACGAATGCCGATTATCAGATGGTCTGATTCAAATGAACTACCCCGCCGCAAGCGGACGGGGTATCAGCATCAAAAAAGAGCAAGTTGCTCATCCCTGTGTAACTGGAGATAGTCATTGCCTTGGTTCTTGACGTACTGGGCAATCATACTTTCGTCTCCGTGTTTGCCGACTGTACTCGCAAAGTAACCATCACTCCAAAACTCTCCACCCCATAACTGCTGCTTTACTTGAGGGCAACGTTTGAACACTTCTCGGGCTGTGAGACTTTTAATCATCGTGACCAGTTTCGTCACACTGTAAGTCGGCACTGACTGCACCAAAAAATGCACATGGTCTTTGTCCACCCCAATTTCGACAAACTTCACCTCATAACGCTTCTCGATTTCGAGACACACTTCTCTCAACACTGCGTCCACCTGTTCATCGAACACAGCCCGTCGATACTTTGCTGGAAACACGAGATGGTAAAGCAAAACCGTAACGTTATGTCGTTTATGGATGTACTCGCTCATCCCTACATTTTACGCCGCAGAGCGGCGAGGAATCGACCCGTAGAGATTGAAGGTAACAAAATTCTTTATTTCTGGAGTGTTAGGTGCTTGCGTCCTGAAACTAAAAGCGATCCCCACTTTACCCGTGGCAGGGTCAGTATTTTGCCATTTTCGTTCGTTTAAACCCAGTAATGCATCGATTTTTGATTTGTCTACAGCCATGATCAGACTCCTTTAGTGACAAAGC
>LUGL01000262.1 GCA_002796835.1 Elainella saxicola E1 | reverse complement strand
GACTTTATTTAAATTGTCACGGCGTAGAAGCGACTCACTTTTACTGGGCAATTGGCAAGAACCACCAAAGGGAGCAAACCATTGCTTTGCTGCGGCTGCAGGTTGACAATTCGCCTCACGCGCGAAAGGCATACCGTGTAGGATTGCCAATTGGATACCTTTTGCAGAGAGCTTGTCTGAGAGTACTTCTATAGCGGATTTCAACTTGGTTGAGTACAATAGCAGCGATAGGTGAACCAACCTCTGATGTCTTTTAATGTCACAGCATTAAGTGCATCAGTAATCGCTTGATCTAACGCTTCACGAGAACGAGCAGCCACTGACCGTAAAAACTCTTTCACTTTCGACCAACAGTTCTCAATTGGATTAAAGTCAGGAGAATAAGGAGACAAATATACCAGTTTCGCACCTGCTGCTTCAATCAACTCTCGAATCCCATCTACCCCATGAGAACTCAAGTTATCCATCACTACGCAAGCACCCATCCAGAGATTCGGAACTAAAATGTGCTCAACAAAGTACTTAAACACATCTCCGTTAATCCCACCCTCCAGGCTCAATGCTGCAACAATTCCCTTCAAGCTCATCGCACCAATCAGCGTTACATTGCTTCCTTGGTGGTAAGGACGCTCACCAGTTGCCCGTTCTCCTTTGAGTGCACGTGCATATAAGCGCACCATCATCAAATTGACACCTGCCTCATCAATGAAAACCAAGTCCTCTGCACGGATGTCTCGAATCTCTTCGCGATACTCCCGTCGTAATTGCTGAACTCGGTCTGTTTTAGCTTGACTAGCGTACAAAGGTTTTTTTTNCGAGTTAAATTCAACTGTTGTAAAGTACGACAAAGCGTACTTGGACTCACCTGAATCTGGGCTTGTTGTTCGAGTTGAGTACACAATTCTTGTAGCGTTGCATCATTATCTTGTTCCACCAACTGCTTAACCAAGTCGAGATGATTCGCTAGCTTGCTGTCAAATCCACCGGTATGAGGCTTTGGCTCAATCGTTCCTTCTGTTTGATGCCGTTTGAGCAACAGACGGACAAAATTAGGACTGACCTTGAATCGCTGGGCTAATTCCCGTTGCGATCCTTCTTGTTGCTCATAGGCATCCACAATCTTCTGACGCAGGTCTACAGAGTAAGCTTTCATCTAGCAATCATCTATGGTAGAGTTTATCATTATCCACTGTACTCTATTGAGCCGAAAACCGCTATAACCGTTAATGACAGTTCTGGGAAAGTGGGAGAGAGAATGCGATCATCTCCATGAAACTG
>LUGL01000261.1 GCA_002796835.1 Elainella saxicola E1 | reverse complement strand
TACCCAACACTCTTGTCGCCACGGTTGCAGTGCGTTTGACTAAAATTTGATGTGAGCGATAAGACCTGATATGCTCTGGAGATAGGTTTTCTTTCAAGTCTTGTGGAGAGGAGATGAATGACTGCAACCATTGTCCAGAGTACAACGGAGTTAATCACTCTTCAAATCACCATTCCTCTGAGTCAATCCTTTCTAGACACCGAAGAAACCATCCAATCCTTAGTGGTGCAGAAAAGTCTTGAAGAGTTGATGTAGCAGGAGTTTGACTGCAGCAGAGGTGACAGAGCAGGGCACCGCATGAGATGCTCAAGTTTCCACACTAAAAATCATCCCATGCCAGTCCCCCATCTTTATCGTCAACTGCAAACCCAACTAAGTCAATGGATCGTGCCACAAGACCAACGGCATCTCCAAGGATTCTGTGAAAACGTTGCCGCAATCTTACAAGCTCAAAGTGCTTGCCTGAGCCACTGGTTACCCTACCTCAGCCATCGTGACTGCCAAGCCCGGAGCCACCTGGAACGACTCAGCTACTTTGTCCACAACCCTAAAATCACAGCTGAAACCTTCTATCATCCCCTGCTGCGTCAGTTCCTCAAAACCTGGGAAGGCATGGCAATGACCCTCACTCTCGATACCAGTATGTTATGGGATCAATATTGCTTGATTGAAGTCTGTTTGGTTTGGGGAGGACGATCGATTCCGGTTGCTCAAGCAGTGCTCGAACATGGCAGTGCTACGGTTGCCTTTGAAGAGTATCGTCAAGTTTTGGACAGGGCAGTGCAACTGTTACCACCCGGGGTTCAAGTGGTGCTGCTAGCGGACCGAGGTTTTGAACATGGGGAGTTGATGCGATGGTTATGTCAGCATCACTGGTCTTGGGTGATTCGAGCGAAATCTGATCTCAACATCACCTTATCGACAGGTCAAACCACTGCGGTTTCCCAGTTACTGCCCCCGCAAGGAGAGGCTTATTTATTCCCAGATGTCATCGTGCTACAAGACATTGAGTGCCATTTAGCCACTGCTCATCTCGCCCTAGCAGATGAAGCATGGGCCGTACTCACCAATGAACCTGCTTCATTACAAACGTTTGCCCTCTATGGTCAACGCTTTGGGGGCATAGAACCGCATTTCAAGGATTACAAGTCGGCAGGTTTTGAGTTGATCCGTTCTCGTTTGCGAGGTGCTTCTGCCCTAAATTGTCTATTGATGTTGCTGGCTAGTGCAACGTTGATTGCAATTTCAATTGCGGTGATAGTTACTCAGGAGGGCAGACGGAAATGGCTGGACTGGCACAGTCAACGGGGACTGAGCTTTTTACAGTTAGGGTTACGTGAGTTGAAACGCTTATGTTATCAACAGCTTGCGATTCCCAGACTCGCTATCTTACCAACTTGGAGTCCTCAAGTTGCCTATGCATCGTTGAAGAAACGAGAACGCATAGAGACACGTATTGAGTTCTCTCGGGTCACTGTTTTCCCTGCGTAAGCCGCCAAAAAGTTTTCTGCACCACTAAGGTTGGAGCATTTCACTAATCTAAATTTGCTAAAGCAGTTTATCGCTTGGGGCATCAATCAACGAGGAAATGGTTATGGTTGGGCTACTAATGTAGGTTACGCATCAATGGCCGTAGCAAAATGGCTTAATCCTCAATCGAAAAGTCGAGATTTCAGAGATATTCCTCTAGTAGAAGATGTGCGAGAGTATGTTCGTTATCTTAGAGAACAGCATAGGGACGAGGAACCTCGACAGAATCTCGACGAGAAGCGACTTACGTTCCAGGAGGCACAACA
>LUGL01000260.1 GCA_002796835.1 Elainella saxicola E1 | reverse complement strand
TTACCTTTTGGTCTACTTCCAATATCAATTGGTTTGTTTGTTGGCTGGCTGGTAGGAGCAAGTAGATCGCCTGTTGTTGCTTCCTTTCTCCCCTTACTCTTTGGTTTTGCTACCGCTGCTGGCTACAAATTTATTGNAGACCCAGGNTTAACGTGAGTTCGACGGAGTGACAAAAGGCCAAAGGAAAGCTGAGACTGGAAATGAAGTACATAAAGCCTCAGCGATGAAACCGATCGTATCGCACCTGGATGTGACCCAAATCTTTTGCGATGTAGATGACTTCTACCAAGAGTTTGAACGACTTTGGCAGCAACAAATCCAGCTGCCCTCGATGCTAGGAGAGAAACGCAGTCGCTCCAGACTGCACCTCAGCGAAGTGATGACGATTGTCATCGCCTTTCATGGCTCTGGCTACCGCACCTTCAAGGATTTCTATACCCTGCAAGTGTTGCCGCACTGGCGAGGAGCCTTTCCCAACTTGGTGAGCTACAACCGTTTTGTAGAGTTGATGCCTTGGAGCCTGATGCTGTTGTGCTGTTATCTGTACACTCGTTTAGGAGAAATGACAGGGATTAGTTTCATCGATTCGACTCCTCTAAAGGTTTGTCATCCCAAACGGGCTCACAGCCATCGGGTGTTTGCAACTTATGCAGCTTGGGGCAAGAGTTCGATGGGCTGGTACTACGGCTTCAAGCTACACCTGCTCATCAATGAACATGGAGAGTTGTTGTCGTTTCAGTTGACTGCTGCCAATGTGGACGACCGCACTCCAGTCCCAGAGTTAACGAAAGGCATTATCGGCAAGCTCTTTGGCGACCGGGGTTATATTTCCCAAGCCTTAGAGGNGTNGTTTGAAAAGTTGTGAGGGGTCAACTTTTACGCAAGTCGCCTCACCATAATCCGGATCATTGCCAAGTAGATAAATGTCTCCGAGGTTTCTGGCAAGAGTTCATAGTCCCTGACCAATCGACGGCATTCCATCAACCATCCCAACGTTCGCTCCACAACCCACCTTTTTTTGAGCAACACAAATCCTTTGGTTTGTTCTGGGCGCAGCACCACTTGCACAATCCAACGACACACATCCATCACCCACATCAGGAAGGGAGCTCCGTCAAAGCCACCATCGACCCAAATGGTCGTCAATCGATAGACCGCTTTTCCATATGCTTGACCCGTTTGAGTACCCGCTTGCCTCCCTCACGTTCCCCCACACTGGCAGCAGTGACTAATACCCGTAGAACAAGTCCCAGTGTATCGACACTTAAAAACCGTTTGCGCCCGTTAATGTGTTTACCTGCGTCAAAGCCCACCTCCTGATGCACTCCTGCCGCACTCTTGACACTTTGGCTATCGATAATGGCTTCAGAGGGACTCGGTTGACGATCAGCTTCAATGCGAATCCACTCCCGCAGAACATCGTGAATCTTGATCCAGGTTCCGTCTTTGCGCCAATTGCGAAAGTAAGTGTACACGGTTTGCCAAGCTGGAAAGTCAGCAGGCAAGGCATGCCATCGGATACCCTCTACTAACACATAGAAAATAGCATTGAGAATTTGCCACATATCGACTTCACGAGGACGACCACCAGGTTTTGCGGGTGGGATCAGGTCACTCAGGAATTCATATTGATCACGGGTGAGGTTACTAGGGTACGCTTTACTCATGGGTCTCACTCAGGGCTGTATGTTTTGCTATTCGCAGCTTACACTGAGTGAGCTTTTTTACTGAATGCCTGACTTTTCAAACACCCTCTAAGTCCACTGTTGTAGTACAAAACTGTTAGTTGTCGTTCTAGAATGTCTTCTTTTTTCTGTTCCAAAACCGGAAATGTAATTGTCGCCATTCGGCAAAAGTAGTTGACATTAGACAACCCCAACTCTTGAATTGCTTCCAAATTGCGGGCAGTAACCAATCAGAGTAGAATCCCTGTCATTTATTAACCAACTCACTTGTTTTTGCACTTATGAATCAATGTCTGTATTGAAAAAAGCAGAGCCTTCCCAAAATCAGGAAAGGCTCAACTTTAATATATACCCTGGCACTGAGCTATTTTTGCGGGAGGCTACCCTCCAACTATCTTCGCCGCTGATGCGTTTCACTTCTCAGTTCGGGATGGATGAGTGTGGTTCCACATCGCCATAAGCACCAGGAATGCTATTCGGCTGTTGCTCGTTACGACCTTACTTGTTTCTTCTTTTCTCTTTTTCTCTTCTCTTTTTCACAACCGAGAAGGCTGCATAGCGAATTGCTCGTCAGATTAGTCATCTTTTCACCAACTCATTCATTGGAATGAGGTCAAGCCCTCGTTCTGTTAGTACTGCTCAGCTTCAC
>LUGL01000259.1 GCA_002796835.1 Elainella saxicola E1 | reverse complement strand
CTCCTCAGTCAGATAATCTGGATGATAGCCAGTAACCAAAAAGAGTGTCGTTTTAGGAATATTGACATTCTTGGCTTTGAAATAATCAATGTTCAGCTTCAACATTTCCAGTAATCCTTCATCATCACTCAGGTTCGCCTTAGTGCAATGGGTAAAGAAGGGAAAACCAAGTGTATCAACGGCAAGATGCCGTTTAATCCCGTTGGTCGCTTTGTAGAAACAAAATCCTTTCGACTCTATACTCGCGTTACAAGTATTCTTTACGGCTTGAGAGTCAATGATGATCAAGCGAGTCCACTTGGGCTTTTTTCCGACTTGTTCTCGCACCTGTGCATGTAAGGTTTGCATCAGAGTGTCAACCACTTCCGCATCGCGCCACTGTTTGTAGTGCCAATAGACGGTGGAGTAGGGTGGGAGGTCTTTGGGCAAGTCTTCCCAATTGCATCCATTTTTGAGGCGATAGAAGATGCCATCGAGGATGTCCCGATAACTCCACTCCAACGGTCGAGTTCGTTTTTTCGGTGGGAGAATCTGGGGTAACAGGGGTTCAACAATCGCCCATTCTTCATCAGTGAGGCTGCTGGAATACGGCATAGTGCTTCGATTCAGGGATTTTCATTACCTTATTCCTAATTATAAAGATCTNNCAAATGGGTTCTATACGTGATGGAACAGCAAAGGTTCTAACATTGTTTCATCCTCATGATGGGCAAGTGCGAGTCAAGGGGGTTGAGAGTACAACAAATGCCGTATTACATTCGTGGTTGAAAGGGGAACTCACAGATATTCTAAATACATTACCTGAAGTTTCCTCTTCCCAATCGCAAGAAATGGTGCAGCAGATATGGCAGGAGTGGCGAGAAGGGTTAAGTGTGACGTTCACATTACCGAAACAATTACCCCCTTTACGAATGCTCTTGGTGTGGGATAACTTAAACGGGCATCAGACCCCTGAGTTGATGGTGTGGCTTTGTGAACATGGGGTTTTGCCTTTGTACACTCCACTTTCAGGGAGTTGGCTAAATATGACAGAATCTATCCAACGTATTCTCAAACGACGGGCTTTAGATGGACAACATCCGCAAACTCCCCAGCAAATTATCGAACGATTTGAGATCGTAGCTAGAGTATGGAATCAAAACCCGACCCCTTTTGAATGGGGTGGTAAGCGAGCTGCACGACGACAACGGGCGCGATCTAAACGACAAGGACATCGTTTAGGAGGGTCTGGGGCTGTGGCTCAGTCCTTGGTTGCGTGAAATGCTCCACTCTAAATGGCTATCTACGTGCCAAATGACCCACTAGTGTTCAGTCAATTATTGATTGACGGGTAGAGACGCTTTAGCTTTACCCTGGCATCCGCAGTCGTAAAGCGCCAGTCAATCCAGGTTTCCTCATGATTGCGGTTGTCCTGCCAAGCTGCAACTTCCCGCTTGAGCGTATCCATATCAGGAAGGCGACGATCCAGACATTGACGACTGAGAATACTCAATTCAATTTCTGCCATATTCAACCAACTCCCATGCTTGGGCGTGTGACAGAATTCCAAACGACTCAAGATTCGCTGCGCTTCGGTTGGCTCAAAGGCTTTGTAAAGTGAAGCGGGCGAATGGGTGTTGAGATTATCNCGCAACGACAATCACTTTGTCTGCTTGGGCGTAATCGTCATCGACTAAGGTTTTGAGTAAGTGTGCATAATCGAGGGCTGTGCGTTGCTTTGTCACCTCCACCCGTCGCCATCCCACCATCGGTTCACTCACCATAAACAAGGTCGCTGTGCCGTTGCGCTCATACTCATAATCGACTCGTTCGGGTTGTCCCCGCTCTGCTGGAATCGGAACGAGGGTTTCTTTGACTAATTGCTTGGTTGCCTCATCAATGCAAATCACTGGAATGTTGGGGTTATAAGCAGTTTGATACACATCCAATACGGCTTCCATCCGCCAGACAAACTCTGCGTTCTGTTCTGGGGGAATTACCCAACACTCTTGTCGCCACGGTTGCAGTGGGTTTGACTAAAATTTGATGTGAGCGATAAGACCTGATATGCTCTGGAGATAGGTTTTCTTTCAAGTCTTGTGGAGGGGAGATGAATGACTGCAACCATTGTCCAGAGTACAACGGAGTTAATCACTCTTCAAATCACCATTCCTCTGAGTCAATCCTTTCTAGACACCGAAGAAACCATCCAATCAGTACTGAATGAAGCAGGAACACTGGCCAGTGGAGAAGCTCTCAAACAGTTTGATACCGATGGCAGTGCTATTGAAATGGGCAGGAYGAATTSGACGAGTAAAGGACAATTGCCCAAAACCTATCAAACCCCTTATGGAAAAGTAGAAGTGC
>LUGL01000258.1 GCA_002796835.1 Elainella saxicola E1 | reverse complement strand
AACTTGTCTGAACAGTTTAACGTCGGGTTTGAGTTTCAGTCCCCTTGCGGGGAAAAGGTTTTGAAAGCCTTCTGGGTCTTTCGAGACGTACGGAGCATCGACCGAGTTTCAGTCCCCTTGCGGGGAAAAGGTTTTGAAAGCTTGTACATCAACTCGGAGAAAAACACCCAGGAAATTCTTGAAGTTTCAGTCCCCTTGCGGGAAAAAGTTTTGAAAGACCCTTGGCGATGATCGACTTGGAATTCCATATGCTGGTTTCAGTCCCCTTTCGGGGAAAAGGTTTTGAAAGTCTATGGCTAAGTGTTCTTGTTGCAAAAACGGAAAAAATGGGTTTCAGTCCCCTTTCGGGGAAAAGGTTTTGAAAGGATTGAAGTTCTCGAATTAATCAAGGGAGTGTCAACGTTTCAGTCCCCTTGCGGGGAAAAGGTTTTGAAAGATGAACTGGAGATGCTCGCAACCTGCTCATTGCAGGTGTTTCAGTCCCCTTGCGGGGAAAAGGTTTTGAAAGTTCTGTTCCCTCAAGTGCAAGCGTTTTATACGTTCAGGCATGTTTCAGTCCCCTTGCGGGGAAAAGGTTTTGAAAGTGGACGCATGGATTAAGTCCCACGAGGGGCGCGACGNCGTTTCAGTTCCCTTGCGGGGAAAAGGTTTTGAAAGTGTGGACAAGCGTAAACAGCTTGAACAAGAGGCATCTGGTTTCAGTCCCCTTGCGGGGAAAAGGTTTTGAAAGTTTGTATATAAATATGATACAGGTGTCTCTGCTGATGAAATTGTTTCAGTCCCCTTGCGGGGAAAAGGTTTTGAAAGGTCTCAGCGAGTTTCGTCTAAATAATATCTAGGAGGTTTCAGTCCCCTTGCGGGGAAAAGGTTTTGAAAGGAGATTGCGCGGCAGCTCTGGCGGCGCTAACCTTGTTTCAGTCCCCTTGCGGGGAAAAGGTTTTGAAAGTTATAACGCTAACGATGGAATTCAAAATGATATTGATCCAAGTTTCAGTCCCCTTGCGGGGAAAAGGTTTTGAAAGGCCCTAGCTATTGGGGCATCTATGACCATACAACTATTGATAGAGTTTCAGTCCCCTTGCGGGGAAAAGGTTTTGAAAGTTGAATGGAAACGGCAGACTTCCACCGCGGCTCAACTGGTTTCAGTCCCCTTGCGGGGAAAAGGTTTTGAAAGTACTCCTAAAAAGTTAGGGGGAGGGCAAGCAGAAGGAGGTTTCAGTCCCCTTGCGGGGAAAAGGTTTTGAAAGACCATGACAGTTTCCAACGCTTCAAACCTAGACGTTCTTGTTTCAGTCCCCTTGCGGGGAAAAGGTTTTGAAAGAACAAGGTTGCCAAAATCGTGAGTGAGAATGGCGTAAGGTTTCAGTCCCCTTGCGGGGAAAAGGTTTTGAAAGTTGGTAATGGTGAAGTGCAGCAATCTCGGCTCGACAATCTGGAGGTTTCAGTCCCCTTGCGGGGAGAAGGTTTTGAAAGCTGCCGAAGCGGAAGCAATTGAGGCGATTGAAAATTTTCGTTTCAGTCCCCTTGCGGGGAAAAGGTTTTGAAAGGTCAATCGCCAATCAAGAGAAATCTTTGAAAAATGTTTCAGTCCCCTTGCGGGGAAAAGGTTTTGAAAGANTCCTTTTGCTCCAAGGATCGCCACAGAAGAGCTACCAAGTTTCAGTCCCCTTGCGGGGAAAAGGTTTTGAAAGGCTCCATTGGCGACCTCAATGACGATCTGAATGCTTGGGGTGAAGTTCCAGTCCCCTTGCGGGGAAAAGGTTTTGAAAGTCGTCCCAAATCTTTCTTATGACCATTTCACGCAAGAAGCCAAGAGTTTCAGTCCCCTTGCGGGGAAAAGGTTTTGAAAGGGTCGGTATTTTTC
The DNA here is from genome assembly GCA_002796835.1 of Elainella saxicola E1. Taxonomy (GTDB): domain Bacteria; phylum Cyanobacteriota; class Cyanobacteriia; order Elainellales; family Elainellaceae; genus Elainella; species Elainella saxicola. Next base: position 2,141 of record LUGL01000258.1, on the reverse strand, counting down.
TTTTGTCCCGTTTTCTTCTGACTTTGTTTCAGTCCCCTTGCGGGGAAAAGGTTTTGAAAGGCGCGCACTAAGAATGAACGATGCTGATTACGAATTGGGTTTCAGTCCCCTTGCGGGGAAAAGGTTTTGAAAGTTCCCCTGACCAAGGAAGATATTAATAAAAGATGACCAGTGTTTCAGTCCCCTTGCGGGGAAAAGGTTTTGAAAGGAGACAACCTCTGGGGCTCCAATCTATCAGATAGAGTAAGTTTCAGTCCCCTTGCGGGGAAAAGGTTTTGGAAGTCCAAGGGAATAGTGGCGCAGTTGATCAAGCGAACTGTTTCAGTCCCCTTGCGGGGAAAAGGTTTTGAAAGCAAACGAAGGCCTACACATCCGCGGTCAACACCTCCGGTTTCAGTCCCCTTGCGGGGAAAAGGTTTTGAAAGAAGAAGTGACTGGTGTTACTAACGCGATAGATGAGTGTTTCAGTCCCCTTGCGGGGAAAAGGTTTTGAAAGGATTATCCAATGTTTGCTCGCTGGGCCTATCTGCCAGTTGTTTCAGTCCCCTTGCGGGGAAAAGGTTTTGAAAGTCATGAAAGTATTGATTATTCACCATCTAGAACCTTGTTGGAAGTTTCAGTCCCCTTGCGGGGAAAAGGTTTTGAAAGAGTGGTTCGCGATCGAAGAAGGCGGTAAATTCTACCAAGTTTCAGTCCCCTTGCGAGGAAAAGGTTTTGAAAGTTGTACCAGCTTCCTGGGCTCCGCTTCCTTGTCCTGACCAATATGGTTTCAGTCCCCTTGCGGGGAAAAGGTTTTGAAAGAACCTGAATGACAGCAGCGCCGTCGCTGACGCCGTTGTTTCAGTCCCCTTGCGGGGAAAAGGTTTTGAAAGGCGATCGGGTTATGAACCTGCGACGTGGCGAGGCGGGTGTTTCAGTCCCCTTGCGGGGAAAAGGTTTTGAAAGAGTAGCGACTCATAGCGGTTTTGTCTTTTCCAAAGTATGTTTCAGTCCCCTTGCGGGGAAAAGGTTTTGAAAGCAGACCGTGGCCCAATCGAAACGGAACTTGATAAATCGTTTCAGTCCCCTTGCGGGGAAAAGGTTTTGAAAGGCGGTGGCAGTGCAAGCGGATTTACGAGACCAGCGGATGTTTCAGTCCCCTTGCGGGGAAAAGGTTTTGAAAGCATCGGTGTTTCCCGCAGGTTCGCTCCTAAGTGCTTGCTTGAATGTTTCAGTCCCCTTGCGGGGAAAAGGTTTTGAAAGACGACGAAGATACGGATCAATGGATTGAGGTGGTAACGTTTCAGTCCCCTTGCGGGGAAAAGGTTTTGAAAGGCGTCTGTCGCCAACCGCCTCGCAAATTCCGGTAACAACACGTTTCAGTCCCCTTGCGGGGAAAAGGTTTTGAAAGTCGCCAAGATTGAAAAGGCGCCAATCGTTGTATTACTTTACGTTTCAGTCCCCTTGCGGGGAAAAGGTTTTGAAAGGATTTGTCGTCAACGCGTTGGTGAGCTCGACATAACATCTCGTTTCAGTCCCCTTGCGGGGAAAAGGTTTTGAAAGCTTCAGTTCTTCGCAGATGAAGACGGCATTCGCTACCTTGGGTTTCAGTCCCCTTGCGGGGAAAAGGTTTTGAAAGTGTACTATTTTGTGGAGATTTTGATCATGGATTACGTTGGTTTCAGTCCCCTTGCGGGGAAAAGGTTTTGAAAGGTCTGTCAGGGTTGGTTGAGGGGCAGGATGTTGATATCGTTTCAGTCCCCTTGCGGGGAAAAGGTTTTGAAAGAACTGGTCAGACATAGGTTCTATAATTGAAGAAGTCGTTTCAGTCCCCTTGCGGGGAAAAGGTTTTGAAAGCAGCAGTTCTTATTGTCATCCATCCCCACTGTAGTGGGTGTTTCAGTCCCCTTGCGGGGAAAAGGTTTTGAAAGTAGTTGACGAGTGCCTAAAAAAGCGAGCGCGTCTGCTATGGTTTCAGTCCCCTTGCGGGGAAAAGGTTTTGAAAGCGTATGAACTGTGGCGGTTTGCAGCAAGTATTGGAGATTGTGTTTCAGTCCCCTTGCGGGGAAAAGGTTTTGAAAGTTGACGGAAGCCCGCGAATACGTTGCAGGAATCAACTATGTTTCAGTCCCCTTGCGGGGAAAAGGTTTTGAAAGCTCCGA
>LUGL01000257.1 GCA_002796835.1 Elainella saxicola E1 | reverse complement strand
CGAGCAACCGTAGTGACCAGTCGCAGCAATCCGTCCATTCCAAGTTTAGGGGGTTGAGGTTCCTTCCCTCTTATCAGGGCATTATGGCTGGCAGATGGAAACGTTGTTTGGTTGTTTCAAGAGCCGAGGATTTCGCCTGGAATCGACCCACCTGAGTGAGCCAGAGCGCTTATCGAGGATGATCGCATTGTTAACGATTGGGTTGTGTTGGGCCTTCAGAACGGGGGAATGGCTGGCGCAGCACGAACCGATTAAGCTCAAAAAGCATGGACGTAAAGCCAAGAGTATCTTCCGGTATGGATTAGACTATCTGCGTAGAGTATTGCTGAACATCGAGGAGTGCGAAAAGGAATTATTGCAAGCCTTGCAGTTTTTGTCCTGTACTTAGGCTTGAGAATTGTTTATTCTACTTGCGAATTGACTGAGTCTTGAACAGCTAGAGTGCAGAATACCGTAGGTATTTGTGAAACATTCAATATGGTACGTTGCCAGTTCTCGATCAAGCAAGGAAATTACACAAATCGGATTAAGTAAATTGAGGCTGCCAGCGAACCTCAAGATAATTTACGGCAAGTCGATTAATCTACATTCTTTTGCATACAKVAAWCAATCCTTTTMAAATANAAGATTGCATACGATATAAAGACAAAAGCTTTCCTCAAGCTGATGCGATTTATCGGTATGCGAAACAGACAGCAGTTCGTTGAACTCTGTAGACATGATAAATTGCCTCGCTAATGTTTTTTTGAGAAGAAAAGCTTAAGGCGTGGCATTTCAACCACTTTGTCAGCATTAGCGAGGCATTGATCGTTTACCATAGACCTCTTGCAAATTAGTTCTTCTGTACCAACTACTAAAACAGAAAAAATAGAAAAATCAGGACATAACCATTTATTCAAGTGTCCTGATGATGAATTACACCATAGCTCAAACTCTCTCTGATCACCAGTTTAAGCGTCGCTTTGGCGTACAAAAAACGACGTTCAAACTCATGCTCAATACCCTCCAATCTCAGTGGAGGACAGAACCTAAGCCGGGAGCAAAACCCAAGTTGGCCCTTGAAGACCGGGTTCTGGTCGCCCTGGAATATTGGCGAGAGTATCGCACCTACTTTCACATCGCTAGCAGTTGGGGCGTGAGTGAAGCCACAGTCTGCCGCATTGTGCATTGGGTTGAGGACCACTTGATCCGTTCGAGTCGATTTCACTTACCCGGCAAGAAACAATTGTTCAAAGGATTTGGTAAACCAGCAGTGGTGGTTTTGGATGTGACTGAAACCCGGATCGAGCGTCCCAAACGGCATCAACGACAGTTTTATTCCGGCAAGCAGAAATGTCACAGTCTCAAGTGCCAACTGGTGATTGAACAAGCAACCGGTAGAATCATCTGCACCTACTTTGGCAAAGGGAGACAGCATGACTTCAAGCTATTTCAAGCCTCAAGGGTACACTTTCATCCCCAGTTAGAGAGTTTGCAAGATAAGGGTTATCAGGGTATCCAGAAGCTACATACCAACAGCCGCATCCCAAAAAAGAAACCGAGAGGTGGACAACTCAGCCGACTAGACAAAGCAGCCAATCGTCAACTCGCTCGTGAACGGGTGGTGATTGAGCATGTCAATCGAAACTTAAAGATTTTCAGAATTTTGGCTGAGCGCTATCGCAACCGTCGCAGACGCTTTGGGTTACGATGCAATCTGATTGCTGCTTTGTACAATTACGAGCGGTCTCAACCAGACTGTTTAGGTTAATTTGCAAGAGGTCTCATGATCAAAGCCCTGCCCTCTGCTACTACCAGAGAGGTTGCGGTTAGCTGGTTAGGAGTGCGGACAACACTNCNNTNTATAGCGGTTTTCGGCTCAATAGAGTACAGTGGATAATGATAAACTCTACCATAGATGATTGCTAGATGAAAGCTTACTCTGTAGACCTGCGTCAGAAGATTGTGGATGCCTATGAGCAACAAGAAGGATCGCAACGGGAATTAGCCCAGCGATTCAAGGTCAGTCCTAATTTTGTCCGTCTGTTGCTCAAACGGCATCAAACAGAAGGAACGATTGAGCCAAAGCCTCATACCGGTGGATTTGACAGCAAGCTAGCGAATCATCTCGACTTGGTTAAGCAGTTGGTGGAACAAGATAATGATGCAACGCTACAAGAATTGTGTACTCAACTCGAACAACAAGCCCAGATTCAGGTGAGTCCAAGTACGCTTTGTCGTACTTTACAACAGTTGAATTTAACTCGAAAAAAAANCCTTTGTACGCTAGTCAAGCTAAAACAGACCGAGTTCAGCAATTACGACGGGAGTATCGCGAAGAGATTCGAGACATCCGTGCAGAGGACTTGGTTTTCATTGATGAGGCAGGTGTCAATTTGATGATGGTGCGCTTATATGCACGTGCACTCAAAGGAGAACGGGCAACTGGTGAGCGTCCTTACCACCAAGGAAGCAATGTAACGCTGATTGGTGCGATGAGCTTGAAGGGAATTGTTGCAGCATTGAGCCTGGAGGGTGGGATTAACGGAGATGTGTTTAAGTACTTTGTTGAGCACATTTTAGTTCCGAATCTCTGGATGGGTGCTTGCGTAGTGATGGATAACTTGAGTTCTCATGGGGTAGATGGGATTCGAGAGTTGATTGAAGCAGCAGGTGCGAAACTGGTATATTTGTCTCCTTATTCTCCTGACTTTAATCCAATTGAGAACTGTTGGTCGAAAGTGAAAGAGTTTTTACGGTCAGTGGCTGCTCGTTCTCGTGAAGCGTTAGATCAAGCGATTACTGATGCACTTAATGCTGTGACATTAAAGGACATCAGAGGTTGGTTCACCTATCGCTGCTATTGTACTTAACCAAGTTGAAATCCGCTATAACGGGCGCAAACGGTTTTTAAGTGTCGATACACTGGGACTTGTTCTACGGGTATTAGTCACTGCTGCCAGTGNTGGGGGAACGTGAGGGAGGCAAGCGGGTACTCAAACGGGTCAAGCATATGGAAAAGCGGTCTATCGATTGACGACCATTTGGGTCGATGGTGGCTTTGACGGAGCTCCCTTCCTGATGTGGGTGATGGATGTGTGTCGTTGGATTGTGCAAGTGGTGCTGCGCCCAGAACAAACCAAAGGATTTGTGTTGCTCAAAAAAAGGTGGGTTGTGGAGCGAACGTTGGGATGGTTGATGGAATGCCGTCGATTGGTCAGGGACTATGAACTCTTGCCAGAAACCTCGGAGACATTTATCTACTTGGCAATGATCCGGATTATGGTGAGGCGACTTGCGTAAAAGTTGACCCCTCACAACTTTTCAAACACCCTCTAAAAATGGACTGTAGTGAGGATACTACAGCCCTCAAAATGCAGCCCAATCGGTGAGCATCGAGCGGCAGGATGCCCGATACTTCGTTGCCTGGTTGCTCTTTGAGCAGCAACGCTTGACGAAGAGTCAGATCGTGCTTTTGCCTTTACTTTGAGCTAGATCGGCTCGTGGCCGATTGCTTGCGGAAACTCTCTGCGTGGATCTCCAGGATCAAAGCATGATGCACCAGTCGGTCTACCGCGGCCACCGTCATCATCGAGTCCGAGAAGATCGCCTCCCATTGACTGAACGGCTGGTTAGCCGTGACCAGCAAACTGCGTCGTTCATAGCGATGAGCAATCAACTCAAACAACACGGAAGTCTCCGCTTCACTCTTTTTGACATATCCAATATCGTCAACAATCAACAGATCAAAGCGGTCAAGTTTACCCAGCAGGGCTGGCAATTGCAGGTGCAACTTGGCGTGCTGTAATTGCTGCACCAACAGGGTTGCAGGGCAAAACTTGACGCGCTTGCCCAATTCAACCATGGCTCGTCCCATCGCTGCTGCCAGGTGAGTTTTGCCCACTATCTGGCGACAATAGCTTTAGCCACCGACGACAATTACTCTGACCGCTCAGATCGCGTTTGAGCTCTCAACAGATTTTGAGATCGCAGGAAAGGGCAACAACGAGATAGCAGTCGTCGTGGCAGTAGAAAAAGCACTACACCATTCCTAAGAGCAAAACGGGAATGGAGGCAGTGCCGATGATCTCAAGCTATCAGAGCCAGGTGTATATGAGAGCCAGAGAAACAGGCTGCACCCAGGTGCAGTCAGCGACAATCGCTGGATTGAGCGAGCGCAGTGGACGACGGATTGAGGCAGGAGAACACCAACCGAAAGCTGGCATGGAGCGCGACTGGCGCACCCGAATTGACCCACTGGCAGAGGTCTGGGATAGCGAGTTGGAGCCGATGCTGCGGCGAGAACCCCGCCTAGAACCCAGGACGCTGTTTGATTACCTGGTCGGGAAATATCCAGGGCAGTACGAAAGTGTGCTGCGGACTGTGCAACGACGGG
>LUGL01000256.1 GCA_002796835.1 Elainella saxicola E1 | reverse complement strand
AATTACTTCAATCATCGTGGCTCGTCCATAGCCTTGTCCCTGATACTTTTCATCCACCATCAACCGCATAATAAATCCTACACCTGCAATAATCTCATACATTGTGAATCCAATCATTGGTGCTTCAGGTTGTTCATAACCACACGCAGCAACATCGTAAACAGCCAGGGGGAAAAGATTGGAGTCAACATAAGCTTCTGCGAGATGATTGTGTAGTAGTTGCAATCAAATCCTTCTGAGACTCCGAAACCTGAAGACTCAGACATTCTCGGAAATTCTCTCGCGTGACTCTGCGTAAATGAACTTTAGCCATAAGCTTATATACCTAAAAATGAATTGCTTGCCGTCGTCTAACTTAGCAACTCAACTAGAGATCGTTGCTGCGATCGCTTCACCAATAACGTTTAAGCACTGCCCAGCCGATCTGATCCAATTCACTTAACTTTGTAGTACCAAGCACAAAATATCTCTTTTCGATTGCCGCCAACCTGCTCAAGTTCTTTGCTTTTCAAGCTGCTTCTGAAAATAATCTCGCCAACTCTTTGGCAATGCTTGAACCTGGAGTACTCGCTGCAATAGCTCCAAATCATTGATTTCACGAACATATAGCCGCGTAATGTCGGCAATGGGGACGTGATTTTCATCGCGACTGATGAGCTCCAGCCGATCGCCAGCACTGACTTCTCCCTCTTGC
>LUGL01000255.1 GCA_002796835.1 Elainella saxicola E1 | reverse complement strand
TCAGTCGATTGCAAATGGAGTATGGCAGCTTCGTTTGGGCTCTGCTTGGATGGTAAACGGCACGCAAATCGAGCCAGTCTGTTAAACCGGACTAAACCGACGCTCAATGACCTATGGGTTCGTTAGAAGCCAAGGTATTCGGCTTCTACAAACTAGTCTGACTAAACCGATTCCTGCAAAGTACTCTGCACAGGTAAGATGGCTGTAAAATCCTACAGCCTCTCTTGCACTCGCTAAAGTTTTGTTTTTCATCAGCGGCATAGTACTTCTGCCAACAATTTGACTAGTGTGCATCGCTATTGATCTGGAAGCATAACGGCATTCTGATGACTGAGTCAATTAAATTTATGGGATTTAGAGAGAAACCGCCTCTCGTATCACAACCAATAATGATTTCAACAGGCTACTCGACATCCGAATATTTTGTAAGGGCGAATCGCAACTCGCCCCTACCGATCGCTCACAATCGTTTCAATCAAGTGAGCGCAACATTAACGGACCAAAACTGACATGTACTTGCCTTCAAACGGAGCAGGAATGATCGGCGTGAACTTGACGCGATCGTTCGCTATTCGCTTGACGTAGAACTCGTTGATTGTATGCAGAACTTGTTCTCTAGTGCCAATAATCCAGATTTGGGATTTATCAGTAGGTGACTTGTCACCAAAAGGGGGCAGCAGTTCGTTGAACTCTGTAGACATGATATTTTCCCTCGTTGAGGTTAGGTTTGTGGGGAAGAAAAGCTCAAGGTATAGTTGCCCAGACATCGCTAAACTGCTGAAGATCGATTAAGATCGCAGCAATCTGGCTCTCTGGTGTCAACAGAGGTCTGGACGAGCTGGTTGTGAGTGGTGTCAACACTACCCCTGTTAAGGTGAGCGTTTGTACTGTTATGGTTGATTGAGTATTTTAGGATTTTCGATAGGATCAAGGCACTGAAGTGAGCACCCAATCAGGGAGAGGGAGCTATGATTAGTGCCATCTTTGAGCGATTTGTGGAAAATACACCAATGACTGTCATGGTGCGAGCCATCATGGAGCGGATATTTGCCCCCAAGTTGTTGGATCAGTTGTTTGAGGAAACCGCAGAACAGCAATATCAGCGAGA
>LUGL01000254.1 GCA_002796835.1 Elainella saxicola E1 | reverse complement strand
GGGGTGGGGGGAAGGCAAGACAGAAACGCTGCCGCGGTTGATCGAGCTGCGGGAATATGCGCTGGCTCAGTCTGCGAACTTTTTGGAATTTTTGCATCGAGGGAAAGGGGCAGACTGGCAGTTTGACCAGCAACAGCTGCATCAGCATTTGTTGGAGCATCCGACGTTGGTGATGTTTGACGGGTTGGATGAGGTGTTCGATCGCCCCACCCAGGCGGCAGTGATCGACGACATGATTCGCTTTGCCCAGCAGTATCCCCAAGCCAAAGTGTTGGTGACATCCCGGATCATTGGCTACAATCCAGAGCGTTTTCAACATGCAGGCTTCCGTCAGTTCACGATCCAGCCCCTTGACGCAACCGAAATTCACGAGTTTATCGATCGCTGGTATGACCTGGCAATGGGTAGCGATGCGGATAAGGTACGGTTGAAGCAGCGGTTAAAGGATGCGATCGAGAATTCCAAAGCGATCGCCAATCTAGCTGGTAATCCCTTGCTGCTGACGATGATGGCGATCTTGAATCGACGGCAGGAGTTACCCCGCGATCGGGCAGACCTGTATGACCAGGCTTCGCGGGTGTTGCTGTATCACTGGGATGTCGATCATAAGCGGTTGCAGCTGCCAATGGATGCGATCGGGCGACGGGAAAAGCAGGAGATGCTGCGGTTGATCGCCTATGAGATGNCAGGCAGGGGAAGAGGGACTGAAGGGGAATTTGATTGGGGTCGATCGAYTGACGCRAATTTTGACGGATTATTTGCGCGATCAGGGTTTCAACGAGCCGCGCGAAAAGGCRAATCAGTTGATTCAGCAGTTACGAGAACGCAATTTTATTCTCTGCTATCGAGGTGCAGATAGTTACGGCTTTGTTCATCGCACSTTYTTGGAATATTTYTGTGCRGTGGAGATYGTSAATCGATTTGAGAAGCAGCGATCGATCAGCTTTGAGGAACTACGGGATAAGGTGTTTGGAAAACATTGGCAGGATGAGACTTGGCATGAAGTGCTGCGATTGATCTGTGGGATGATCAACGTCAAGTTTGTCGGCAAGCTCATTGATT
>LUGL01000253.1 GCA_002796835.1 Elainella saxicola E1 | reverse complement strand
CGGACTACAGCGCGTTACCGCGAGGCAGCACTTCTTCAGGGAATACAAGGTTTTCATGAGGCTGATCGGCAGGTGCCATCCAAGCACGGATGCCCTCGTTCAGCAAAATGTTCTTCGTATAGAACGTCTCAAACTCCGGGTCCTCAGACGCTCGAATCTCCTGCGACACAAAGTCATACGCCCGCAGGTTCAACGCTAAGCCCACAATCCCAATGCTCGCCATCCACAACCCAGTCACTGGCACAAACAGCATGAAGAAGTGTAACCACCGCTTGTTGCTGAACGCAATCCCAAATATCTGTGACCAGAAGCGGTTCGCCGTCACCATCGAGTACGTCTCTTCTGCCTGCGTCGGGTTGAACGCTCTGAACGTGTTGGCCTTATCGCCATCTTCATACAGCGTGTTCTCTACCGTCGCACCATGGATCGCACACAGCAAGGCTCCACCCAGAATCCCCGCAACCCCCATCATGTGGAAGGGGTTCAGCGTGAAGTTATGGAACCCTTGAATGAACAGAATGAATCGGAAAATGGCTGCCACACCAAAGCTGGGGGCAAAGAACCAGCCCGACTGTCCCAACGGGTACATCAGGAAAACGCTGACAAATACCGCAATCGGACCTGAGAAGGCCAAGGCGTTGTAAGGCCGAATGCCAACCAGACGAGCAACTTCGAACTGCCGCAGCATGAAGCCGATCAGACCAAATGCGCCATGCAGGGCAACAAAGGTCCAGAGGCCGCCGAGCTGACACCAGCGCGTGAAGTCCCACTGAGCTTCAGGTCCCCAGAGGAACAGCAAAGAGTGGCCCAAGGAGTTGCCTGGAGTAGAGACTGCAGCAGTCAGGAAGTTGCAGCCTTCGAGATAGGAGCTGGCAATGCCGTGGGTGTACCAGGAGGTGACAAAGGTGGTGCCGGTCAGCCAGCCGCCCAGTGCCAGGTAAGCACAAGGAAACAGCAGGACGCCTGACCAACCGACGAAGACGAAACGGTCGCGCTTGAGCCAGTCATCGAGGACGTCGAACCATCCTCGCTCTGCTCGCGCTCTCCCCATTGCTATGGTCATTKMATATCCTCTTAATATGACAATGAATGCCTCAACTGCTGGTTCAGTGTCTTTACAAGACCAT
>LUGL01000252.1 GCA_002796835.1 Elainella saxicola E1 | reverse complement strand
TATGTGGCACGACTTGAGGTTGAAATTGCAGGCATACAGGTAAATTTTATCGATCTAGAGAATCTACGAGTCAATAAACGAGCTTCGGGACGATTGCAAGATTTGGCTGATTTGGAGAATTTAGGCGATTAATCCGATCGCCCAGCAGACGTTATTTTTCATCATTTAATGGGGTTCGATCGCACTATTGATAGATCGCAGCCGAAAATAGCGATCGCCACAGTTTGCTAGCAAGCTTCAATGCCATTTATGCTCCTTTTTGAACATAGGAGCGCGATCGCACCTCTCGACCAAACAGCATGATCGCTCTTTTCTCGTTCCCCCACGATCGCAGACTGTTGATCAGTACTGTAGGTTGGGTTGAGGAACGAAACCCAACATCTTCCTTCAAGCCTGTTGCTTCTCTCCAGCAATTTGTCCATTCTTAGCAAAGCGTTACCATTACCATCGATGCAATATCGCCGCGCTAAGACCGCCGGAGCGACCTATTTTTTTACAGCGGTCACTTATCAACGTCAACAGCTATTTCATCAGCCGGAAATCGTTGCTTTACTTCGATCGGCATTTCGCACGGTCAAAGCCAGGTTCCCATTCACGATCGATGCCATTGTTGTGCTGCCGGATCATCTGCATTGTATTTGGACGTTGCCAGAGGGAGATGCGGATTTTTCTAAACGCTGGCGATTCATTAAGAGTGAATTTAGCCGATCTTGCCCGGATACCTACAAGCGTCAACGCTCTGCTTCGCGCTTGCGTAAGGGTGAGCAGGCAATTTGGCAACGACGGTTTTGGGAACATCAAATTCGGGATGAACGGGATTTTGCTCAGCATGTGGATTATATTCATTACAATCCGGTAAGTCACGGGCTAGTGTTAGCACCCAGGGATTGGGTTTATTCCAGTTTCCATCGCTATGTGCGAGATGGATTGTATTCGCCGGATTGGGGTGCAAATGGTAAGGTTGAGTTTGAGGATGGGCTTGGCAATGAGTGACAATGATGTTGGGTTTCGTTGCTACGGCTAAAGGGGGTAGGATGGGTTAGCGGTAGCGTAACCCATGCGGTTGGCGAGGGTTTTGGTGCTTGTTGGGTTTCGTTGCCTCAACCCAACCTACGGCGATCGATCGCACTGGAACCTTCACGAGTGCGAGAGTTTGAGGCTGCATTGGGACAGTATATTCTTTACAGACTGTATTTGGCACAACTTTTTCCGGAAGCAGTTTTATATATGGCGGTAAGTGATGCCATCTACCGAAGTTTCTTTCTCAANAAGCGCAATTCAATCTCTACGGGTCGATTCCTCGCCGCTCTGCGGCGTAAAATGTAGGGATGAGCGAGTACATCCATAAACGACATAACGTTACGGTTTTGCTTTACCATCTCGTGTTTCCAGCAAAGTATCGACGGGCTGTGTTCGATGAACAGGTGGACGCAGTGTTGAGAGAAGTGTGTCTCGAAATCGAGAAGCGTTATGAGGTGAAGTTTGTCGAAATTGGGGTGGACAAAGACCATGTGCATTTTTTGGTGCAGTCAGTGCCGACTTACAGTGTGACGAAACTGGTCACGATGATTAAAAGTCTCACAGCCCGAGAAGTGTTCAAACGTTGCCCTCAAGTAAAGCAGCAGTTATGGGGTGGAGAGTTTTGGAGTGATGGTTACTTTGCGAGTACAGTCGGCAAACACGGAGACGAAAGTATGATTGCCCAGTACGTCAAGAACCAAGGCAATGACTATCTCCAGTTACACAGGGATGAGCAACTTGCTCTTTTTTGATGCTGATACCCCGTCCGCTTGCGCTATCCATTACGCAAAAGTGCGTAGAAGTGTTACAGGACATAGCTTTTGCTGGATGAGTGTGAGATTATCATCCTATGACTGTATCTACCTAGCCAACAGGATTGAGGTGAACCATGCAAGCTTGGTTAAGCTAGGAGATTCGCAACGCTGCATTCAAAGATTTTCGACATGGCCAACGATTCCGATCGGTTTTGGACATNNATTNAGACCTCTTGCAAATTAGTTCTTCTGTACCAACTACTAAAACAGAAAAAATAGAANAAATCAGGACATAACCATTTATTCAAGTGTCCTGATGATGAATTACACCATAGCTCAAACTCTCTCTGATCACCAGTTTAAGCGTCGCTTTGGCGTACAAAAAACGACGTTCAAACTCATGCTCAATACCCTCCAATCTCAGTGGAGGACAGAACCTAAGCCGGGAGCAAAACCCAAGTTGGCCCTTGAAGACCGGGTTCTGGTCGCCCTGGAATATTGGCGAGAGTATCGCACCNNCTTAGTGGTGCAGAAAAGTCTTGAAGAGTTGATGTAGCAGGAGTTTGACTGCAGCAGAGGTGACAGAGCAGGGCACCGCATGAGATGCTCAAGTTTCCACACTAAAAATCATCCCATGCCAGTCCCCCATCTTTATCGTCAACTGCAAACCCAACTAAGTCAATGGATCGTGCCACAAGACCAACGGCATCTCCAAGGATTCTGTGAAAACGTTGCCGCAATCTTACAAGCTCAAAGTGCTTGCCTGAGCCACTGGTTACCCTACCTCAGCCATCGTGACTGCCAAGCCCGGAGCC
>LUGL01000251.1 GCA_002796835.1 Elainella saxicola E1 | reverse complement strand
TTTTTTTAACCTAAATTACGCTTTTGTCGATCGTTTTAACGCACTAAAACGGACATGTATTTGCCTTCAAAGGGAGCTGGGATGATTGGTGTGAATTTCACTCTATCGGTCGCAATGCGTTTCACATAAAATTCGTTGATCGTGTGCAACACTTGCTCTCGCGTGCCAATAATCCAGATTTGCGATTTATCGGTAGCCGAAACGGGCAGCAGTTCGTTGAACTCTGTAGACATACTATTTCTCTCGCTGATATTCGGGTTTTGTGGAGAAGAAAAGCTTAAGGTGTGGTACCCAAACCACTTGTTCTCGTCAGCGAGGGAGACGATCGGTTAAAATCGTCCCAGCCACTGTTCTGCGGTTACAGAACGGTCGGTTAGCTGATTATGGGTGGTGAGAACACTCATAGTCAGCGCCAAACCTTAAGCTGATTCTTGCTGGCCTGATAATTTGATCCAGCGTTGTTTAGTTTAGTCGAAAGTTCGATCGGACACAAGCGTAGGCAAGGATTTGTCAATATTTTGTGAGAATCGACCCAAACACTCAGCCGATCGCTCTTAAGAATCATGGATTTAATAAATCCGAAAATTGTACGGGCGGGTTTAGTAGATCAATCTACATCCTGCAATGGATTTGACAGCAAAACCCGCCTCTACCAAATATCGAAATTATTTAATTTCCATTTCTGAGGATTTGTGAATTACTATCCTTATGGGAGATTTAAATAGCTCCTGAAGCAGTCTTACCATTTTGCACCGTTGGGGCTGAAGCCAATTCGATGGATGGTGATTTGTTGGATTCTGGGGTGGATCCGGCTGGCTTAGCGCTACGTTTTTGTCGGGTCCGTTTGCCGCCTGCCATTTCATATTCGGTGCTGTTTCTGCCATATTTAGACAGCACTCCGGTTAACATGCGCTCATTCAAGTCGGCCAGAGTTTTTTCTGCTTCGATGACTTCGTTATAGATCTGAGTCAAATTAGACAGCATGGTGTTATAGACAGCTAATTTTTGCCGAGTAGCTTCAATGCTGGCAGAGTAGGTTTGCAAGGTTAACCCATTGCCCAGATCTAGGGCTAGATCGATCGATTTCATGCCGGTCATACGGCGATCGGCTTTTTCTAAAGTTGGTGAACTACGTTTACGGTNATGGCATAGAGATAACACCCAATTGATGCAATTGCGACTGTAATAACTGAAGTTTAGACTAAAGACAGGTGAAAAAAGCCCAACCCTTCAGTGGGATTGAGTGAAACAGAAAAAATCGAAGCAGGCAGAAATTAAGCAGACTTTTTAGTAGCTACTTTGGGTTTGCTGAATCGTTTTCGGACGGGTATGACTAAAATTTGATGTAGCTATTCTGCAAAAGCGAAGCCGTAGCGATTAATCTTTGACCAAAATTGTTGCCATCGTCCTTGACTGTAACTCAAGGTTCGCAAACTCAAAACAATCCCTGCTCCATGTTCTTTCCATTTCATACCAGAACCACACAGACGTGCTTTGACAATGATTTTACATCCCGCTTCGGTAACTCCTGAGCCAATGGGTAAATGAGCGGCAATCGCCTCGGCATAGTGCATCTGATGGTGGTGATTGCGAAAGTAAGTGATAGCATCTTGTAATCCCTTTTGCACTGATTGCTCCTCCCGCTTCTGCACTATAGTTTCCATTTCTGCCAA
>LUGL01000250.1 GCA_002796835.1 Elainella saxicola E1 | reverse complement strand
CAAAGGCTTTGCCCAAAATCGGACGCACGGCTTTGTCCTGCACAAACCGCTTGATTGTGGCCTTGAAGTGGTGCTCAATGCTGGACTCCGGCACATCGTTGAACTGGAGTTCTTTGATAAACCGCTTGATGAAAAAGCCGATCGCTTCTGCCATGGGCTTCTTCAGCGTTTCCGCATTGGCTCGCGCCACCCCACTCTGGATGCAGTCCTTAAAGAAATCCTTCACATAGTCTTCCAGTGCTGACTTTCCCAGGTTGAGCACCTGTTCCAGGATCAACTTACCGAGTTCCATACCTGTCGCGGCTGCCAACAGTTCTAACATGCTGAGAAAAAAATCCTGTAAAAATCTATTGATTACTGGCCTGCCACAAATATCTGATCGGCCATTAGATTTAACTCTGGAAATAGAGGAGAGATGAGCCGATCGCCCATTCGAAATGTTTCACCAATATATTCCCCATCTATCAGCGAGTATATGGTAATGGTAGGCTGCTTGGGCGATCCAATGTAGCGCACACCGCCTAAACCCAGGTAGTCTACAATCCAATATTCTGGGATGCCTAATTGCTCATAGTCTGCTAGCTTATGAGCGTAATCATCCTGCCAGTTTGTGCTCACGACCTCTATCACTAGCTTTGCCGATCGCCCCAGTGAAATACTCGACTGCCGATTCCAATACGGATCGTCCTCCACTGTGACCTCATCCAGGACAATAATATCTGGCAAGTAGCCGTTAATCTCTGAACCTGCTACCTTCACCAAACAAGTGCGTGGAATGAATAGCGGTAATCTCAATCGCTCAATTTCAACGTCAATTTTGCGGGCCACCAGGGCTGATACTTTTTCATGGGGACCGATCGGACGCATCTCAACTACCTCTCCCCAGCGCAACTCATAGCGTCCCCCATCTTCGGGATATTGGTTGACAAACTCATCGAATGTGAGGGGCGATCGGGCGGTTTGTCCAATCATTTTCAGACCTCCAGTTGCCTAGTGATTTACTGTACGATCGCTCCTGTGGAATCAAGCAGGACTACTCAATTCTCAGCGTATCTCATCTCTGTCAAGAGCGATCGCTCTTTATCTTTCCACTGCTGTTGTTGGCTCATGTGTGGAAACAAAAAAGTCAAACAGTTATGTGGCCTAGAAGCCTTGTTTTCTCGTTCGCTTCCAAAGCTGCTTAAAAATAAAGTTAAACAATTTTTTATCCTCCACGAAGAGGAAAT
>LUGL01000249.1 GCA_002796835.1 Elainella saxicola E1 | reverse complement strand
TGCTACTGCAAGATCCAAAGAAATGTAGGAATTGGGCGATCGGATTGGGTGGGGCGATCGGACTTTGATCTTTTGTCGCTCATGTTTTGGTATGCGATAGGCTGTGGGAAGTGGAAGATAGGTTGAAGGTTTCAGCCTAATCATCCTGAGTCGGTGTAATATGTGGAAAAGCTTCAGTCTAATCCACCAATTTGGCTGGATATATTGAAAACTTTCAGCATATCTCCTGTATTAAGGGCAGTTATACTGAATTTTTCTCCCTAATTATATAGTTGGGCAACTCCAATCTTGGGAGTATATGCATGGAAATATCAAAGCAAATTAGCAAAGCATTCCAAATCGGAAATTTGATTGCAACTATTTTGGTTGTAGCAATTCATTGTAATTCAATGAAGGAAATCAATTCATTGGATTGTAATTATTATTTTCAGCAATTTTTAACAAACGGAATTGCTAGAGTTGCTGTTCCATTTTTTGCATTTGCATCTGGGTTCTTCCTATTGGCTAAGATGAGAGAGTCTTATGTGGGGGTCATAAAATCTCGAATCAATTCAATTATTCTTCCATATTTCTTTTGTTTAACAATAATATTTATTTTTCATTCTGCGGTAAAATACCTCCTTGTTCATGAAAATGTAGAATTAATAAAATATTTTAAAATCCTAATTTCTCCCTAGCATATCAAGACAATATTGGTATTTAAGAGATTTGATAGTTTTAATCGGTCTGTCCCCGATTATTTTTAAATTCAATAAAATAAATTATTTGTTCGGTTTCTCTATATTTATTTTGTGGTTAATCGATGTTCAAATATTTCCTAGAATTGGTGCGTATTATTTGATTAATGTAGAAACACTTTTGTTTTTCTACTTAGGTGGACTTCTTAGAGCTAGTCACTTTGATTTTACAAAAATTCTTGCTCGTGTTACTAATATGGAAATGCTTGTGCTGATTACGATTTATTTTTTGATTATCTCAATAAGAATTTACATTGACCCCTCCGTAGATGTGTGGTATGTTAAAAATTACAATTATTTTGGATTAATTCTTTATAAAACATCAATATGTGTTGGCCTTCCGCTTTTGATGATTGTCTCCATAAAGCTATATAAAATCGATTATTTAATAAAGTTGTCGTCATTTACTTTTTTTGTTTATTTATTTCATTATTTTCCATTCCTGCTGTTTGCAAATCACTTCATAAAGGGGCAGGGTTCGTTCTACGTTAAGTTTCCATTGATTACAGTTCTGACGTTCACCAGTGGGATTATATTATCATCAATTGTCCCATCTTTATATAAAGTATTGACCGGTAATAGGAATTTAAAAAATGAGATGCCAATTCATGCAATGGGGCCAAAAAAAATATGGCGTGAATAGGTCATGAATCTTAATTCCTAAATTTTGAGTATTGCCGATGAGTTTTCTCTCTACTATAGTTATGGGGCCAGATTGTCCCAATTCTCTGTCTTCCCCATCCCATCGTTAGCCTATTGCTGGTTGATGTGGGTGTTGCACCTACATATTTTATACGGCCTGCCCAACAAGTAGATGCACCGGAGCCCGCGAAGCGGGCCTGGTGATCTTGGGCGTTGAGCTGCCTCGTTTTAAGTAAGCTGACCGACAGCTAGAGTGCATAATAAGAATTGGAACCATATCTCCAAGCTTGTGATGCCTGTTTCACCATATTTGAGTCCAACCCAAAAAGAAAATCTCCAAACCGTCGTGCGAGAGGGGAACGACCCGCATCAACGCCAACGGGCACTCATGTTGCTATTGAGAAATGATGGGAAAACCTATGAGGAAATCAGTGCGTTCATCGGATGTTCCTACCGCAGTGTGGCCCATTGGTGTGTGCAGGGCAACCCAGAGGATTTGGAGAGTTTGAAAGATCAACGACGGCATGGGAATTATCGAAAAGCAACACCTGAGTACATTAGACCTCTTGCAAATTAGTTCTTCTGTACCAACTACTAAAACAGAAAAAATAGAAAAATCAGNGACATAATACCAATTTTACTTGAAGGCACATAGAATATAGGGAGAATCGATATCCTTGGGAAGAGGTATGAGTCGCCCATTCAAACTTGAAATCGCGGAGAGCGAAGCAGAACTGAAAAAACGGCTACAATTCGCCCGTGAGGCAATCCATAAAGAGAAGCTCCAAATGCTGTGGTGGGTCAAAAGCGGGCAGGTGAAGCAGCAACAAGAGATCGCACAGCGCTTGGGTCGCGATACCTCAACTGTGACCCGATGGCTCCAACAATACCGCCATGACGGACTCAAAGGGCTGTTAGAAATCCGCAAAGCCCCTGGAGCAGTGCGCAAGCTCAGTGATGAGGTATTGGCAGATTTGCAGCAGCAACTCAACAGGCCAGAAGGGTTCAGCAGTTATGGTGAAATCGTGGAATGGTTGGAGATCAAACACGGGGTAACGGTGAAATACGCAACGGTTTACCAATGGGTGAGGTATCGTCTAGGAGCCAAGCTGAAAGTGGCTCGTCCTATGAGTTATCGGCAAGACACGCAAGCGGTAGAGAACTTTAAAAAAACCTTGGAGCAGCCCTAGTGCTGTTAGAGAGTCTGCTGGCTCAGGGCAAGGTCATCCATTATTTGTGTCAAGATGAAACCCGTGTTGGACTCAAGACCCAGCAGGGCAAGGTGATTACCGCTAAAGGCATCAAGCCCAAAGTGAAAGTGCAATGGGGACGTGAGAATTTCTGGATTTATGGGGCAATTGCTCCATTGAGTGGGGATTGTTGGTTGCACGAGTATGAAAAGCTGAATGGGGCGTGTTTTCAGACGTTTCTAGACTGGCTATCCGAGGAATTAGGGGAAGAGTGGGCGATTTTACAGTTGGATCAAGCACCAGCCCATATGGCATCGACGATTCGCTGGCCGGAGAACATCATTCCTTTAGTGCAACCAGCGCATTGTCCTGAGTTGAACCCGATTGAACGATTCTGGCAACTGCTCAAACAACCACTGAAGAATGAGATATTCCCATCGTTACAAGCATTACGTCAACGGGTTCAAGCGTTGTTTGACCAAGTCACAGAGGAACAAGTCATCTCGGTATCATCGTACAATTTTATTCTAGAAGCACTATTCTATGCAGCTTCAAATTAAATTGGTATAAAATACTCAATCAACCATAACAGTACAAACGCTCACCTTAACAGGGGTAGCTCTCAAGACTCA
>LUGL01000248.1 GCA_002796835.1 Elainella saxicola E1 | reverse complement strand
TACAAATAAAAAATAGCCCTCTTACAGCTAAAAGGGCTTGTAATAATATATTGATTCTTGCTTAACAAGTGCTTTCTACTTTTTGTAGGGGACTGAGTTAATGAAATCGACGTTAGCGGCGGCTAGTTTTTGAGGAGGATTAACGGTTGGGTTAATGGAGCGGGCCATATCGAGGAAATTTTTAGGGTCACCGGGGTTAGATTGGGAAGATTGGGCTTTGAAAGAGCGAGGAGCGGCCTGCCAAACGATTTGAGGGAAGCCGAGTTTACGACGATAATATTCATCGTATCTGGGGGATTTGAGATTAAAGGGAGTTTGGCCGAGGGATTGAGAAGGGAGATTGCGGCGACGTTGGAAAGGGACGGTTGCATCGCCGAAATTTTGGAGATATTCAGGAGAGTTGAGGAGTTGGTCGACAAAGCCTTGAATACCTTTAGTGGCGACGACGATAGACCAAGCGATTTTTTCTTGTTGATTAAAGGTATCACGGCCAAGGACGCGCTGGACGGTTTGTTCTACGAAGCGATAATTGCTATTGAGGTCATAGAAACTGCGTTTATAAGTATTAGAGAGTAAGAGACCGCGAATGAAATCGCGAACAGTAATTTGACCAGAGCGGAGTTGAGACTCAAGGAAGGGTTCGCGGTCAGCAGCGAAAGCATGGAAAAAGATTTGACGATAAGCAGCCTCAATGAGGATATCGAGGTCAGAAGGAGAGAGGATATTATCAGAAGAGAAGAAGCGAGGCTGGTCATCGTTGGGGACATCGAAGCCAGAGACGCGAGAATTTTGGGTAGAAGGAGAGTAAGTTAATAAAGGAATAGCCACGCGAGAAAAAGCTCCCTAACCTTACGAAATCTTACAAATTACCCTAGATCATAAGGTGAAGCGAGGCTTTATTCGCTTTAGTCTGATAAAAAGTTACGGAACTTAATCAAGAGGGGATGGGGAGTGGGGAGCGCCACCGGACCAGAAAAGGAGAGAATCTGGGAGAGAGCGATAAGGCGGAAAAGCCCGCCAGCGAGGATCATCCGGGGAGAAGGCAGAGGGGGAAGGCAAATCCAAGGCTAAACAGAGATGGGTGAGGATTCGACCAAAATCAGCGTGATGGCCAGGGACACCGAGATAAGCATGGGCATACTCATGAACGACCAAAGCTAACCAATCTTGAGGCAGGACGCGACCGACATCGACCAGAATGGTGATCGGACGAATATGGAGATTACACACTCCATCAATACCAAAGCATTGAGCCAAAGGAGCCGCAAGGATTTGGACCGAAGGTCGTTGCCAAGGATGAAAACAATCCTGACAAGCGGAGAGACATTGATAGAGCTGACCATTAACCGCATCAATGTGAGCCCCAACCCAAATACAGACGGGTGTTCTTATCCCTGGATCGTGAACAAAATCAATCAAATCAGGATGGGGAGCAAGAGAACGGACCCGATCAAGATAAGCCAAGCCGCGTTCAAAGCCAGTGGCTTGTGGAACAGCATTCATCGCAGCCCAACTTAACAACCCAACAGCGAGAAATAGGACGGAGGAGCCGTGGCAGGCTGCGCCGTGGGTGCAACCGATTCCACCCGAAACTCAGTACAAAAAGTTGCGGTACTAAAGCCGCCAAAGCGTTTCACCGTACTGGTTCTGATGCGGAGATTGGCACTAGGGAAAGAGAAGCGTTCGATCGAGC
>LUGL01000247.1 GCA_002796835.1 Elainella saxicola E1 | reverse complement strand
ACTATGTGGTGGAAGACATCCAAGCCACCTGGCGAGGATTGGAGATTGCCATACTAGCCCAAGATTGGCAGGTGTTTAGGGCAATAGATAGTGTGGCATTTGCCCTGTGTTTACGGCAATGGGCAGAACGGGTCAATCTGCAACGGTTTCGTAAATCCAAACGAGGACAAAAGAAACCGACGACCAAGAAGCCGTTTGACCCAAAACATCCCCATGTCGCAACTGCTCGATTGCTCAATCCAGAATAGTACAAATATTCACCTTAACAGGGGTAGGTCAAGGATGTGACCTTTAACGAAGATAGTGCTCCCCAGCGTGGACGATTTGCTGCAGCGAACTGGTCAGTGGTCCGGAACTTCTTCATTACCATTGCTCGTTCGTTAGGGTTTACCTCAATTGCTTCTGCTAAGCGAAAGCTAGCAAATCAGTTGGAGATCATTTTTCCTCTCATACAATGAAACAACCCTGCCTCAATAAAGGGGGAACCGAGCCAAAAGTGCTTAAAGTCCCCCTTAATAAGCTACTGTGTACACACAAGTGATCGGCTGAGTTGCTCAGTCTCTCAAAGCCCCCTAAATCCCCCAAAAATGGGGGACTTTGAGCAAGCAATCCGGTTCGGAAGTCCCCCAGAATTGGGGGATTTAGGGGGCCGCAAGGATTTCTGTGTACACGGTAGCCTTAATAANGTGATCCTATGGTGGATAGTGTGGTGTTTAATCAAAGGCACTGCTCCCCCGTTATCTTGAAGTTACCAAGCCCAAGAATTAGGAGGACATCATGAAAAACACCACACCACTCCAATCTTATGACGGTGAGCAGATTTACGTCGGCATTGATGTTCACAAAAAGACGTATGTTGTCGTTGCCCGAGTTGGTCAAACCATTGTCAAAAAATGGAGCACCGCCGCTCGACCCGCAGACCTTGCCCAGCAGTTATTAAAATATTTCTCAGGAGGAACCATTCATACCATTTACGAAGCCGGATTTTCAGGATTTGTCTTGCATCGTGAACTATTCAAACAAGGCATTGACAGCAAAGTCGTTCATGCGGCGGCGGTGGAAGTGGCAGCTCACAACCGAGTCAAAACCGACAACCGAGATGCCGACAAGCTCTCAAGCCAGTTAGCGGCTGGACGACTACGGGGGATTTACGTACCGACTGTGGAACAAGAACAACGACGGATGTTAAGCCGCACCCGCGAACAACTGGTGGAACATCGCGCCGCCCTTAAAAATCAAATTCGGATGAAAGCGCATCAACTGGGTTTAATTGCCCCTGAAGAGCGCCGAGAAATGAGTCATGAGATGGTCGCAGAACTTTTAGAGCGTTCCCCAACTCTAGAGTTTACTGTGGCGGTGAACGCCTTACATCAAATTTGGCAAGCCCTGGATGAGCAGATCAAACAGTTGGTGGCTCAGTTGCAGCAACAAGCCCAGAGTGACCCGAATGAAGCAACGTACCGTTCGGCTCCGGGGGTCGGACGCATCAGTGCCAGAGTCCTCTCCAATGAGTTGGGTGACCTCTCCAGGTTTGCCAATGAACGCCAGTTGTTCAGCTATACCGGCCTGACTCCCAGTGAACATTCCAGTGGCGAACAGACGCACCGAGGGGCGATTACCAAACAAGGAAATCGCCATCTGCGCGGCATCCTCATGGAGATCGCTTGGCGAGCTATTCGCAAAGATCCAGCCCTGGCTCGATTCTTTGAACGCTTATATCCTCGCACAGGCAAACAGCGAGCAATTGTGGCCGTTGCCCGCAAACTGATTGGTCGCATTCGAGGAGCATTTCGCAAAGCAGAACCCTATCACAATGATTATGAATCTAGCTTACAGATGGCCACTTAATCAGAGTCAACTACCCATGCATGCAGCAGGAGATTCAATCTAAATTGACCAACAGCTCAGAACGATTCAATCGATGGTATTAACGTCTGTCTTGCTGTGACCACGGCTAAATCCCAGTAGGCATCATCAGACTACGATTTTGTGGGAGTGGCGCAGCCTCGATGACAGCGAACAAGGAAACTGTGGCTTCGTTACGACGATGACTACGAATGACTGGTTGTTGACGCATCGATTGAACTTATCTGAATACAGCTAACTTTTTGATTCTCAAGCTACGCGCTCAGATCTCGTCATGACTCAAGTAACTGGAGGCAGGCAAGCCTGCCTCGGTGGAGTTATGTGCTCCTTATTGACAGAATCCCATGACGGGGATTTAGGGGGCCGCAAAACTTTGCAAGCTATCGCCTACACCGGCTGAGGATCAGGATGAAACTCCTCGATCGCATGAGTCGTCCAATCCTTTCCATTCAAGCTGATTGGCTCCACTGGCGAAACGCCTTCATACGCATTCCGCAAGAGCTGCTG
>LUGL01000246.1 GCA_002796835.1 Elainella saxicola E1 | reverse complement strand
GGCTAACACCACCCCATCTGGAATGCCAATCAGCAGGTCTTCATCCACTGTGCTGAGATAGCTGCGGGTTTCGACCTCAATGTAATACTTCGGACGCAGCTGCGGAGCCATTGCATCAGCGATCGCCACAATCAGCCGACTGTGAAACGATGACCAGAACACAGGTTGTTCCAAATAGGGGTTCATCCCTGGAAAGGGGGAGGGCATAAGGGGTAGCGGCAATGCTCGATGTGTCCTTGTCTTCTCATCATAGAAGCAATTCAAGGTTCGGCAGCTTTGCCTGTGAGAAATTTTTCTGAGAATAATCAGGTATAGATAAGTGAAGTTATCTATGGCTAAGATGACCGATAAAAGAGTAGCTAGCATCGTTGAAAGGCTGTCACACTGTAAGGATTAGGAGAGGCAACATCTCGTGGCTGAATCGATTACAGTACAACTCCCCGATCGGCTCTATCAGCGATTGACCCACACGGCCCAGGCAATTCAACGTCCCCTGGAGGAAGTGATTGTTCGGGCGCTGGAAGTTGGGGCACCGCCTGATTGGGACGATGTTCCCGCAGAATTTCAGGCAGATCTGGCGGCGCTGGATAGACTGGATGATGCGGCGCTTTGGCAGATTGCAAGAGGCCACAAAACTGCAGATGACATGACTCGCTATGACGAGCTATTGGAACGCAACCAGGACGGAACACTCACGGATGCTGAACGACTAGAGTTGATGAGCCTTCGTCAAGAAGCAGACCGTTTTATGCTGTGTAAAGCCCAAGCTGTAGCAATTCTACGTTGGCGCGGTCATCAAGTTCTTTCTTGATCGTAAATGTTGGGTATTGGACAGTTGGCATCTTTCAGGTAATTAAGGAACCGATCATGAATTCCTCATCCTCTGAGCCAGTCTTACCTATTGTCATCCTGCCGATCGACCCTGGAAACAGGACATCCGATCGACCTGAAGTTCCACCGGATATGCGGCATTGGCAGATCGAGGAGTTTTTGGCTTGATATTAGCAGCGGAAAAATTTTGGTCGTTAGTGAAGCGCCAAAGGCAACTGTCCCATTTTCAGTGACTGGCAGATCAAATACTAGAAGCCTGAAAAGGCACAAAATCGTCCTTTGTAAATCAGACTGTCCCATTTTTAGCTGAAGATCGGACAGTTCAAGCCAATCGATAACCATAAGGAGGTAGTTACCAGAAGCTATATTTTATGAGACTTTCAGCCTTAACGACCGGAATTTTTCCTCTGCTATAACTGAGCCCACAGGGACTCATTGACCTGGGTGCAGATTGGCTCTATTTCTGGAAGCGGGCTGCCCTGGCGGCGGCTTCAGTTCTACCAATGGTCAATCCAACGCTGATTGATGCTCTGCGTTGCTCATTCCTCCATCAGGAGATGCCTGGGTGGAGGGAGTCGATCGCCTCCTTTACCAGAAGTGGCGGGTATTCGGATTTAAGCGATCGGATTGCTCAAGTCATCCATCCCACGCTGATTCTGTGGGGCAAAGCGGAACATGTGCCCCACTTCGATCAACCCCGAGTCGTTGCGAATCACCTGCTATCCTTCATGCAACACGTTGAATATTAATCACTGAAAGGAACGTTGCAAACCTGTCTTTCAGCAGTTGCTCAAGAACAAAGCTGCTCGCTTCCAAGATACAAGTATGCTTGTCACGTAGCTATTCAAGATGAACAGCTATAGTGCGACACGCCACCCGTGTTAAAGAACGCCTGAGGTCTTAGACGATAGTATTTATCTTCTACGTCTTGTGATTGCTCGCCATATGGATAGCTAAGGACTTCTTGCAACTCTTTAACTAAAGAGTAGTCACCCTTCATGGCTTGTTGGTAGGCAGGGGCAATCAACCACTCTCGCCATGTGTATTTTGGGTTCGTTTGTTTCATCTTTTTTGATATCTCAGCCAAATTGCCGTCGTTAATGACGAGGTCGCGCCAGCTTTTTAGCCAAGATTGCCATTGTTCATTGAGTTGTGGTGAAGTTTTAACGTAGAAGCTTTTTTTCAATGCGGAGATATCATCTGGTATATGGGATAACTCGCGGAAGAAAATGGTGTAATCGACCGCTGAGTCAGTCATTAACTGCATTAATTTTTCAAATAGCTTTGGGTGATATTCAGTCAAGCCAAGTTTGTCCGCCCACATTTTTTGGATTTGTTTTTGCATGGTTTCTGAAAAGCCACGGCCTACTTGGTCGAACTGTTCTAACGCTTCAGCATCTTCTGTAAGTAGCAGTCTCACAGCTTTCCAAAACATGAGATAATTTGCTTCTGCTGCGATAGGCTGATTGAAGAATGAAAAGTGCCCGCCGCCACCCGTCCAAGGTTGAAACCAAGGGTCAAATTTTTCACAAAAGCCAAAGGGTCCATAGTCTAGGGTAAAGCCTCCAGCCGCGCAGTTGTCACTGTTAAAATTACCCTGACAATAACCAACCCGTAGCCAATTAGCCACCAGTGAAGTGAGACGCTGGCGAAATAGCTTAGCTAACTCAACTAATTGATCGGCAAAACCAAGGCTTTGATGAATGTCGCTTTTATACTCTCGCTCAATTAAGTGCGACACTATCATGCTCAACTCTTCTAATGCTTTTGGATGAGCATTGCTGCGAGTGCGGCGGGCAAACAACTCTAGCTGACCAACGCGCAAAAAGGAGGGTGCAACGCGAGTTGAAATGGCC
The DNA here is from genome assembly GCA_002796835.1 of Elainella saxicola E1. Lineage (GTDB taxonomy): Bacteria > Cyanobacteriota > Cyanobacteriia > Elainellales > Elainellaceae > Elainella > Elainella saxicola. The sequence goes on along the minus strand of LUGL01000246.1, from coordinate 248 downwards.
ACAGGATTGTCCACCAAAACATCAGGGTCAATCGAGTCGGAGTCTTGAGAATACCAAGGCCGGGTAACAGTCTCAGATTTAGAAACATACAGTGTCAAAGAGCGCGATGTTGGCACACCTAACGCCTGCATATAGTCTTGCGCTAGAAACTCGCGCACACTTGATCGGAGGACAGCCCGCCCGTCGGCACCCCGGCAATAAGGCGTTGGGCCACCCCCTTTCAATTGCATTTCCCAGCGCTGTCCATT
>LUGL01000245.1 GCA_002796835.1 Elainella saxicola E1 | reverse complement strand
CACCTGTCTCAATCCGTCGTCCACTACGCTCACTGAATCCGGCAATTGTCGCTGACTGCACTTGAGTGCAGCCTGTTTCTCTGGCTCTCATGTATACCTGGCTCTGATAGCTTGAGATCATCGGCACTACCTCCAGTTCTGTTTTGCTTCTAGAACTGGTGTAGTGCTTTTCCTATCACGACGACGACTTCAACCTCTCGCTTGAGCGACTGCTGCGATCTCAAAATTCATCGAGATCTCAATTGCGATCTGAGCGGTCAGAGTAATTGGCGTCGTCGGCTAAATGTATTGTCGCCAGATACCAGGTTCGGTTCTGGTTTCCCAGTTCCTTTAACCTGTCCTCTCATCCCTGATCGTTGTCGATCATTTCGAGAGAACGAATCGCACTGCTTGCCGCTGCACCACGATCGCTTACAGAGCCGCCAGCAGGAATTGAACCCGCAACCAACCGCTTACAAGACGGCTGTTCTGCCAGTTGAACTATGGCGGCAAATCGGAGCAGTAGGAATCGAACCTACATGAGCCTGTTTGTAAGACAGGTGCCTTCCCAATCGGACCATGCTCCGATATCAAGAGATCAGACGATGGGGGTTGAACCCATATCGGGAGCGTACCAAGCCCCTGTGTTGCCAGTTACACCACGTCTGCATCTGGAGCAGGTGACAGGAGTTGAACCTGCATGAAGGCTGTACGAAAGCCTCATGTTGCCCGTTACATTACACCTGCATTTGGACGCGGGGGTGAGAGTTGCACTCACCGATCGCAGATTATGAGACTGCCGAGCCGCTCTTGCTCTATCCCCGCTATACCCCTGGCGAGACTCGAACTCGCAAGATTCCAGTTTTAAGCCGGACACGTCTGCCAATTGCGTCACAGGGGTATGTTTGGTGGGTTGTATAGGGATTGAACCTATGCACTTCCGCTTAAGAGGCGGCTGCTCTACCAACTGAGCTAACAACCCGTTTTTCTGCTAGTCAACCAAAGGTTGAACTTGGTGGGTCGCCAGAGATTTGAACTCTGATCGGTCTGCTTAAAAGGCAGCCACTCTAACCGTTGAGCTAACGACCCGAATGGTCTGAGTGGTAGGGATTGTAGGCTTTGCCTTCCCGCAGGGTACCTACGACATCCGATTCCCCAAACCGACGTGCTCCCACTGCACTACACTCAGATATTTGGTACACCGAGCAGGAGTTGAACCTGCTAATAACACGCTTATCGGGCGTGCGCGTCCACCACTTCCGCCTTCGGTGCTTGGTACTCCCGGTGGGAATCGAACCCACAAAAGCTAGATCCTCGGTCTAGAGCGTCTTCCCTTCCGCCACAGGAGCATGAGTACCCTTGGTGGGAGTCGAACCCACAAAATCTGGTCTCTGAAGCCAGCACGTCTGCCAGTTCCGTCACAAGGGCAAATGTTTTTTGATTGTGTTGAGTGAAAGCTTAGCTTTCACTCAACACCCAGGTAAGGGCAAATGGTCGGGATGGTAGGATTTGAACCCACGACTCCTTGGTCCCAAACCAAGGCTTCTGACCACTGAATTACATCCCGATACTTGGTACTGCTGGTGGGATTTGAACCCACAACCTCTAGTTTCTAAGACCAGCACCTCTTCCGGTTGGGCTACAGCAGCATAATTGGTACTCCTGGCGGGAGTCGAACCCGCACATTGACTGGTTTTGAGACAGCCGCCTCTTCCGTTGGGCTACAGGAGTGAGAAAGAGGATAGAGAAATTGACCCAGAAACCTCTCATGTCCCCCGACTGGGAAGGAAGGAATCGAACCCTCAACCACTTGATTCAAAGTCAAGTCGCTTTACCTGTTTGCGTACTTCCCAATACGATTGGATGCCGAGGCTGGGGTCGTAGCTTGCTTCCCGAAGGGTACCAGCATCTCCGTGATTCAGAGTCACAGCGACTTTCCATGTTGTCCACTCGGCAATGAATGGCTGCCCCGGCAGGGATTGAACCTGCGACCGTTCGCTTAACAGGCGACCGCTACTGCCACTGAGCTACGGGGCAATGAGTGGGAAGTGACGGGATTGAACCGCCTTCTCGCCGTCTTCAGCGGCACGTGAGCACCAGCTTCACCAACTTCCCACAAGCGGAGAGCAGAGGAATCGAACCCCTAGCCCAAGGACTACCCTGGTTTTCAAGACCAGTTGCCGACCATTCAGCGGTGCCCTCCATGATTGGCGAGAACGGAAGGAGTTGAACCCTCACTCTTCGGTTTCGTAGACCGATGTGTTCATCCAGTTACACCACGTTCTCAAAGGCGGAGAGCAGTGGATTCGAACCACAATTGTTCATCCATCTGTTTAGCAAACAGCGTCGTTAGCGAAGCTCAACGAAGTTGCTCGCCTGATCGATTTACTCTCCATAATGTTGTTAATCAAACCGTTGGTAGGTCGGGCTGGAATTGAACCAGCAACGCGATCGCGGCGGTTTTACAGACCGTTGCCCACACCAATAGGCGAGCCGACCTATGTTGAACTTGGCAGTGCAGACGGGACTTGAACCCGTTAATTACACGCTTGAAAGACGTGCCGCTCGACCACTTCGCTTCTGCACCATGTATGCCGTGCAAGTTGAAAAAGCTGTTGTTCACACACAGGATTTGAACCTGCAATGAACTGTTTTACGAACAGTTGCCTTACCATTAGGCGAGTATGTAAGCTTTTTCGATTAGGGCACGACAACGCACAGACGAGGATTTGAACCTCGAACAACGGTTTTGGAGACCGTGATGTTGCCGTTACACCATCTGTGCATTGGTTACAGCGGCGGGAGTTGAACCCGCAATGACCAAGTTATGAGCTTGGGGCTTTGCCATTAAGCTACGCTGCAATGATTGGACTCCAGGGTGGGAATCGTTCGCGAAGCGTCTCCTTTGGAGAAACCCACGAATAGTCGGTTTTGCAGACCAACGCCTTCCCACTTGGCGACCTGGAGATGTGGTGGAAACGTGGGGAATTGTAGGCTTTGCCTTCCCGGAGGGTACCCCAATCCTGCAACCGTCCGTTTGTTGGTTTCGGAGCAAGTGATGCCAATCCGTTCCCACGAGCGAGGATGACAGGGATCGAACCTGTGACCACTTGTCTCGGAAACAAGCACTCTGTCCATCTGAGTTACATCCTCATTGGGAGCATCGACGGGGGTTGCACCCGCTTCTCCATGCTTGAGAGGCACGGCGACTTCTCTATTCGTCCACGATGCTACAAAGCGGGGGAGATGGGATTTGAACCCACGATCTTTCGCTCGACAGGCGACTGCTTTGAGCCAGACTAAGCTACACCCCCAAAGGTGGCATTTATGCAATTTTCAAGGTTCGGAGGGTTTACTACAGCGCCTTTGTGAGAGGTTGCAGTGTTGATACTACAGTTATACTACAAACGTGCTACAAGTTGTCAACCCCGTACTACAACTTTTTTTCTTAAGTAGGAGGGCGATCGGAAAAGAAATGGTCATATCGCCCTCTCCTACTGGTTTTCCCCCTTACGTTAAGGAGGAAATGCGGGCTTCACTCATCTGCCACAGTTTGTAAGTCAGAAATTCAGTGCGATCGCTCATCACGGTTAAGAACATCCCTTCGTGAGCGTCCTTGTCCTCAGCAACCCAGCTTCCGCTGAGTCCAACTTCCACAAACTCCCCATCTACAGCAATAAGGGAGACCCCTGAGCCGTACTCCTGCTGTAGTGACATTTCCAGCACTTTCAGTTCAGAAATATCAGCAGGCAGCAGAAAGGAGGCATGACCGGGTTCGACGTGGAGCGTTTGCCCTAACCGCATCGCCAGAAGTACTCGCTGGGCAATCAACAGTTCGGGGTTGGTCATGGTCCGCTCCATGTACAGCCCAACATCGGTGTAGTTCAGCTTTAACATCGGTCATGCCTTCTTTCTGGCTTGAGGTCAGGTGTCAATAGGCTGCTGTTCTTTCCAAAACTGCTCAGCAAAGGCGATTCCTGCGGAAAGCTGCGCTAACGCAGGGTGCATCGGTGCTTTAAGTTTGGTTTTGAGTACCATTCCGGTTTCATGCAGGAGGCGGTCGCCTTTGCATGAATTGCATTTCTCGCACGCAGTCACCACGTTATCCCAGGTATGGAGTCCGCCTTTTGAGCGGGGAATGACGTGATCCAGCGTCAGGTGCTTGGTGCTACCGCAGTACTGACAGGTGTGGTTGTCGCGGCGGAAGACCTCCCGACGATTCACCGGAGGAACTTTCCAGTGCCGCTCTGGATTACCACTGGTCAAACGAATGTGATCTGGGATTTGTAGTACGACACTGGGAGAGCGAACTTCCCATTGCTGGGTGCTGCTGAACTCCAGAGTCTCTGCCTGTCCAGTAACCAGGAGTACGATCGCCCGTTTAAGGTTGATTCGTGCCAGGGGCAAGTAGTTCTTAGAGAACACCACCACCTGGTTCTGGAGTATTGGAATTTTCTGTCGTTGCTCGGTCTGCATCAGTTTTCTCCTCAAAAAATAACCCCCGCCTCTGGTTCGCAGGAGCGGGGGTTTGGGAAGTTGTTATGGGTTTCCCTATGTCGGTGTCAGGATTGCCCTGCACCTCCCGCTGCTAGTGGGTTGATCCGGATTGAGTCGTCCGGCGATGTTGCTATGGATGCCTTCGCTGACGGATTTACCGCCGCTAAACCAATACGTCCCCTCAAACGCAAACAGCGCCGCTGCTCTGCCTAGACCGTGTTGAGGTCGGCATTGCATGGCGCTGGCTAAAGTGGCGAGAAGGATGCGTATCATGGAAGGCTGTAGTATTTGTATTACAAATCCGAATGTTTACATACTACACTTGTAGTATCAGATTGTCCACCCTTGATTGAAATTTAGGATGTTCGGTTATCAAAGAAATGGGTTTAAAACCCCGTCCTTCTAGGACGGCTTTAGTTGGTTTTGAATATATTGCTTAAGGACTTCAAGAGGTGCGCCACCAACACTGGAAACAAAATAGGAAGGACTCCACAGAGCCTCTTTGCCATAAGGTTTTTGGAATCCAGATTGACCGTAGCGACGACTAGAAACCCCCTTGAGCGCATTTACCATCTGCATTTACCATCTGAGAGATGGAGAGTTTTGGCGGAAATGCAATAAGCGCGTGAACGTAGTCAGATTCGCCATTAAATTCAAGAATTTGAAAATCCATTCCTCGACTTTATCGGGGAGTATTCGGCTTGAAGGTTTCCCACTGGCAAATGCTGCTTGAGGTGGCGCTTCGTTACGCAGGGGGTTTTAGGCGAATACGCTCGGTTTTGTTGCGCCTTCAACCGATGAGTGCGGCACTATTCACGCTAGGCTTAATCACTCTCTCCATTAGCGGTAAAACCTACCTGAAAGAAGTATTCAAGAACATCAGGATTGATATCAAATCGGTCTAAAAAGTCTAGCTGTCCTGAAAAAGGTTTACGGTTGCGCTCTTGTACAATTAATTCGGCGATTTGATCGGCGCTTGGCGGATCGTAATCCCGTAATGCGTTAGCGATCGTTTCTTGGCTTGCAGTGTTAAGTTCGGGCATGTAATTTAGACCTTTGCTGATTTTATTGGCAAGTTTTCGAGCCTATTGTACAAGAATCTAGTTGTAGCGGCATCGTTGATCCCTAACAAAATGTAATATGTGGAGGCTTCATCGACGCAACACCGATCTCCCGCTCTTGCAGCAGCCAGATTGAGGATCGCATTCCTCATTTATGGATACACGTAAACGAGGTTGCACGTCGGAAATGCAGGTGACGAGTATCCGACTAGAACCTGAACTGAAGGAGCGATTGCGGGAGATTTCCGGTGAACAGGGCTATCAAACTCTGATTCGGGAAGTGCTTTGGCAGTTTGTGGAAAAACAGATAGGGGCAGATGAGGTGCGATCGTATTCAGCCGAGGATAGGCGATCGCCCCAAAGGGGGAACTGCTCTGCACCGCCCCCTCATCCCCCACTGTTATCTATGTCGGATATTCGAGCGACGTTTAGGGCAGTCTCTCAACAAGACGAGCAATGTGCTATTACAGGGCAGCGTATTCAACCACAGCAAGAGATGCTTTTAGGGTTAACAACAAACGGGGAGATGATTGCTCTCAGTATGGCGATCGCTAAATCGTGCTTTCGGTAATAGGCATTGAGCCGAGATACGTGTTAGCCTCTGCAAAGTCCTCAATTAAACATGAATCCTTCCCGAAATATCGGCGCTAGCAACAATGCCATATCCATCTAAACCCTCTGCTGAGCCTTGCGTAACGACTTTCGATGAGTTTGTGCAATTGGCGGATTATTTTTTGATGGATACCTTAAATGCCGATCCTGATGCCACGGTCGATGGTGATGATCACCGGCCCCGCCAGGTTTTTTCTGGTCATTTCGTACCTGTGACACCCACGCCGCTTGCAGACCCAGAATATGTAGCTCATAGCCGCACTTTTTTTAAGGAACTTGGGTTGAGCGATGAGCTGGCGCTGAATGAAAAATTTCGCCGTGTATTTTCTGGTGCTCTCTCTGCTGCCCATGAGCCGATGCGACGGGTGGGCTGGGCGACGGGTTATGCCCTGTCAATTTATGGCACCGAATATACCCAACAATGTCCATTTGGTACGGGTAATGGTTATGGCGATGGTCGAGCGATATCTGTATTTGAAGGAATCATCAATGGACAGCGCTGGGAAATGCAATTGAAAGGGGGTGGCCCAACGCCTTATTGCCGGGGTGCCGACGGGCGGGCTGTCCTCCGATCAAGTGTGCGCGAGTTTCTAGCGCAAGACTATATGCAGGCGTTAGG
>LUGL01000244.1 GCA_002796835.1 Elainella saxicola E1 | reverse complement strand
AATTCAGACCTTCCTTACAATTTTTATGAGCCTCGTTCCCTGGTGGTGCAGTTTTCGGACTTGGAACTGAGTTCAGATGCAGGGATTTTGCTAGCCAGACAAGCTGAGAAAAGCGTGCAGATTTGCCGGACTTTGGCAGGTTATCTGGCGACAATAGCTTTAGCCACCGACGACAATTACTCTGACCGCTCAGATCGCGTTTGAGCTCTCAACAGATTTTGAGATCGCAGGAAAGGGCAACAACGAGATAGCAGTCGTCGTGGCAGTAGAAAAAGCACTACACCATTCCTAAGAGCAAAACGGGAATGGAGGCAGTGCCGATGATCTCAAGCTATCAGAGCCAGGTGTATATGAGAGCCAGAGAAACAGGCTGCACCCAGGTGCAGTCAGCGACAATCGCTGGATTGAGCGAGCGCAGTGGACGACGGATTGAGGCAGGAGAACACCAACCGAAAGCTGGCATGGAGCGCGACTGGCGCACCCGAATTGACCCACTGGCAGAGGTCTGGGATAGCGAGTTGGAGCCGATGCTGCGGCGAGAACCCNNCGCCTAGAACCCAGGACGCTGTTTGATTACCTGGTCGGGAAATATCCAGGGCAGTACGAAAGTGTGCTGCGGACTGTGCAACGACGGGTTGCGAGTTGGAAAGCCCTCTACGGTGACCCCAAAGAAGTCATGTTCGAGTTGCGCCACGAACCGGGGGAAATGGGCTTATCAGACTTCACAGAACTCAAAGGTATCACCATCACCATTGGCGGCAAGCCGTTTGAGCACATCCTCTACCACTACCGCCTTGCCTACAGCAGCTGGCAGTATGTGGAGATTATCCAGGGCGGTGAAAGCTTCATTGGCTTGTCCCAGGGACTGCAAAATGCCCTGAGTGCCTGTGGGGGAGTGCCCAAATTGCACCGCACCGACAGCCTCAGTGCGGCATACCGCAACATGGCAGGCAAGCGCCACAAGCCCTTGACTCGGCTGTACGATGAGCTATGCGACCATTACCGGATGCAGCCGACACGCAACAACACAGGCGTTGCCCNATGAGAATGGCTCTATCGAGTCTCCCCACGGACACTTCAAACGGCGCTTGCTTCAGCAGTTGTATCTGCGAGGCAGCTTTGAGTTTGACTCAGTGACCGCTTACGGAGCGTTCATCAACACTGTTGTTGAAGCGCTCAATGCCCGTTGCAGTAAAAAATTTGCAGCCGAACAACAACACCTGCAACCCTTACCGGCTTATCGAGTAGCAGACTATGAAGAGTTGAGCGTGCGGGTGAGTTGCCATAGTGCGATTGAGGTGCGCTGCATCCTGTACAGTGTGCCTGCTCGTCTGATTGGCACTCAGTTGACGATTCACCTCTATCACGACCGCTTGGTGGGCTACCTGGGCAGAACCGAGGTAGTGAGTTTGACCCGCATCCGAGCGGAGAACCCTGCCAAAAGCAGACGGGCACGCTGCATTGACTACCGCCACATCATTGATGCTCTCAGGTGCAAACCCAGAGCATTTCTCTACTGCACCTGGCAACAAGAGATCCTCCCCACCGATCAGTGGCGGGCGCTTTGGCAGCAGATGGGCACTCAGTTTGACCCAGACACGGCAGCAAGAGTAATGGTTGAAGCACTTTACATTGCCGCAACCCAAGACAAAGAGACTGCCGTTGCCGAATATCTCCAGGCTCACCTGCCCCAGCAAACGCTGACACTGACTGGCTTACAGCGAGATTTCCAATTGCTCAAAGCAGCGACCCTGCCAGTGCCCAACGTTCAACAACACGAGTTATCGCCCTATGACCAACTCCTCAATACCGCCGATGAACCCACCACCCCTGCCGCCCTACGAGAGCCTCAGCCTACACCTCAAACAACTGCGATTGTCCCATATGCTTACCCAGTGGCAGACCCTGGAGTCCAAAGCCACCCAGGAGCAGTGGTCTTACAGCCAATTCTTGCGCTCCACTGTGCGAGTTGGAGGTCAATCGCCGCTTCCAGGTGCGTCTGCAACGGGCACTGGCAGAAGCCCAACTGCCCAGCGCAAAAAGTTTTACCAACTTTGAGTTCAACCATTGCCCCAAGCTCAATCCTGCCGCTTTGATGCAATTGGCACAGGATGCGAGTTGGTTGGAGCGCTCTGAAAATCTGCTGTTGTTTGGCGCATCCGGGNGTGGGCAAAACTCACCTGGCAGCAGCGATGGGACGAGCCATGGTTGAATTGGGCAAGCGCGTCAAGTTTTGCCCTGCAACCCTGTTGGTGCAGCAATTACAGCACGCCAAGTTGCACCTGCAATTGCCAGCCCTGCTGGGTAAACTTGACCGCTTTGATCTGTTGATTGTTGACGATATTGGATATGTCAAAAAGAGTGAAGCGGAGACTTCCGTGTTGTTTGAGTTGATTGCTCATCGCTATGAACGACGCAGNTTTGCTGGTCACGGCTAACCAGCCGTTCAGTCAATGGGAGGCGATCTTCTCGGACTCGATGATGACGGTGGCCGCGGTAGACCGACTGGTGCATCATGCTTTGATCCTGGAGATCCACGCAGAGAGTTTCCGCAAGCAATCGGCCACGAGCCGATCTAGCTCAAAGTAAAGGCAAAAGCACGATCTGACTCTTCGTCAAGCGTTGCTGCTCAAAGAGCAACCAGGCAACGAAGTATCGGGCATCCTGCCGCTCGATGCTCACCGATTGGGCTGCATTTTGAGGGCTGTAGTATCCTCACTACAGTCCATTTTTAGTCCACTGTTGTAGTACAAAACTGTTAGTTGTCGTTCTAGAATGTCTTCTTTTTTCTGTTCCAAAACCGGAAATGTAATTGTCGCCATTCGGCAAAAGTAGTTGACATTAGACAGNNGTTCGGTTACTGTTTGTGGCGTTAGCGTTTATCTTGGTCAATCTCTGGGTGTATTTGTTGTGGTTCTTTGTCAGTCAAACTCAGTGTGGAGGACGAGTAGTTTATCGAGAGTTATTTAGC
>LUGL01000243.1 GCA_002796835.1 Elainella saxicola E1 | reverse complement strand
CTGACCCACCACCGGGACAATTTCGGCATAGCCACGTTCGCGCAGCATTTTGCCAGAGCGACCCGACTGATTATCTGGCACGAGGGCAAATACCGTAGAGCCTGTATGATTTTCATCCTCATTTCTATCCCAAGCCATCGAGCCTTCCCATTTCACAAAAGCGCCCCCGATCGCTAAGGTTGGGTCAATTTGGTGGAGATTGCAGATTTCGACGACTTGCGGATGGTCAGCGGCCAACGGTTCCACCCAGATTTCGGACTCTCCTTGTTCAGTGCGGCGGAAGGCCAAGTGGTGAGTGGTGCGAAGGGATCGCCAAAGCCCTGCACTATTTTGGAAAAACTGCATTGCATTCATGATTTACCTGAGAGCGTTGATTGCAACAGAAATAGATAGCTGAATAGGAAATAGGGAGTTTGAGCGTGAAAGCATCAATCGTTAGCGGGAGAACCGATCGTCGCGGCCAGACCACGAAAGCGTCTGGGGTCACCTTCTGGGAGTGGGCGTTCTTGGGACTTGCGGTGATAGAGATTTTCCAGGGTTGCATGCCAATCCGTAAAGATCTCACTGGAAGGAGTAGCGACTGCGGGGATGGTGATACCAATCTCTTGTTGCAATTGTTGTTGAGCCCACCGAACGCGTGCCCGAACCGCCAGGATTGGATCAAGAGATACCATCTGTTCAAATTTAGCTAGAATGGGCGATCGCCAGTCCGGTTGAGAATACCAAATTGCCGTTGCCAGAGATTGTAAGCCCGTCACAGCTGCATAGCGAACGATCCACTCATCATCCTCGCAAACAAAAAGTAAGGCATCTAAGCATTCTGCCTGCGCAATTTCCAGGTCTTCTGAGGGGAATTGGTGCCACTTCAGCGTCCCCAACCCTCTTGCAGCAGCGCGACGCACGCTCAGGGCAAAATCAGCCGTTGCTGCGCCCAACAACGTAGTCAGCCCCCGTGGATCGCCAATGCCTGCCAAAGCCCGAATTGCCCAAGCCCGGGCCGTATAGTTATGCTGATCGAGCTGATCAAGCAGGGAGGGCACCGAAGGTTCACCGAGATAAATCAACCCATCTACCGCAGCCACCGCAGCGCCGGGATTATTGTAGCTCAGTGCCGCAATTAAAGTAGGAATCGCCCCTTCCAGGTGAGATTCAGCAAGTTGTTGAACGGCATCAGAGAGCTTGGTCGCGGAGTCAGCGGCATCAACAGCGGCAATCAGAGCTTGGAGATCAGACATGGAATCAGGAAATTCAAAGCAAGTTTATGAAAGAGTCTATTGTCATTGTCGATCGGTTTTGACGGAACGCGACAAATCTCTGCAAACTAGAGCAACTCATCCATCAGTTGCATCACGCGCACAGCCCCTTCAGGGAGTTCTAGATCAGGGGATTGCTTCAGTTGTGTTTCAAGTAACCCCTTGAGGGCGATCAGCTTAAGGCTATTTTCTGCCAGAGTTTCTGCGATCGGTTCAGCAGCAGCCAGATAGCCGATTGCCCCGAGATCAGAAAGCGCAGAGCGGCGGAGTTGAAGGTCAGGACCAGACAACGCTTCGATCAAGCGATCGCCATATTGATTGGCTGCGGGTGCGGGAGTTAACTGATACAAAGCTCGGGCAGCAGCATATTGAACACGGGGCACCGGATGCTGCAAAAAAGGATGGATCAGCGGCACGGCTTCCGTTGCCTGTAAAGCGCCCAACGCTTCCAGAATGGCGTCAAAAGGCTGTGCGAGATTTGGGGGTTCTGGTGCAGGTAACGTTCCAGGGATTTGGTCTTGGAGTAAATCAATCAGGACCGAAATGCTGCTTGTTGCCCCCAACATATCCAAAGCCTGGGCCGCTGCTTCTCGCACATAAAAATCAGAGCAGGATAGAGAACGAACTAAGGCTGGCACCGCCCGCTGGTCTCCCAACTTTCCAAGTGCCCGGGCAGCATTGCGTCGAAGGGGATAGCCGCCTGCTTCTGTGCGATCGGCCTCATCATCCAGTGCCTTAATGAGGACATCAACCGCTAACGGTTCATCGACGCGGAATCGACCCAACCACCAGGCAGCATAAATGCGTAACCCCAGATCTTCTCCTTGTAAATTGACGATCGCTTGTTCAACAGTAAGGGAATCGTTCGTTTCAGAATTATCAAAAGGTTGTTCGGGCATTGGGGATAAGAATGAAGAGAAACAAAATTCGTTTCTATTAGGTTTGTCGCCTGATCAATTTTAAAAGACAAAGCCCGGAGCCATAAACAATCACCAAAATTTGATGACTGCTTACCCCTCCGGGCAAGGTGAATCGATTTCAGCAATTAGCTGAGTGCATTGATTGCATAGTCGAGGTAGGAGTTTGCTTCAACTGCAGCATCACCACTCAAACCATGGTTGCCCTTGATGTACTTGAGGGCTTCCACATACCAGCTGGGAGACAGATCGAAGGTCTTGTTGATTTCAGCAATACCAGCGATCAGGTAGTCATCCATGGGGCCGGTGCCGCCAACCACGAGGCAGTAGGTGACCATGCGGAGGTAGTAGCCGATGTCACGAGCACACTTGTCTTTACCGCGTTGGTCAGCAGCGAAGTTGTTCCCTTGCATTTGCGTGGTGTAGGGATACTTCTGATAAACGGCATTAGCAGCGCCATCAGCTAAGCTCTTTGCCTTTTCAGAGAGTGCTTTAGCAGCTTGCAGACCAGCAGAAGCTTGGCGGAAACGGCCAAAAGCGGTTTGCAGTTCAGTAGAGCTGAGGAAACGGCCTTGAGAATCAGCAGCAGCAACTGCTTCGGTTAAAGGGGTTTTCATGGTCAGGTTATCTCCCGATAAATCTGTCAATACAAGTAGCAAAGTTGGTCACATTGACCAGCAGTCAAAAAGAGACAAATGTCAGATTTGGACTTAGCCAACAGCAGCAGCAGCGCGATCGAAGTAGCTAGAGATTTCAGCCATCAGAGAGCTGCAATCGCCTTGGGTAATGCCATTTCTGTCGTTTGCGATCGCGATAGCTGCTTCTTTCATCTTGTTGACACCAGCAGCGACGGAAGCACCGGGAACACCCAGAGCCAGGTAGGTTTCACGCAGACCATTGAGGCAACGATCATCGAGGACAGAAGCATCCCCTGCGAAGATTGCGTAAGTAACATAGCGCAAGATGATTTCCATGTCGCGCAAGCAAGCAGCCATGCGGCGGCTGGTGTAAGCATTACCGCCAGGAGCGATCAACTGAGGTTGTTCAGCGAACAGAGTCCGAGCAGCATTAGCAACGATGGTCGAAGCGTTACCGGTGATGCGGTTAACGGCGTCCATCCGCTTAGCACCATCAGCAACCATTGCGCTCAGAGCATCGATTTGAGAACCGCTGAGGTACTCACCACGTGCATCAGCCTGGGAAACAACCTTGGCGAACGCGTCTAACATAAACTCAATCTCCTATCTTTTTGGTTGATGGGGGTCTGGTTGAAAACCAACTTGCTTCAGTAACGGTTGACTCAATTCTGATTCGATCGAATTGAACCGTGACTCATCAGCTTACCTATCGGCTCCTCAGAATTCCGAGAAAATTGTTGTAAAACTTTACAGCAATCTTTAACTTCTGAAAAATGAGGTAGCCTTCTGTATTTTTTATTGAGCGGTTGGATAGGACCTAAAGTGAACGCCAGCTCAACCGACGCATGCCTTTTGTGCCCTCCACCTTCTTTTTTATACTATGTAGTTGAATCGATGTTTGTTACGAATTTTGAAATTTCTCAGAAAAATGCTCTTAACAAAAGTACAAATTATGAGTTTTCCCAGGCCTGATGCGCCTTTGAACAGTTGTAAGAGCAGATACATTTTTTTTGAGAGCAGTTTGCCGTCATGCAGATGACAGCGCTAAATCAACTAATGATGCCCAAAATAAAGTCGGCTGATGCCCAAAAAAAGGTCGGCCTGTGCCGCTGATCGCTTGGCTAAGCAAGCTGGAGCAGACTACCAGAACCGACATTTTCATCAACCAAAAATCGTTTTACGAACAACGTTGTTCGTTTTAGCTCAGACGTTTTTCTAAATACTGCCCGATCATCTGCTCTTCGCCCGCCCGTGAAATGATGGCTTGGCGCGTGCGATACTGAGTGCCAATCAACTTAATTTCTTCCTCAAAGGCATTGCCGCTATATTCGGTTTTCAAACACATCGTTTTGGCATCGCGCATGAAGAATTTCGCTGTGATGGGCTTGCTCGTCGAAAATCCCCGATCGCGGTAGAGCAAATCGCCTTGGACTCCAAATAAAGTAGAACCAGTTAACGTTTTAGGGCTTGGTCCAATATAGTTACTTTCCCAAGTGGTGAGCGCTCCACAGGTTAGCACCGTTGCATCTTCCAACTCATGCAGATGAGCTAACTGGATCAACGCTTCGCTACCTTGTGGCAAATATTGAATCGTCAAACGGCTCACAACTTCCTGAGTTTCCCCATCCTTGAGCGTGTAATAGCGGCGCTGAGACTGCCATTCTCCTTCGCACTGCTGGAAGAAGTCATCAACTAATGTGTTTGAAGCAAACTGAACAGTCTGAATCATGCAGCGCTAACCTCACTGGTTTTTAGGTGGCAAATCGGAGTCTCAGTCAAGAAAATAAAACAATTATTTACATTTACAGTTTGGGTTCATCGTAGTTGATTCTGGTTTATTAAGCAACTTGCCTCAGTCAACAACAGAACGAATGCCCCTATTTTGGCAAACTGTCTCTCAAATTCTGTAAGTCTCTATACTTGCCTTGCCACTCTTCATCGTAAAAAAAACAAAGAATTGTTAAAAATAAAGTTTTTATTGCCATTTTGATCGGGTCCGATCGATATCTGCACTTTAACTGCTTCGCCCTTTAGAAAACACTCCCCCTAGAGGTACTCCTGGCCGCATCCTGGGGTAGAGACCATCCTCAAAATCAGGAGTGGTGGCAATTGTTCCCCATCATTCCCGCTTTCGACCAGTTCTGGCGATTGGGCAATGAATTGATACAGTGTGAAGCTCTACACCGATCTTTTTCCGGGATACTAGAGGAATAAGGATGTGAGAAAAGCTTATGTCGATGCAACGAAGCGAAGCGATTCAAGAATTGATCAAAAAGGCGCGGATAGTCAGCTTTGAATCTTGGCGATCGACCCATCCTGCTCCCGCAATTGTGCTTTTTCAAGCAGCAGATGATCAGGCCCGCTATTTAACCGATGATGACCTCAACCAAATTCAAACCCTCGCGCCCGAAACGGCAACCCTCATTCCAGTGGCTCAACAGTTGCGCGATCGAGTCACTGAAATTGTCGATGAAGCCCGCTCCCAAGTCTTGACCCGTTTCCCAACAATTACCCAACCGGGTGGCAGCCTCTATCCGCCTGAAAGAGCTGATGCCTGTTGGCGTGACTTCTGGCATTTCCTGCGCTGCATTACTTACGGAATTGCTGGTCAACATGCCCACTACACCAGTCCGGAAGGCCTCACCGCCATGAAGTTGCTATATCAGACGCTGAATGTGCCGCTAGATGCCATGATTGTGGGATTGGAAGGGATTAAAGCAGCGAGCCTCAAACGCATTGATTCCCATCCGTCCGCATTGTTGGCTCCTTATTTTGAGCATCTGATCACTGAAATGAGCCGCTTTCGGGACACTGCACCGCCCCCAACCCTGTCAGCCTCTTAACTTGACCTCCTCCAACTCCTCACCTCCTCCAACTCCTCACCTCCTCCAACTTCTATGTCTTCTCTTGCAACCTTTCACGAATTCTTTGACCATTGCGTTGGTACCTGGAATACAGAACGCACCTACCATTACCTAACGCATCAAGAAGTAGAGCGATCGCACACAGATTTTGTGATTCATCGCCTGATGCCGGAACAAAAGCAACAGGTTCTCTCAGACAACGGTTATGAGCCAACCGCCGTTGAAACATTGCCCGGTTTTCATCTGGCATTTAATACCGTTTCAGAAACCGGAGAGACGGTGTCCCAGGCGCTGAATATGCTGTTTGTGCCGAAAGGAGAGGAATCTGTCATTCTGACGGGAGATTATTTGCGCGATCGGGCCTACGAAGAAGCTCGTCCGATTATTTCTCAGTTTCGCTTTAATGCGGAAACCCGGGAATTGTTGATGACCACAACCTACACTCGGGTGATTTCTGTCGATTCGATTACGCTAGTGAATCCCCAACTGCGTATTCGTCGGATTCTTAACTACCGCCGACCAGTTGAAGGGGAACCAATGAATGAAGTCGTCCTGGTCGGATTTGGCGTTGAGCAAAAAGCGACCTGACCTCCTGTCCTCATTTTGGAGGGTGTTTCTAAAGAATTAATGAAATACTCTTTGCCATGATTGTCTTGAACGCTAGTCAACAAGCGGCTTTTAAGTCGGATAGCGAACCTTAAATATCAATTTATAACTTTACAATTCTTAGTAATAGCCACCACGACCTTGTAAGAGGATTAGATTATAACAATGCGTATAAAACCAGGAGAATGAGTGAAACCTTGATTGCCTCGTGATCTTTTCGTGTGATAACAAAAATTCTCTCAAGCAGTTTGATTAAACAGAGCAATTTCAACCGGCAAATCTTAAATTTTTTAACACTATGAAACTATTTTCTAAGCTTTGCGGTTTCACTCAGAAATGAGCCAGCAAAGGTTGGGAGTGACTTGGAACGAAAATTTGAGATGGTTTGGTTTGATGATCGTTGCTCTGCTAGAAGAGTGTAAATTCTTGAGCATGTTATTGAAATTAATCGAATGTGCTTGACTGAATTAATCCTGAATTTTTGATTATTCCCATTGGATGCTTAAAATAAATTTTCTGTGATTGTTGAGAAGCTGCATAAATTGCTGAACATTGAGCAATCTTGGTGGCTGTCCAAAAGTTTGTCTAAACAGGTATTGAACGATTCACCTTGCAGATTGACAACCGGGAGAGCTTACTGATGAAGTCCCCATTACTAAATACTTCTTTCCATGAATCTCAACTTGCTAAACTGCCGCAAGAGGCTAAGATAGGACGATCTGAAGCTCAAAAGAAGCTACGCTGCTGGATTCGGAGCCGTCATCTGATTTGTTCTGGTCATTTTTATATTTTTGAAACGGTTGATTATAGTGCAGTCGATCGCTTTGAAGAATGTATTTCAACGCTTGGAGGAACCCTCCTTTCGGTTGAACCGATCGACAAAGTTTGGATTGGAGACCACCGGCAAGTCATTCTCTATCAAGCTAAAGCAAGTTTACTGAATGCTTGCGGCGACTTGAAACAATATTGGATTAAATATGGCCATCCCTGCACTCGTTTTGAGAACAGGGTATAGGGTTTCAAATATTCGTCATGACACAACAAACATGTTCTACCCTGGGATGAGGGTAGTACCGAGCAGCCCTACCTTAGCTGGCACAGGGTCAGAATCACTTTCCTTGATCTGTTTGTAGTCGCCCTCTTTCGCACCAGAACTATCAAGTTTGTAGAACTGGCACTCGGTCTTCCTAGCAAAGCTAAAAGTGAATCGAATGAACTGAATTCTTAAATTCGGAAGGATAGAAGGTTCTAAAGGCTTAGTTCAGGGAGGCGATCGCTACCTTCGGATTCTGTCCTCTGTGATGAGAGAGGTTATGTTTGGGTTGAATGGCATGAGCTGCGTGATGGAGATTAATCTCGTCTAGGCGTTGATTGCGAATTCTATAGATAGCCGTTTGAGGGAAACCCCAAGCCTTGAGGACGTTAACACTAATTTCCCACTTTTCTTTATGGCTGCGCTCTGGCGCATTGTTATAGGCGATGATTTCGTTGATTGCCGTGTTAATAAGGCGATCGTTTTCCTGCGGCGAAGAGCGAGGCTTGCGCGGCTGATTAAGCGATTCCTGGTCCTCTGCCATACCCTCATCCATCTTGGCAGCGTTTTGAGACGAACGATGAGCCAGAGATGGATTTGTCAAAGGAGCAGCATTCATCTGTAGTGCAACGAACTGTTGTAGCGTCGCGACCAAAGCCTGTAGATCCTGACGAAGCGGATCTTGCGGTACTTCTACTAGCCCTGCGATCGCTTCAGGCAACGATGTCGCCCGATCATCCACTTCAGCAAGAGGAACTTCTTGTAGCTCCTGCTCCTGCCCCTGCTCCTGTACTTGCTCTTGCTCCTCCTCCTGCCCCTGTTTTAGAGGCTGCTCCAGCATATTGATCGCCCAAGCCAGAAGCCCCGAAAAGCGTTCATGCTGAGACAGATTGGGTGAGAGATCGAGCCGATCGTAAATAGCCTCCAGCAGCACCTTATCATCGGCAAACACCTTGAGCGTGCTTAGCGTCCGCTTGGGCAATGAGATCGGTTGATTTTCCTTTGCAAACACGGGTAGCACCGTAATCCCTCCTTCCCCTAACTTAATCCCCCGCCGCTTCCCTCGATAGTGAGCGATCACCTCATCATCGATTTCATACATTCGATAATGGCGATCAGACGCGAACGACTCCAACCGTTTCTGAAGCCGACCCACATTGCTCTGCTCCTCCTCAGAAAGGGTTTCAAAATGCCCCAGGATATGAGCCTTAAACAGCATTTCATCGACCTGTCTAGGGCAATACCAAAAGGTGGCGATCGTCGCGTATACCGATCGCCACAAATGAGCATAGAGCCCCGTTTTCCCAGGAGGCGCGGGTACTAACTTCTCAAAATGCTTCGTGCTGGCATGAGCGACCTCAGAAGATTCGTTAACCTCCCCTTCTGGTGCAATACTTCTCAGGTGATCAACCGCCTGAATGACCCGCCTTGCCGTCGTCAGAGTCGGGATATCAAACACCAGAGGCACCGCTTCATCCCGCCGCTTTAGTGCCCCTTCAAACCGCACCACCCACTGACTAACCTCAGCAAACTCAGCCGTTTCAAGCAATTCATTCAACCTTCTACCAGTAAGCACCGCCAACCCCGCCGTCACTTCCGCCCAATCATTCGAAGAGAGCAGCCGAACCGCTGTTGCAACGATCGCATCCGGGTCTTTAAGATATAGCTGCTGTAACTGTCGCTCACGAGTCTTCAAAGACTTAGCGTGATTGATCTCAACATGCTCCTCAGTCAAAAGCTTAATGTAATCGAGCGACCAATGCTGCTTCCCCAGCGATTCACGAATCGCCGCTCTAACTTGATCCATACAGCCTTGCTGCTGACGAGCCGAAGTCAAACCACGAGCCGCCCAAGCATCGCGCATTGAAGTACAAAGCTTCTTCGCCCTGAGTTTTCCCCTTCGGTCAAAATTCAGTTTGGCAATTTCAGGCAAGATCTGATTCTCTAGCTCCTCTTTCAGCCATTGGCGAGTGCTGGTAGCCATAGAATCTCCCTCCCTCTCTCAAAATATCATATTGAGAGAGTACCCTATTAGTATCGATATAGGAAGC
>LUGL01000242.1 GCA_002796835.1 Elainella saxicola E1 | reverse complement strand
CTAAGTCGAGCGCTTGAGCGGGGATAGTTCCAGGATCTGGAGAAATATTGCTGGGTTTGAAAGTTTCGGCTAACCGGAGACTGTATGAATAGGACTTTGAGGTATCTTGTGACAGCTTAATANACTGAAGTTTAGACTAATCGGTGAAGAAAAGCGGTCAGCACAAACAACGAGGTGACCGCTTATATAGTCAAGAGAGTTTCAAATTCCTTGACTATGAGCCATTTTGACAAGCTTCAGACATTCCGGCACAAAGCCTATCGTTTAATGGGGAACGGTCGAGATGCCCTCTTTGACCTGATGGATGCCGTGCTGACCAGTCGAAGTGTTTCCTCGCTTGCAGAACTCTCTTTATCCCCACTGTTTCGCCGACAGTGGTCGAGTGTGTATGAGTCTTTGCAAGATAGTGACCCACCCCGACTGAAACTGATGGAACTCTATCTAGAGCAGATCGAGCAAGGACATCAGCCTGTTTTGGCAGGAGACCATACTGCTTGGTCTCGGTTGCAGGCAGAAACCTTACGCGAACGTACCTATGAACACCAAGCCAACCCAATGAGTGGAGCCAAGCCGATCACACTGGGACAGGGCTATAGCACGATCGCTTGGATTCCAGAAAAGCAAGGAAGCTGGGCATTACCATTACTGCATGAACGCATTACCAGTGCGGAAACACCGATTGAAAAAGCGGCAACTCAACTGCGGCAAGTTTGCCAGAAGTTGGCATCTCGTCCCTTGTCGTTATCGGATGCGGAGTATGGCTGNCGCCCCCTTCCTGACGAAAACTGCGGATATCGATTGCGACAAACTGATTCGATTGCGCTCCAATCGGGTTCTCTATGGTGCTCCTGCTGCTTACTCTGGCACAGGTCGTCCCCGAAAACACGGAGATAAGTTCAAACTCAACGATGCTACGACTTGGTGGAAACCGGATGAGGCACTCGAAGTCGAGGATGAGAAATGGGGAGTTTTGAGCTTGCAAGTATGGCACTCTTTACATCTACGGCAGGCTGCATCACAGGTATTGTCGCTGATTCGAGTCGAACGACTGAGCTGTACTGGTACAACTCCACTGCGGCCCTTGTGGTTGATTTGGGTGGGACTGGAACCCCCTTCATTGTCTACCCTTTGGCAGCAATACTTGCGTCGATTTGCCATAGACCACTGGTATCGCTTTGCCAAACAGCGATTGCATTGGACGTTGCCTCAATTAGCGACACCTGAATCTTCACAGCGTTGGAGCGACTTAATGCCCCTATTGACCTGGCAGCTTTGGTTAGCCCGACTAGAGGTGCAAGATTCCCCACTTCCTTGGCAAAAATCTTCTCCTAATTGCTCACCGGGTCGAACGGCAAATGCCTTCGCAGCCGTTTTAGCTTTAATTGGAACGCCAGCGCCTGCTCCCAAACCTCGTGGAAAGTCACCCGGTTGGCCACCGGGTCAACCTCGTTCACGTCGCATTCGTTATCCAACTGTCCGAAAGGGTTTGANCTAAAATTTGATGTGAGCGATAAGACCTGATATGCTCTGGAGATAGGTTTTCTTTCAAGTCTTGTGGAGGGGAGATGAATGACTGCAACCATTGTCCAGAGTACAACGGAGTTAATCACTCTTCAAATCACCATTCCTCTGAGTCAATCCTTTCTAGACACCGAAGAAACCATCCAATCAGTACTGAATGAAGCAGGAACACTGGCCAGTGGAGAAGCTCTCAAACAGTTTGATACCGATGGCAGTGCTATTGAAATGGGCAGGATGATTTGGACGAGTAAAGGACAATTGACCAAAACCTAT
>LUGL01000241.1:2500-5674 GCA_002796835.1 Elainella saxicola E1 | reverse complement strand
ATAATCACATTATAAAATTTTCCAAACAAAAAGCAACGTCTCCATGTCAGAAGACGTTGCTTWWACTTTAATATATACCCTGGCACTGAGCTATTTTTGCGGGAGGCTACCCTCCAACTATCTTCGCCGCTGATGCGTTTCACTTCTCAGTTCGGGATGGATGAGTGTGGTTCCACATCGCCATAAGCACCAGGAATGCTATTCGGCTGTTGCTCGTTACGACCTTACTTGTTTCTTCTTTTCTCTTTTTCTCTTCTCTTTTTCACAACCGAGAAGGCTGCATAGCGAATTGCTCGTCAGATTAGTCATCTTTTCACCAACTCATTCATTGGAATGAGGTCAAGCCCTCGGTCTGTTAGTACTGCTCAGCTTCACATGTTGCCACGCTTCCACTTACAGCCTATTAACGGGTCGTCTTCCCGTGACCTTACTGGCTTTTGCCATGGCAGCACTCATCTTGAGGTGGGCTTCCCACTTAGATGCTTTCAGCGGTTATCCGCTCCGCACTTGGCTACCCTGCGTTTACCGTTGGCACGATAACAGGTACACCAGCGGTGCGTTCTTCCCGGTCCTCTCGTACTAAGGAAGACTCCTCTCAATGCTCCTACGCCTGCACCGGATATGGACCGAACTGTCTCACGACGTTCTGAACCCAGCTCACGTACCGCTTTAATGGGCGAACAGCCCAACCCTTGGGACGTACTACCGCCCCAGGTTGCGATGAGCCGACATCGAGGTGCCAAACCTCCCCGTCGATGTGAACTCTTGGGGGAGATCAGCCTGTTATCCCTAGAGTAACTTTTATCCGTTGAGCGACGGCACTTCCACTCATAGCCGTCGGATCACTAAGACCGTGTTTCCACCCTGCTCGAGTTGTCACTCTCACAGTCAAGCTCCCTTGTGCCTTTACACTCTTCGGCTGATTTCCAACCAGCCTGAGGAAACCTTTGTGCGCCTCCGTTATCTTTTAGGAGGCGACCGCCCCAGTCAAACTGCCCACCTGAAACTGTCCCGATGCCGGATAACGGCTATCGGTTAGAATTCTAGCCTTAACAGAGTGGTATCTCACCGTTGACTCCAGTGCCCCCACAAGGACACCTTCTCAGTCTCCCACCTATCCTGCGCAGTTAAAGCCCGAACCCAATCCCAGGCTACAGTAAAGCTTCATAGGGTCTTTCTGTCCAGGTGCAGGTAGTCCGTATCTTCACAGACAATCCTATTTCGCCGAGCCTCTCTCCGAGACAGCGCCCAGATCGTTACGCCTTTCGTGCGGGTCGGAACTTACCCGACAAGGAATTTCGCTACCTTAGGACCGTTATAGTTACGGCCGCCGTTCACCGGGGCTTCGGTCGTCAGCTTCGCTTGCGCTGACCAACTTCCTTAACCTTCCGGCACTGGGCAGGCGTCAGCCCCCATACATCGTCTTGCGACTTAGCGGAGACCTGTGTTTTTGGTAAACAGTCGCCTGGGCCTCTTCACTGCGACCAGCTCTCGCTGGCACCCCTTCTTCCGAAGTTACGGGGCCATTTTGCCGAGTTCCTTAGAGAGAGTTATCTCGCGCCCCTGAGTTTTCTCAACTATCCCACCTGTGTCGGTTTAGAGTACGGGCAATTATGAATTAACGTGTTTAGAGCTTTTCTTGGAAGCTTGACATCACACACTTCCCTCCCGTAGGAGGTCGTACTCACACCTCAGCTCAAGACGTTTTCGCCGTCTCTCATCACCTCGAATGCTTGAACCAGTAACCATCGTCTGGCTGTGTTAGCCTTCTCCGTCCCTCTGCACAATCCATAATCGGTACCGGAATGTTGACCGGTTGTCCATCGACTACGCGTTTCCGCCTCGCCTTAGGTCCCGACTAACCCTCCGCGGACGAGCCTTCCGGAGGAACCCTTAGGATTTCGGGGCATTGGATTCTCACCAATGTTTGCGCTACTCAAGCCGACATTCTCACTTCCGTTTCGTCCACACCTGCTCTCGCTAATGCTTCTCACTACAACGGAACGCTCCCCTACCGATTAATCGATAGACTAATCCCACAGCTTCGGTACACACCTTAGCCCCGTTCATTTTCGGCGCAGGAGCGCTTGACCAGTGAGCTATTACGCACTCTTTTAAGGATGGCTGCTTCTAGGCAAACCTCCTGGTTGTCTATGCACTCCCACCTCCTTTATCACTGAGGTGTGATTTGGGGACCTTAGCTGGTGGTCTGGGCTGTTTCCCTCTTGACGATGGAGCTTATCCCTCACCGTCTCACTGGCAGAGTGTGCTCTGGGTATTCAGAGTTTGACTCGATTTGGTACCGCTCTCGCAGCCCGCACCGAATCAGTGCTTTACCCCCCAGATATAATCTCTACCGCTGCGCCTCAACACATTTCGGGGAGAACCAGCTAGCTCCCGGTTCGATTGGCATTTCACCCCTAACCACACCTCATCCGCCGATTTTTCAACATCGGTCGGTTCGGACCTCCACTTAATGTTACTCAAGCTTCATCCTGGACATGGTTAGATCACCGGGGTTCGGGTCTATAAACACTGATTATCGCCCTCTTCAGACTCGCTTTCGCTTTGGCTTCGTCATTCTCGACTTAACCTACCAGTGCCTATAAGTCGCCGGCTCATTCTTCAACAGGCACACCGTCACCCGTTTAATCGGGCTCCGATTGCTTGTAAGCTGATGGTTTCATGTTCTATTTCACTCCCCTCCCGGGGTTCTTTTCACCTTTCCCTCGCGGTACTGTTTCGCTATCGGTCACACAGGAGTATTTAGCCTTTCGAGGTGGTCCTCGATGATTCACACGGAATTCCACGTGCTCCATGCTACTCGGGATTCAGCTAGTATCCTTTAACTTTCGACTACAGGACTCTCACCTCCTCTGGTGCACCTCTCAAGTGCTTCGTCTAGTCTCTAGATTCCATCTCGCTGTCCCACAACCCCAACAGTTAAAACCGTTGGTTTAGGCTCTTCCCACTTCGCTCGCCGCTACTACGGGAATCGAGTTTTCTTTCTTCTCCTACAGCTACTAAGATGTTTCAGTTCGCTGCGTTCGCTCGTGTCAGTCTATGTATTCAACTGACCGTATTCTGGGTTGCCCCATTCGGAAACCCCCGGATCAATGCTCGCTTCCAACTCCCCGGGGCATATCGTCGGTAACCACGTCCTTCTTCGCCTCT
>LUGL01000240.1 GCA_002796835.1 Elainella saxicola E1 | reverse complement strand
AATCCCACGACACTGGAAAAAAGGAGTTCTCGCTGATATTGCTGTTCTGCGGTTTCCTCAAACAACTGATCCAACAACTTGGGGGCAAATATCCGCTCCATGATGGCTCGCACCATGACAGTCATTGGTGTATTTTCCACAAATCGCTCAAAGATGGCACTAATCATAGCTCCCTCTCCCTGATTGGGTGCTCACTTCAGTGCCTTGATCCTATCGAAAATCCTAAAATACTCAATCAACCATAACAGTACAAACGCTCACCTTAACAGGGGTAGAGGAGAGGACTCAACGGCAACATCATCAGTTGAATCTGTTGATGAGTCGTCTCGATGAACAGCAACGGCGATGGCTAGCTGCGATGGAAGCCACAAAACTGGGACATGGGGGCACTCAACGCATCAAGGAAGTGACTGGACTCGACATTAATACGATTCGACGAGGACGCAGAGAGCTAGATGCAGGATTAGCCACTCGCCCCATCGGACGGACTCGAGTGGCTGGGGGAGGACGCAAACGGGTCGAAAAAAACAACCCGGACTCGAGCAAGCATTGAGTGAGGCAATCGAGGCAGAAACGGCAGGAGACCCTTGTAGTCAG
Organism: Elainella saxicola E1; assembly: GCA_002796835.1. Classification (GTDB taxonomy): domain Bacteria; phylum Cyanobacteriota; class Cyanobacteriia; order Elainellales; family Elainellaceae; genus Elainella; species Elainella saxicola. The sequence continues at coordinate 16,791 of LUGL01000240.1, read as the reverse complement.
AGTAAGTGGGTGCGTCAAAGTCTGCGACAGTTGCAGGCGAAACTGGCCAGTGTGGGAGTATTGCTCAGTCATGTCAGCATCGGTCGTTTACTCAAGCAGCAAGGATACTCACTCAAAGCCAATCGCAAATCAGTGGCAACGACTCAACATCCCCAAAGGGACCTCCAGTTTCGTTACATTCGACGGGTTCAACAACGATTCAGGCAAGCAGGTCATCCCATTATTAGTGTGGATACCAAAAAGAAGGAGTTGATTGGCAACTTCAAGAATGCGGGACGCAGTTGGCGCAAGCGAGCCGAGCGGGTCAATGACCACGAGTTTCGCCAAGATGCCCTGGCAAAGGCAGTGCCTTATGGCATCTACGATATCGTTCACAACGAGGGTTATGTCTATGTTGGCACTTCTGGCGATACCGCAACTTTTGCAGTCGATGCGATTGAGCAGTGGTGGAATCGTCAAGACCGCATCCACTTTGCTGATGAGCGCAAACTGTTGATTCTGTGCGATGCAGGGGGCAGTAATGGCTATCGCTTACGCAATTGGAAACTACAATGGCAGTTGTTTGCAGATTACTATGGCATTGAGGTGATGGTGTGTCATTACCCATCGGGGGCTTCCAAGTGGAATCCCATCGAGCATCGTCTGTTCAGCTTTATCTCGCTCAATTGGGCCGGGCAACCCCTGCGCTCACTCAACCAGATGACGGCATTGATTCGAGGCACCTCAACCCAGAGTGGATTAAGGGTGAAAGCTAGTCAACTCAAAGGAGATTATCCAACGAAAGTGAAAGTGTCTGATGAGCAGATGGCAACTCTCCATTTAACGTCACGCAGGATTTGTCCCCAGTGGAATTATGTGCTTCATCCGCGTACTTGGAACACGGAGAAAACATGAACTTATTTCTTTACAAGCCCAAAGGTCTCTACTTTTAACCCAACCAGTAATTGCTCAGGATTTTGTCGATAGGGATGGTTTGCCAAGAAATTACTCAGTGTTCCTTGGAAAGTAATTCGGCTGTGAGGCGACAATGTCAATGCCGATCGCCGCGTTTGATCGATCTCAATCACTTCTGCCCCAAAGTCTGCCCTGCGCCTCACCGCCACACTTTGACTTGACAGCACAGCTTTTGACTTAAAGGGCGGGTTGACTCGCAGGATCTGTTCAGCCAGTAGAGCCAAAATTTCAGGTGTGCATTGTGGATCCAACAGCTTCTGGAACCGCCCGATCGACTCGGAAGACTGCTTAGTTTCTCGTTGGAGATAGGCCAGGGCTTCGGCCCATTCTGGATCGCTCGGCAAAGACTGTCCCTGTTTAGCCAATCCGAAGAAGAGGCCATCTTGCCAAACGACGATGACATCCGGCAAGTATCGAGAGAGGTGGTAACTCAGACGCAATCCATCTTCACGATCCGGAACTGGAGCCAATCGAAAACTAAGTAGTTTCAACTCAGCAGGCTTCAACAAAAAGACTTCGCTCAAGCAATGCCGCTCTTGGACTCGTGGTTGAACAGCAAGGGTCACCATGGGTCGATCGCTTCCCTAGATTGCAAAATGACAGACGGATTGGAACTGACAGGATTGGCATTGGTAGCCGGGATGGGGTGGAAAGATTTCTTCAAACTCGGCAGTTTTCCGTTTGTACCGCTGCAAGTCTGTTTGATGTTGTTGAGCCACCTGAAACAGCTCAATTTCCAGCGCTTGTAGTTGCACTGCTGTTGCAGTAATTCGGCTTGACCAAATTTGGGATTCCAGATTGTAGAAAGAAGCGACTGCTGCACGGTTTGGATAAAGATGTTGAGCAGCTAGGAGATAGACATAGGCTTGGCGGCGATCGAACTCAGACTTCCCAGTCTTAAAATCGAGAATGTGTAGGGTGTCATCAGGTTCAACAAAAATGCAGTCGATCGCGGCAAACAAATTGCACGCCCGATCGCCAGAACGAACCAGAATCGGTTCAGGGAACCCTTCGTCTCCTCGGCTCAATTTGAGAATAGTCTTGCCCAGCAGAATCGGATTGGCCTGATAGTTGATCAGAACTTGAGTGACGCGATCGTGCACTTCCGGCTGTCGGGACGCCAGCCCCAGAATTTCAGAAACTTGGTAGATGCCATTTGCATTCTTGAGTCGCTCTAGATCTTGATGCAATTCATAAATGCCCTGTTGGGCCAACAATCCAACTTCCTGGTAAATCGTTTCCTGCTGGATCAGCGGAGCAATTTCTGGTTCTTTTGCGCGCGCTTTTAGAAATCCCCGCTTCATGGGGCAATGCCATTGCTCTTGCCCCACCGCTGGTTCAAACAAGGTCCAGAGGTTGTAGCTGAAAAAGGGACGCCAAACAGTTTGCATTCAACGGAACTCCTGAAAGAAAAAGACGACGGATACGGGTTCGCCAGAATTTGATGCAGGTCAATCAGTAAACGCTATAGAGTGGGCACTTCAGAAATGAAGGCACTAGATGAAATGGTTTTGGTGTTGATTTCTCTCATCAACCCTCTGAAGATAATCTAAGTTGATTTCTCTCGTCAACCCCGACTATGATCGATCCGTAAGCAGGGAGGTTGCTGTGGATCAATCCTTTGGTAAAAGCATTCGGGCGGCTCGGCGAAACAAGGGCTACAGCCAACGGGATCTGGCAGCGCGGGTAGAAGTTGACTATACTTACCTGTCAAAGCTGGAGAACGACCGGGCGGACTATCCTCCGAAAGAAGACGTGATTCGGGCGATCGCCCATCATCTTGAACTGGATGCTGAGGAGCTAAGTTATCTGGCAGGAAGAATTACTGCTGAGGATGCCAAGGTGGTGCAGGAGTTAGCCAAAACTCACCAGAAGCAAATGCCAGTGCTGCTGAGAACGATTCGGGATAATCCTGAAATGGTGCAGCGTATTTTACAAGAGGCGCAACAGGAGAATTTGGAGGAGACGTAAGTGGGCGTGATTAAATCGCATCAGCACCTCAGTAAGCAAAAGATTGAGGACCAGGCAGGGCAGGTTCTTGCCCAGCTGCAGGCTAAAAAATGTTTGCCAAGAAAGTGGTCACAGTTAGCTGATGCCATAGCTGACTTTTTGGATCTTGGCATTGTCTGGGAATCATTCGAGGTCACTCCCGGTGAAGTGGTTGCCGCCAAAATCTACCCAACCACCAGGCAGATTGAACTCAATAACCAGTTTCAAGCGTTGCATCGCAATGAAGGGTTTTACCAATCAACCTTGGCGCATGAAATCGGACATTGGGTGTTGCATGTCAATCAAGCCGAAGCAGATGGGCTTCTATGCCAAGGCGAACTGCTCTTGGATGCTGCGATCGATCGGACCGTTTTTCTCTGCCGTACTGTTGATGAGCGAGCCATTTATCAGCGAGCAAAACAGACTCAGGAGGATTGGCGGGAATGGCAAGCCCAGTATTTTGCGAGTTGCCTCTTGATGCCTCGTTTCAAGATTGAGGAAGTTCGTCAAGGTCGCAACTTGCTGAATTGGAGTCACTTGAACGCAATCCAAGAAGAATTGGGAGTTTCCAAACGCAATTTACTGCATCGCTTAAAAGATTTGGAATTCGTTCAGGAGAGCGGCGATCGCCTCTACCCTGGGAGAAAACTCAGATCAGGTGAGCCGCTTTTAGCAGGTTTGAACGAATCTCTGGCTAACTCTGTAGCGCTCCATTAGAAGTAGAGCTTGCTGACATCCTATGCACGGGCAGTAGAACTATTGGGGCCTTGATTATTCTGTCGATAATTAGTTCAATCGACAAAAGCATGAGTTTCTATAATTCTGTCGATCTAAGTTCAAATCGACAGAAAAATGGTTAGCTCCTTCCTCGAAGCAGAACGCGATTGCCTTCTTCAACAGATTCAGGCCATCCGTGACTCTGGCAGCGTTGCGCCAATCAACGTCTGGATCAGTCCTGCGCCTAAGGGAAACCATGTTTATTACAAGCTCAGTAGCAAGAATCCTGACTACAAAAACCAGCACCTGGGGAAAATGGGGAGTGAGAAATACCGCGATTGGCTGGCTAGAATTCAGCGGCGGGAAGCAATCACTGAGCTAGAGCAGCAGCTCTCTATGCTCCAGGCATTGATCGATCGGCAGGCAATCAAGAAAATCGATATCCCTAAGTTGTAACGTTAGCCTAAGCAGATTGTTGAATAGTTCTGGCGTAGTTGCAGAAGCAGGGAGTTACAAGCAGTTCATGATCCTCAGCTTGTCCAGCTGGGGGCATTGGCCGAACGATATTTTGCAGACGTTCCCAATACTTGTCTGATTAAGCTGCGTCAGTTTTGGGAAATTCTGGCTCAACTGACTGCGGCTAATGTTGGCTTATATGTGTCTCCAGACGAATCTCAGGTCGGGCGATTGCGGCGATTGCGTGAACGCGGTGTCCTGAAAGGGGATGTCGATCGACTGTTCCATGAGCTGCGAAAAATGGGCAATGCAGCGACCCATGCCTTGGCAGGGGATAAGTGGAGTGCGCTTAGCAAACAATCTTGACGGAAATTGGCGATCAGATTTGGGAGGATGTGGGTTGGTTTTCCGGCATTTAACTTTCTGGCAGCTCACCAAACTGAGCCCGATAACGGGCCAATTCTGCTTCTAGGGCATCGGCTCTTTGTCGCTCGGCTTCTGCAATCGCTTCTGCTTGTTGGCGGGCAGTGGCCTCTTGCTGTCGAGCGATCGCTTCTTGTTGTCTTGCTGCCGCGAGTTCATCTGGAATCAGCAGCTTTTCTCCCGTGTCGAGACGATAGAAGCCAATCAACCGTCCTTCTGCAACCAGGCGGAGTTTGAGCACCTGGCTAATGTCATCGGTAATGTCAAGGTAAGCGGGTTCAACTTCCCCTTCGGAATTGAGGAATTCTTGCCAACGGTAGCCGCGCAGTTGCCCTGGAATCCATTCGCCCTTCGGATCAAACTGCCAATATTCCTGCACGCCTAACTGGGCATACAGGGTTTTCTTGAAGCTTTCATCCTTGGCCCGCGTACTCTCTGAGGTGATCTCAAAAATAACGCTGGGGGTTTGCCCTTCTTCCCAGATTTTGTAGTTGTCGCGTCCGCCTGGTTCTACATCGAAGATCACCATGACATCTGGAGCGGTGCGGAGTTTGGGAAACCCTTGAGCGTAGTAGAGGTATTGGTTGCCGAGCACAGTCGCTCGCTGTCCAGACAGGTATTGTCGCAGCACTTCCAGTGTGATCAGGAGGGCATAGAGATGGTCAAACGTTTCTGCCACAGGTTTTCCGTCGCCAGTGGGATAAATGATGGTTTCGGTGTCTTGGGGACTGGGAGAGAAGATCGTCATTCTTGCCTCCAGGGTTGAGCAAGCAGCAGTTCGCTGTGAAACAGGAATTTAAGCAATGGCTGCGTGCCTGTTTCTATTAGTTTAGACCGGGCTGATGAGCGTAGGAAATCCTTCATACCATTCGCTGTGATCGCCTTCGTGGTTATCCATTCCAGCATCGGTAAACCAGCCTTTATGGGGCGGGGCATAGCTATAGATAAATCGCCGAGGGTTGAGGTGGCAGATCAGTCGGTGAATCATCGGCTGCAAAGACCACTGAAAATGAGCCGTTGGGGATTTTGCGCTGCAAGAATCTCACCATTGCTTCTGCATCTGAACGGTTGCGGGTACGTCCGATCGTGCGGGGATGATGGGTTGGAAAAGCAGCAACAATCAGCCAGGGTTGGGAAGGAGCCAAACCCGGAGGAATTTCTTTCATGCTTTGTACACAATCAGAATGCAATAATTTAATACTTAATTAAGTAGCTAAATTTGTCAATTTAATTGTGTATATACACAAAAACTTGCTTGCACTAGGTTGGAGTTGTGTAATGAGAAAACCCAACTCAGGCGATGAACAGACCCAAAGCAGACAAGCTGGAGTACGGCGAAAACAAGGAGCGGATCAACATCAGTCTGACTCCGACGGCCCAAAGGCTCTTGGACGAGCAGGGATCCGCATTAAAGATCAGCCGCAGCGAGTTGATCGAACGCTTCGCACGGGGCTTGATTCAATTGGAGGTGCGCTCACTGGGGGAATTCTGCGCCAACTGATTGGGAAGACCGATGGTCAGTTGGCAAGGTTAGACGATCGCCTCGCCGCCCTGGAACAAGAGCGGCAGTTGTTAGAGCATGATCGAAAAGAAATGGAACAGGAACGAGAACAACTGCAACTTTTACTGAACGATTTGCAACAATCAGTGCAGGAAAATCCATTGATTACAAACATCGAAGCCTCTACGGGTGATGATCAATAACGAACTGGATCTTGATTTACAGAAAATAATTCACGATCGCCTCAAAGTCTCGCTAACAGAGATCGAGGATTATTGTCAGCGCTGGCAGATTACTGAGTTTGCCCTGTTTGGCTCAGTGTTGCGAGATGATTTTCGCCCGGATAGCGACATTGATGTTTTAATTACTTTTGCGCAAAATCATCTCGCAACTTTTTCGGATTGGCTAGATATGCGGGAAGAAATTGAGCAGCGATTGGGGCGCAAGGTCGATTTAATTCAAAAGAAATTGTTGAAGAACCCCTATAGTCGGGCTGAAATTTTGAGAACGCACCAGGTGATTTATGCAAGCCAATAATCGTGATGCAACCTCGCTCTGGGATATGGCAGAAGCTATTCGCCGTATTCAAGAGTTTACTCGCGATCGTACTTTAAATGAGTATTTGGAGAGCATTTTGATGCAAAGTGCGGTTGAACGACAGTTTGAGATTTTAGGGGAAGCTGCCCGACGAATATCGCCAGAGTTTCAACAGTCTCATCCTGAGATAGACTGGCGTGGCACAATCGGGTTACGGAATGTCATTGCTCATCGCTATGAACAAATTGAGCAGGAAACGCTTTGGAGAATTTTGTCTACCACCCTACCAGATTTGTTGGTTCAAGTAGAGGCTCTGTTACCGCCTCTGCCGGATGAGAACGCAATTTGAAGATCGATCGCACTTTCACGAATTGGATTTTGAGTTGATTGCAAGGTATGAATGACGAATTAATGGAATTGACTGAAGGATGGGAGTGGACAACCGCAATTGAAGTTTGCTCTAAAGTGGTTGATTGTAGCAATCAACCTTGGCGCATGAAATCGGACATTACGCAATTTGCTGCATCGCTTGAAAGATTTGGAATTCGTTCAGGAGAGGGGCGATCGCCTATATCCTGGCAGAAAACTGAGATCGGGTGAACCGCTTTTGGCAGGTTGGAATTAATCTTCTGTAGTTAACCCTGTAGCGCTCTATTAAAGAGTAGAGCCTTCTGACATACTGTGCACGGGCAGCAGAACTATTTAGGGCTCGATTATTCTGTCGATAATTAGTTCAATCGACAGAAGCATGAGTTTCTATTATTTTGTCGATCTAGCTTTAAATCGACAGAATAATGGTTAGCCCCTTCCTCGAAGCGGAGCGTGATCGCCTTCTTCAACAGATTCAGACCATCCGTGACTCGGGCAGCGTTGCGCCAATCAACGTCTGGATCAGTCCTGCGCCCAAGGGAAACTATATTTATTACAAGCTCAGCAGCAAGAACCCTGACTACAAAAATCAGCATCTAGGAAAAATGGGGAGTGAGAAATACCGCGATTGGCTGGCTAGAATTCAGCAGCGGGAAGCCATCACTGAGCTAGAGCAACAGCTCTCTATGCTGCAGGTATTGATCGATCGGCAATCCGTTACAACAATTGATTTTGGGCTAGGGGCTGACGATCGATCAACGACATGACAGGATAGTGGGGGAAATTGGGCTCCGTTAAAGCAGCTCAGATGCCAAACTCCAAGCTTGAACATTCGTTTTTTAAACCTTCCCTATTTCTCTCTATCCTTTCGAAATTGGACTCCCCCTAGAAGTGGGACATGTGATCGCAATAAACATTCTCGCCCATATCTACCCCCAGCATTTCTGTAAATCGCTGATAGAAGCCAACCCGATCGCGTACTTTATCGTTGGTAGGAATACTGCATTCAAGCCCACCGTTAATGATATTGATGGTCATGCCAAAGCCGGAAGCACGTCCGGTGTTACTATCGTCGGCAGAGGGCACCCAGCTACCTGATATAACAGCATGACAAGAGGGCTTGGGAGACTGCGGAGTCATCCAGAACCAAAGAGCAGTCTGGAAAGCAACAGTTCCATCCGTTTTGACTAAATCAGGATTAGAGAGCAAATCGATTCCTAAAGCTTGGCCAGCTGCACCATAGTTGTAGTTCCAAGACAGCTGTATTGGTCCTCGCCCATGATAGGTACGACCGGGATAGCAGGGATATGTAGCATTTGTGGCATCGCAGTATCCCGTGCAGCCCCCATTTTCGCAGCCTACTTCTTCCACATAGTAAAGTCCCCAAGCATAACGTCCGTCAGGTGCTGCGTCCCATCCTCCTGTCGTCTCGTGAGCAATGTTAGCGAGAAAAGCTGCGGCTTCTCGTTTGCGTTGCTCAGAAGTCCCCTCATTGCAGAATTGAGGATAGCTTTGTATAGCAGTGATTAAACCGTCGTAACTATAGAGTGGATTATGGTGAGGGAACATTTGTTCATAGGTTTGACGAGATACAATATTGGAGAATCCAGTATCAGTGGGCATTGGAGAAGAAGCAGGAATGCAAAGTTCTTGACCGGGTTGCAAGTTTGCTGCATCGTTTTCTGTTACGTGAGTACCGTTAGGGTTTTGAATTTCTCGCCAACGGTTGCCATCTCCCAGTTCTCGTTGAGCAATATTGAAGAGAATATCTCCAGGCTGAACCGTGTAGGATTTGCCAATTGAACAGGACATAGAATCACCTCGAAGAATCAATAGTTTGGAAGAAAACAGAGCGCTCTCATTCATGAAGGCCTAATCTTTTTGTGAATTGCTGGAGCGCTCTGGGTCTTGTCTGTGAGTTATTGATGGGAAACCGGCCAGCGTTCCTTATGCAGGTCTGCCGAAGGTTTGAGTCCAATAATGCTTGTAGTTCACTCGACCCGAATCATTTGCTAAAAACTCGTAGCCAATACCAGTTTCGGTGTAGGCCGAATTGAGAATATTATTCCGGTGTCCAGGACTGTTCATCCACGCGTTGACAACATCAGAGGCTGTTGATTGCCCTGCGGCAATATTTTCTGCAGCGGCTGAGAAACGGTAGCCTGCATCCTGAATACGAGAAGCAAAGTTACTCCCATCTGCACCCCTGTGGTCAAAAAAGTCTTGATACGCCATACCAGTGCTGTGCCGTTGAGCTGCTTGGGTTAATGCTGTGTTTAACCGCAGTGGCTGAAGACCCGATCGGCTTCGTTCATCATTGATGAGTTGAAGGACCTGAACAATGATGCTTGGCGGTANCATTAATCTGCGGATCTTGAACGATAACCTGACCGGGGATGCAAAGTTCTTGACCTGGCTGCAAATTCACTGCATCATTTTCGGTTAGTTGAGCACCGTTGGGTGTCAAGATTTCTCGCCAGCGATTGCCGTCTCCTAATTCTCGTTGAGCGATATCAAAAGGAATATCTCCCGATTTAACTACATAACATCTTCCAACTGAACAAGTCATAGGATTACCTCAAAAAATGAAAGATTGGTTGAAATGTACATATCGCGCTGAAAATTATTCCTCTTTTGCGATATACCTCTATCAAACACGGGAGCTGCCTGAGTTACAGACTGAGAATGCCTAAGTTGTTATGACTTTTAAGCTAAATAGTGTTAATGCTAAGTATTACGCTTCAGTAAAATAAATTCCTACTGTAGAAGAGGATTATTCTCAACATCAATTACAAAAACGAGGGTTAATCTATTAAGATACCCTCGCCAAATAGATATTTAGTAGAAACTGAGGAACAGAAGGAGTTTGAGTTAATCACCCAATGATTACCCTATCTTGAGAAGTTTCATGGGCAGCCCTGATTTGCTGTGCTTCCATCTGGCATTGTTGTATGACATAAGATAGCTCCGGTTAGATCGGCTCCGGTTAGATCAGCTCCAGTTAGATCGGCCCCTGTCAGATCGGTTTGCTTCAGATTCGCCCTTTTCAGACTAACATTCTGGAGTTCACCGTTCAGCATATAAGTACCCTCTAAATTGATATCCGGCAGCCATGCATCTTTTAGAATGATCCCTCGCAAATTAGCTCCTGATAATGAAAGCTCTTGCTGATTAGCTTTAAGCAATCCCTGTTCATTCAAAAAGCGTATTAGATAGCCTTTATGTTCTCCATCCAGATTGCGTAAAGTGGTGAGAGAATTTGCTTCTAGTCTATTCTTGTCTTGATCAGCTAAAACTTTATCCGCTGTCAAAGCTTCTACTTGATTGAGGTAGTTAAGCAAAATCTCCTGCTGTTGCGTCTCAAGGGACAATTGCTGGTAAGTGCTTGTAGACTGACCTATTGTCCCTGCCTGAGTGTTTGCAGCTTGAACTATTGCCTCTTTATGAATGTTTGCAGCCTGAGTTATTAGGTGCCAACCTCCAACACTTGCTCCAACACCTGCCCCAATACCTGCTCCAACACCTGCTAAAGTTAATCCCACAACTTCTGGATGCTCCTTAATGAATGCCCAAACTTCTGTAAATACTGGTTTTACGACCTTGTAAATCTTTCCAGACATACGTTTTATGCGTTGGATTCTTCCAACTACTGGGTTCACGCCTTTTGAAAAGGGTGCCATAATTTACTCTCCTTTGTGGTTAGAAAATGTTTAAGTGGATTTAAGTTGAGCTTTACTTAAGTAGCTCTAGATTCAAGACACTACTTAGCGTTTCTGATCTTTCGGTTGAGCTAGACCTGCTGCACCTGCAATCGCTGTACTTGCTAATCCAAATCCAGCTGCGTTTGAATTCTGCACTAAAGTTGCAATACCAATCACTCCGCCAATAGTTGCTAGCAAGATGGGCGTCAAAGCTCGAATGATTTCAGCATTTAAAGATATCCTTTTAGCACTCCTAGATCTCTCAAAGGAACTGCTTGTTTCATTAGGTTCAACAATGTATGACATGATAGAAATCCTTGGTACAGTTGATGATTTTGGTGAACAAAAGAAGCTGACTATTCTGGAATTAATTCCGTTGGTAGAGATGTTCAGTCCTGATTCAAATTTTGATTCGGTTGAGCCAGTCCCGCTGCACCTGCGATCGCTGTACTTGCCAGTCCAAAGGCAGCAGGATCAACTTTATTTGCAACTAGACCTGCAACACCGATCGCTCCGCCAATAGTTGCCAGAAAAATAGGAGTTAAGGCTCGAATAATTTCAGGATTCAGTTTCATTTCAAGTCTCCTAGGTTATGATCGAAAAATGAGTTAGATAACCTTAAGCAAAGAGGATTGCTGATTGCAAGGTAGATTCTTTATCTATCTCAATTGCTTTACTACTCAATCAAACTGTTTGACTATCTATGTTCAAATCAACAAATGACTGACTTATTCCGACTTATGTTCTAAGTTTAAAGATGGGACTGAATTCAAAATGATTAGAATTATCCTCTCCTAGAAGTATCACAAAAAAGATTGCTCCTCATGGAGAAGCAATCATCATACATGTCATCTTAGAGTCCCTAAGATTTGCAGTTATCTACTCCGCGAGGTGAACGTACTTAAGCAAAACCTGTTGATTTACCCTCAATTGCGGTAATCAGCCTTCCCCATCCAGAGTTTGCACCATCGGCCAACCATCTACGCTCCAATGAAGGATTGATTGGGTATGCTACATCTTGACCATTGTGATCCAAGTAATCGAAACCTTTCCCCCAAGGATCATTTGCGTAAAAGATTCCTTTTGCTTTATCCATCCCTGTAATTAGAAGGACATGTCCTCCTGAAGGTGATGTTAGTGGGCCTTTGTGAAGCACGCCAATTGCAACTGGATAGCCCAACTCAAGGGAATGATATAAATGCTCAAAATCTAAATTCTGTCTGTAGACTGACCGAATACCGAATTTCTCCAATGCAGCAGTATGGAAATCCCAATTTGTTGAATTTTCCCAAGTTCCAACGAACTTTCTGAAATATTCATCATCCGATGCAACACTTCCAGGCTTCAGAAAATTGAGCAGCATTGCATGAGTACTGCTGGAGCAAGTGCGACCTGGTTGCACTAAATTATCTCGTTGTGAATAGTATGGGACCTTCAGGCGAATTTGCTTGTCTTCACCCTCACATTCAATATCATCTCCCCAAATAATCCAGGTCTGATAATTACCAAGTTTTTCAGCGAACGTAATCTTCTGATGCCCCGCTGCTGTGAACTCCCACCGAATGATATCGTAAGTTCCTGGTTTCAACTCCGTTTTGAACTCTGGAGCTAGGTCTTTTGCTAGGGCGGTTGATTGTTTAGCGATCGTATCCCTCAGGACTTTAACTTGCATGGAATTGTTACTCCTTAATAATGAGGAAATTGAGTTTACTTTGCAGATACTTCTTGGAAAGAGATGAGGTTACGCAGCAGTACTCCCCTTGTCCCCAGAAATCAAACGCTTGCCCTGCTCGAATGCATCTCGAAACGCATCTAATCCGTGAGAACCACCGTTCACGGCTCTACGGGCTGTTTTGTAGTCGATCGGAGACTGAGCGATCGCAGTTCTAATCCTGGGTTCCGCTTGCTTGAGGAAGCTAGCCAGTAGGCGGGCCGCAATCTCTGGATCGTTGGCAAGGTCTGGATTATTAGCCAGCTTTTGTCCTAATCCAATCGCCTGACCATATTTCGTGTAGTTATATCGCCCGGTCAGTTGAATAAATCCACGGCCCTTAAATCGAATCCCATCTCCAGGGGCAATGTTCCCTAAATTTTGTCCTACTTCTGTACCAGGTTCGTACAAATCGAAGGGTGAGTTGGCTGTATTATATACAGACTGATACTCACTAATTGGTTCAAACCCTGCGGTTTCAGCACGAATGGTTCCTAGAGCCATCAATACCATATCGCGATCGCCAATCCCTGCCTTGTGCAGTGCATCTAATACAATCGGTAGATACTGCTCAACGTTTTTAGCAGGTGCATCAAAGAAGATCTGTTTGACCAGGGGAGCAGTAAACAACTGGATTGCAGAGGCTCGTTTCAAGTCTCCTGACTTTGCTTCGATCAATTTTTTAGCCGTTGCTTCATCCAAAACACCAGATTGGGGCATTTGGGTGAGGGATTGAAATTCCCGAAAGGCTGCTTTTGATTGGGTGTAAAATAGCCCGTCTGCTGGTGGAGTCAGTAGATCTAATGCAATTAGACGAACTTGAATTTGAGTCGCCAGAGCTGAATCTTCAGCAATCTGATCTAGGCTAAGTGTGCGATCGGTGCCCAAAAAGTCTTGTAGTTCCATCGTTACCTCGCTTCGTGAGACAGGGTTGTAATTTGGGTTTTCCTGTCTTTATGCGTCCATCAAACTCCTTGGCTACCTATGTTCAAACCTACAAATATCTGACTTGTTCTGACTTATAGCGGTTTTCAACTCAATGCATTACACTAAAAAACACTGTTAACAGTAGAGTTACTGATTTATGAAGGCATATTCAGTTGATTTGCGCCAAAGAGTTATAGATGCTTATGAGCAAGAGGAAGGATCACAACGGGAGTTAGCTAAAAGATTTAAGGTGAGTCTGGCATTTATCCAAACGTTGCTTAAACGCTATCGCACTGAAAAGACGATTGAGCCCAAACCGCATACGGGTGGGTTTACGGCTAAATTAGATGAACATCACAACCTGATTAGAGAGATAGTGGAGCAGGATAATGATGCAACCTTAGAAGAGATCTGTGTTCAACTGGAGCAAAAACTAGGACTAAAAGTGAGTGTTAGTACCCTGTGGCGTGCCCTGCAACAGTTGAATTTAACTCGAAAAAAAAANCACTTCATGCTACTCAAGCAGAAAGTGATCGGGTGCAAGCGTTGCGTCGTGAGTATTGGGAAACGATGCGAGAGGTACGTCCAGAGGACTTGGTCTTCATTGATGAGACGGGGGTGAATCTGATGATGGTGCGCTTATATGCCCGTGCGCTCAAAGGAGAGAGAGCTACAGGTGATCGTCCCTGCAAAACGGGGAAGAACGTGACGCTAATTGGAGGAATGAGTCTAAATGGGATTGTGGCAGCACTGACGTTAGAGGGTGGAACGAACGGGGATGTTTTCAAGTACTTTATAGAGCAAGTTTTAGTTCCTAACTTATGGATTGGAGCTTGTGTGGTGATGGATAATGCAAGTATTCATAAAGCGGATGAGATAAGAGAATTAATAGAGGGGGCAGGAGCGAAACTCGTGTATCTACCTCCTTACTCTCCTGATTTCAATCCAATTGAGAATTGTTGGTCGAAAGTGAAAGAATTTTTACGTTCAGCATCTGCTCGGACTCGTGAAGCTCTAGATCAAGCAATTACAGATGCATTAGAAGCTGTGACTTTAGAAGATATTCCAGGGTGGTTCACCTATCGTTGCTACTGTTCTTAACTGAGTTGAAAACCGCTATAGGAACTGAGCTAGGGCTGCATGTCAAAAATTCCCCCTTCTTCTAAAGTTGGAGAANGGGGGAATTTAAATGAGGACTTATAACGTTCTACCAATGCCCGTCAAGCACTGATAAAAATATTATTGCTAGTAAGAGCAGTTCCACCGGCTAATTGTGCAATTTGCACCTGCTTTTGACCACCGATTCCATCCACGTCAAAGAATAAACTTCCTGAAGGTTTATGGTAGACAAAGCCAGCTTTTTCATGTTCAGCAGTAGAGCCAAGGGTAAATCGAGTTGGCGATAGTTTTCCTTGCTTAAGTTGCTTGCCAAAACCTTCAGCCGAAAAGATGATTTTGTCACCTTGCGCTGATTTGAAATCGGTAATGGTATCAATCCCTTTATTCTGGAAATTGAGAATGAACTTATCGACATCAGCCCCTCCAGTCAGTTGGTCTTTACCTTGTCCCCCAGAGATAGAATCGCTACCGAAGTCACCAATCAAACGATCGTTCCCAGCCCCTCCAAGGAGAGTGTCGTTTCCTAAGTCACCCACGATCCAGTCATTTCCTAAGTCACCCCTGAGCGTGTCATTTCCGGCTTGACCATGCAAGTAATCATCTCCAGCTTGAGCATATACTTGGTCATTGCCATCACCTGCGTATAAATTGTTGGCTGCTATATTGCCGATAATTTCGTTGTCAAGGCCATTAGCTGTCCCGTCAAGAGGACTACTGCCAGTTAATACCAATTTATCTACGTTATCGGATAGGGTATAGCTAACAGATGAAAAAACTGTGTCAATCCCTCCGTTGACTGCTTCAGTCACAACATCGGTGTTACTGTCTACGATATAAGAATCATTGCCCAGGCCACCAGACATAGAATCATTGCCTGATCCGCCATCCATTGAGTCATTTCCTGCTTGCCCGACCAGAGTATCATCTCCTGCATCACCGAAGAGGAAGTCATCTCCTGCACCACCGTCTAGAGTATCGTTACCTAATCTGCCCGTGATCCGATCATTGCCAGCCAGGCCCAGTACGGAGTCTCCTTGATCGTTGCGGCTAATAAGAACATCATCACCATCTGTTCCAATTAAAGCCGGGCTAGCCGGAACAACGGGGGGTTCAGGAACAACAGGTGTAGTATCTTTGGAGATGCGGAGATCAGTCTCAATGGAAAAATCGGTAGGTTTGTTGGTAAGAATGACAAACACTTGATTATCGAAGGAAATTTCGCCAGTCTGGGCATTGTATTTGAATTGGCTTTTCTGTGCCTCGGCATCAAACAGAATCTTGTCCCCCTCTTGCCGATTGAAGTCCTGGATTTTGTCAATCCCTTCGGTAGCGGATTGGAAGACAAAGGTATCACTACCAGTACCACCAATCAGTGAGTCATTGCCACCGTTTCCTCGAAGGGAATTTCCGACTTCATTCCCCGTAATCTCGTCATCTCCAGAGCCACCATTTGCATTTTCGATCGTGACATCAAAAGCAATGGCTAGATTATCTGTAATGTCTCTATCCTTGTTGTAGCCGATTGAACTAAAAGATCCAGCTCCTAGATTGATAACAGATCGGCGGGTTTGATTGCTGGCATCAATGGTGTCATTACCACCTGCATCCCAAATTGCTTCAACAAAGTTTTCATCTTCCTTCCAAGTGTAGAGATCGTCACCTTTGCGAGTAGTTTGATTTTTACCGTAAAGGTACTGGATAGCAGCAATATCATATAGCAGTGGAGTGCGGGCATGCTCTGAACTTCCTTCATACTTCACCCTGCCGTTGTTATACGACATGATACTGTATTGAGAAGTATCCTCATTTTCAGGCAGGAATGGCCCATCACTCGTACCATTTTCTCCGTTGTAGTTACCTGGATGCTTCAAACCAAGTGCGTGACCAATTTCATGAAGCATGGTAGTGAAACCATATAATCCTGGGTTTTGATCAAGATTGCTGTTTATAGTGTTATTCAGCCAGATGTCACTCTTAGTTATCTGGTCAGCACCTTCTTGCACTATCCAAGCAGTGTTAGCATATCCTGCTGTTCCTTGATCCTGAACCGACGTACCCAATCGAATTTTTCCTGCATCCTCTGTATCCACAACTTCAGTGAACTTAAGGTTTGCAATTTCTTCCCAGAGCTGAAATGATTGTCTTGCTCCCTTTTTTTGATCCTCGATGAACTACCCCGCCGCAAGCGGCTATCCATTACGCAAAAGTTGCTGAAGTGATGATGCAGCTTAGGTTTTGGCTGCAAGTTGCACCCCTTCAAGCAAATCATATAACTTACTAATTCCTCTCCAGATCGTTTTCAGTCCAGGTTCATCACTCTGACTGCCCATAAAACCGCCCAGCCTTGCAATCCAACGAATTGCTTGTGCAAACGTCGGTGGCTTCTG
>LUGL01000239.1 GCA_002796835.1 Elainella saxicola E1 | reverse complement strand
CTCAAGTCGAACCGACCAACAATCGCTCTGAACGCAATCTGCGCCAAGAAGCCGAGGTGCGAAAGGGTGGACGCACCAGCAAAACCCAAACAGGTGCTCAACGGCGCAGTGTGATCATGAGCGTCCTGGCTACCCTCAACACGCGCTTTGAAACGTTCACCTTAGATGTTCTCCTGGCTGAGTTAGCGCGTTGGCGTGAACTTGGACTATCCCAATTCCAAGCAGAACTAGCTGGCATCACCCAGGCCAATTCGCTGTCGAGCGCTTAAACCACTGTCAGGCTGCTCTGAATCCTAAATCGCAAGATTGGCTTCACTATCGATGAAGCTACATTTCGTTCTGAAAATAGACACTTACAGGCAATCGAGTCAGAAACGGCAGGAGACCCTTGTAGTCAGAGTAAGTGGGTGCGTCAAAGTCTGCGACAGTTGCAGGCGAAACTGGCCAGTGTGGGAGTATTGCTCAGTCATGTCAGCATCGGTCGTTTACTCAAGCAGCAAGNGATACTCACTCAAAGCCAATCGCAAATCAGTGGCAACGACTCAACATCCCCAAAGGGACCTCCAGTTTCGTTACATTCGACGGGTTCAACAACGATTCAGGCAAGCAGGTCATCCCATTATTAGTGTGGATACCAAAAAGAAGGAGTTGATTGGCAACTTCAAGAATGCGGGACGCAGTTGGTGCAAGCGAGCCGAGCGGGTCAATGACCACGAGTTTCGTCAAGATGCCCTGGCAAAGGCAGTGCCTTATGGCATCTACGATATCGTCCACAACGAGGGTTATGTCTATGTTGGCACTTCTGGCGATACCGCAACTTTTGCAGTCGATGCGATTGAGCAGTGGTGGAATCGTCAAGACCGCATCCACTTTGCTGATNGAGCGCAAACTGTTGATTCTGTGCGATGCAGGGGGCAGTAATGGCTATCGCTTACGCAATTGGAAACTACAATTGCAGTTGTTTGCAGATTACTATGGCATTGAGGTGATGGTGTGTCATTACCCATCGGGGGCTTCCAAGTGGAATCCCATCGAGCATCGTCTGTTCAGCTTTATCTCGCTCAATTGGGCCGGACAACCCCTGCGCTCACTCAACCAGATGACGGCATTGATTCGAGGCACCTCAACCCAGAGTGGATTAAGGGTGAAAGCTAGTCAACTCAAANGGAGATTATCCAACGAAAGTGAAAGTGTCTGATGAGCAGATGGCAACTCTCCATTTAACGTCACGCAGGATTTGTCCCCAGTGGAATTATGTGCTTCATCCGCGTACTTGGAACACGGAGAAAACATGAACTTATTTCTTTACAAGCCCAAAGGTCTCTACTTTTAACCCAACCAGTAATTGCTCAGGATTTTGTCGATAGGGATGGTTTGCCAAGAAATTACTCAGTGTTCCTTGGAAAGTAATTCGGCTGTGAGGCGACAATGTCAATGCCGATCGCCGCGTTTGATCGATCTCAATCACTTCTGCCCCAAAGTCTGCCCTGCGCCTCACCGCCACACTTTGACTTGACAGCACAGCTTTTGACTTAAAGGGCGGGTTGACTCGCAGGATCTGTTCAGCCAGTAGAGCCAAAATTTCAGGTGTGCATTGTGGATCCAACAGCTTCTGGAACCGCCCGATCGACTCGGAAGACTGCTTAGTTTCTCGTTGGAGATAGGCCAGGGCTTCGGCCCATTCTGGATCGCTCGGCAAAGACTGTCCCTGTTTAGCCAATCCGAAGAAGAGGCCATCTTGCCAAACGACGATGACATCCGGCAAGTATCGAGAGAGGTGGTAACTCAGACGCAATCCATCTTCACGATCCGGAACTGGAGCCAATCGAAAACTAAGTAGTTTCAACTCAGCAGGCTTCAACAAAAAGACTTCGCTCAAGCAATGCCGCTCTTGGACTCGTGGTTGAACAGCAAGGGTCACCATGGGTCGATCGCTTCCCTAGATTGCAAAATGACAGACGGATTGGAACTGACAGGATTGGCATTGGTAGCCGGGATGGGGTGGAAAGATTTCTTCAAACTCGGCAGTTTTCCGTTTGTACCGCTGCAAGTCTGTTTGATGTTGTTGAGCCACCTGAAACAGCTCAATTTCCAGCGCTTGTAGTTGCACTNGCTGTTGCAGTAATTCGGCTTGACCAAATTTGGGATTCCAGATTGTAGAAAGAAGCGACTGCTGCACGGTTTGGATAAAGATGTTGAGCAGCTAGGAGATAGACATAGGCTTGGCGGCGATCGAACTCAGACTTCCCAGTCTTAAAATCGAGAATGTGTAGGGTGTCATCAGGTTCAACAAAAATGCAGTCGATCGCGGCAAACAAATTGCACGCCCGATCGCCAGAACGAACCAGAATCGGTTCAGGGAACCCTTCGTCTCCTCGGCTCAATTTGAGAATAGTCTTGCCCAGCAGAATCGGATTGGCCTGATAGTTGATCAGAACTTGAGTGACGCGATCGTGCACTTCCGGCTGTCGGGACGCCAGCCCCAGAATTTCAGAAACTTGGTAGATGCCATTTGCATTCTTGAGTCGCTCTAGATCTTGATGCAATTCATAAATGCCCTGTTGGGCCAACAATCCAACTTCCTGGTAAATCGTTTCCTGCTGGATCAGCGGAGCAATTTCTGGTTCTTTTGCGCGCGCTTTTAGAAATCCCCGCTTCATGGGGCAATGCCATTGCTCTTGCCCCACCGCTGGTTCAAACAAGGTCCAGAGGTTGTAGCTGAAAAAGGGACGCCAAACAGTTTGCATTCAACGGAACTCCTGAAAGAAAAAGACGACGGATACGGGTTCGCCAGAATTTGATGCAGGTCAATCAGTAAACGCTATAGAGTGGGCACTTCAGAAATGAAGGCACTAGATGAAATGNGTTTTGGTGTTGATTTCTCTCATCAACCCTCTGAAGATAATCTAAGTTGATTTCTCTCGTCAACCCCGACTATGATCGATCCGTAAGCAGGGAGGTTGCTGTGGATCAATCCTTTGGTAAAAGCATTCGGGCGGCTCGGCGAAACAAGGGCTACAGCCAACGGGATCTGGCAGCGCGGGTAGAAGTTGACTATACTTACCTGTCAAAGCTGGAGAACGACCGGGCGGACTATCCTCCGAAAGAAGACGTGATTCGGGCGATCGCCCATCATCTTGAACTGGATGCTGAGGAGCTAAGTTATCTGGCAGGAAGAATTACTGCTGAGGATGCCAAGGTGGTGCAGGAGTTAGCCAAAACTCACCAGAAGCAAATGCCAGTGCTGCTGAGAACGATTCGGGATAATCCTGAAATGGTGCAGCGTATTTTACAAGAGGCGCAACAGGAGAATTTGGAGGAGACGTAAGTGGGCGTGATTAAATCGCATCAGCACCTCAGTAAGCAAAAGATTGAGGACCAGGCAGGGCAGGTTCTTGCCCAGCTGCAGGCTAAAAAATGTTTGCCAAGAAAGTGGTCACAGTTAGCTGATGCCATAGCTGACTTTTTGGATCTTGGCATTGTCTGGGAATCATTCGAGGTCACTCCCGGTGAAGTGGTTGCCGCCAAAATCTACCCAACCACCAGGCAGATTGAACTCAATAACCAGTTTCAAGCGTTGCATCGCAATGAAGGGTTTTACCAATCAACCTTGGCGCATGAAATCGGACATTGGGTGTTGCATGTCAATCAAGCCGAAGCAGATGGGCTTCTATGCCAAGGCGAACTGCTCTTGGATGCTGCGATCGATCGGACCGTTTTTCTCTGCCGTACTGTTGATGAGCGAGCCATTTATCAGCGAGCAAAACAGACTCAGGAGGATTGGCGGGAATGGCAAGCCCAGTATTTTGCGAGTTGCCTCTTGATGCCTCGTTTCAAGATTGAGGAAGTTCGTCAAGGTCGCAACTTGCTGAATTGGAGTCACTTGAACGCAATCCAAGAAGAATTGGGAGTTTCCAAACGCAATTTACTGCATCGCTTAAAAGATTTGGAATTCGTTCAGGAGAGCGGCGATCGCCTCTACCCTGGCAAAAACCTAAAATCAGGGGAGCCGCTTTTAGCAGGTTGGCACGAATCTTCTGTGGTTAAGAGTCTGTAGGACTCTATTATTTTCAACCTTAACGACCATTTTTTGGCTGTTGCTAAAACTAAGCCTAAGACAACTCTGTTGTTTTACCCATGCTATATGCGTAGCACCAGCGTCGGGAGCATGTCACTGATCAGTATTCAGTTCTACCCCTCAGGTTGATTAATCTGCTGATAAACGGTTCGCATCAGGTACTGAGCCGCCATCTCTCGGAATTCATCGTCATTCATGAGGCGCATAAAAATCTCCTCGTTATCTTCCATGCGCTCAATAAACAGGTTTTCAAGTTGTTTTTTGAAAACTGGCTCGAAGTTCTCCATCGAATTTACCTCGGCAGATCGACGCAGCTGCTCGTTGGCAACGGCTGTTTCGCGCACCTGGTCGAAAAAGAGTTGGTCTGCCAGGGTAAATTCAGTGCCAAACCGCTCGTTGAGCTTTTCAACCAGAGTCNGAGAGTTGGATGTCCTCATCTGCTCGCCCTGTACCAACTTCTGTAGGGCCTTTCAGAGCTACAGCTTCACCTGTACTTAAGTCGATCGCCCCTTCGCTGATTTTTTCTAGACGGTAAAACTTGAGCTGTACCTCATCATCAATCCTGATGGCTGGGCCGTCTGGGGTTGGAGGTAACTTGGTTAACAGGTAACGCCCAAAGCTGTAAAGTTTCTCCAGTTCAGAGTCCTGATATGGAATGACCTGGGACAGGAATAGGTACAGATTGCGGAAGCTGGCAAGCTGGCTCTTAAATAATGTCTGTTCTTCCTCTTCACGAGCATTGAACCGTTCAACCACGCGATCGAGAATGCTGTTGAGCTTGCGATGCTCTCCTCCCGTTGGCGTCATGCGGTTGCGGAACCAGATTTCACACCACTCATTCACATCGTTGGCATCGAAGATTTGCCAGTTGTTGAGCCGATGAGCTAGATCATTAAGTTGCTGTGGGTCGGATGCTTCAGCGATTTCCGTCCTTTCATAGTAGGGCTTGAATGCAGTGTAAATATCTTCAGGCGTGTTCACGAAGTCGAGGACGAAGGTATCTGACTTGCCGGGAGTGGTGCGATTCAGTCGGGAAAGGGTTTGCACCGCCTGAACTCCTGCCAATCGTTTGTCTACATACATGGTGTGTAGCAGGGGCTGATCAAATCCGGTCTGGTATTTCTCAGCAACTAGTAGCACCTGATATTCTTCGGTGTCGAACTTACCTGGCAGTTCTTTTTCTTTAATGCCTCCATTCATGCCAACTTCAGTAAACTTCTCGTCCGGCAGTTCTTTCAAGTACACCTCGCCCGAAAAGGCCACCAGGGATTTGATGCCGAAGTAGCCTTTTTCTTTGATGTACTTATCAAACGCCAGTTTGTAGCGCACAGCATGTTCGCGGGAATTAGTCACAACCATTGCTTTGGCACGACCGCCAATCTTATGAATGGTGTGGCTGCGGAAGTGCTCAACGATGATTTCCACTTTCTGGGTAATGTTGTGATCGTGAAGATCAACGAAGCGAGCCAAGGCACGGGCAGTTTTACGGCGAGGAACGGTGGGATCATCTTCAATGGTTTGAATTAACTTGTAGTAACGCTGGTAATGGGTGTNAGCTCTGCAACACATCCATGATGAACCCTTCCTCGATCGCCTGCCGCATGCTGTAGAGGTGGAAGGGCGACTGACCATCTTCGCCAGGTTCATCAAACACCATTTTGGTTCTAAATTTGGGTGTGGCAGTAAAGGCGAAAAAGCTGAGGTTGGGCTGCTTGGTGCGTTTTTGCTGCTCCCGCACCATCTCCTGTTTGGCTTCGTCGCTCAGGGCTTCCTCCTCCATATCGAGCAGTTGCTCGGCGATCGCTGCTTCAATCCCGTCTTTGTTGAGCACTTTGCGGAGTTCCATTGCAGTTTCGCCGCCCTGAGAACTGTGCGCTTCATCCACAATGACGGCAAAGCGTTTGCCTGCGGTGGAGATGGAAACGGATTGCCCCTTTTTCTCTAGAGTTTGAATGGCCTGGGTAATAAAGGGAAACTTTTGAACGGTGGAGATAATGATGGGGACACCGTCGGCTAGGGCTTTGACGAGTTGCTGGGTGTTTTCGTCGATCTTTTGAACCACGCCTTGTTTATGCTCGAACTGGTAGATGGTGTTTTGAAGCTGCTGATCGAGGACGAGGCGATCGGTAATGACGATGACGGAGTGAAATACTTTCTGGTCGTTGGCATCATGCAGACTGGAAAGACGATGGGCTAACCAGGCGATCGAGTTAGATTTGCCGGAGCCTGCGGAGTGCTGGATCAGATAGTTGCGTCCGGAGCCATACAGCCGTGAATGGTCAGCCAGTTTTCGGACGACTTCTAGCTGATGATAGCGAGGGAAGATCAGTGCTTCTTTGCGGATGCGCCTGAGTCCCTTTTCGGTGGCGATCGTCTTCTCATCAATTTGCAGGTGCAGGAAACGAGCGAGGATATCGAGCAGGCTGTCTTTGGTGAGAATTTCGCGCCACAGGTAGGCCGTGCGGTAGTCTTCTGCAACGGGGGGGTTGCCTTTGCCGTAGTTGTGGCCCCGGTTAAAGGGAAGGAAAAAGGTGTCCTTGCCATCTAGTTTGGTGGTCATGGTCACTTCTTCTGTATCCACGCCGAAGTAGACCAGGCAGCGTTGCTTGAAGGTAAACAGGAGTTCTTTGGGATCCCGATCGCGGTATTGCTTCTGGGCGTTTTCGATCGTTTGTCCACTCATGGGGTTCTTGAGTTCCAGGCAAACAACGGGCAGTCCGTTGACGGCGAGGATCATGTCAGGGATTGCGCCGGTGGTCGTTTTGACCTGGCGCGTGACCGTGAGGCGGTTCTGGCGATAGCGAGTCAGAGCAGCCGGGTCCATGCCTGTATTGGGTGCAAAGTAGGCAAGGCGCACGGTTTTGCCAAAGCATTTGAAGCCGCTGCGGAGGACGGAGAGGATTCCTTTGCTCTGAAGTTCTTTGACCAGGCTATCAAGCAGAATGCCTTCGGCTTTGTCCTGGTTCATCTGGACGAGGCGTTCCCAGACTTTGGGCTGGGTCTGCTGTACAAAGGCAAGGATGTCTTTGGGAAAGAGGGCACGATCGCCATCATAATCGTCTGGATTACCTCTGGTGTAGCCGCCTTCAGCGATTAATACATCCTCGATCGCATCCTCAAAGTTAATCTCTTTGTGCATCGGAGTTCTCCCTAGATCTAGCCTTCGTTGGGTGGATGCAACCCTGCCGTAAGCAGCAATTTCCGCAGATTGATCACGCCAGGGCGGTTGAGTTTGAGGGCTTCAACGGTTGCCCTCCCTATTGCAGTAAGCCCAATGATTTGCAGGTAGTCTGCACTCCAGCCAAAATGACTTTGCCAAGCCTGCTGTCTGGGGTGGTAGAGGGGCACCTGCGTTTGGCTGACGGGATCAAACGCCTCTACCTTAGTGTATTTATGCCCGTTGCAGCCACCACAAGCCAGTGCCAGGTTATCCAGGGCGGTTTCGCCTTCTTCAGCAATGGGAATGATATGTTCGATCTCGAAGGGTTGGGAACTGTAGTCCATCAGGCATTTGCAGTATTCGCAGCGTCGGTTTGCCCGATCGATCACTTGCTGCTGTTCGGCAGTGGTGATGTAGCGTCTAGGCATGGACGGCAGGGGGATGAATGCCAAGCTGGTGCATCAGGTTTGGGAGGGACACCTGGCGCAGTTGGGAGAGTTCAATTAAGTGCTGGAGTCGATCGGCATCGGCTTGCTCGATGGTGTCTACCAGGGCGAGAAGTTCCTGATGTTCTTCGGGAGTGATGGTTGCGGCGTTGAGTTTGGCTCTCAGTTCGTTATAGCGATGTTGGGTGGCTTCGGGGAGCCCATGGTTAATCTGTTGCAGCAGTTCGGCTTCGGGTTGGGGGAGACTGGGCACTTTGCGCTGTGCCAGGATCAGGTTGACCTGCTCGGCAAATCGTTCTAGATCGGCGGTTTCTAGTCGAGTCACACCGTTCAGTAATTGATCGAGTTCAGCTTTACTCATGATCGTTCTCCATTAGCTGTTATGGAATAACCAGACAATCGGCTCTAGAGGCATTAAGCAGCCTCCACAGAATCCAGTTCGGGAAGTTTGATATCACGCACGTCGATTTTGCCTGTGACGGCATTAGTGATGAGAGCAGTGCGGTATTCTTTGAGTTTGGCGATTGCTTGTCTAACTTTTTCAATCATTGGATCAATTTTGGCTGACTGCATAGAGATGTAATGGCATATCTGCTCCTGCTCCTGCTTAGGAGGAAAAGGGAGGTGAAGCCCTCCTAAATTTTCCTTTGTCAACTTAGGTTGAGCCGCTCCTGTAATCCAAGGATCGTATTCAATTACACAAAGAAGACTTGCCCAATACTCAAATGGTCCTTTCAGTGGTTTCAATATATGAGCATGATTGTTAACCCAATATTGTCCTTTTGCTATAAATGCTAATGGTGTAGATCTTGATAGAAGATTTGCACCATCTTCAGCAATTAATATAGTTGGTTCTTCAAAGATGAAATTTTCTACATAATCGATGATTCCCGATGCTCCATAGTAGGGGTAGGTTCGTTCAATCATAGAACCTCGTTCCTCTGCACTAAGTGGAATTCGCTTTCGATTTAGAAACTCACAGGCATATCGTAAAGGGATTACTTGCCAATGTGTAGGGATTTCGCCTATCCACTCAACACCAGAATCTTTCATTGGAACACTTGGATCGCACCCCTTAGTAACAGCCTGACTAATCAGAGCAGTACGCTTTTCGGCAAGCTTTTCGAGCAGGGCTTCTTTTTTGGCGATCAGTGCATCGATTTGAGCGGTTTTATAGTCGAGGAAACGGGCGATCGATCGTTGTTCTTCGATGGAAGGTAGAGCAAGCTGAAAATTAAGCATATCTGTAATGTTTAAGCTTGCTTGGTTAGCTGTTCCATGTGCGTGTAGATCAAGATGATCTCGATAAGGTGTAGAAATTAGTATATAAAATAGAAATTTGTTTTCTATAAAGTTACTAGAGATTGGTGAAAAAACCACAGTATTTTGGTTAAGTAAGCTTCCGTTTAAGTATTTAGGAACTACTCCAACTTGACCAACGGCACTATTTCTCACATCTGGAGTACTGCCAACAGTACTAATCACAATTTCTCCTTCTTTCAAAATTGCTTTTGGAACAATGCTCCTAAAGCTTTCATCAATAAAGAAGCTGCTATCAAGTATCGTGTTATTTTTTATATCGCTTGCTTTAACAACTTTGCAGCCAGTATCTATAAAGTCACTTGACTTAAAAGCTACTCCTTTTCTTGTTGTTACAAGGAACTTTAGTGGAATAGGGTTCCAACTATACGGAATCTCACTCAACCACTCAACCCCAGAATTCTTGTATTCTGTGTAAGCTAAATATCCACCCATCAGACGATCGCTCCCAGCATTTTCACAATATCCGCCTCTAACTGCTTAATGTCGTCTTCAATCTCTCCTAGCGGACGCGGCGGTTGATAGACATAGAAATGGCGGTTTAGCGGGATCTCATAGCCCACCTTCGTTTTATTGTGGTCGATCCAGGCATCTGGCACATGAGGCGATACTTCTGCTTTCAAATAGTCTTCGCAGTGGTCGCGCACCAGAGCAAGAAGCTGATCCAATCCGGTTTGTTTGTCGTCATATCCCAACGGCAACGGCAGCGCAATATCGTCTGGCAATGGCACGATCTCGGTGTCGCGTAGATCGGGGTCTGGCTCAGAGTTGCCTTTGCTGTCTTTGCAAATTTCGGCGGTCTGGTCACGCTCACTCAACGCGGCTAGAACTGCCTTCTTTACAGGAGTGCTCAAGGACATACTGGCTGCTTTTAACGCGGCATCCAAGACCTTTAAGAACTTGGGACGGGACTTGTACAGCGTCTCTCCGTCCATCTTCTCCAGCACTGTAATGATCGACTCCTGCTCCTGTTTCCCCACCTTCAACTCCATCTGGATGGCTTTGTCATCCTTGCGCTTCTTGCTCGCCGCCAGATTCACAAACGCCGACTGCTCCCAGAGCCGCTCAATCCGCTCTTGGCTCACCTGAAAATTCAACCGCAGGGGACGTTCGACCGTAATTTTGAGGAAACCAAACTCCCGGTTATCAAAAATCTTGGAACAGACCCGCGTTTTAGGCTTACCCTCCACCATCACCTCACTGGTGGCATCATGTTCATACTCGGCATAAAGCCGCACCAGTTCTTTAATATGCTCCTTCGATAGCTCATTGCGCTTATCTCCCAGGCTCTTTTTCATCTTCTGGAAATGGCGCGTCCCGTCAATCAGCTGCACCTTACCCTTGCGATGGGCAGGCTTCTTGTTGCTCACCAACCAGATGTAGGTATAGATGCCCGTGTTGTAAAACATCTGATCTGGCAGAGCCACCACCGCATCTAACCAGTCATTTTCAATAATCCAGCGCCGGATGTTGCTCTCCCCGCTGCCTGCATCTCCGGTGAATAGAGGCGAACCATTGAAGACGATCGCAATCTTGGAGCCTTCGCCCCCCTGCTCTGGAGCCGGACGCACTTTTGAGATCATGTGCTGCAAAAACAGCAGCGATCCATCGTTGATGCGCGGGAGCCCTGCCCCAAATCGTCCGCTAAAGCCTTGCTCCTTGTGCTCTTCTTTGACAAAATCCTCTTCCGGTTTCCACTCCACCCCAAACGGTGGATTCGCCAGCATATAGTGAAACTGCTTCTCTGGATGCCCATCATGAGGGAGGTAATTATTACTCTTGCTCTTGGAATCCTTTACCCCCAGCGTGTCGCCATAAATCAGGTTATTGATTGGCTCATCCTTGATCAGCAGGTCAGAACAGCAAATGGCATAAGCCTCCGGGTTGTATTCCTGCCCAAACAGTCCCAGATTGGCATCAGGATTCTGCTCTTTGATGTGCTCCTCCGAAACCGAGAGCATTCCCCCTGTTCCAGCCGTGGGGTCATAGATGCTCTTGTAAATGCCTGCCTTAAACACATCCTCCTCATCACAAAAGATCAGATTCACCATCAGGCGAATCACCTCACGGGGCGTAAAGTGGTCTCCGGCTTCTTCGTTCGCCTGTTCATTAAACTTGCGAACCAGCTCCTCAAACACTCCACCCATATCAGCATTGGTGAGCTGCGCTGGGGAGAGGTCAATATTACAAAACTCTTTCAGAATCAGGAATAGCCGGTTGCTCTCATCCAGTTTGTCAATTTCCTTCTCAAAATCAAACTTCTCAAAAATCTCTCGAATCTGAGGCGAAAAGCCATTGATATAGCGGTTACTGATCCAGTGCGGTACAAAACACAGGCTGAAACCCTTATTCTGTCTGCTCAATGTGTACCTCATGTTAAGAGGAACCGCTATATAAGCAACCAGGTTACTAGCGATTCCATCTGGATCGCCCAAAAGCTCCGTCAGGGAGAATTTGAACGTGTTGTAAAAAGGCTGGATTCGATCCTCGCCCACCGCTGCCTTAGAAATTGCCTTTTCTAACGCCACTCCCGTAAACCCTTTCCCCTCCAGTCGGGTCTTTTCTTCCAACACCTTTTTCTTGGTCGGCTCCAGCACACAATCCAGACGACGCAGCACAATCATTGGCAACATCACTCGACGGTACTGAGGCGGGCGATAGGGGCCACGCAGTTTATCAGCCACACTCCAAATGAAGCCAACCAGATCCTGATGATTGTTATTCTGCTTTTCTAGCATTGATCCTTCTATCTGTTCTGTAGAACTAACCTGCTGAACCTGGGCAAGTCGGCAGACTCTGAAAGCTACTCCCTAGCTTGCCATTTAATTTTGCTTGTAATGGACTACCTGAAGAACTTAAGCATATTTTCTTTATTTCTTTACATACAGATTTACAGAAACCATCAAATAGAGTCCTCCTGATTCTCCGTCTCAAGCTGGTGCTGATTGTGAGTCCGGCTAATTCTGCCAACTTGTTCTCCCTACTCTCCTTATTTCTACATTTAATGATTTCTGTAAATCTGCAATTACTTTATTCAGGATTTCTGTTTTTACTCTACTGAATTGGAGACCAAGCCTTGAGCCGGACCAAGTAGAGAAAAGGTAGTAAAGCACCACCAGATTTCTGTAAATCTTGAAAAGCGTAAAAGCGTAATTCTTTAATTACACCTAGGTCTCGGAACCATAGTGCTCTTCTAAAAGGTCTCTCAGTAGCTCTACCATCGTTACCCCTTCGATGGTGGCTTTCAGTTTAATAGCCCTGTGCAGCCGCTCAGGAATATCGAGGGTGAGTCGCTTCGTTTTTTCTGGCTTCGCTGCCTCTACTGATACCGACGACTGCTCTCCTTCAACCAGAGCCTCGCGGTTTGTGACCCACTCCTCAACATCGACAGGTTTCTCTGCTGCACCTGGCTTACGCCCGAAACTCACTCTCTTTCCTGCCATCCTCTAAACTCCTAAACTCAGAATTTCCTTCGTCAACGCCAAAATTTCCTTGGCAGCTGCTCCCTTGGGGTCAGTGTCGAGCACTGTCCGCCCAGATGCAGCCGATTCAGCAAACCCCACCCGCTGACTAATCACGGTCTTGAGGACAGGAATGGAGTAGTCTGCTAGAGCCTCACCCACATCTCGCCCGATCGCCGTATTTACGATTCTACGATTAATTACAAATACAGATTTCAAGTTTTCCTTAAATACAGAAGCTTCTTCAATGAGTTTAATCACTTCATCGGCAGCCCAAACATCGTAGGGGCTGGGTTGAATGGGAACAACCACCAGATCCGATGCAATGATGGCAGAGCGAGCCAAATCTGAGACGCGGGGAGGACCATCGATCACCACATGGTCATAATCTTTAGCAAGCGGAGGAAGATCGCGGTGGAGTGTGGGGCGATCGAGTCCAATCACAGAAAAGGGGGGTTTGTCTTCTCGTGCGGCTGCCCAATCACGTGCAGACCCTTGAGGGTCAGCATCGACGAGTAGTACCCTTGCTTTTTTGAGGGACAAAGCGTGACTGATGTGGATAGCTAGAGTTGTCTTACCCACACCTCCTTTTTGGTTTTGAACAGAAATTTTCATGATCTACAGAAATAAGGATTTACAGAAAAACTGATTTGCGCTTTTCTAGTCTTACAGAAATACAGCTTACCCTAACGGTAGTAGTTTTGAGACTCTGAAACTTTCTGAACTTACTAATTACTGATTTCAGTTTTTCTTGATTTACAGAAATCTGGTTTGAGCGGCTATTGCTATCAAAAGTTTGGGTACAGCCCAGACGTTCTTTTTATCACTGCATAGGTTAATTTCAAATTAGATTGCACAGGGAAAATCAGTTATGAAGCTCTGGTCGTTTTTGAGGACGGATGTTCGCGAGTTAAACCTGAAACAAGCAGAAGAAGCAGTCAAGACCGGAGCAGATACAGCAAAAGCGGTACTTGACCTGGCAAAAGCGGTCAAGGAGCAAGGCGATAAGGTTGAAATTTCTGCATTGCAAAAGGTGTTGCAGGAGTATGGTGGACAGTTCTCATCCCTGCTGGATGTGCTGAACTCACCCCTGGCTCAAATCGTCAAAGATTCAATTCCGTTCGCGCCCCTTGCAGTCACAATTCTTAGGCTTGTTGCTGAGTCAACCAAGAAGGAACCAACTTTAGAGCAATGCATGGCGTTAGTGAGTCAAACAGCCTATTTGGATAGCCTGCGATCGCTCCTAGCACCATACGCTCAGCAACTGGGGCAGAGGAAACAGAAGAACGCTTCAGAGGCGATCGCTCATCAACTCAAACAATTGGGCGAGCAGGAGTTTAGCGAGCAGGATGCAGAAGATGCACTGCTGAATTTTCCAAACTCAAAGTTGGCCAAGGAATTCAACAAGATTTTGAAAGTACGACTGCGAGAGGTAGGATTTTTAGGAGTAGTGGCAAATAACTTAACGGATCGTATTGCCTGGAACACACCTCGATTCATCAACGAAGCACTTGCAAAAAACGTAGATACCCTCAAGCCCCTAGCAGAACTATATCGAAATGGTGGATGGGAAGTGCTGGAACGTTATACCAGCATTGACACCTATTTGAATGAAAAAATTGAGTCTTGCCCTAAAGAGAAGGTTTTTGCAGAATCATTTACCTTTCGAGATATTTACGTGCCATTGAAAGCACAATTCATCAAAAACGATGGAGAGGTAGACAAAGATAAAGCTCCTGTTGACTTGCAGCAGTGGGCAATAGCATTACTCAATGATGAGCAACGAAAAGATAAAGTTCTATTTATTCAAGGTGGACCGGGACGAGGAAAAAGTGTCTATCTGGCGACAATACATTTAGCCGACGACGCCAATTACTCTGACCGCTCAGATCGCAATTGAGATCTCGATGAATTTTGAGATCGCAGCAGTCGCTCAAGCGAGAGGTTGAAGTCGTCGTCGTGATAGGAAAAGCACTACACCAGTTCTAGAAGCAAAACAGAACTGGAGGTAGTGCCGATGATCTCAAGCTATCAGAGCCAGGTATACATGAGAGCCAGAGAAACAGGCTGCACTCAAGTGCAGTCAGCGACAATTGCCGGATTCAGTGAGCGTAGTGGACGACGGATTGAGACAGGTGAGCATCAACCGAAAGCCGATAGCCCACGGGAGTGGCGCACCCGCCTTGACCCACTGGCTGAAGTCTGGGACAGCGAGTTGGAACCGATGCTGCGGCGAGAACCCCGCCTAGAACCCAGAACGCTATTTGATTACCTGGTCGGGAAATATCCAGGGCAGTACGAGAGCGTGCTCCGAACCCTGCAACGGCGGGTTCAAGCCTGGAAAGCCCTCTACGGTGACCCCAAAGAAGTCATGTTCGAGTTGCGCCACGAACCGGGCGAGATGGGCTTATCAGACTTCACGGAACTCAAAGGTATCACCATCACCATTGGCGGCAAGCCGTTTGAGCACATCCTCTACCATTACCGCCTTGCCTATAGCGGCTGGCAGTATGTGGAGATTATTCAAGGGGGTGAAAGCTTCATCGGCTTGTCCCAAGGACTCCAGAATGCCTTGAGTGCCTGTGGAGGCGTGCCCAAACTACACCGCACCGACAGCCTCAGTGCAGCATACCGCAACATGGCAGGCAAACGCCGCAAGCCTTTGACTCGGCTGTACGATGAGCTATGCGACCATTACCGGATGCAGCCGACGCGCAACAATACAGGCATTGCCCATGAGAATGGCTCTATTGAGTCACCGCATGGACACTTCAAACGGCGCTTGCTTCAACAGTTGTATCTGCGGGGCAGCTTTGAGTTCGACTCAGTGGCAGCCTACGCCCAGTTGATCCACCAGGTGGTCGAAACGCTCAATGCCCGTTGCACCTCAAAATTTGCTGATGAACAACAACACCTACAACCGTTGCCGACTCATCGGGTTGCAGACTATGAAGAACTGACGGTACGGGTGAGTTGCCATAGTGCCGTTGAGGTGCGCTGCATCCTTTATAGTGTGCCTGCTCGTCTGATTGGCACTCAGTTGACGATTCACCTCTATCACGACCGGTTAGTGGGCTATTTGGGCAAAACTCAGGTGGTGAGCCTGACACGCATTCGAGCGACTGAACCTGCCAAAAGCCGTCGGGCACGCTGCATTGACTACCGCCACATCATTGCCGGACTCCGGCGCAAACCTCGAGCATTTCTCTACTGTACCTGGCAACAAGAGATCCTCCCCACCGATCAGTGGCGGGCGCTTTGGCAGCAGATGGGTGAGCAGTTTGACCCGGACACTGCGGCCANGGGTGATGGTTGAAGCGCTCTATATCGCCGCAACCCAGGACAAAGAGACTGCCGTTGCCGAGTATCTCCAGTCTCACCTGCACCCCAAAACGCTGACACTGACTGGGTTGCAACGAGATTTCCAACTGCTTAAAGACCCAACACTGCCAGCGCTGAGCGTTCAACAACACGAATTATCGCCCTATGACCAACTCCTCAACACCGCCGATGAGCCAACCGCCACTGCCGCCCTACGAGAGCCTCAGCCTGCACCTCAAGCAACTGCGATTGTCCCATATGCTCAGCCAGTGGCAGATCCTGGAGTCCAAAGCGACCCAGGAGCAGTGGTCTTACAGCCAGTTCTTGCTGGCGTTGTGCGAGTTGGAGGTCAATCGTCGCTTTCAGGTGCGTCTGCAACGGGCACTGGCAGAAGCCCAACTGCCCAGCGCAAAAAGTTTTACCAACTTTGAATTCAGCCATTGCCCCAAGCTCAACCCGGCTGTTTTGATGCAACTGGCGCAGGATGCAAGCTGGCTGGAGCGCTCTGAAAACCTGCTGTTGTTTGGCGCATCGGGTGTCGGTAAAACTCATCTAGCAGCAGCCATAGGACGTGCCATGATTGAGTTGGGCAAGCGAGTCAAGTTTTGTCCTGCAACCCTCCTGGTGCAGCAATTGCAGCACGCCAAGCTGCAATTGCAATTGCCTGCGCTGCTAGGTAAACTTGACCGCTTTGATCTGTTGATCGTTGATGATATCGGATACGTCAAAAAGAGCGAAGCAGAGACTTCGGTGTTATTTGAGTTGATTGCTCATCGCTATGAGCGACGCAGTTTGCTGGTCACTGCTAATCAACCGTTCAGCCAATGGGATGCGATCTTCTCAGACTCAATGATGACGGTGGCAGCGGTAGACCGACTGGTACATCATGCCCTGATCCTGGAGATCCACGCAGAGAGTTTCCGCAAGCAATCAGCAACGAGTCGATCTAGCTCAAAGTAAGCGCAAAAACACGATCTGACTCTCTATTAAGCATTGCTGCGTGATAGAGCAACTAGGCAACGAAGTATCGGGCATCCTGACGGGGGATGCTCACCCACTGGGCTGCTTTTTGGGGGCTGTAGTATCCTCACTACAGCCCAATTTTAGTCCATTGTTGTAGTACGGCAGTGTTAGTTGTCGTTCTAGAATATCTTCTATTTTCTATTCCAAAACCGGAAATGTAATTGTCGCCAACCGGCAAAGTAGTTGACATTAGACAACCTGGATAACTTAACATCCATGAGGGTGAAAGCCCCTCCCCGCAGATGCAGCGGTGACAGCATTACCCCTACGGTAGCGACTAGCCATCAATCCGTAAAGCGGGGTAAAACAACGGTAACTGGGAGCCTAACCTGGAATCCCGTTTAGCAAGAACCTACGAGTAGCGAAAGCGAAAAATGCGATGAACCATCGTCACNTGCAAAACAGCTAAATAGGGCTGACAAGCTGTAGCCAAAAGGCGAAGGATAAGGGACTGGCGTTTGCTGCACGACCAGGATGCATCCCCGTATAAACCCGGTGGAGAGCATTGCTCTAACGGTTCACAACAATGGTTGTTAGGAACGAAGTAACTCCTCTAGGGGCTCTCAGGAATCGGTCGAACTCCTGAGCAGGTGCTAGCCGCAAGCTTTAGAGGAAAAGGATTGTCTAAGAAGCAAAAGCCTGGGGTAATGCCCAGGATAAGCAGACGTAGACACGATGATTTGGATGGAATAGGTTCCATTAGCGGTAAAAACGTCATGGTCACGGCACTCAAACCGATGAATGAATGGAGGATGATCCCCTGGCGCAAGCTGGAGCGGAACGTCTTCAAGCTGCAAAAGCGCATATTCCGAGCCACTCAACGAGGTGCTACAGCGACAGTCCACCGACTCCAAAAACTACTGATGAAGTCTTGGTCAGCCCGATGCCTGGCAGTCCGACGAGTCACTCAGGATAATCGGGGCAAGAAAACAGCCGGAATTGATGGGATAAAATCGCTAACTCCCAATCAACGTCTGACTTTAGCGGATAATCTAACGTTATCCACCAAAGCACAACCAACCCGAAGAGTTTGGATTCCCAAACCTGGAGGAACGGAAAAACGGGGATTAGCCATACCAACAATAACGGAAAGGGCACGACAAGCCCTAGTGAAACTTGCTCTGGAACCAGAATGGGAAGCTCGATTCGAGCCAGGGTCATTTGGATTTAGACCAGGACGATCCGGTCATGATGCCATTGAAGCCATTTTCACAGCAATTAAGCAAAAGGCGAAATATGTGCTGGATGCAGACATTGCTAAATGCTTCGACCAAATCAACCAAACCGCTTTGTTGCAGAAACTACAAACCACCCCAACAATCCGTCGCCAGATCAAAGCCTGGTTGAAAGCGGGAGTAATGGAAGGGCAACAACTCTTTCCAACCGAGTCAGGTACACCACAAGGAGGGGTAATTTCGCCACTTCTTGCCAATATTGCCTTACATGGAATGGGAGAAATGTTAAAGCAGCAACACCCGAATCAATCACATCGAAAGGGAGTCCTTAACGTTGTGAGGTACGCGGATGATTTTGTCGTCATTCATCAAGACCTGAACGTGATCCAACACTGCCAGGAACTGATTGAACAATGGCTCAAAAGAATAGGATTGGAATTGAAACCAAGCAAAACGCAAATTATCCACACCCTTGAACCATACATGGGAAAAGTGGGATTTAGTTTCCTGGGGTTTGAGGTCAGACAGATAAAAACTGGACGACATCATGCCAGTCGAGGGAGCCATCAGCGCAGTCTTGGGTTCAAAACTCTCATCAGACCCAGCCCAGAAAAACTCGTAGAACATCTCAAACGCACTGGTGATCTTATTCGAGAACGCCGAGCGGTTGACCAGGCTACAATAATTCGGACTCTCAATCCAATCATTGTAGGGTGGAGCAATTATTACTCTACCTGTATTAGCAAAGCAATCTTTGCTAAGGCTGACCACCTTCTCTACAAGCAACTGAAAAGCTGGGCAAAACACCGCCATCATAATAAACTCGGCTCTTGGATTGCTAACCATTATTGGCATCGGGATGAAGAGGAACGATGGAATTTTGCAGTCAAACAGCAGGGAATTGAAATTC
The DNA here is from genome assembly GCA_002796835.1 of Elainella saxicola E1. Lineage (GTDB taxonomy): Bacteria > Cyanobacteriota > Cyanobacteriia > Elainellales > Elainellaceae > Elainella > Elainella saxicola. The sequence goes on along the minus strand of LUGL01000239.1, from coordinate 6,868 downwards.
GACTAAAACTGCATCGTGAAACCTCCATTCGGAGACACACGAAAGTAAAAGACAGGCGAAGTCCATTTGATGGGGATTGGCTGTATTGGAGTACGCGACTAGGTAAACATCCAGAAGTTGCTCCCCGGATTGTTCAACTCCTGAAGCAACAGAAGGGTAAGTGCGCCTACTGTGGATTGTTCTTCAAACATGACGATGTAATGGAAGTTGACCATATCCACCCGATAGCAAAAGGGGGAACAGGCAAGGCTAAAAACCTACAACTTCTGCATAGGCATTGTCATGATGAGAAGTCACGGCACGACGGAAGTAGTAGACATGACAAGTCCCAAGTCATTGAGGAGCCGTGTGCTGGGAAACTAGCAAGCACGGTTTTGAAGCCGAGCGGTAGAGGTGACTCTGGCGCTTAGGTTAACCCCCTGGCTTCCAACCAGGAGACACGAGTTCGAGTCTCGTCGATCGCTCCAATGCGAATGTGGTGTAAGGGCTAAACACCGGAGCACGCCAAGCTCCAGATGCGAGTTCGAGTCTCGCCGTTCGCTCTCGTAGCCTCGTAGCTCAGTTGGGAGAGTGCCTCTCTTACAAAGAGGAAGTCGCAGGTTCAAACCCTGCCGAGGTTACCAACTTGTGGGCGTGTCGCCTAATGGAATAGGGCATCGGTCTTCTAAACCGATCTGTGTAGGTTCGACCCCTACCACGCCTGCCACACATGGGTTCGTAGCTCTAACTGGGAGAGCGCCTGTCTTGCACACAGGAGGCTGTGGGTTCAAATCCCACCGGATCCACTCATGGTGCCTAAAGTCGAAATGGTCGAGACACCAGCCTGTGAAGCTGGATATTAACGGGTTCGAGTCCCGTTAGGCACCCTTAAGACGATGAACAACTGAATAGATGGAAGAAATACGATCGCCTACGCAATCCGAGCAACAAACTGTACTGGACTCAGGTTACAAACGCGATCTAATGCACCTGTGAGTGTGAATAGCCGTGGATCATTATGGAATCGAAATACACGATATAAATGGTAATGATCGCTGTAATTTTGGGAGACTGTTACCTCATTCTGGGAAATGAAGAAGGGAACGTGCTTACCGTAAGCGGTTGTCTTGACTTCTATGAAGCGATCGCGCCCATCTGCTTCAAACGATCGAACATCAAAACCAGCCCCATCTCCCTCAGTCACAGCAATGTGTTCTACTCGGTCTGCAAGGCTTTCTTGCCCCAATCGGATGAACCGTGCCCGTTCAAAATTAAGCACAAATTCTTCGCCAGCTCTGCCAAGGGAGGCATTACGAGATTCCCGTTCCAGATAATTGATGGCAGGACGGACACGACGCAACGGTTCCGATCGCCCGTTGAGAAGTTGGATAAGGTTCCGTCGATGTGCCGCTTTGTTGTAAGGCTCCCGTCGTAATTCCAGGGAGCGCATGGTGCCATTATCTATAGCTAAGATGGCCAACAAAACAGTAGCGAGCATCGTTGGAGGGCTGCACACTGTAAGGGCCACACTTGAGGATGAGGAGGGGCAAAATCTCGTGGCTGAATCGATTACGTTACGCCTTAAACGCCAACTGCTTGAGTTCGTCTTGATTCCAGTTCCCTAATCGGGCAGCAGCGTCATAGGTGCTTTGCAAGAACTCTAACAATGTCTGATCGGGTGATTCTGCCTCGCGGACAGCGTCGTAGGGCAAAATAAATTCGCTCAACTCTTTACTGTAAAATGCAGCATCGGGACGGATCACCGCCTGCTTAAATCCATCCGGTTCTGGGTAGGCATAGGAATAAAACGCCGGGTATGATAATCCGGCTCCGGGCCAAAATCCGGCACTACTAACTTCCTGGGAGTAGGCTTCCTTTGCGACAGCATCGGGTAGGTTTGGCACTCCTCCCGGATGCTCCGGAGCCGATCGCCCCGAAAAGCGAGTCACCGCTAAGTCAAAACTGCCCCAGAAAAAATGAACCGGACTGACCTTACCGCAAAAATGGGAACGAAATTCTCGAAAGACCCGATCCGACTGTAGCAGTACTCGCCAGCATCGATTGGCATAGTCTGCGTCATAAGCGGCATGGGTTTCATCCTGTTCAAATCGAATGGGATCGGTTACTTCATTCGGTTTGGTGTTAATCGTGATCTGAATATCTAGTGCTCTAAGCGTTTCCATCACAGTTTGATAGAAATCAGCGACAGAGCGAGGGTAGAGTGCGATAGTCCGTCTTGCCCCTTCGCTGGTTTGAATCAGCAGCTCATGATCAATGAAATCAAAGTCGATTTGAAAGATGCGGCTACCATAGGGAATCGTGGAAGTGGTCAATCCCCGAACGGTTAAATAGAGGGGAATATGCCAGGAATGGTTAACCCATGGAGTTTGTGCCAATCGGATTTTGCCGATGATTTGAGTCCACATGTGCAAGGTGGCATAGGTGTCTTGCCATGCTTCCAGAGGTAAACTTGGCCAAATATCCGTTGGGGTAGGCTGATTCGACATCATGATTTCCTCGTAAGTAGAAGCGGAGCGTGATCAATAGTTCTTCTGCTGTTCATCCACAAAACACCAGAGCCATTCTTCTCCCAATTCTGCTGAACTGATCACCGCATGTCCACTCTCTTCATAATGACGGCGAGCATGTTGATTTTTAGATGAGTCACAGCACAGCATTTTGCCGCAGGTCTGACAAATTCTTAAATGAACCCAGCGATCGCCAACTTGGATGCATTCCCCACAGCGGAATACCGGGTAATTGGCTTTGGAAATCAGGTTCTCTAGCGTCACTTCGTTCAGATGTTGACAATACATGGAAGGCTCCTGTGAATTCATAAGACATGTACTTGATCAAATGGGATACAGCCATTTGCGAAAGAGTTGTGTGAGGCGCGGCATAATCACATAGGTCAGCAGGGCAACCGTTAGTCCTGTCACTAACAACGTTCTGAGCAATACTGGAAGCCCCGCCAGAAGTGGTACTAGCAAACGATTGAGAGTAGATATCGTCAAAAACACTGCCAGCCAGGTCACGATCGCCATTTTGTAGCGCGGGGGGGGAGCCTTCATGCGTTTGTTAGGAAGCGTAAACCAGGTCTCCAGACCCGTCAAGGTTTGAATGGTTTCAGGCTTTTCAATCAAGGGCTGCAACCGCTCTAGCCATTCCTGCCGCACGCTGGATTCTAGCCAGGTTTTAAGGTTGTCGTAATGATCGAATCTGAGAATTGCCACATATTCAGAATGAGCGGGATCACAGGGTCGAATCACATTGACTCCTAGGTGTCCCTTAAACTGATGGGCAGCCGCCGCAATGCCGTGCACCCAATCCTCATACCCTTGCTCACGCCCAGATCGAATGAAGTGAGAGATGATGGCGGTTACCTGGTGTGTTTCTTCATCTGTACCTATTACCAATGGATCTAGCATTACATGACCTCGAAAAACAAGCTGCAAGGAACGCGATGATGCTCGATTCCGACTGGATTTTTTGCGATCGGCATCCATGCTTTAGCCAGCGAAAGGCAGAAGAATCCCCCTGGGAGGAGTGCAATTTTAATGAGAGGGTATCAGGTTTCAAGCAGCTGGCGGGTGTTCCAAGCCAATTTTGTCTAAAGATCTACCTTTAGACACAGAAAAGCGGAAGTTGGATTTCAGAGTGTGATGCGGGTTGGACATTCCACAGGCAGCGGCATATCTGAAGGCGATCGGCGAGGATGAGGAGAGCTAATGGGTAAGGTAGGCAATCAGCGCGATCGTGGTGAACCGGCCCATCAAATCTCTACATTGTTAAGGACAGAAGCATTGCTGGGTGGCAGGGTCCTGATTAATTCAAAGGAGCCTAAGGGAAATGTTTGTCCATTCAATAGAATTTCTATCGAATGGCTGCCAGGGTAATGTTTACGGGTTGTCATATCTGCCAGGGAAATTACTTTACCGAGTTGTTTCGTTTCCCTGGGTGCAAGTTCAACGGTCTTTAATTTGAAAACCTTGGGGCTGGTCTTGCGATTCGCTTTGACAAAATGAATCCGCAAATCAGCCAAAAGCCGCTGAGGTTGGGAACCTATGTTGGTGATTTCAAAGACAATGGAGATAGAATTCCCAATGACGACTGGTTTAGGGGTAATGCTAACCTTGCCAATCGATGCCGTTACGCCATCCCTAAAACCTAGAGCGGCGATCGCTCCAGGGTCAGCTCGCTTGACAGCCGATCGCAGTGCGTGGCGAATCAACCAGCGCCGTTCATCCGTTGCATCGGCTAACCATCGGTGAGCGACTTCCACCAGTAATGACGGGTGATCCTTGCCGATGTCATTCAGATTGTTGGCAACAGAACGGCGAACATAGAGTTCGGGATCATCTTTGAGCAGATCCAGCAATTCCAGAACGGGGTAAGGATTTTTCTGGAATTCTCGTAAACGAGGTGCCCAAGGCAAGCGGGGACGAGTGCCTTCGGAGACTAAACGACGGACATGGGCGCTGGGGTCTTGTGTCCAGGTTTTCAGCCGTGCCAGGGTCGCTTCGGGATATCTTTCTAGAAATGGGCGAATACTAAATTCAGCGGTAAACCGCTGCGTTAACTCATACTGAGCCTGCATCGAAGCCTCAAAATGCTCCAGCCCGTATTTCGCAACGAACAGAACATGAGGAAGGTAGAGGAAAGGAGCCATTCCAGCCTGTTTTGTCTCTTGGAGTTTCGGACCTAATGAGGCGATCAGAACATTGGCAGCTTCTTCGTAGTTGCTGGGCAAATGATGATGGAGTGCCTCCGCAATTTTCCATCCTCGTGGCATCAAATCCAGGTCATCATATCCATCTTGTACCTCGTTCAGAAAGGTTTCTGTAGCGAAGTTAGGAGATACCCCAACAATCATTGCCGCAATTTTCTGGGGTATCTCGATGCCAAATTGGTTTTTAAGGGGTTCAGCCAAAACCAGCTCCTCCTGAGCAACCAATAAAGTGATGCGTTTAATTGTGTAGGAAAAAATCGGCAACAAAGGTATCGCACATGAGATTCGCTCTACTCAATGCCCCTATTTTAAAGAAAGCTGCTCCCATACCAGCTCAAAAACTTGGCTAACCTCATTCTTTTGAGTGGGTATGGTTCTTAAGGTGAGTTGGTTTGCATTCACGGTGAAGGTACGAACTAATACCAATTTAATTTGAAGCTGCATAGAATAGTGCTTCTAGAATAAAATTGTACGATGATACCGAGATGACTTGTTCCTCTGTGACTTGGTCAAACAACGCTTGAACCCGTTGACGTAATGCTTGTAACGATGGGAATATCTTATTCTTCAGTGGCTGTTTGAGCAGTTGCCAGAATCGTTCAATCGGGTTCAACTCAGGACAATGCGCTGGTTGCACTAAAGGAATGATGTTCTCCGGCCAGCGAATCGTCGATGCCATAGGGGCTGGAGCTTGATCCAACTGTAAAATCGCCCACTCTTCCCCTAATTCCTCGGATAGCCAGTCTAGAAACGCCTGAAAACACGCCCCATTCAGCTTTTCATACTCGTGCAACCAACAATCCCCACTCAATGGAGCAATTGCCCCATAAATCCAGAAATTCTCACGTCCCCATTGCACTTTCACTTTGGGCTTGATGCCTTTAGCGGTAATCACCTTGCCCTGCTGGGTCTTGAGTCCAACACGGGTTTCATCTTGACACAAATAATGCACAACCTTGCCCTGAGCCAGCAGACTCTCTAACAGCACNNTAGGNGGTAAGTGTCTATTTTCAAAACGAAACGTAGCTTCACCGATAGCGAAGCCAATATTCAGGATTTGGAGTAGCTTGATTGGAGTTTAGGCACTCGACAACGCATTGGTTTGAGTCATACCTGCCAGTTCTATTTGAAATCGGGAGAGTCCGAGTTGCGTCCACTGCGCTAATTCCTCAAGGAGATGCTCCAACGTAAACCCCTCAAAGCGAGTGTTGAGGGTGGCGAGGACACTCATGATAATGCTGCGACGCTCAGCACCAGCTTGTGTTTTACTGGTACGCCCCCCTTTACGAACTTCAGCTTCGTGGCGCAAATTGCGCTCAGAGCGATTATTGGTGGGTTCAACTTGGGGGTTGGCGACAAACACGAACAGTGCATCAATGCCATTGATTAGCTCATGCTGGAGACGAATGAAGATCTGTTCATGGATAGGCATCGCTTCGGGGTCAATGCTCTCTTGCCAACGGCTACAAAGTTTGCGTAGACGCGCTTTTAGTAATTCAACTTTTAGTGCTCGTCCTACACTCAGGCGTTGATCCCTCTGCCAGCGCACGGCTTGTTGATACACCGCATAGAGGTCATCAAAAAACTGACGATAGTGNATGGTCATTGGGATGCTGAAGCATTAACTTAATCGCTTTGCGTAATAAATGAGCCCAACACAGTTGGTGCTCGNCAAAACAGATACTTGTAGGCCGCATAACCNATCACTGACTCCAATCCCGCTAAATTGCCCACCCAAAATCGCCTGTGCTTCGGCTTTGCCACGTCCCACTCCACAGCGGAACAACACATGCATGGCTGTGGAAAACACCCAGGTGTAACACGCCTGTTTACCGACCTGCCATCCCGTTTCATCCACGTAAATCACCAGTTGATGGGCAAGCAATTGGGCTATGGTGTCGTACTCTTGTTCCCAATCACTACTCAACTGATTCAACAGCACATTCGCTTGCGATTTACTTAAGTCCAAACCCGTGAAAAATGCCATCACTTCACAGACATGGTCCAGTGAAATCCCAATCCAGTAGTGCAAAAAAGCAACTGTTAAAATGATCTCGATGCCATATTCACTCCGACTATTCCGTAGTCCGCTAATCGCTGGCAGTTCCCTTGCTATCGGCAAACCATAGATGTGGTAGCACACATACTCGGCTCGACCTG
>LUGL01000238.1 GCA_002796835.1 Elainella saxicola E1 | reverse complement strand
AAACAGAGGGACGTTCCAAGAAAACATGACCCCGTTCAAAGAAAACGCCAGGACGTTTATTGAAAACATAGCTCCATTCAAAGAAAACAGAGGGACGTTTATTGAAAACAGGGGGACGTTCAAAGAAAACGGAGGGGCGTTCAAAGAAAACGCGAGGACGYTTAAATGAACTRSMYMGCCGCAAGCGGACGGGGTATCAGCATCAAAAAAGAGCAAGTTGCTCATCCCTGTGTAACTGGAGATAGTCATTGCCTTGGTTCTTGACGTACTGGGCAATCATACTTTCGTCTCCGTGTTTGCCGACTGTACTCGCAAAGTAACCATCACTCCAAAACTCTCCACCCCATAACTGCTGCTTTACTTGAGGGCAACGTTTGAACACTTCTCGGGCTGTGAGACTTTTAATCATCGTGACCAGTTTCGTCACACTGTAAGTCGGCACTGACTGCACCAAAAAATGCACATGGTCTTTGTCCACCCCAATTTCGACAAACTTCACCTCATAACGCTTCTCGATTTCGAGACACACTTCTCTCAACACTGCGTCCACCTGTTCATCGAACACAGCCCGTCGATACTTTGCTGGAAACACGAGATGGTAAAGCAAAACCGTAACGTTATGTCGTTTATGGATGTACTCGCTCATCCCTACATTTTACGCCGCAGAGCGGCGAGGAATCGACCCGTAGAGATTGAANGNGTAACAAAATTCTTTATTTCTGGAGTGTTAGGTGCTTGCGTCCTGAAACTAAAAGCGATCCCCACTTTACCCGTGGCAGGGTCAGTATTTTGCCATTTTCGTTCGTTTAAACCCAGTAATGCATCGATTTTTGATTTGTCTACAGCCATGATCAGACTCCTTTAGTGACAAAGCGTTATGGTTTGGCGTTGCGATTTGATGAGTCGATCAAGCCGAAAGAGGATTTGATTTGTGACTCGATCGCTCTATGAATTCATCAAACCGATCGGCTACCTGCGTTCAAACCCACGAATGTCTAACCTGTTCTGACTTGCGATCCAACTTGTGCCTGTAAAATCTGATGTAGGTTCAGAGAGCAACAGGGCAAGCTATGTCTAGATCGCTGAAAATTCGTCAGGAATGCATTGATAAAGTCAAGCTAGCAGTCAGACGTAGTGGTTTCTTTAGCCAAAGGGAGTTGGCTGAAGACGTAGGACTGGCTCTGGCAACTGTGAGTAAGTTTCTAACCGGTAGACCTGTCGATCGCGCTACCTTTGTGGAACTATGCGAGAAATTGTCTCTGGACTATGCGGCGATCGTGGATCGCAGTGAAATACTAGACGATGAAGATCAGGAGACAGAAGAACCGGTAGAGAGGGAATTGGATCGAACCCCTCATCCTGCTCAGAAGCGGATGGATTGGGGGGAGGCGATCGATGTTTCTCTATTTTTTGGTCGAACAGAAGAACTTATTGTTCTAAAGCGGTGGATTCTTGAAGAGCGGTGTCGATTAGTTGCTCTCGTTGGGATGGGTGGTATTGGCAAAACCGCTTTATCTATTCAATTGGCAGAGCAGATGCAAGACGAGTTTGATTGTGTTATTTGGCGATCGCTTCGCAATGCTCCATCCGTCCAGGATTTTTTAGCAGACCTGATTAGCTGCCTTTCCAACCAACCAACTGCATTACCCAGAAACATAGATGGACAAGTTGCTCAAGTGATGCAGTACTTGAGAAGCTCACGCTGTTTGCTGGTCCTGGACAATTTGGAATCTATTCTTGGGAGTGGGGATCGTGCTGGAGACTACCGAGAGGGCTACGAGGGCTATGGCCAATTTCTAGCCTGTATCGGGGAAACTCGTCATCAGAGCTGCTTAGTGCTGACAAGCCGAGAAAAACCAAGGGAATTAAGCATCCAGGAAGGGAAAAGTCTTCCTATTCGTTCATTCAGGTTAACAGGAGTCGGGCAAGAAGAAGGGCAAGCGATTATCCAAGAGAAGGGTTTTTTGGTATCGCCGGACGAAGGTCTCATACTGGTAGAGCAGTATGCAGGTAATCCTCTAGCATTAAAGATTGTGGCAACGACAATTCAGGAATTATTTGATGGCAATACTGCTCAGTTTCTAAAGCAGGATGTCACAATTTTTGGTGCAATTGATGATTTGCTAGACCAGCAGTTTAACCGTTTATCAGAGCTGGAAAGACAGATTATGTACTGGTTAGCGATTCAGAGAGAAGCAATGACATTCTCTGACTTGCAGACCGATCTTGTTCCTCCTGTGTCCATGCGAGGCTTGCTCGAAGCCCTGGAGTCACTGCAATCACGATCGCTGATTGAAAAGAGGGCAGCTCACTTTACTCAACAACCGGTGGTCATGGAGTATGTTACCGATCGGTTAGTTGACCAGATTTGTGAAGAGATCATTAGTGGAAACATTAAACTGTTTGACAGTCATGCGCTAATGAAGGCTCAGACCAAAGACTATCTGCGAAAAGCTCAAATCAGTCTTATCCTCAAACCGATCGCGGATCAGCTTGTGTCTCGTTTGGGTGGCCGAGAGAGAGCTAAATTGCATCTTCGGCAGCTTCTATCGTCTCTACAAATGCGTCCTGCTCAACAACCAGGATACGCGGCTGGAAACATCCTTAACCTCTTGATCCATTTGGAAGCCAATCTCAGTGGACTCGATTGTTCCGCTTTGACAATTTGGCAAGCACATCTACAGGGAGTGGACTTGCAAGGGGTAAATTTTGCCCATGCTGACCTGACGCGTTCTGTCTTTACCCAAACGCTTGGTGAAATTTCATCCGCCGCTTTTAGTCCGGACGGCCAATGGTTAGCAATTGGGATTGGGAATGAGATTTGCCTGTGGCAGATGCCAGAAAATCAGCACTGCGCCACCTTTCAAGGGCATTCTGCTTGGGTGCAAGCGATCGCCTTTAGCCCGGATGGCAAGCAGTTAGCCAGTGGCAGTCATGACCAAACGGTGCGGTTGTGGGATGTTGATACTGGACAGTGCCTTAAGACGTTGCGAGGTCACACCGGCGGCATTCAAGCCATTACCTTCAGCCCGGATGGCACGTTGCTAGCCAGTGGCAGTTATGACCAAACGGTACGATTATGGGATGCTAACACCTGGGACTGTCTTCAGATTTTGCCAGGACATTCAAGACAAGTTTTATCCGTTTTATTCACTCCCGACGGGGAGATGCTGGTGAGCGGTGGGGATGACCAAACGGTGCGGTTATGGAATGTTCAGACAGGTGAATGCCTGCGACAATTAGAAATTCATATTAATTGGGTGCTGTCGATCGCACTGAGTCCTGATGGTCGAACACTCGCAGTTGGGTGTGACAATACGAAAGTTCAGTTCTGGAATGTAGTTACAGGAAAATACATTGGAACGCTACCGAATTGCACCAGTCAGATTTGGGCTCTGACATTTAGTTCAGATGGGAAAAAGCTGGTAACAGGAAGCGAAGATAAAACGGTGCGGCTCTGGGACGTAGAAACAGGAGAATGCTTGAAAACCTATCAATCGCATAATCATCGGGTTTGGTTAGTGATGTTTGGGGGGAATGGACAAACGCTGGTGAGTATCAGTGAAGATGAAACGATAAAGCTCTGGGATATTTCAAGTGGCAAATGTTTGAGGACATGGCAAGGATACACCAACTGGATATTTGCAGTTGCGTTTAGTCCAGATGGTCAGGTTCTAGCTGGCAGCAGTAGGGATCATCTCGTACGACTATGGGACGCCTCGACTGGGCAGTGCTTGAGAACATTGCGAGGCCATCGTAATACTGTATCGTCGATCGCTTTTTCACCCCAGCGAATTGAGAAAAAGACAAAGGGGTATTGTTTAGCAAGCGGCAGCGACGACCTGACGTTGAAACTCTGGGATGTCCAGTCGGGGGAGTGTTTAAGATCTTTTCTGGGACATACTGATTGGATTCAGTCCGTTTCCTTCAGTCCTGATGGACGATGGTTAGCGACGGGGAGTCGGGATCAAACAGTAAAGGTATGGGATGTGCAGACTGGAGAATGTGTTCGAACGATCGCAGGACATACAAATCGAGTCCGGTCTGTGGCGTTTAGTCCTAAAGGTACGATTTTCGCCAGTGGCAGCGATGACCAAACGATCAAGCTTTGGGATGTGGAAACAGGCAGGTGTTTGCAAACCTTACAAGGGCATCAGGATTTGGTTTTGTCGATCGCGTTCAATGCGTCTGGGAATTGGATCGCGAGTGGGAGTGCCGATCGGACCATCAAAGTCTGGGATATCTCGACTCAGCAGTGCTTACAAACGTTAAGCGGGCATGGTCATCGGGTACGGTCTGTCACATTTAGCCCAGATGGTCAGTTTCTGGCGAGTGGGAGTGATGACCAGACTGTAAAGCTTTGGGATATGGAAACGGGGATGAACTTAGCCAGTTTATTAGGACATGCTAAAACGGTCTGGTCTGTGGCGTTTGATCCCAGTGGTCAACTCTTGGCCAGTGGGAGTGAGGATGAAACCATTAAATTATGGAACGTGGAAACGGGTGAATGTGTCCGAACGTTAAGAATCGATCGCCCCTATGAGGGAATGAACATTCAAGGAGTGGTGGGTTTAACTTCAGCGCAGAGAACCACGTTAAAGGCATTGGGGGCAATAGAAGGCTAGTACCTTGAGTTGGAAAGTGAGGATGGTAAGCTGGTGGCAGGGTGTCATTCTTTACCATATAAAATTTGTCGCTATGACTGAAGCCAGCAAGGAACCAACTAAACCTGTTGATGCAGAGAGCGAAGCTAACCTGGCGATCGCCAGTGAACAGCCGGAAGAGTGGGTTAGAAGGAAAGTAGTGCCTCCAGTTGATGCAGATCCATTAGATGATGGTGATCGATCGCCAGGTGGTAGTGGTCGTGGTTTCGATCGCTCAATTATGCCTGCTCCATTAACTGATGTTGAGCAAACAGAGGCTATCAGCGAGACAGTTGTGCCAGAAGAAGATGTAGCGGGGAGTTCATAAGTCCAAGTAGAGCAGGGCACTGGTTTGGAAGCTGAAGGATGCGGTTTGCCTACAATTTGTATTCTTGGATGAGAATATCTAGCGTTGAGTACTTCGAAGTTAGAACAAGTTAGTTATGCGTAGGCTCAAACGTAGGCATGTAAATAATTTAATGAATCGGTAGACGAGGAGAGCCACAATTCTACTGTTGTGCTCAATACATTTTGAGTTTGGGAAGCGAATGGGTAAACCCTCTGAATCACCCAACAGATCGACGATTCAACTTGTGGTAGAGATGTACTACATAGGTTCTTCGAGTATATGAGAAAATACTGCAAGTTTCTGGTGTTTATTTGCTGTTTTGGCACTTTCAGTCTAGGGGATGCATAGATGACTGTAAGAAAAATTAAGATAATCAGGAGATTAGCTCCTGTTGTAATGGTTGTTACAGTTTGTTTCCTTGCAACGGTTCCTGCTTACAGTGTGTCATTCAATTCAGCTCAGGAACGGGTTACACCTGCTGCTGTGACAGCAGATTTGCTGAAGCCAGAGCTTTGGATCATGCTTCTTACTACCTCAATTACGGGAGCTATGGGTGGTGCGATTTACGAGCTGATAAACCACGAGGGAAAATGTGAGATGCCGTCCTGGATGGCTAGGAAAGTTGAAGGGCAAACTGTTGAGCGTATCCTCAATCTAGGAGCTATTTCTCGAATTTTCATTGGTGCTTTTGCCGCAATTGCCTCACTCTTATTTCTGTCTCCATCGAACACAATGGAACTAATTGCAATGGGTGTCATTGTAGGTTCAATTGGTACATCCGTTTTTCGCTCTATGCAAGATCGTATCACTATGATGCTTGCTGTGAAGGAGGCTGACGAGACGAGAGAAAGAGCTGAAAAGGCAGATAAACGAGTTACTGAAGCAATAGATAAGTTGCAAAGTAGATCTTCTGAACGTGTGGCTGAAAATTTAGGAACACCAACTTCTGGAAAATCAAGTGGTGTAGCTGAAGATTTAGGTGTAATGCAACTACTACAGGAGGCTCACGGGCTTTATCAGTCAATTCAGAAAAGCTGAGCTTTGATACTTGTTCATTTTCTACTCCAAACAGTTTTTTGAACCAACTCAAGACTAAATTTTAAGTTTATCAAGGAGTGTCGAAATGAGTCTTTTTAAGAATGGAAGCGAGCTTGAAAAGGTGCAAGAAGCTCTTGTCGATGCGTTCACTGCTGACAGCTTTGCTCAGATGTTTAGCTTCAAGTTAAATGAAAGGCTTGATAAGGTAGTATCACAGGAAAAAAATTTCCAGGTAACTGTGTTTCGGGTGTTGACGGAATGGGCTGAACCTCAGGATTTAACCCTTCGTCTCATTAATGCAGCTCATCAGGCAAATCCTTCAAATCAAAAATTGCTGAAAATTGCTCAACAGTATCAGCTAGGCACAGAGCTATCCCTGGATGGTAATGTGCAACCGCAAAGACAAGCAGAGAAGATTATTAGGGAACTTAATAAGTTTATAGATATAGGGCTATGGATGAAAAAATGTGGAGAAGCTGAAGTTCGAGTATGCCGAATTCGAGGAGAGAGAGGAGCGATCGGAACAGGTTTTCTGGTGGGACCAGATATAGTGCTTACGAACGATCATGTTGTGCAGGATGAAACTTTTCAAAAGAACCCTGAGAGTATTGTTTGTCAATTTGACTATAAGAAGATTAGTGATACGGTTCTTAACCCTGGTACAGAATACAAATTAAGTGAAGATTGGCTAATTACCTCCAGTCCTAATGAAAAAAATAAGAAAGGATATTATACAGATGATCCGGGAATAGACACGCTAGATTATGCACTTCTTCGATTAGAACAAAAAGTGGGAAAGAAAAGTTTGGGTAATCCAGCAATAGAGGATAAGAATACCGAACGGGGGTGGTTTAGATTACTGTCTAAACCCTATGATTTTGCACCTAATAGCCCATTGATCATTCTGCAACATCCTGATGGTGATTCTCTGAAAATGGCAATTGAGACTCAAGCCATTCAACAAATAACACCTAGTGGAGCAATGGTTAAGTATAACACTAATACACAAGGAGGCTCTTCAGGCTCTCCTTGCTTTGACCTAGATTGGAACCTAGTTGCATTGCATCATAGTGGCGCAGAAGGATTCAATGCAGGAACTCCGATCAGTTTAATTGTAGAGGATTTGAAGCAGAAGCTTGGTGAACAACAAATGAAGCAGTTGTTGGGATTGGATCAGCAATAGCTTCGTATAAAGATTTCCTAAAAATAGAGATGTAAGTGGGTATGCGTTTATCTGGACAACTGACTGAAGAGTTTCAAGCAGCACTCATGGATGCTTTCACTAAAGAAAGCTTGGCTCAAATGGTTTCGATGAAACTGGATGAAAGACTTGAGGACATCGTTCCCGATGGGAGCATGAGATTCATCACATTTAATTTAATCCAAGAATTTGCGAAACAGGATCGAGTTTTAGATCTTGCGGAAGCTGCTCTCAAAGCCAATCCCAATAATTCATTATTAAAAGCCTTTGTTGAGAAAATCAAGACTAGTGAAATTAACAGCCAAGCATTATCAGTAAGCTCTGAAAAAGGAGATAATCTCTCTCCAATTGAACGACTGAAGTTAATAAGAACATTAAACTCCCTACTTCCTCAGCAACTTGAGGAGTTAGTTGTATCTGTCAAGCCTCCTGGGAGTGTTATCCCTCCAGCAACTGCTGCTCAGGGCGATCGCACTGCTGCTCTTATCAGGTGGGCTGAATCTCCAGGAGGTATCGGATTACAGACAGTTCAAGAAATTTTAGAACTGATTGTCAATTCCTAAAACAACAGGCTATCAGGAGAGAATTACCTTATCTATGAAACTTGAAGGATTTATATGGAAAATATTGAGGGATGTACTTTCAGAGGCTTTCCCTAATGAAGGTGCTTTATCTCAAATGGTTAGTTTCAATCTAAACGAGAAACTTGAGAAGATTGTTGATACTGAACAAGGTTTGGAATCTATTATTTATGAATTGATTGATGTATTTGCAAGCCGAGATGAAGTTTCAAAGCTTGTAAAAGGTGCTTTTAATGGTAATCCTACAAATGTCAAATTAATATATTTTTGTCAAGCTTGGAGATTCTATGAATTGTGGTTCTATCGGAAATTACCTGATAGCATACTCCAAAAGGCTTTTCAAAGAACCGATCGTGAAGGTATTTATTTTCCTAAGGAAGAGCTAGATCATGAGAAATTAATCAGTTTGCTGGGAACTCATATTTTCAAGACTACTCTTGATCAGGATCGAGCCTTCCTTGAGTTTGTTGCTTATGCTTATCAAGAAGCTAAGACATTGCAAGCGAGTGAGTCTCTACGTGAGATAGAGGAGCTAGCTAAAGCACTTGATCCGGAGTATAAGCTAGATCAGCCTAAGATTGAACAGTCAACTCTTGACCTTACTCAAGCGAAAAAGAACGAGAACTGCTTCATTAGAGAAGCTTTGATTATGGACGCTGGAGGAAGAGCTAATTTAAAGCTACCCTCAGTATTTTATTCAGTTGATGTAAATGCAGCTTACGATTTCCATAATGCATCTCCTGGACTAAATTCGTTCTCTATTAATTTAGTAACAGGAGGATTCAACAGTGATATAGTGCATCACCTTGCTTTTCGTTTAAACGAAGAATTATTAGTACAGAATACGCAAATTGACAGCAATTGGAAAATAGAGTCTCGTAAACGAATGCCGGCATGTCTCAAGACCAATCAGCTTGGAAAAATAGAGATTGCGTTAAGCATTAAATTGGATGATGACAATCCAAATGGACTATCATTATTTTTCGGAAAGAATCTCGATCCTTACACCTACTACAAGCCTCAAACCCTTAAACCTTCAGAGATCCGTGCAATCGAGTTTTATTGTGACAGAGGCCAACTTCAAATAGAGTCAATTGTTGGTGCCTTCTTCAAAGATGATGTTACAAAACCACCAGAACAGATTCTTACCCCTGATGAACGACTGAAGTTAATAAGAACATTAAACTCCCTACTTCCTCAGCAACTTGAAGAGTTAATTGTATCTGTCAATCCTCCTGGAAGTGTTATCCCTCCAGCAACTGCTGCTCAGGGCGATCGCACTGCTGCTCTTATCAGATGGGCTGAAAGTCCAAACGGTATCGGATTGCAGACAGTTCAAGATCTTTTAGAACAGATCCTTAATATTTAGTTTAATTTATATGAAATTTAGAGAACTTTCAGTACCACCAGTGGATGTTTCGAAAGAGAGCAATCTTTCTGAGACTGATCGACTTAAGTTAATGAGAACATTAAATTCTCTACTCCCTCAGCAACTTGAGGAGTTAGTTGTATCTGTCAATCCTCCTGGAAGTGTTATTCCTCCAGCAACTGCTGCTCAGGGCGATCGTACCGCTGCTCTTATCAGATGGGCTGAAAGCCCAAACGGTATCGGATTACAGACAGTTCAAGATCTTTTAGATTTAATTCTTGAAGAGGACGAAAAAAACCGTGAATTTATAACTTACTTAATCGAAGTTAGGAAAGAAAAGGAATTAGAAAAAGAAATCCCAAATATTTTCAAGGAAATAGGTGTTGTGTATACAGATTTCGCTAGGAGTTTTTTTGGGAGTAAATCCTTAGTGTATGAATTAACAACTAAAAAGCTAGATTGCATTTTTTTGCAATCCTTATATGCATTTCTAGATAGGAATAAAGATAAGAATTATTCACATGTAAAAAAACGGACTGAAGAATTCGGAAAGCGCTTCGTGGAGAAATGTGATGTCACAAAGCAATTAAGTCAACCTCCATGCAATGACACAACTAATTCATATTTACATGTATATGTCAAAGCTGCCGAAAGAGATTTGCTAGAAGTGAGTGCGAAATTATGTCCCCAATTTGAATCTATTGAGTATGAGGATGGCAAGCCTGCCTATACGGTTCCAAGCACCTCTCTCAAAGAAACAATCAATCGTTTTATCGAATCAGCAATAGAAACAGAAAAGAAGCTGGCAAAAGTCATTGACAGAATTGAATTGTTCCTCCCGATTTTTATGTTAAATGAGAAGCTGAATTGTCTATTAGATGAAGGATATATTAGAGATTATGCAGTGACAATTTGCTTTTCTGAGTGTCTTAAATCTGAAGCTAAAGCGATACAAAAAAATCTTGAGTGGCACAACAAGAATATTTCCTTTAAGTGTTTGTTTAGTAACAGTTTATCTGCATTAGAGGGATTGAGAAAAGAGGATGTATTAGAATGGGAAACCACAGATTTACGTACCAAAGATTTTCTGAAAAGCCTATCGCCCAGTAATCCTTCTAAGCCGATAGGAATAAAAATCAAGCCGCAAACAAATACAAATCTAAAGAAGTCAGAAGGTGTCCCAATAGACAACGGGATTTTTTCAATGTTGATTAAACAAGGGATTTATATTCCAATTGTTCTTTGGTCAACATGGGATCCATCCGACCTTGATGGAGGTGCAGATAAAGAGTCTAAATTTGACGCGCTGTTAGCGCCTGGGAGCAAGTACACTTTGCAATCCTTGTTGAACTGTATTCGCGACCTTCGAGCAGATGCCCTTTTATTCAAGGATTTTTCTGGTGAAGAAGAAAATTATCTAGGGTATCACTTGAATATTGTATATACCGATCTTAAGGGACTGTTGCACCTTTTAGATGGAATGGCACCCTTGAATGATAAGCTTTTTAACTGAGGAGCCAGTTATGAATGATGCCAATCAATGGAGAATTTTTAGTGGCGATCGCTCACAACACGGAGACATAAAAAGGCTACCTCTTCCTCCTAAATGGCGCGACTTTGCACAAAATGCTACAGAACAGAAAGATGGAAAAGCTGAGCCAACTAAAGCTCAAACGAAGGCAGTGCAAGAAGCTAATTTGAAGAAACAACAAGAATCTCGTTGGAAAGAGTTCCAATCTAAGATTGAAGAAATAGAGAAAAAGATAGACCCAAAGGTAATCACCAGAAATAAGCAACGGGGCAAGAACTTTAAAATACAGGAGAGAAAAACTTCTAGCAAAAAAAATGATGGAAAAGCTGAGATAGAAGATCCGATCGCCCTAGTCATTGATGCGGTCAATTCTGCTCTCTATCTGCGTCGTCCTTTGTTGATCACGGGTAATCCAGGTTCTGGCAAGACTTCTTTAGCCTATGCTGTTGCCTATCAGCTTCAGCTCGGTCCGGTTCTCTACTGGCCCATTACTGCCCGATCGACCCTCCAGGAAGGACTGTATCGCTATGATGCGATCGCACGATTGCAAGACACTCAATTCAAATCAGCTCAACAGCAAGCCAGCTTGTTTAATCAGGCAATGTTGGCTCGTGAACAAGGCGAAAAGATTCCTTTAATTGTTCAGGAAAATGATCGGGATATTGGCCGATATATTGAGCTTGGCCCTTTAGGGACGGCATTCTTGCCCTATGCCTTTCCTCGTGTGTTGCTCATTGATGAAATTGATAAAAGCGATATCAATTTACCGAATGATTTGCTGCACTTGTTTGAGGAGGGAAGATTTAAGATTCCTGAGCTGGTACGGATGGCTCGAAAGGACGGGGACAATCAAAATCCCTCTCAAGAAACTTCATCTCAATCAGATGAAATTGCCGTTGGCACCTGTGAAGGAATGCGTGTCCCGATTGACAGGGGGGAAGTGCGATGCGATGCCTTTCCATTTATTTTGATGACAAGCAACGGAGAACGGGACTTTCCACCTGCGTTTCTGAGGAGATGTGTGCGCGTCAATATGCCAGATCCAGAGAAGGATGCTCTACTTACAATGGTTCAATCTCAGCTAGGAGCAGATGTGGAAAAATACAAGGGCGTAGATGCCCTAGTTGATCGCTTTCTGGAGCTTCGAAAGAAATCAGGTGCTTTAGCAAACGACCAACTCCTCAACATAGTCTATGTCATGATCAATGCTTATTCTACTGATTCAGAAAGCTGGTCAAAAGAGCGACTAGAGAGCTTGCTCTTCAAAGCTTTAACGAGTGAGCAAGATAACCAATGACCGATCGATTAATTGTTGCTTTGAACAAGATCAACCCCGATCTGACATCAGACCAGATTGCAGATATTCTCTGGCTGGCTTGGCAAAGGCAACAAATGATTGGGGAATCGATCCCTCCAGTGGACCCTCCTCTAGTAACCCCTCCTCTAGTAACCCCTCCTCCAGTGGACCCTCCTCCAGTGGACCCTCCTCTAGTAACCCCTCCTCCAGTGGACCCTCCTCCAGTAACCCCGTCTAAACAAGAAGAAAAAGTCTCTGTTTATCCAGTAACTCAGGAAAAGGATAAAGACGATCGCCCCATCCGCATCGTAGATGTTCCCTCGTTGCGAGAACCCCTGAGCCTTGCGCNGTGCGCTAAAACCTTTGATGAAGCGGGTTCCGTTTGGACGGCCTGTGCTGCTGGATGAAGAAGCGACAGTACGGCGCATTGCTGAAGAACAAATCTGGCTACCCGTCCTCACGGCTCCGTTGGAACCCTGGCTTGAGGTTGCCCTGGTCATTGACGAAAGCCCCTCAGTGCGAATGCTCTGGCAGAAAACGAGCAGGGATCTAAAGAAGGTTTTGGATCATTATGGTGCCTTTCGGGATGTGCAAACCTGGGGATTGGTGACGGTCAAGGCAGAAAGCTCCTCAGAACAGGTAAAAATTCGTCGGGATCTTTGGACAAAAGTTGATGAAAAACGTTGTCGAGATCCTAAAGAATTAATTGATCCGAATGGTCGCCGCTTGATATTGATCCTGAGCGATTGCATTTCATCCATTTGGCAGCAAGGCACTGTTTTGCCCGTACTCGATCGGTGGGCGAATCGTGGTTCTGTGGCGATTGTGCAGGTTTTGCCAACGTGGCTTTGGTCTAGAACCAGCCTGGAAAATGCGATCGCCATAGAGTGTTGCAGTCCAGAACGGGGAATTGCCAATCAATATTTGAAAATAAAAGCCATTTCCTTCTGGGATGAGGAAGAGATTAGCGATAAGGAAAAGACGAAAACCACCAAAATTAAAATCCCGGTGGTCTCTCTACAGCCAGAGACGATCGTGGACTGGAGCCAAATGCTCGTGGGACAAGGGACTGTCTGGGCAAGGGGAGTTGCGTTTGAAAAACCTAAAAAACCTAAAAAACCTAAATCATCTGAAAAAACTAAAAAAACTAAATCATCCAAGCTAGACAAAGAAGAAACGAAAGAGGCAATATCTACTCAACAAGCAAAGCAGTCGGAGGAAGATTATGCACCGACTGAGAAGCAAATCTCTGCTGAGGAGCGAGTACGGCAGTTCCGCATGTCTTCTTCGCCGACTGCCAGGAAGTTAGCAGGTTTTTTAGCACTCTCTCCAGTCATCAGTTTACCAGTCGTGCGGTTGTTGCAATTCACCATGCTGCCTGAATCACGGCAAGCTCATGTGGCTGAGGTGTTTTTAGGTGGATTATTAAAAGCAATTTATCCTGCCTCAATTGAAGAAGATACAAACCCTGAGGAAGTCCTTTATGACTTCATTAAAGGCGCACAGGAAATTAAAGGCGTACGGGAAATTATTCTGGATACAGTTCCTGTTGTTTATCAGGTAGACGTTATAGAAGAAATCTCTCAATACGTCGAAGAATGGTTGGGAAAAGCAGCCAACACATTCAGCGCGACTTTAGAAATCAATGATTTAATGAAGCCATTTGCAGAAATTCGGGAAAAGCTACTGGAAAGATTCCAGAGTGGATATTTCCGTGATTTATTAGATAGCGCTGTACCGGAACTATTTTCTGCACCGAGCGTTGCATTAATCTTTGATGGGCAGGATGACTATGTTAGCCTTGGCAACCCAGATGTCTTAAACTTTGCAGGTGAAATTACGATCGAAGCCTGGATTAAGCCGCAAGATATTACTAAAACTCAAAACATTGTGGCTCACGGGTTCACGATGGAACCTAACGCTGAAGTTTTTCTGAGAATTGCTGAAGCTGAACGTGAATATCAGATTGGTTCCTGGGATGGTGGCGAGCACAGGGCAGCCTATCCTATTCCTCCAGAGGATCTTGGAAAATGGGTCCACCTTGCAGGTAGCTATGATGGCAAAGCCTGGAACCTCTACCACAATGGCAAAAAGGTTGGCGAATCCATAGCAGCAACTGGAGCCATTCAGGTTAATGAAAGCTGGATGATCGCAGCGGCAGCAAATAAAACAGAGCGGTTCTTTCACGGTCAAGTGAGTGAAGTCCGCATCTGGAATAAAGCTCGCTCTCAGGAAGAGATTCAAGCCAATCGATTTCGTCGGCTCAAGGGGAGTGAGCCAGGCCTAGTAGGCTACTGGCCATTGAATGTAGGGGAGGGAATCACTGCTCAAGATTGGACAGTCAATCGCAACTCAGGACAAATTGTAGGCGCTCAGTGGATAAAGCCTATTGAGATTCCAGAACCTGTAGGTACTAATCTGGACTTTGCTCAAGGAGAACTGGAAAATAGCGAAATTATTGAAGGATCTCTGATTGTCCATAAAAATGGCAAAGCTTCTTTTGCTCTCCTTCCTAATCATACTCTCTCTTCAATTAAAGTATCTGCGAATTCCAGTAGCGATATCTACTCTATAAACTTGATGTCAAAGGAAGACTGGGCCTATCATTTTAGTCCTCGTTTAAAGCCTAGCCATCCTAGTAGTTTATTCGTTCAAAACTCCCGTATTTCAGGAGCCTGGAGTGCAGAGGATCAAACCCCTTTAGAGCAAGAATCAGATCTTAAAGGTGAACTGGAATTAAATATCAAGGTAGAGGCAGCAGAGATTATCGTATATCTTCATGATAAGGAGTTGTGTAGATACAAACATCGAATTTCCCCAGCAAAATTAGATAAGGTGTCCTTCGTTTCTGATCAGGGCGATTTTCGTTTGTTATCTGTTACCTTAACTTATAACGTTTTTGAATTGTTTGCTGGGGAATACATCTGTGCTGTGAAGTGGGATGGAGATGCAGGCACCTGGCGTGAAGGAACAGAGCATTTAATTATTTCTCAACAAGGTGAGGTGCAGTTTCGATCGCGCTTCCCCACCACTACTATTAAAAACTTGAAGGTAACCGGCAATACCCTTTCCTGGTCTGCTGAAGACAATGAAACTGCGGCTGAGTTTACGTTCAAGGAAGATAGCGACAATGTCTATTTTTGGGAAGAGGGGCTAACTGGAAGGTTATTTGAAGGTTGGCTGCAATATCCGAATGAGGGACCTATTGATTTTCGAGGAAGGCGATATGATGCGCCGACTATCGATCTTCAAACCTTTGAGTTTGACATTGTTGAGTTTTTACCGACATTTGAATTTGAAACGGTAACTGTCGATGCTGAAGGCGAAGAGACTGGGAGATCGCAGGGGCGAGCCTCGTATTTTACAGAAGATTTGGCGGGAGTTCCGCTAGAGATGGTTGCGATCCCCGGAGGTAGTTTTGTCATGGGATCGCCAGAGGATGAACCTGCAAGAACCGATGATGAAGGACCTCAGCATCAGGTCACAGTTCCTGCCTTTTTTATGGGCAAATATCCGGTGACGCAAGCCCAGTGGAAAGCGGTTGCTGCCATGCCCCAGGTGAATCGGGAGATTGATCCTGATCCAGCCAACTTCAAAGGGGATGATCGTCCAGTGGAAACCGTGAGGTGGGAAGATGCCGTGGAGTTTTGCGATCGCCTCTCTAAACACACGGGCAGAAGTTATCGGTTGCCGAGTGAAGCGGAGTGGGAATATGCCTGCCGAGCGGGAACCCAAACACCCTTTTATTTTGGGGAGACCCTCACGGCAGAACTGGCAAATTATGGTGCAATCACGACATATCGGAATGAACCTGCGGGAGAGTATCGCCAAGAAACAACTCCTGTCGGCAATTTCCCACCGAATGCTTTTGGGCTATACGATATGCATGGAAATGTGTGGGAGTGGTGTGAGGACCTCTGGCATGAGAATTATCAAGATGCGCCGATCGATGGAAGTGCCTGGTTAAATCAGCCGATCGATCGCAGTTCTGAGCGTGAAGAAAGTTCAACGGCTGGAATAGATGAGGACATAGAGATAGAAAATGATTTTGAAGAGGAAGAGGAAGAGGAAGACAATGAAAATCGCGTGCTGCGCGGCGGTTCCTGGCTCGACAGTCCTGAGGATTGTCGCTCTGCTTACCGGTTCTATGGCCTTCTCGGCAGCCGCTACTACGGCAACGGTTTTCGGGTGGTTTGTTCCGCCCCCAGGACTTAGTAGCGCTTTTCTCTTTTGCCCTTTTGTTCTTTACCCTTCTGAGCGAGCGCAGCGAGCGATCAAAATTTTTTCAAAAATAGGGAGGTATTTAAACCACAGAGACACAAAAGTACATCTTGCTCTATCCTAAATTATCCATTTGCCTATGTCTTCCGAACTTCCCATTATTCAGAAAACCTACGACCTCATCTGCTGGTACGTCCCCATTCTGAATCGCCTTCCCCGCGATCACAAATTCATGTTGGGTAATCGCATTATCACCAATCTCTACGAACTGCTCGAAGCCCTGATCCAGGCTCGCTATCAAGCCAACAAGCTCGATCGCCTGGAACCCCTCAACGCCCAACTAGATCTGCTTCGCTATCAGACCCGCCTGCTGCATGATTTTAATTTAATCAAAACCGATCGTTATGAATACGCCGGACAATTGATTAATGCGATCGGCAGTGAACTGGGCGGCTGGATCAAACATCAGCGACGACAGGTGACCGCATGAAGCGACATGGCTATCTCTGGGCTGACATCACTTGCTTCGAGAATCTTCTGAATGCCGCCCGCAAAGCCCAGAAGGGGAAACGATTTCGCGAAAACGTGCTGGAATTTAACTACAATCTGGAAACCGAATTACAGCAGCTTCAGCAACAGCTTCAAACAAAAACTTATCAGCCTGGTGCATATCGAACCTTTCAGATCAAAGAGCCAAAGCCTCGCCTCATCTCTGCGGCTCCTTATCGCGATCGAGTCGTCCACCATGCGCTCTGCAACATCATCATGCCGATCTTTGAACGCACCTTCATTGCAGATAGCTATGCCAACCGGGTCGGATTTGGCACCCATCGAGCACTCAAACGCTTCACCCAATTTGCTCGTTCCAATCGCTATATTCTTCAATGTGACATTCGCAAATATTTTCCATCGATCGATCACGCCATTCTCAAAACTTTGATTCGCCGCAAACTTGAGTGTCCCGATACCCTCTGGCTAATTGATACCATTATTGACCACAGCAACGAGCAAGAACCGATCGTCCACTACTTTCCCAGCGATGATCTGCTCACCCCTGCTTTTCGCCGTCGCGGACTGCCGATCGGCAATCTCACCAGCCAATTCTTTGCCAACATCTACCTGAACGGGTTCGATCACTTTGTCAAAGAGCAACTCCAGGCCAAGCAATATCTCCGTTATGTGGATGATTTCGCGCTGTTCTCAGACGATCGATCGTTCTTGGCAGAGGCCAGGGAAGCGATCGAAACCTATCTAGTCAACTTGCGGCTCAAAATTCACCCAATCAAAAGCCAGCTATTTGAAACCCGCATCGGTGCCAGTTTCGTCGGCTTCCGCGTCTTTCCAGACGTGATTCGAGTGCGATCGCCCAACCTGAAACGCGCCCGCAAACGGCTCAGACGACTCAAACGAGGCTACAGCAGCGGACGAATTCGCTTCGATCGGTTATCTCAATCCTTGCAAAGTTGGGCAGCTCACCTGAAGCATGGCAACACCTGGCATCTGCGACAGCGCATCTTCGCAGAAATCGTCTTCTCACCTCCCACCCCTCTTCCTTTGAGTCTTCATGATTTAGAACCACCAAAGTCCAGAGTCACAAAGTCATCCTTAGTAGAACACACAGCCTGTTGAGATCCCCCTAAATCCCCCTTAAAAAGGGGGACTTAAAGACACTTTCGGCTCGGTTCCCCCTTGACAAGGGGGGCTAGGGGGGATCGATCCCACGCATCATCATCAAAACCAATTCATTTTCGATCGACTGAGACTCACTCATTGACCAATTGAGAGAACCGGAACGCTGGAAGTACACCGTAGCAAAACCCGAAGGAGTAGACACAATGCCCGGGAAACTAATTGCTCAAAAAACGCGGGGAAAAGCCCAGTACTTTACTCAAGACCTGAATGGAACGCTGCTGGAGATGGTTCTGATTCCCGGAGATCGCTTTGACATGGGATCGCCTGAAGGTGAAGAAGGAAGCAGGGATGAAGAACGTCCGCAGCATGAAGTTAGCATTGCTCAGTTTTTCATGGGCAAATATCCGGTGACGCAGGCACAGTGGAGAGCCGTTGCTGCCATGCCTCAGGTGAATCAAGAGCTTGATCCTGATCCATCCTACTTCAAAGGGGACGATCGCCCCGTGGAACAAGTGAGTTGGGAAGAGGCCGTGGAGTTTTGCGATCGGCTGTCTGCTCACACGCAAAGAGTCTATCGATTGCCAAGTGAAGCGGAGTGGGAATATGCCTGCCGAGCAGGAACGACAACACCCTTTCATTTTGGAGAGACGATTTCGACCGAGTATGCCAACTATGACGGCAGGAATGCCTATGGACGAGGTGCTACAGGAATATATCAAGGAAAAACAACCCCTGTAGGAAGTTTTAAAGTCGCCAATCGATTTGGTTTATTCAATATGCATGGGAATGTGTGGGAGTGGTGTGCGGATCATTGGCATGATGATTATCAAGGTGCACCGATCGATGGAAGTGCTTGGGTAACAGGTGGAGATTCCGATGGTCGTGTGCTGCGCGGCGGTTCCTGGGTCAACGTTCCTGAGGATTGTCGCTCTGCTTACCGGCTCTATAGCGATCTCGTCAACCGCGACGACCACGGCGGTTTTCGGGTGGTTTGTTCCGCCCCCAGGACTCAGTAGCACTTTTCTCTTTTTCCCTTTTGCTCTTTACACTTCTTAGCGAGCGCAGCGAGCGATCAAAATTTTTTTAAAATCGGCAAGGTTGTTGAACCACCAAGACGCAAAGACACAAAGAAAAACCACTGTAAAACTTTCCAAATCTAGATTATCATTCACCTGGGGCAGGCACTAAAGCGACTGCGCGGCGGTTCCTGGAACAACAATCCTGAGAATTGTCGCTCTGCTTACCGGAACTATAACAATCTCGACAACCGCAACAACAACAACGGTTTTCGGGTGGTTTGTTCCGCCCCCAGCACTCTTCAACAGTCAGAACGGGTGGGTGGGATATCCATTCGGCGTACTCGAAGAGTCCAGTCCTGCTCCGGCGATGTGCCGACTGTAACCAGTCCAGCATCCAAAAACAAACCTGGGTGGGGTAGCCTGGTAGCTTTATTGTCGAACGGTTGCCCCATTCATCCTACAGTTTTTCACCCGCCTTGAGGTCCCTTTTTGCTCTCACCTACCCTTCCCCCACCTTGAGTTCCCATCCTGCTCCCATCGTGCGTTTTCGCACCTTGAGTTCCCTTCTTGCTCTCATCTACCCTTCCCCCGCCTTGAGTTCCCTTCTTGCTCTCATCGTCCCGATCTGAAATCTTGCTCACCTTCAAAATCTGCCCAAACTTCTCCTGATCATTCAGCTTTTGCACAACAGCATCTTCAACTTGCTCTTCCAAAGTAATAAATGCAACTTTTTTCAGGACAATTTCTCCGACAGCACCATCTTCCAGCAAAAGCTGTTTGATCTCCTCTTCCGTCACATCTACAGGCAGATTATCAATTCTAATCGTCATAGATTCACCCTCACTCGTGGAATGCCATTGATTAAACTAAAGAGCAACCAGATAGTTTTCTAGTCCAAATTCTACAACCTATCTAAGGTCGATTAAATTAATTTTCGAGAGCGATCAAAATTTTGTGTATCTGAGTGCGAGCGTCTCGCTCGCGTATCCCTCTATTGAAGGACGCGAGCGAGACGCTCGCACTAATACAACTTGATTACACTTGCTTATTTTCCCAATTCAAATGGGGTTGCTATCAATATCTGTTCACTTAATGTGCTGATTAAAGTCACACAAATGACTATCGTTCTTCTGCCGCTCCACATTCGTTCTCAAATAATCCTGCACCCAATCGCAACTATAAGCAACCAACTGATCCAGCGATAATACCTGCTTCAGATCCCATAACAGCACTCGTCTATCTTCACTGGCCGTTGCCAACGTTTGCCCATCTGGGCTAAACTTCACATCCCAAACGGTCGCATCATGCCCATTCAACGTCGATAACAAAGTCCCCCGTCGATCCCAGAGTTTAATCGTCTGATCATCACTCACTGAACTAATCCAACGGCTATCTGGGCTAAAAGCCACTTTCCAAACAGGGGCACTATGCCCCTCCAGCGTCGCCACCCAGGAACGCCCCCGCCAAAGCCGAATCGTCTTGTCTCGACCGGAAGACGCCAGCATCGAATTATCTGGGCTGAATACAACAGCACTCACACCTCCATCATGCCCTTCAAGGGTATCCAGCAACGATCCATCCCGCCTCCACAGCTTCACTGTTCGATCGGCACTCGCAGAGGCAATCCGCTGTCCGTCTGGACTAAACGTCACGTCCCATACTTCATTCTGATGTCCCCGGAGTGTGGTTATCAAAGAACCATCTAACTTCCACAATTTCACGGTCTGATCATCGCTAGCAGAAGCGATCGTTTGTCCATCTGGGCTAAAGGCAACCGCATTGACGATTGCATCATGCCCTTTCAGTGTCGTGATTAACGACCCATCTGGCTTCCACAGTTTCACCGTGTGATCTTCGCTGGCAGAAGCGATCGTTTGTCCATCCGGACTAAAAGCAACGCCCCACACTGTAGCAGTATGTCCAGAGAGCGTTTTGCTTAGAGAGCCATCCCGGTTCCACAGCTTGACGGTATTATCTTCGCTAGCAGAAGCGATCGTTTGCCCATCCGGACTGAAAGCAACCCCATGNACACGCAGCACGATGACCATATAGCGCTGTCACTAAAGCGTTACGCAGCTTCCACAATTTCACCGTCTGATCCCCACTGGCAGAGGCGATCGTCTGTCCATCCGGGCTGAAGGCAACGCCCCACACCTGGTCATGATGTCCAGAGAGCGTGGTGAGTAAGAACCCCTCTCGGCTCCAGAGTTTAACCGTTTGATCGGCTCCAGCCGAGGCAACCATGCGGCCATCTGGGCTAAAGGCAACCTCATAAACACTACTCTCATGATCGAACGTGTGAATCAAACGTCCCTCTCGGCTCCAAAGTTTAATGGTCCTATCATCACTGGCAGAGGCAATAACCTGACCATCTGGACTGAAGGCGACTGCATACACGACTGCACGATGTCCATCGATCGTGGTTAACAAAGATCCGCTTCTTGTCCACAGCTTGACACTGCCATCTCCACTTGCAGAAGCAATCAGCTCTCCATCTGGGCTAAAGGCAACGTCCCACACTTCACCTTGATGGCCTTGCAGTGTCTCTTTTAGCGCTCCATGACGGCTCCAGAGTTTGATCGTCTGATCCTTACTCACAGAGGCGATCGTTTGTCCATCCGGACTAAAGGCAACCTCATAAACCCGATCTTGATGGCCTTGCAGCGTCGCAACCCAGGATCCATCTCGCTTCCAAAGCCTCACGGTGTGATCATCACTCGCAGAAGCAATCAGCTCTCCATCCGGGCTAAAGTTGACGGCATTGACCAATTCATTGTGTCCCCGCAGGATGTTAACTAAAGCTCCATCTGGTTTCCAAAGCCTCACGGTGTGATCATCACTGGCAGAGGCAATCAGCTCTCCATCCGGGCTAAATGTCGCTTGAAAAACCCTGGCAGTATGTCCTGATAAACGATTCTGTTCGATCGCTCCATAAATTGCCCGACGCAGAACTCGCTCCACCTGAGTTTGTATATCAGGGTCTACATTGCCCACTGCCGTCAGTTGGTGCTTCGCTCGGATTGCCTCTATCAATGCATCCAACCGATCATGGGAAGCATAAAGTGCGGCTGAAGTTTGGCTTAAAGCTTGAATTTGACCCATTGCAGCTTTTCTCCATTGATAGCCTGCCAAGATGGCAAATCCCAAGACAATGATTGCAGCCACCACCACCGCTCTCGTCCTCATCTGAGCCGCTTTTCGTGCTCTCGTTTCCTCTCTGGCTAACCTGCGCAATGCCTCTAATTCTCGCTGCCGCTGCTCTTCCTTTTCGCGCTCCAGTCGATCGCGCAACTGTTCCTGGTTGAGCTTCTGACTCATCGCCAGATATTGATAGTCCAGATCCGCCAAACTTTTGCCGATCGCCCAGGTTTGAGCATCCTCCAACGCCTGCCCCCACAGTAAGCGAGATTCATCTTGCCGCCCAGAAGCCACCCAAACCTCCAACGCCTCCGCATAGGGACGCAAATTGGCTAACTCTCGCTCAATCCAATCCTGAGTAAAAATGGCCTGATAAATCCGATTAAAAATTTGCAGTCTGCCCTCTCGCCTCACCACCAAGCCCGTCAGGCGCAACATTGTTTGTTCAGGGCTATTATCTGCAACGACATATCCCTGCTGCACAATCTGCTGGCACAGTCCCAACAACCGTCCGGCCTGGTTTTGATTGTTAAACAAAATCCGGTTGCGAATCGTTTTCAGGTGTTCTGGCTCATCCTGGGCCTCCCAGTTTTCAATCACCCGCTGCCACACCACAGATTCGACCCAGTCGATGATTTTGGATTTTGGATTTTGGATTTTGGAGTCGAGCTGCCCCCATTCCTGCACCAGTAACTTACAGATCTTTTGCGTCAGAAACGGTTGTCCACCTGTCCAATCTAAGACTGCTTGCATGAGAGCCTGATCATTCCCTGCCTGGTCATCCCCGACGATTGCTAACCCTTTTGCCAACGGTTCAGATTCCTCAAGCCGAAACCCTGTTAAATCGATCGCTCGACCAATATTAAATGGAGTCCGACGACGATCTTGAATCAGGTCAGAGGGGGTAGATACCCCAATCAGCGTGAAGCAGAGCCGACGATAATCGGGCTGATCCGCTCGGCGGTTATAGCAATCCCGAATCAGGGCAAAGAAATCATCTAAGTTGAACTGAAGACTGAGAACACTATCAATTTCATCAATAAAAATGACGATCGGTGCGGCGATCGAGGGCAGCAGCACAGACTCAATAAAGAGACTCAATCGCTGAACGGGTGACAGCAACCCATGCCGATGCCACCAATCCGATAAATCAAAGGTGCAATCGAGTCCAAACCCATTGACCAGATTGTTAATTACCCCGGCATACCATTGTTCAGGTGTAATCTTTGCCGTCCCAATTGAAGTAATGTCGATCGCAGTACAGGCATAGCCTTCCTGCTGCAACTGCTGCATCACCTGCACCCGCAAACTCGACTTCCCCATCTGACGGGCATTCAACACATAGCAAAACTCCCCTTGCTTCAAGCCCTCATATAGCGTTCGATCGGCTTGCCGCTTGACATAGGTTGATGCATGAATCGGGAGGCTGCCGCCCACGTAGTACTGAGAGTCTGAAGAGTGCGATCGACTCATGCACTAGCTCCCCAGACGATTACAGAAATACTGGCGATACAAGTCACACAGCGGCATCACCTCGTTCCCGCGTAACCTGACCAGTCCCATACTTCGCAGCTTAAAGGCTTCCGTCGCTCCGACATCAACTGGATGATGGGCAGACATGACCTGCCTAGCAGCCGTCAGCAACCGGGCATCCTTGGTCTCTTGCAAATTCAGCAGGTGACGGCGTAAGTGATCGCTGTACGGACCTTCTTCGGTCGGCGCTACCTGTTTCAAACGCTCCAGCGTCATTCTGCTGCGAGCAATCTGGTAAAGCGCCACTCTAACTAGATAAGGGTGCCCCCCCAAGAGTGTCATCAACTGCTCAAGTTGATCTTCATCCCAATTCAATCCATGTCGTTGCACCAGATCTTGCGCTTGAGGCTGGGTTAAAACCAGTAATTCAATCGGTAATCCCACATTGAACGGAGACTGATTAATGTCCAGCGGAATATAAACCTCTTTGGAATGGGTAATGATCAGCCGCAGCTTCTGCCAGAGCAGATTATTCTTTGCCCGTTCGTGCCAAGCGCGAAGCAACCCAAAAAAGTCTGTGGCAACATCCTCATACTTAAAGACTTCATCGACTTCATCTAACCCAAGCGCGATCGGACCCTCAATTTCAGTGAGTAAGTAGCGCTGAAAATAATTCGTACACTTATCTTTGCTGCCTAGAAAATCATCTTTCCAGTAGTCATTTAACCGATGCGATAGATTCAGTTCATGCGTGATGGTGGCACAAAACCAGCGCAGAAAGGCATCCAAATCTTTCAGTGCCTTAGCATCAGCAGACTGAAAACTCAAATAAACGGATTGATAGTCCTGTTGGCTGGCATGGTGTAAGACTCGCGACATAAGCGAGGTTTTTCCCATTTGCCGGGGTGCTTTCACCCGAATTAACGTACCGGGTTTGACAACGGCTTCATAACAATCCTCTTCGATAGGAGGACGTTCAACATATAAAGCAGAACTAACTGGCACCTGTCCTTCAGGCTCTTCAAGCACAATCTTGCTCTTTTTGGCGATTCCAATAGCATCCTGCTTCGAGATGGGATTCTGTTCTCTGAAAGCCACGACGGATGAACTTGATCGGCTAACATCGTCCTGGACTCCTCCGGTTACCACAGTTGCTCTGGAGTTTGAAGCATCTTCCACACCCTTTAAATCCTTTCTGATTTTCAGTACAGGAATTGAAGAGGCTGGAATATTTCCTAGATCGATCGAAGTTAGCCCTAGTTCAAATGCATCCTCAATCGATCGCTCTGCTGCAATCGCATCATAAAATCCCTTAGCAAACTCAATGGCTGCCTGATCCTTCATCTCCTGGTTCATGCCAATCACATAATCAATGTGTTGACCGATCGCAGCGGCTTGAACTTCTGAGAAACAGGCATTCAGGAAAACACAGCGAACATCCTGCTTAAATGACTTAAATAATCTTGCCAGCGCTTCTGTACTGACTAACTTCATCCTGCCAGAGCTGCCTTCAAAGGCTAGACCATTTTCTCCGCCTCCATGCATGGAAAGATGCACAATTTGCGGTTGATGATCCAACAGAGCACGACGCAGGTCGTCAACCTGTACTGCAGATTTTTGAATAATTTCAAACTTCTCTCGGCTTTTTGACCGTTCCAATGCAGTTTCAATTTCCCGCACTTCCTGGTCTAAACGCAGTCTAGGTGTATCAGCAGGGACAGCAGCCAAAAAGAGAATTTTCGTCTTCACAAGAGCAACTCTCTAGAGTACAAGCAGCCTGTTGAATTCAGGCTTCGGGTGAGTACTAGCTGTACCTGGTAACAGGCTCGCTTCTGTCACTTCCACAGAGTGCACAATTTTCTGCAAGAGATGCAGTAAGCGATTTGACAGACCACATCAGTTTACACTAACGCGATGGGTGGCTATAACTAAGCGGCGATCGACCATCCCCTCCCTTTACTTAGCTCATCCTCACCGTTCAAGGAGCAACTTTGTTCTCTCTCAGACAAAAACACAACGGCTAATTTGATTCACCTTCCAATAGCGCTTCAATATCAGCCAGCAATTTTTTCAGACGCTTTTGTTTCGTGCGATCGCCCCACACGGTTGATTTCTTTAACTGACCGTAAACCCGATCAAAGTCATTCTTTAATGAGGGAGGTTTGGCGGTACGGTTTTGGCGATTGCTATCAGTGACTTCAGATTGAATTTGGCTGAGAGTTAAGCCCTCTTGAATCACCCGATCGAGCAAGTCCTGTTGTTGCTCTGCATCTTTTAGCTTGGCGATCGCTCGAGCCTTGGTGTACTCCAACTTGCCTGCGCGCAATGCCTTTAAAATTGGCTCAGGCAAATTGAGCAGCGGTAGCCGGTGCGTTGCAAAAGACTCCCAAGACATGCCGCCGATCGCCTTGAAGACATCCTGGATCGCTTGGATTTGCAGGCTTTCTGGTTTTCCGACAACGTTGTCGGAAGATTTTGCCAGCCGGTGGAGCAGCTGTGGAATTTCAGTTGGGTCTACTTTCAGACGGATGGCCAGCAAGCTAACAATGCCCTCTGTTTCTTCGATCGGATTTAGATCCTCCCGCTGTAAGTTCTCAACCAGCGTAATCTGTAGAGCTTCATCATTATCGAGTTCCCGCACAACCACAGGAACTTCTTTCAAGCCCACTTCTCGCGCCGCTCGAAATCTCCGCTCTCCAGCAACCAGTTCAAAAGAACCCGATTTCACTGGACGAACCAGTAGCGGCTCCAGAATGCCATGCTCCTTCACAGACTGCACCAGCTGGGCCATCTTTTCTGGATCGAAATACCGTCTGGGCTGTTGCTTCGGAAGAGAAATTTTAGTGAGGGGCAAAGTTAACCGATCGCCACCTTCAGGCTCACTCACCACTGTTTCTGTAGGGGCAAAAATGCCCATACTCTGAACATCAAACGGGTTCGATCCCAACCCACTTCGCTTCTTTACCAACGTTTTAATACCTCATCCACCAATGCTCGATATGCTTTTGCTCCGGCTCCGTTTGGATCATGCTCAAAAATTGAGATGCCAAAGCTGGGGGCCTCAGAGATTTTGACCGTATCTGGAATTGCTGTTTTGAATACTCCAGTTCCAAACCGATCTTGAAGAGACTTCATCACATCCCGGCTGATATTTTTGCGCCCATCGTAGCGGGTTGCCAGAATTCCGACAACGTTGATTTTGTGATCTAAAAAATTCTCCACCAAACTGAAGGCATACTCCACCCCTCGAACACCCAGGAGTCCGACATAACTCATATCAACCGGCACCACAACGCCATCACTCGCTTTTAGGGCATTGATGGAGAACACGCCAATGTTCGGCGGACAGTCGATCAAAATAAAGTCATACTCATCTTCTACCAGTGCAAGCGCTCGTTTGAGCAGATTCTCTCTCCCAGGCAGACTAGAAATCGCGATCTCCTCTACCGCCAACAAAATATTCGAAGGAAGCACGTCAATCCCACTCTCCGTTGAGACGATCGCCTCATCCAAAAGAGAATCTAATTCTGCTGGATCTGAACTCTTCAAAAGGTCCTTCAATTGAGTCTCTAAATTCCAAATCTCCAGTCCAAGAGAAGCGCTAGAAGTTCCCTGTGGATCGATGTCCACNTAATAGAACATGCTTCTTCTTAAATTTGACTAAACCTGCGGCAAGGTTTGTAGCGGTAGCCGATTTTCCTACACCACCCTTCATATTGAAAAGGGCAAGTTTTTGAGCCATTCTTTTGTTTCAACTCTGGTCAGATTGTCGCATGAAAAAAATAGAGTGACGCAAGTAGAGAAAAGAGAGCCGTTATTTTGATGGCTCCATTTTGCTAACCACGCTACTCCTCTACCCCTTCCAAAATCTTGGCAA
This sequence comes from Elainella saxicola E1, assembly GCA_002796835.1. Taxonomy (GTDB): domain Bacteria; phylum Cyanobacteriota; class Cyanobacteriia; order Elainellales; family Elainellaceae; genus Elainella; species Elainella saxicola. Next base: position 10,573 of record LUGL01000238.1, on the reverse strand, counting down.
TCTCTGCTGGATTGGGCAGCTCTCCAATTAACTCCTTTGGTAGGGTGCTGACCACACGATAGGTCGCAACGCCGATCGGCTTATCGGCATCCTTCAAGGCATACTCCACAATCGTCTTGTCCTTTGATTTACAGAGGATAATCCCGATCGAAGGATTCTCATCTTCGAGCCGGACCTGGTCATTCAGTACCGCTAAGTAAAACTGCATTTTTCCCACATGTTCCGGTTCAAACCGTCCAATCTTCAGATCGATCGCGACCAAGCATCGGAGTCGCCGGTGATAGAGCAACAGGTCAATAAAATACTCCTGATCACTCACCTCCAGCCGATATTGGCTGCCCAGAAAGGCAAACATCCCTCCCATCTGCCGTAGGAATGTATCAACCCTGCTCAACAAGGCCCGCTCCAGTTCCCGTTCGCTAAATTGCTCACCCAAATCTAAAAAATCAAATGTGTATTCGTCTCGAACTGCGAGCTTGGCCTGGTCCTTGATCGCGGCTGGCAAGGTTGCCTCAAAATTGGTTTGGTTGAGCAGCGTCTTCTCGTAAGTTTGATTTTCAACCTGGTGGATCAGCACATTCTTCGTCCACCCATATTTCCGAGCCATGCGGAGGTAAAACTCTCGCTCCAAGTCGTCTTTACATTTCTCCATAATGATCAGGTTGTGGCTCCACCCAATTTCTCGCACTAGTGGTGCGAGTTTTTCCTTCCCCTCATAACTCTCATAGAAAAGCTTCATGCGCCACAGGTTGGAAGCAGAGAACCCAGAGATTCCAGGAAATTCTATCTGCAAGTCTTCAGCCAGTGACTTTACGATCGACTTCCCCCAAGTTTCTCCTTCCTGCCGGGTCACAATCAGCCTGCCGATATCCCAATAGAGCGAAATCAGCTCCCGATTAACTGCCTTAAGCGCGGCATACTGCGCAGAACGGATGCGCTCCTTTAATTCGCGCAGGAAATCATCGTAGTTGTCAGGTAGAAGCGGCAGCTGTTTTGGCATGAATGAAGGGTGCCATTTTAGGGAGAATCTTGAGCCAGCTCCGAATGAGCACAATCCTCTCATCATACTCAAGCGACTCCCCTGGTAAGCACTGGTTTAATTTCTAGATCGATCGGGTCACTGACTACCAAAGATCGATCGCGCTCCAACCAAGCGGTGAAAATGGGCGATCGCCCATCGTTCAGATCAGTAACGGTGTAAACCCGTTCTTGCTGTCCACGAGGGCCTTCTTTACGCAGCAGCTCCAACCGCAATCCTAGCTTGCTGAGCAACTGTCGCACAACAACGACTGGGGATGACTGAGGATTGATCGTGAGACCGAGGAGAGCCTTCGTTTGCCAAGGATCAGCTTTTACCCGTTCTGCCATCTGCCTTAATCTAGGGTCAGAATTGCGCAGTTCAATTCCTGGTGTTAATAAAGAGAGCAGCCCCAGCTTCTCCAAGACCAAAATTTGATGAGTCAGCAACGAGGCTTTCAAATCAGGATTCCAGATCGCCCCTTCTCCCGACTGCAAAGCGGATTCTAGAACTTTGAGGTCCCTTTGTTTCAGATGGTTCCGACCTAAACTCAGGTAGTAATGTAATCGAATTTGTGGATACCAGCCTTTGTCATCCTTCTCTACTAACTCTGGAGACACTTCTACTCGATAGCGCTGCTTTAACTGATATTTACGCTCCTTAAAACGATCGGCTTCTGTTTTTGCGCGTTTGGAGCCAACTATCTCTGCTTCTGTTTTATTCATGTCTTCTGCCGCTGCGATTGCCTCACACTCAGATCGGTAGTTAGTTTGTGCCGATGTTTTCATCTCGCCATAAAGTTGCTTGAGATCATCAGGGCTACGAGTCAGGCGCTGCTCTAGAACGGTGTGACCTTCTAACCTGAGCGCTGCAACAACCGATTCTCGGTAATGCGGGATCTGGGCGTTAATCCGGCAGGCCATCTTAGCCCAGGTCCGCTCAGCGATCGGGTCTATTGCCACATCCAGATCTTCGAAGTCCAGTTCGCGTAAAACCTTCAGCACAGAACGCACGACTTTCGTTTGGCTCTTGATTAAACTCCCCACTTTGGTTGAACCATTGCCGATCTGACCCAGGCCCCGACGAATAACCCAAATATGTCGGTCTACGGAGTCTCGCAATCGGGCAAGGGACTGAGTCACAGAGTTGGTTGGAGTATTGCCTGTAAAGCAGCCCCAGACACTGGTGAAGTGTCCTTTGAGGTCGATCGACACACCCGTTTCAATTGAGGGTGAGGCAATCACGATGTCGTAGTGACTCAGAATTTCATTCAAACGAGTGATACAGCCGTAGGCAGGATGAGATGGATCGGCGATCGATTGTGAGTCGATGCGTAAGACTCGTTTGGAAGGAAATTGTTGTGACAGACGAGCTTCAATATTTTGGGTGCCCCAAGTCGATTTCTTAGATTGACCTGTCAATAAAATTAAAGGCTTGCCACCTGATGCAACATGCTCCTCTAAAGCGGCAACCCAGGCAGTAGGTGTCGTTTGGTCGTAGTGATAAATATTCCAACCTACTGGTGGCTTCCAGGTATTAAGGATGATCCAGGGCTTTAACTCTGGTACACCTGCAAGACCCTTAACAAAATCCAAACTCAAATCGGTGAGATCGGCATCAGAGAGAACTACTCGACCTGAACCAGCAGGATTCAGCGCATTCCGAAGTAACTGCTGTAATTCCTTCAGAATAACGATCCGGTGCTGTCGAACTTCAGTGGTTGAGCTGAGCGTGTGCCAAATCACCTGTTCTGCTTCGTCGATGATTACCAGCGGGTCTCGCCAGTAAGCTGCTCGAAAATGAGCTTGAGAAGTTGGGTGCAGGGAATCCATACAAAGCCCAAAACCCAGCAGGGTTCCAGTCTCCGACTCCCTGATTTCATTGACATAGTTGATGCCGAAACGATTACAGAGGGCCTGCCCCAGCTGCACTCGATGAGTCAATACCAGAACCGGCTGTCCTTGTTGGATAGCTTCCTGCACCCAGGCAATCATCGTTTCAGTTTTACCAGTTCCTTTGGGGGCTTTGATACCGATCAGTCTGGATTCCTCCGGTAGATCGATCGATCCCAAGAAGCGATGATTTAACGTAAAGCCAGCGGGATAAGTGAGATGACTGTAATTGCGAACTTCCCACTGTTCTAAAAGTGGAGCTGAAGTCAATAGGGCATCGAATGCTGCTTTGCCATGGACTACCACAAAATCATCTACCCCTTTTTCAGGACCTGGTAATTCAATCACCCGTACACTACAACCCGCTAGTGACAGTAATCTTCCCAAGCGAGCGGTGGCTAAGTTGACGTTTTGTTTTGTTTTCTCCTTTTGGTCATGGTCAAAGCAGATACAGATCGGACGACCTGGAGCACAGACGACTGCTAAATCCTCGATCAATCGTTGTGTTTCTTTGCGATAGCCATTAAAGATCCCAGGCAAGGCAATTGCCGCATAACCAAGACTCAATACACAACCTGCTTTCTTGGCACCTTCCCCAATCACGATCGGGATTGAAGGGTCTTCTAACACCTTTGACCAGAGATTAGGTTCCTTTGGGTCAAGCAAGGCGATCACCCGCGTCTCAGTTTTGGGCGGTGCTTCATACTTGATCGTCTTACCGTCTGCATCAATGTAAGGCAGATCAGGCTTGAACTGTCCCCAGAGCGATCGACTATCTTCAGAGGAACGACTGGAATCCTCTTTCAAGGCCAATAAGTCAACGCCTGCGCACCACCAACCCCCTTGCTCGACATGTTGATAACGCCGCAGCACCCAGTTTGGGACTCGTCCATCATTCCGGCGCTCTAGTTTGTTGGAGTAGAGTAAGTAGCCATAAGGGCGATCGCCGTCTAATGAGATGACGTTGGCGGCAATAATCTCCGGGGAGACACCGCTGTCGAGCCATTCGTACCAGTGTTGGGGGGCGATCGTCTCAGGGGATTGGTCCGATGGATTGAAGGTTTGTAATTGTGACATGGTCTCTGTCTCTACTAACGGCGGCACGACAGAGAGCCAGTAATTCAGATTTCATAAATCATCTCTCTGTCGAAAACGATGGCAGAGAGGGCAGATGTCCGATCAGCTTGAATTATCTAATCATCAAATTTTGATAACAAACTTTTTTGAAAGAGACAAAAAGCCCTCAATTCCTTGTATGGAGGGGAATAGAGAGCAATACGGCTAAAAAAAAGTCACCCAAAAGACTTGTCAACTGATAGGAGTGACTCTAAGATAAACGTATTGCGGCTCTGATCTGTTGAACAGACGCAAGGCTCTATGGGTCACCTAACTTTTGCCGCTCAAAGCTTTGGGTTAGGTTCCCGATTGATTCCGAAAAATCAAATTTGCCTTTCGACCCCGTCTGTTCCTGCAGTTGGGGTTTTGGCTTTCTGGGGTGACTACAGCATGGAACTTACCTCACAGAACTAAACGCGAAACTAGGACGATCGGTGCTTCTCCACAAATATGGTGTGTGACATTATGTGAAGAGGGAGAAGATGCGGATAGATAGAGGTCTAACCGACCGATCCAATTCACCCTTGTAAAGCTACCTGTAAAAGCAGGTAAAGATCAATAGGGTGCAACAGAGATTCAGCAATTGGCTCTCCTTGTCAATTAATGTTACTGCTCCAGGGGGTTCCTAGTCTTTCTGAACAGGAAAACCCTATCCGATAGCTTACAGCCTGCCTATTCATAGTGTTGAAATTCCAGAATTCCATGTCTAGCCTCTCGGGTTTGCCTTAAAAGTTGTGTTGTTGTGGATCAGCAGATTGTGGATCAAACAAAACTTGAAGCGGGAATCGATTACCAGATAAGCGAGCGATCTTTGCCTTGACCTGTTCAGCCTCACCTCGAGTTTGGTAGCGCCCTATAGGTCGGCTCCGCATGTCTGGCAGCTTCATCACAATAAGCCAGTCTCCTGCTCCTTTACTCATCTTCGCCTCCAGCTTGTTCGCCAAGGAAGACTGCATCTCGGACCTCTCGCTCTAGTTGTTTGCGTTCGTCTGCATCACCGAAAGCATCGTTGACTTGCCATTCATTGCCGTTATGCAGCAACACATAAATAGTTCCGGCTTCGCGGCTGGTGATGTACCAGGCTTCTCGGTTAAGAGCTTTCCGTAGGTGATAGCCAAGGGCACTTAAGCGCGGCTGAATTAATTGTTCAGCTTGCTCCACAAGATTCATATTGCTCCTTACCAACGCGGTGAAAGGACTGAAAAAGAATTCTTATATAGTAACGCACTTATATCTACAGTGCGTTACTATCAAGATAAATAGAGCAAAACAACGTGAAAGGAGTAGGATCTATGGCGATGTCTACTGATGGATCTGTGGCTACCAATAAGCCTAAAATCAATGCCTACGTGAGCGAGGAAATTAATCAAGCCATTGAAAAAGAAATGGCAAAAGAGCGGCGATCCAAGTCTCAAATGGTGGAGTTGTTGTTGGAGGAAGCCTTGAAGGCTCGGGGACATCAGCTTTCACAGGATGCAGTTGAAGAAAAGTGAAGCGGATCAGTAGACAGTTCACCGATCGAAGTAGTTGTAAAAACTCCTAAATTCCTTGAACAGAGGTAAAGCCAGAAAGTAGTAAGGCTGAAAATTTCCGCTGCTTAATTTTCTAAAGACTTAAACCAGAGATTGAAATCTATCGCTTCTAGCGTGCAGTATGCCGTCGCAAGTAATGAGGAGTAGTTGGAAAGAGTAGTTTTGAGGAAAAAAGTTTCCTCTGGAATAGCTGGAATAGCTTACATACTCTCTTCAAAATCTGTTTTTTCCTACATCACCAATTCTTAGTTTCGCCCGTGTTTCTATGGCGTCCACAAAGTGCGATGGCACTGAGTTAGTTGAGGTAAAGGGCTTTGTTACTCAAGAACTACTCAACAAGATAAGTATTTATCAGCAGCTCCACGATTTTCAATCTCTTTCTCAAGCAGTTACTGCTGCACTTGTTGAATTCTTCAGTGCACGTCCAGACTGCATACCTTCAGAAAAAACAACAATGATTTAGCGCAAAGACTTGTAAGGTTAGAAGACACAGTTTTAGAAATATTCGATCGGTTAGTATATTTGGAAGAGAAGAATATCGTCTCTAAACAGAATTCAAATGAGAAAATTTATAAATTGAATAATTCATCCTTAATTGATGTAGAGCCACAGATCAAAATTTCTTCTATTGATAATGTTGAAACAGAAAACCCCTATCTCGTTCAGCTAGGACAAAGTCAACCTGAAAGTGCAATTTATCCCAGCAAAAAAACTCAAACAGAACCTAATATAAAAGATATTGAAATAAACAGTAAGGAGGATACATGTGACCAACTTGATTGGATAGATTTAGAGCAAGGTATCAGTGGCAGTATACTTGCAAAACGTCTAGGAACAAATCCATCCACTCTTCGAAAATATTTGAGAGAACAGAAACAGATTCAGTGGGCAGCAGAACGTGATCCAGACAAGTTGGGCTGGATATACGATCCTCTGCTACAGCGATACTATTTAACTCAAGTTGACTGCGATGAAATACACGCTATCTCTTCAGTAACTACAGAAGTTAACTCAAATGAAGATCCTCCATGTCGTTTGTTGAAATGAGAATTGATAATGAGCCAGAAAAGATAGCACCTTGCTCTAATACAGGTTTGACTCCAGCTCAAATATCAAAGTTGTCTGGAATTCCTACCAATACACTACAGCAGTGGAAGCAATTAGCTGACTGTACAGAGCGTATTCAAAAACGGAGCCGAGGAAAGTTTCTCTATTGGTATTGTAGAGAATATGAAGTCTTCCATCCTTTGTTTGAGTAGCCTAGCGGATGTTTAATCAAGTCCCATAACGGTTTTTCTACTGAGCAAGACAGTTTTTCAAAGGAGAAAGAACTGGTATGCGGTTATGATCGTCACTTGGAGGACTTTGAGGCACTTTGGAAAGGCATTCTGAGGGCGACTGCCCAACTAGATGGTGATTGGAGCTGGGATTACAAGCTACGGCGGGGCAATCAAGATGCACGGTATGAATCCTATGCGATCGAAGTGGATAGTTTGACTCAGGGGTTGATGTTTCTTGAAACTCAATGGCATCGTTCACAACTACAGCCACGTGCTCCATTAGTTTATATTGAGGCCCTGGCAGCAGCTCCCTGGAACCGACGACAGCTAGAAGAACCACCTTATCTGCGAGGAATTGGGCGGACGTTGTTGCTGTTTGCGCGGCAGCGTAGCCTGGAGTTAGGATATGGCGGTAGAGTAGGGCTTCATGCTTTGCCTGATTCAGAAGCATTTTATCGGCGGAACCAAATGCCAGAGTATGGTGCCGACCCAGACAAAGAAGGATTGGTATACTTTGAATACGGCGTTCTCCGCTAATTTTGCCTTCACTCTCTAGGAAGTTTTCCATGGACGATTCCACCCTGAACGCACAATATGCCCAAAGTGGAGACTTAATGGATTTGTGCAACAGCGAAGCAGGGTTACGGGAGTCTGCCCAAGTTGGGGATGAGGACGAGGTGGAAGCGGGATTGGTAATGAAAGAATACCGCCAGCAGGTGAGTACCCTTACACTCGATCAAACCCAACAGTTGCGACAGCAGATGAAAGTTCAGTCAATTCTCTTTACTGCGTTGCGGCATTGGATGGAGTCTTGGGATTTGGGTGCAGGCTTTGACGACACCTATGCGATCGCCCGTCGCTTAGTTCGCAATCGTTTAGCTGATCCTGGTCCAATTCAACAATCCGCCATAGACCGACTTTTGGTCGAGGATATTGGGCCGGGAAGTATCAGCCAGTCTGCTGAGCAGCAAGCGATAACCATCCTGGCAGAAGTTTTCATACCAGAGGATTGGCAAACGATGGCAGAAGTGGCATCGCAATCTGTGGCATTGCGGGTGATGAATGAAAGACAATCACGGCCTCAGACACCGGTAGCCTAAGGTTTGATTGAGTACAGCTTAATCCTCATCAATTTCACCCAGCCGATATCGATCGTTTCTCGCTGTTCCGGCTGGTTCAACTAGAGTTCGATCGTCTCACTGATTAAAGCCTTGGTAGAGGAGTCCTTAACGCCGCAAGCGTTTTAACCAATTTTCTGTCGATTAAGAATTGAATCGACAGAAAATTCAGACAACGCACAGAGACTACTCTTCCATTCCCTCTTCTCCGATCGCCTCTAAATAAGCCTTGGCTGCTGCCTGCTTCAAGATGCCTTGTGTATAGCGCTGAAACACGCGATCGCTCTTAATTCCCATCAACTCCTTGCCATAGAGTGGATCAACCCCTCGCCGCGTTACCTCTGTCCCAAACGAATGCCGGAACCGATGCGGATGCAGATCCTTCACCCCCGCTATCTTTCCTAACAGCTTCACCATCCGATGGATGCCCTGATAACCCAACCGCTTCCCCGCATGAGCCGGATCCTGGCATAAAAACATCGGGCTTTCTGATGTGGGTTCAACCGCAGCCCCCTGTTGCCGTCGCCATTCCAGATAAGCCTCTAGCGCCTGTCGCGCCTGCTGATGCAGCGGCACCAAACTGACATTCTGCCCCTTCGATCGATGTACCGTCAGAATCTTGCCATTCCAATGTTCCACATTCAACGCCGAAACCTCTGAAGCCCGCAATCCGTGACTCAACACTGCAATAATTGCCCGGTCACGTATCCGTGTACCGCAGGTATCGCGCACGCTGGTAACATGCTCCGAGTTCAACACCTGCTCAATCAAGGCCAACTCATCCGCTTCAATATGGGCTGCCTGCGGTTCCTCCTGTCGTTCCAGTTCGATCGCATCCGTAGGCAAGGGCTGATTCACGGGATACCCATTACTCTTCCGCAGCCATTGATAGAACGATCGCAACGTATTCAACGCATGATTTACCGAAGCCGGTTTAAGGCCCTTAAGCTTCAACTCCCGCCGATACTTACCAATATCACTCGGCGTCACATCCAACCAGGACTTGCCACACCAGGCCGCAAACCGCTGGAGCTGCCCCCGATACATCCGCTGCGTATTGTCAGACTTACCCGTCTGACGCAAAAACTCCTCAATTTGCCAATGCCGCATATCTGGCGGAGACTCAGGCCGATCGGCTTTCCCTTTTTCAGGGTCGATCGGCAGGATTACAATCGGTAAAACTGGTTCAGAATCAGAGGCAGACATAAGGGTTGATCTTGAGTAGGTCGATCTTAGGTATAAATTCAGGGAATGGGTTGCTTTTGGGCAAGTTGTTGAATTGGCTGGTGTAGGTCAGTGCCTTTGTCGTCAGTTTCCAGCAGGCGAAAGAAGATCGTTATGGCTCTAACTTCTGCACCGGAGCGGTTAAGGCAGCTTTCAGAACAGGCAGATCTTGTTCAACTGTTTGCCAGACTCGATTCAGGTTAATTCTGAGATAGTCGTGAATAAGAACATCTCGCATTCCTGCCATTTGCTTCCAGGGAATATCTGAGTACGACTGCCGGACTTGTTCTGACAGCCGTTTGGTTGCTTCTCCAATCACCTCAAGATTACGAATTACCCCATCTTGAACAAGCGTTAAACCCATAAAAGTCTCTCTGTCCTCCTGGGTATAGGCTTCAATCCGTTCAATACACTCAAGAATATTGCTGAGATATAAGCGATCGTCTGTCATGCCATTCACTCTTATAAAGGCATTGCCTCTTGTAAAATGCGATCGCGAATCAAAGGATGGAGACTTGATGGCTCTGCCACATCTACCTTGCAACCCAGCAAACTCTCTAAGTCTTGGATCAAGCCAATAAAATCTAGCAACGTTGCTTTCTCATCCATTTCCACCAGAAAATCCACATCACTGCTGGACTGGTCTTCACCTCGTGCCACTGAACCAAAGATCTTCAAATTACGGGCTCCATAGCGATCGGCAAGGATGATAATTTCCTGCCGTTTAGCCTGTAGTTGTTGACTCAACCTCATAGCGTTCAAGTTCCTGATGGAGAATCGGCTTAGTGCTTATATCTTAGCCCCATCTGTTGTAAGTACTGCCTCACTCCCACTCCCTGAATGCACCGGGCTGTGCTCCGCTAACAACGCAAATTTTCATTGATGGTGGTCCTCACCTCGAATCTGACACCATCTTTGTGGTGCGATCGGCAATTATCCAATTGAAAAAGCATGACTCACCGGATGCCTTGAAAGCACGGCAACAGAGCCAACCATTCTACTCTACCAAGTTTGATTTTGTGCTGAAGCCACTGGGAACAGCAACTGTAAACAATATCGAGTATTCTACTACGGTTGCTTAAAGGAGTTTAATCATGTCTGTCTCATCAACGCAAGAAAATCCACTACTCGGAACCTGGAAGCTGATTTCAATCAGTGCAATTAATACTGACGGAACAGTAACACCAAATGTCTATGGTGTTAATCCTAAAGGCTACATCATCTATACGGCGGAAGGACATATGCTGGTTATGTTTTCCAAGAGCGATCGCCCACCGTTGAGTAAACCGGTTCTGTCGCCCTTCAGTCAGGAGATAGATGAAATTCCAATGGAAGAACTTGCCGCCGCTTTTACCAGCTTTAGTGCTTATGCTGGAACGTACCATTTGAATGG
>LUGL01000237.1 GCA_002796835.1 Elainella saxicola E1 | reverse complement strand
TTTCGCGGTAGGAACTGCGGTCATCCCGATTCGCGCAGATCACACCATCCCGACGCCCCACCTGATGTTATCGGTGAATGATTAGAGAACAAAACTTAAGCTGCGATCGCAACATCAACAGAAGATGCTGTCGATCGTAGAATCTCTAACCTGGAGTTTTAGCAGTATCGCAAACTCGACCATTGGCGATCGCAAGTATAAAAATGACGCAGATCAGCTTTGCATCATAATCAATCAACTTTTGGCAGTTGGTGTGTAAAGGATTATAGAACCCANTTNTGATACCAATTTAATTTGAAGCTGCATAGAATAGTGCTTCTAGAATAAAATTGTACGATGATACCGAGATGACTTGTTCCTCTGTGACTTGGTCAAACAACGCTTGAACCCGTTGACGTAATGCTTGTAACGATGGGAATATCTTATTCTTCAGTGGTTGTTTGAGCAGTTGCCAGAATCGTTCAATCGGGTTCAACTCAGGACAATGCGCTGGTTGCACTAAAGGAATGATGTTCTCCGGCCAGCGAATCGTCGATGCCATAGGGGCTGGAGCTTGATCCAACTGTAAAATCGCCCACTCTTCCCCTAATTCCTCGGATAGCCAGTCTAGAAACGCCTGAAAACACGCCCCATTCAGCTTTTCATACTCGTGCAACCAACAATCCCCACTCAATGGAGCAATTGCCCCATAAATCCAGAAATTCTCACGTCCCCATTGCACTTTCACTTTGGGCTTGATGCCTTTAGCGGTAATCACCTTKCCCTKCTGGGTCTTGAGTCCAACACGGGTTTCATCTTGACACAAATAATGCACAACCTTGCCCTGAGCCAGCAGACTCTCTAACAGCACTAGGGCTGCTCCAAGGTTTTTTTAAAGTTCTCTACCGCTTGCGAGTCTTGCCGATAACTCATAGGACGAGCCACTTTCAGCTTGGCTCCTAGACGATACCTCACCCATTGGTAAACCGTTGCATACTTCACCGTTACCCCGTGTTTGATCTCCAACCATTCCACGATTTCACCATAACTGCTGAACCCTTCTGGCCTGTTGMGTTGCTGCTGCAAATCTGCCAATACCTCATCACTGAGCTTGCGCACTGCTCCAGGGGCTTTGCGGATTTCTAACAGCCCTTTGAGTCCGTCATGGCGGTATTGTTGGAGCCATCGGGNTCACAGTTGAGGTATCGCGACCCAAGCGCTGTGCGATCTCTTGTTGCTGCTTCACCTGCCCGCTTTTGACCCACCACAGCATTTGGAGCTTCTCTTTATGGATTGCCCTTAGTGGTGCAGAAAAGTCTTGAAGAGTTGATGTAGCAGGAGTTTGACTGCAGCAGAGGTGACAGAGCAGGGCACCGCATGAGATGCTCAAGTTTCCACACTAAAAATCATCCCATGCCAGTCCCCCATCTTTATCGTCAACTGCAAACCCAACTAAGTCAATGGATCGTGCCACAAGACCAACGGCATCTCCAAGGATTCTGTGAAAACGTTGCCGCAATCTTACAAGCTCAAAGTGCTTGCCTGAGCCACTGGTTACCCTACCTCAGCCATCGTGACTGCCAAGCCCGGAGCCACCTGGAACGACTCAGCTACTTTGTCCACAACCCTAAAATCACAGCTGAAACCTTCTATCATCCCCTGCTGCGTCAGTTCCTCAAAACCTGGGAAGGCATGGCAATGACCCTCACTCTCGATACCAGTATGTTATGGGATCAATATTGCTTGATTGAAGTCTGTTTGGTTTGGGGAGGACGATCGATTCCGGTTGCTCAAGCAGTGCTCGAACATGGCAGTGCTACGGTTGCCTTTGAAGAGTATCGTCAAGTTTTGGACAGGGCAGTGCAACTGTTACCACCCGGGGTTCAAGTGGTGCTGCTAGCGGACCGAGGTTTTGAACATGGGGAGTTGATGCGATGGTTATGTCAGCATCACTGGTCTTGGGTGATTCGAGCGAAATCTGATCTCAACATCACCTTATCGACAGGTCAAACCACTGCAGTTTCCCAGTTACTGCCCCCGCAAGGAGAGGCTTATTTATTTCCGGATGTCACTGTAGTGCAAGACATTGAGTGCCATTTAGCCACTGCTCATCTAGTCCTCGCAGATGAAGCATGGGCCGTACTCACCAATGAACCTGCTTCATTACAAACGTTTGCCCTCTATGGTCAACGCTTTGGGGGCATAGAACCGCATTTCAAGGATTACAAGTCGGCAGGTTTTGAGTTGATCCGTTCTCGTTTGCGAGGTGCTTCTGCCCTAAATTGTCTATTGATGTTGCTGGCTAGTGCAACGTTGATTGCAATTTCAATTGCGGTGATAGTTACTCAGGAGGGCAGACGGAAATGGCTGGACTGGCACAGTCAACGGGGACTGAGCTTTTTACAGTTAGGGTTACGTGAGTTGAAACGCTTATGTTATCAACAGCTTGCGATTCCCAGACTCGCTATCTTACCAACTTGGAGTCCTCAAGTTGCCTATGCATCGTTGAAGAAACGAGAACGCATAGAGACACGTATTGAGTTCTCTCGGGTCACTGTTTTCCCTGCGTAAGCCGCCAAAAAGTTTTCTGCACCACTAAGGTATCGCACCTACTTTCACATCGCTAGCAGTTGGGGCGTGAGTGAAGCCACAGTCTGCCGCATTGTGCATTGGGTTGAGGACCACTTGATCCGTTCGAGTCGATTTCACTTACCCGGCAAGAAACAATTGTTCAAAGGATTTGGTAAACCAGCAGTGGTGGTTTTGGATGTGACTGAAACCCGGATCGAGCGTCCCAAACGGCATCAACGACAGTTTTATTCCGGCAAGCAGAAATGTCACAGTCTCAAGTGCCAACTGGTGATTGAACAAGCAACCGGTAGAATCATCTGCACCTACTTTGGCAAAGGGAGACAGCATGACTTCAAGCTATTTCAAGCCTCAAGGGTACACTTTCATCCCCAGTTAGAGAGTTTGCAAGATAAGGGTTATCAGGGTATCCAGAAGCTACATACCAACAGCCGCATCCCAAAAAAGAAACCGAGAGGTGGACAACTCAGCCGACTAGATAAAGCAGCCAATCGTCAACTCGCTCGTGAACGGGTGGTGATTGAGCATGTCAATCGAAACTTAAAGATTTTCAGAATTTTGGCTGAGCGCTATCGCAACCGTCGCAGACGCTTTGGGTTACGATGCAATCTGATTGCTGCTTTGTACAATTACGAGCGGTCTCAACCAGACTGTTTAGGTTAATTTGCAAGAGGTCTATTGNANGCAATTATNNCGCAGGTGGTTGAACATCCTCCTGCTGACTTGGGCTATGAGTTTGGCCGTTGGACAACAGCCCGTTTAGCAACGCATTTGGCGAAGGTGACGAAGATTCAATTGAGTAGTCGGCAAGTAGAACGGATATTGAAGCAAAAAAAGTACGGCTACCTCTGGGCTAAGTCGAGTCTAGAGGATCTGCAAGACCCGCAGCAGAGGAATAAATTTCGGGAGCAATTAGAGCAGGAATTAGCCCAGACGATGCAGGACCCGGAGCGTCTGCAGGTCTGGTTTTGGGATGAGAGTGGGTTTAGTCTGCGAGCAATTCGCCGCAAGCAATGGGGGAAACGAGGGAAGCGGCAATCTGTGAGTGGCAAACGCAGGAGGGGGCGAGTCAATGTGATGGGAGGACTGCGCTATCATGACCGCAACCGGCAATGCTACTTCATTNGAGCAAGGCAACAGTGAAAGTTGCTACATCAATCTGGTCAAACTCAATGAGTTCGTCAAGCAAGAATGGTTGGCAGCAGGACATTTAGAGCAGGAATTTGAGCAGTGGGGAMMGAGAATTTTGGTGGTGCTTGACAATGCCAGCTATCACAAAAAACAGGCCATGCTCGAACAACTGGCAGTCGAATGCCCCAATCTGCAACTGCTGTTTTTGCCGCCTTACAGTCCAGMTTTCAACTTAATTGAGTTGGTGTGGCATTCGTGCAAAGAGTTTATTGCGCATCGTTTATTTCAATCGGTGGAGGAACTTCACTCCTTGCTCGACAGATTACTCAATCAAGGGGAACTGGTGATTCAGTGGAAACGCAAAGTGAAGAACAAAGGCAATGCTCTGATCGCAGCTTGATGATGCAAACTAAATGTCGTTCAGCTTATTNNCANAGAGTAWAAAAAGTAAGCGATCGTATCTCTAAAACAATTGTGTA
>LUGL01000236.1 GCA_002796835.1 Elainella saxicola E1 | reverse complement strand
CCGTTGCGGGTCGAGCACACTCTAGGTTTGTCCGGGTAAAGCCCCGGCAGGCTCGTTGCGTAGAACTTTCAGCCGATGCTCTGTGCCAGCAATATGATTGCCATCAATAATCCGCACTTCATAGCCTGCTAACAGAGGGACTGCTGCTGCTGGAAACTCCTGTTGAACCGCTAGCAGTTGCTCACTGCTGTAGCGCACTAACGCTTGAGATAATTTCGGTTCTAGACCATTCACCTTAGCATACAGCGCTACTTTCGATACCCCTACCACCTTTTCAAACCCTTTGTAGGCTGCATTCAGTGAGGGATACATGCCGCACACCACTAGACTCATCAATCCCACGACACTGGAAAAAAGGAGTTCTCGCTGATATTGCTGTTCTGCGGTTTCCTCAAACAACTGATCCAACAACTTGGGGGCAAATATCCGCTCCATGATGGCTCGCACCATGACAGTCATTGGTGTATTTTCCACAAATCGCTCAAAGATGGCACTAATCATAGCTCCCTCTCCCTGATTGGGTGCTCACTTCAGTGCCTTGATCCTATCGAAAATCCTAAAATACTCAATCAACCATAACAGTACAAACGCTCACCTTAACAGGGGTANNCCGCATAACCATCACTGACTCCAATCCCGCTAAATTGCCCACCCAAAATCGCCTGTGCTTCGGCTTTGCCACGTCCCACTCCACAGCGGAACAACACATGCATGGCTGTGGAAAACACCCAGGTGTAACACGCCTGTTTACCGACCTGCCATCCCGTTTCATCCACGTAAATCACCAGTTGATGGGCAAGCAATTGGGCTATGGTGTCGTACTCTTGTTCCCAATCACTACTCAACTGATTCAACAGCACATTCGCTTGCGATTTACTTAAGTCCAAACCCGTGAAAAATGCCATCACTTCACAGACATGGTCCAGTGAAATCCCAATCCAGTAGTGCAAAAAAGNCAACTGTTAAAATGATMTCGATGCCATATTCACTCCGACTATTCCGTAGTCCGCTAATCGCTGGCAGTTCCCTTGCTATCGGCAAACCATAGATGTGGTAGCACACATACTCGGCTCGACCTGATATGAACCGCCMTGCGTATTGTTGTCGCCGTTCAATGCATTCCGTTTTCCCCACMCCCTCTGGATAMATATCAACGTCGTAGCTTACGAAGTCMAGCTTTTCATCTTKCGCCCGTCGTCCCGTTGATTGGCGTCCCCGTTTCCCTTTGCCTTTTTGTTGGTCAACGCTATAGTTCTCTTTGAACTGAGGTGCTTTTGCGTCCTTGGATGCACCCTGCCGATGCAAAAGGTCTTTCAGATGTTTGTTTTCGGTTTCCAGTTCTTGATTACGCTGCTCTAGCTCTGCCACGCGCTTTGTCAGGCGATTAATCTCATCGCTTAGCCTTGCTAGAATAGTGCTAGATTCATCAGGCATCACAGCTTTGACCGAGCAACTTAAGAGCAATTGCTCTGAAACTTAGCATACTTTTGAACAACTTTCACCTCGGGGAAAATAGACAGCTACCTTGGATGTAATCTTATCGATTCTGTCGCAAGCAAAGCCTCATACGCTTGTGGTTTTACCCGAAGGTGCACTATCGGGTTATGCAGAAGATCCCAGTTTTTTGGGAGAGATTGATCCGCCAGGGTTAGTAATGGCCTTCAAGAAATTGCAAGATGCGGCAATACAACGGCAACTGCACTTGATTTTTGGATCTTGCTTACGAG
>LUGL01000235.1 GCA_002796835.1 Elainella saxicola E1 | reverse complement strand
CCGGTCCTGGCACTCCTCAAGGTCGGAGGCAACCTGCAAGCCCTCCATTACCCGGCCCTGGTAATAGCCCTGGCGGTGCTCCCGGTCCTGGTAGTGCTCCCGGTGGAAAGTTGCCCGGTGGAACTGCAACGCCGAACAGTCCTCCTGGTGGAACCTTGCCCGGTGGCGATCSNCAGGGTTGTTTCAAAGTAAGGAGAGAAAAATTAAACTAAGGCTCAATCGTCGCAATGGTTGAATCAATCATGAATCTCATTGACCACCTCAAACAAGTGCCAGAGTTTCGTGCTGCTCGCGGTCAACGTCATCCGCTTTGGCTGATTTTGCTGTTGATTATCCTAGGAGCAATGATGGGCTACTGGGGCTATCGTCCTTTAGCTGAGTTTGTTGCACTCTACGGTCGTGACATCTGCCGCAAACTAGACATTGCTGAAGACACCAAACTCCCCTCCTACTCAACTTTTCGCCGTATCATGCAACAGTTGGATTATCAGGTGCTAGCAGCCCTGTTCACCGACTGGGTGCAATCTTACCAACCTGTCACAGCCGGAGAATGGTTCAGTGCCGATGGCAAAAGCATCAGAAGCAGTGTGATCGACTATGACCAAGCAGAGCAGAACTTTGTCAGCTTAGTCTCGCTATTTGCCCACCAACGCGGCGTGGTACAAGCCGTCATGCCGATGGAGAACAAGCTGATGAGTGAACAAGAAGTGGTGCGAGTGTTGCTGAGTGCGGTGGGATTCACAAACGTTGGCGTGACGATGGATGCTTTGCACTGTCAAAAAAACACTGAAGCAGATTGTCGAGCAGCATAATGACTACTTGGTGTGCGTCAAAGCCAATCAAGAGCGGCTTTATCGTTGGATTGAGCAACAGTGGCAGACCAGATTGCCGGAGAGTGTTTATCAGGTGCAGGAACGCAGTCATGGCCGCAACATGCGATGGCGAGTATCAGTGTTTGAGGAGTTAGGAGAGTTTGCAATGGAGTGGGCAGGACTACAGAGGTGTATTTGTGTAGAACGTTGTGGGACAAGAGGAGGGCAAGAATTCAGTGAGCGACAGTACTATATCAGCAGCGTTATCACGAGTGCAGAAGAGTTTCATCGTATCATCCGAGGTCATTGGGGGATTGAGAATCGCTTACATTGGGTCAAGGATNTNACCCCTGTTAAGGTGAGCGTTTGTACTGTTATGGTTGATTGAGTATTTTAGGATTTTCGATAGGATCAAGGCACTGAAGTGAGCACCCAATCAGGGAGAGGGAGCTATGATTAGTGCCATCTTTGAGCGATTTGTGGAAAATACACCAATGACTGTCATGGTGCGAGCCATCATGGAGCGGATATTTGCCCCCAAGTTGTTGGATCAGTTGTTTGAGGAAACCGCAGAACAGCAATATCAGCGAGAACTCCTTTTTTCCAGTGTCGTGGGATTGATGAGTCTAGTGGTGTGTGGCATGTATCCCTCACTGAATGCAGCCTACAAAGGGTTTGAAAAGGTGGTAGGGGTNATCGAAAGTAGCGCTGTATGCTAAGGTGAATGGTCTAGAACCGAAATTATCTCAAGCGTTAGTGCGCTACAGCAGTGAGCAACTGCTAGCGGTTCAACAGGAGTTTCCAGCAGCAGCAGTCCCTCTGTTAGCAGGCTATGAAGTGCGGATTATTGATGGCAATCATATTGCTGGCACAGAGCATCGGCTGAAAGTTCTACGCAACGAGCCTGCCGGGGCTTTACCCGGACAAACCTTGAGTGTGCTCGACCCGCAACGGTCGKTAGTGGTGGATGTATTTCCCTGTGAAGATGGTCATGCTCAAGAACGCTCATTGTTGCCCCAGGTGCTAGAGCAGGTGCAACCTCAACAGCTATGGATTGCCGACCGGAATTTCTGCACCAGCGATTTTCTGAGCCAAATTGCTCAACGTCAAGCCTGTTTCATCATTCGAGAACATCAACAGTTGGCATGGAGTGCAGTGACTCCCTTAGTGGCAGCAAGAGAGAATGAAAGGGGGTGCTTGTTTGAGCAACAAGTGCAACTGAGCAGTGGCTTACAAATCCGACGGATTGTGATTGAACTGAAGCAGGCAACTCGTCATGGTGATAAACAAGTTTCTGTGTTGACGAATTTACCGATAGCGTTGGCAGATGCATCAACAGTTGCCGATTTGTATCTGAAACGTTGGCGAATTGAGAATATGTTTCAAACTATCACCGACACATTTCACTGCGAATTGAATACGCTTGGTTATCCACGGGCTGCCCTGTTTGTGTTTTGCGTTGCCTTGGTGGCTTTTAACATTCTGGCAACGGTGAGAGCGGTTCTCCAGCAAGTGCATGGTGCAGCAGTGATTGAAGAGCAGTTGTCGAATTACTATGTGGTGGAAGACAKCCAAGCCACCTGGCGAGGATTGGAGATTGCCATACTAGCCCAAGATTGGCAGGTGTTTAGGGCAATAGATAGTGTGGCATTTGCCCTGTGTTTACGGCAATGGGCAGAACGGGTCAATCTGCAACGGTTTCGTAAATCCAAACGAGGACAAAAGAAACCGACGACCAAGAAGCCGTTTGACCCAAAACATCCCCATGTCGCAACTGCTCGATTGCTCAATCCAGAATAGTACAAATATTCACCTTAACAGGGGTAGNTNGTCNANACACTTATGACCAGCGCCATACCTTAAGCAGATCTACTGGTTGTAAAATCGGTCAAAAAACCAGTGTTGTTCAGCATAAAGCAAAGTTCGATCGCACACAAGCGTAGTGACAGCTTTGTCAATAATTCATTAAAATCGAGCGATCGCATGTTCGTCGTTCTCACTTCAACCTGAATCGTTCTCTTGTGCTGAGGTAATG
>LUGL01000234.1 GCA_002796835.1 Elainella saxicola E1 | reverse complement strand
AAGTTACTTTAACGTTATTTCCAAACAGGATTGGGGTCTGCTCGATTGGGCAATCCGGTAGCCAAAACAATCTGCTATGGTCCTTCCCATTGATTGCTTTGTGGAACTCGATTCCATAGGGAAGCAGAACTTGTCTTGCGATTGCACTGTACTCTTGCAGGAGGTTTTGCCTTTCTGAATACCCTATCTTCGTCGCTTCCAGTAAAGCTGCAAAATCAATGTCTAACTGATGGGCAGTGTCAGCCGTGATACAAGGTCGTAACGCCGCCATCGCATAAGGGTATCGACGCTTGCTGTTTGGGCCAAATCGCACAACGACCACCGGCTGATCTGCAGGGGCATCCTCCAACGCCCTTCGGCTAATTGCACCACTTGCCTTGGCCAGCAACGCTTCACGGTATTCTGCGATCGTGCCAACGATTGCTTCGATTGTCGCGGTGCTGTCGGTGTCTAAGGCTTTGTAAAAGAACAACTTCATGGTTTTGAGTTAGTCTAAGGAGGGAACGGAATCGGCAGGGGGATTGCAGTGGAAAGTCGAACGATTCATCAGTGTCAGTGTTTAGGGTGTCAANACTGGCNGAGGAGAGGACTCAACGGCAACATCATCAGTTGAATCTGTTGATGAGTCGTCTCGATGAACAGCAACGGCGATGGCTAGCTGCGATGGAAGCCACAAAACTGGGACATGGGGGCACTCAACGCATCAAGGAAGTGACTGGACTCGACATTAATACGATTCGACGAGGACGCAGAGAGCTAGATGCAGGATTAGCCACTCGCCCCATCGGACGGACTCGAGTGGCTGGGGGAGGACGCAAACGGGTCGAAAAAAACAACCCGGACTCGAGCAAGCGTTGAGTGAGGCAATCGAGGCAGAAACGGCAGGAGACCCTTGTAGTCAGAGTAAGTGGGTGCGTCAAAGTCTGCGACAGTTGCAGGCGAAACTGGCCAGTGTGGGAGTATTGCTCAGTCATGTCAGCATCGGTCGTTTACTCAAGCAGCAAGGATACTCACTCAAAGCCAATCGCAAATCAGTGGCAACGACTCAACATCCCCAAAGGGACCTCCAGTTTCGTTACATTCGACGGGTTCAACAACGATTCAGGCAAGCAGGTCATCCCATTATTAGTGTGGATACCAAAAAGAAGGAGTTGATTGGCAACTTCAAGAATGCGGGACGCAGTTGGTGCAAGCGAGCCGAGCGGGTCAATGACCACGAGTTTCGCCAAGATGCCCTGGCAAAGGCAGTGCCTTATGGCATCTACGATATCGTTCACAACGAGGGTTATGTCTATGTTGGCACTTCTGGCGATACTGCTACTTTTGCAGTCGATGCGATTGAGCAGTGGTGGAATCGTCAAGACCGCATCCACTTTGCTGATGAGCGCAAACTGTTGATTCTGTGCGATGCAGGGGGCAGTAATGGCTATCGCTTACGCAATTGGAAACTACAATTGCAGTTGTTTGCAGATTACTATGGCATTGAGGTGATGGTGTGTCATTACCCATCGGGGGCTTCCAAGTGGAATCCCATCGAGCATCGTCTGTTCAGCTTTATCTCGCTCAATTGGGCCGGACAACCCCTGCGCTCACTCAACCAGATGACGGCATTGATTCGAGGCACCTCAACCCAGAGTGGATTNAAGGGTGAAAGCTAGTCAACTCAAAGGAGATTATCCAACGAAAGTGAAAGTGTCTGATGAGCAGATGGCAACTCTCCATTTAACGCCACGCAAGATTTGTCCCCAATGGAATTACATGCTTCATCCGCGTACTTGGAACACGGAGATAACATGAACTTATTTATTTACAAGCCCTTAGNTGGTGCAGAAAAGTCTTGAAGAGTTGATGTAGCAGGAGTTTGACTGCAGCAGAGGTGACAGAGCAGGGCACCGCATGAGATGCTCAAGTTTCCACACTAAAAATCATCCCATGCCAGTCCCCCATCTTTATCGTCAACTGCAAACCCAACTAAGTCAATGGATCGTGCCACAAGACCAACGGCATCTCCAAGGATTCTGTGAAAACGTTGCCGCAATCTTACAAGCTCAAAGTGCTTGCCTGAGCCACTGGTTACCCTACCTCAGCCATCGTGACTGCCAAGCTCGCAGCCACCTGGAACGACTCAGCTACTTTGTCCACAACCCTAAAATCACAGCTGAAACCTTCTATCMCCCCCTGCTGCGTCAGTTCCTCAAAACCTGGGAAGGCATGGCAATGACCCTCACTCTCGATACCAGTATGTTATGGGATCAATATTGCTTGATTGAAGTCTGTTTGGTTTGGGGAGGACGATCGATTCCGGTTGCTCAAGCAGTGCTCGAACATGGCAGTGCTACGGTTGCCTTTGAAGAGTATCGTCAAGTTTTGGACAGGGCAGTGCAACTGTTACCACCCGGGGTTCAAGTGGTGCTGCTAGCGGACCGAGGNTTTTGAACATGGGGAGTTGATGCGATGGTTATGTCAGCATCACTGGTCTTGGGTGATTCGAGCGAAATCTGATCTCAACATCACCTTATCGACAGGTCAAACCACTGCGGTTTCCCAGTTACTGCCACCGCAAGGAGAGGCTTATTTATTCCCAGATGTCATCGTGCTACAAGACATTGAGTGCCATTTAGCCACTGCTCATCTCGCCCTAGCAGATGAAGCATGGGCCGTACTCACCAATGAACCTGCTTCATTACAAACGTTTGCCCTCTATGGTCAACGCTTTGGGGGCATAGAACCGCATTTCAAGGATTACAAGTCGGCAGGTTTTGAGTTGATCCGTTCTCGTTTGCGAGGTGCTTCTGCCCTAAATTGTCTATTGATGTTGCTGGCTAGTGCAACGTTGATTGCAATTTCAATTGCGGTGATAGTTACTCAGGAGGGCAGACGGAAATGGCTGGACTGGCACANGTCAACGGGGACTGAGCTTTTTACAGTTAGGGTTACGTGAGTTGAAACGCTTATGTTATCAACAGCTTGCGATTCCCAGACTCGCTATCTTACCAACTTGGAGTCCTCAAGTTGCCTATGCATCGTTGAAGAAACGAGAACGCATAGAGACACGTATTGAGTTCTCTCGGGTCACTGTTTTCCCTGCGTAAGCCGCCAAAAAGTTTTCTGCACCACTAAGCCNNATNCCAATCAGTACTGAATGAAGCAGGAACACTGGCCAGTGGAGAAGCTCTCAAACAGTTTGATACCGATGGCAGTGCTATTGAAATGGGCAGGATGAATTGGACGAGTAAAGGACAATTGCCCAAAACCTATCAAACCCCTTATGGAACAGTAGAAGTGCCTCGGCATGTGTACCAAACAAGTGCCGGTGGAACCACCTTTTGTCCCCTGGAAGTCGATGCTCGCATCATCATGACCTCAACCCCCCGATTGGCTAAACAAATTTCCC
>LUGL01000233.1 GCA_002796835.1 Elainella saxicola E1 | reverse complement strand
TTGTCCAATCCACCGCTCCCATATAACCAATCTCGTCCATCCATACCATTCAAAACATTCGCAGCTTTATTGCCCATCAGAACGTTGTTTAGACTGTTCCCAGTGCCGTTGATTGCGTCTGCCCCGGTGAGAACCAAATTATWAGAWATTGCATTCANWGGTAGCTGTCTATTTTCCCCGAGGTGAAAGTTGTTCAAAAGTATGCTAAGTTTCAGAGCAATTGCTCTTAAGTTGCTCGGTCAAAGCTGTGATGCCTGATGAATCTAGCACTATTCTAGCAAGGCTAAGCGATGAGATTAATCGCCTGACAAAGCGCGTGGCAGAGCTAGAGCAGCGTAATCAAGAACTGGAAACCGAAAACAAACATCTGAAAGACCTTTTGCATCGGCAGGGTGCATCCAAGGACGCAAAAGCACCTCAGTTCAAAGAGAACTATAGCGTTGACCAACAAAAAGGCAAAGGGAAACGGGGACGCCAATCAACGGGACGACGGGCGCAAGATGAAAAGCTTGACTTCGTAAGCTACGACGTTGATATTTATCCAGAGGGTGTGGGGAAAACGGAATGCATTGAACGGCGACAACAATACGCATGGCGGTTCATATCAGGTCGAGCCGAGTATGTGTGCTACCACATCTATGGTTTGCCGATAGCAAGGGAACTGCCAGCGATTAGCGGACTACGGAATAGTCGGAGTGAATATGGCATCGAGATCATTTTAACAGTTGCTTTTTTGCACTACTGGATTGGGATTTCACTGGACCATGTCTGTGAAGTGATGGCATTTTTCACGGGTTTGGACTTAAGTAAATCGCAAGCGAATGTGCTGTTGAATCAGTTGAGTAGTGATTGGGAACAAGAGTACGACACCATAGCCCAATTGCTTGCCCATCAACTGGTGATTTACGTGGATGAAACGGGATGGCAGGTCGGTAAACAGGCGTGTTACACCTGGGTGTTTTCCACAGCCATGCATGTGTTGTTCCGCTGTGGAGTGGGACGTGGCAAAGCCGAAGCACAGGCGATTTTGGGTGGGCAATTTAGCGGGATTGGAGTCAGTGATGGTTATGCGGCCTACAAGTATCTGTTTTGCGAGCACCAACTGTGTTGGGCTCATTTATTACGCAAAGCGATTAAGTTAATGCTTCAGCATCCCAATGACCATCACTATCGTCAGTTTTTTGATGACCTCTATGCGGTGTATCAACAAGCCGTGCGCTGGCAGAGGGATCAACGCCTGAGTGTAGGACGAGCACTAAAAGTTGAATTACTAAAAGCGCGTCTACGCAAACTTTGTAGCCGTTGGCAAGAGAGCATTGACCCCGAAGCGATGCCTATCCATGAACAGATCTTCATTCGTCTCCAGCATGAGCTAATCAATGGCATTGATGCACTGTTCGTGTTTGTCGCCAACCCCCAAGTTGAACCCACCAATAATCGCTCTGAGCGCAATTTGCGCCACGAAGCTGAAGTTCGTAAAGGGGGGCGTACCAGTAAAACACAAGCTGGTGCTGAGCGTCGCAGCATTATCATGAGTGTCCTCGCCACCCTCAACACTCGCTTTGAGGGGTTTACGTTGGAGCATCTCCTTGAGGAATTAGCGCAGTGGACGCAACTCGGACTCTCCCGATTTCAAATAGAACTGGCAGGTATGACTCAAACCAATGCGTTGTCGAGTGCCTAAACTCCAATCAAGCTACTCCAAATCCTGAATATTGGCTTCGCTATCGGTGAAGCTACGTTTCGTTTTGAAAATAGACACTTACANNAGNGNNTTTGCTCTCATTCAATGGATAGCTGATACCAATTTTACTTGAAGGCACATAGAATATAGGGAGAATCGATATCCTTGGGAAGAGGTATGAGTCGCCCATTCAAACTTGAAATCGCGGAGAGCGAAGCAGAACTGAAAAAACGGCTACAATTCGCCCGTGAGGCAATCCATAAAGAGAAGCTCCAAATGCTCTGGTGGGTCAAAAGCGGGCAGGTGAAGCAGCAACAAGAGATCGCACAGCGCTTGGGTCGCGATACCTCAACTGTGACCCGATGGCTCCAACAATACCGCCATGACGGACTCAAAGGGCTGTTAGAAATCCGCAAAGCCCCTGGAGCAGTGCGCAAGCTCAGTGATGAGGTATTGGCAGATTTGCAGCAGCAACTCAACAGGCCAGAAGGGTTCAGCAGTTATGGTGAAATCGTGGAATGGTTGGAGATCAAACACGGGGTAACGGTGAAGTATGCAACGGTTTACCAATGGGTGAGGCTTAGTGGTGCAGAAAAGTCTTGAAGAGTTGATGTAGCAGGAGTTTGACTGCAGCAGAGGTGACAGAGCAGGGCACCGCATGAGATGCTCAAGTTTCCACACTAAAAATCATCCCATGCCAGTCCCCCATCTTTATCGTCAACTGCAAACCCAACTAAGTCAATGGATCGTGCCACAAGACCAACGGCATCTCCAAGGATTCTGTGAAAACGTTGCCGCAATCTTACAAGCTCAAAGTGCTTGCCTGAGCCACTGGTTACCCTACCTCAGCCATCGTGACTGCCAAGCCCGGAGCCACCTGGAACGACTCAGCTACTTTGTCCACAACCCTAAAATCACAGCTGAAACCTTCTATCATCCCCTGCTGCGTNCAGTTCCTCAAAACCTGGGAAGGCATGGCAATGACCCTCACTCTCGATACCAGTATGTTATGGGATCAATATTGCTTGATTGAAGTCTGTTTGGTTTGGGGAGGACGATCGATTCCGGTTGCTCAAGCAGTGCTCGAACATGGCAGTGCTACGGTTGCCTTTGAAGAGTATCGTCAAGTTTTGGACAGGGCAGTGCAACTGTTACCACCCGGGGTTCAAGTGGTGCTGCTAGCGGACCGAGGTTTTGAACATGGGGAGTTGATGCGATGGTTATGTCAGCATCACTGGTCTTGGGTGATTCGAGCGAAATCTGATCTCAACATCACCTTATCGACAGGTCAAACCACTGCGGTTTCCCAGTTACTGCCCCCGCAAGGAGAGGCTTATTTATTCCCAGATGTCATCGGGCTACAAGACATTGAGTGCCATTTAGCCACTGCTCATCTCGCCCTAGCAGATGAAGCATGGGCCGTACTCACCAATGAACCTGCTTCATTACAAACGTTTGCCCTCTATGGTCAACGCTTTGGGGGCATAGAACCGCATTTCAAGGATTACAAGTCGGCAGGTTTTGAGTTGATCCGTTCTCGTTTGCGAGGTGCTTCTGCCCTAAATTGTCTATTGATGTTGCTGGCTAGTGCAACGTTGATTGCAATTTCAATTGCGGTGATAGTTACTCAGGAGGGCAGACGGAAATGGCTGGACTGGCACAGTCAACGGGGACTGAGCTTTTTACAGTTAGGGTTACGTGAGTTGAAACGCTTATGTTATCAACAGCTTGCGATTCCCAGACTCGCTATCTTACCAACTTGGAGTCCTCAAGTTGCCTATGCATCGTTGAAGAAACGAGAACGCATAGAGACACGTATTGAGTTCTCTCGGGTCACTGTTTTCCCTGCGTAAGCCGCCAAAAAGTTTTCTGCACCACTAAGGGAATATGATCTGATTTTGCTGGATATTGGGTTACCCAAAGTTGATGGGATTACAGTCTGCAAACAACTTCGTAGCCAGCGTTGTGAAACTCCCATTCTTTTACTGACTGGACAAAATAGTGCCGAGGCTCAGATCGCTGGACTAGATGCCGGGGCAGATGATTACGTCACAAAGCCGTTTAACCTGGACATTGTTCTTGCACGAGTGCGGGCAGTTGTTCGGAAAGGAAAATCAACGGCACCCCTAGTGACATGGGAAAATATCCAGCTGGATCCAGCCAGGGGAGAAGTCAAATGCAATGACAAGGTTATCAACCTGAGAGCGAAAGAATTTAGCTTATTAGAGCTTTTTCTACTCAATCCCAAGCGGATCTTTAGCCGTCGTGCCATTCTGGATCATCTCTGGGACTTTGCCCACTCATCTGGAGAGGAAACGGTTAGCACGCATGTTAAGTGTGTGCGGCAGAAGTTGAAAGCAGCAGGCGCACCAGATCCGATTGAAACTGTACATGGGTTGGGTTACCGATTGCGATCGCCCCAGGTTGATTCTGCTCTTTCTAGACAAACCGAAAAAGCCCCGTCAATTAATCAGTTGACCAGCAACATGTCTGTTCAGAAAGCACAGGCAGTTACCTCAAAGGTTTGGCATCAGTTCAAAACGCAGTATGCGGAGCAAATTGAAACCCTGCTCAATACACTTAAGCCTGGTTTAACTGCTACTCAACAGCAGGAATGCAAGGATTTAGCCCATAAATTAGTCGGTTCAATGGGGATGTTTGGGTTGCTAGAAGCCTCTCAACGGGCTAGAGACTTGGAACAACTCATGAAAAATCCTGCATTAGAGCCAGAGCAAATAGAACAGGCAATTCAGTGGGTTGAATTTTTGAACCAGTCGATCGCTCAGGCCCAAGTAACCCTTCCACCTAAATTACAACCCCTGCCCAGTCAACAAATTGCCTCGAATTCATCTGCTCAGGTTTTAATTGTGGATGATGACCTCTGGTTAGCCGATTACTTGCGAATTGAAGCGATCGACTGGCAGCTTCAGGTTGAGATTGCGACCGATCTCACCGTTGCCCGACAGATGATTGCTCAAAATCCACCCAGCATGATCTTGCTCGACTTGAGTTTTCCAGGTGAGGAAAGTGGGCTGACATTGATGCATGAATTAAAACAGCGATCGCCCAAAATTCCGGTTGTAATCTTCACCGCAAAAGAAGATTTACGCGATCGAGTGGAAGCAGCTCGACTGGGGGTGAGTGCGTTTTTACAAAAACCGTTACCTGCCCATGAAATCTTAAAGACAGTCACCAATGTCCTGAACCGAAAATCTGACACGCCACAAAGGGATCGACTCTTAATTGTGGATGACGATCCAGGATTCCTCAAGGCACTCTCACAACGCCTAGCAGTACAGGGGCTACAGGTGACAACCACCGCCAATCCTCAAGAATTTTGGCAAGTCCTAGCGGCTTGTAACCCTAACGTGTTGATCTTAGACCTGGAAATGCCGGAGTTTAATGGCCTGGAATTGTGCCAGGTTGTACGAGCAGATCCAAAATGGCAATATCTGAAAGTTTTATTTCTATCTGCCCATACTGAAACAGATGTGATCGCCAAAGCTTATGCCGCTGGAGCTGACGACTACATCAGTAAAACCACACCAGTCAACGATTTGGTTGCTCGTATCCTCTATCGTGTTGGACACAACTAGATGGCGATACTACCCAAAAACCGCCTTAAACCCGTAATCGCAGGGAGAAGTGTATGAACTCAAGAGCCTATCGCTTGTTGCTGCATTACGGAATGGCGATCGGGTCAACAGTAGTAGCCCTCCTATTAACCCTGTTGTTAGAGCCTTTTCTCAGCCAGATCATCAGTCCTTTTTTCTTTGTCGCCATCACCTTGACAACTTGGTACGGGGGACTGCGACCAGGAATTGTGGCAATCATCCTCTCAACCTTCGCAGTCCACATATTTTTNGGAATGGCCGTTAGGGAATCTCGCTAGCCATGCATTCGGTGATCTGATTCGGCTTGTCACCTTTAGCTCGGTCGCACTGATCATGCACAGGTTGAAAAGTGATCTACAGAAAAGCCAGCGTCGAATCGATCAACTAAACCAGCAACTTTTAGAAGAAAATGCCGATCGCCTGAAGATTGCCCTGAATGCTGCCCAGATGGGAATGTGGAATTGGGATTTGGTCGCTGAAGAAATCACCTGGTCGCCAGAACAAGAACGATTATTTGGGTTAGCACCAGGTCAGTTTGACGGTAAATACGAAACCTTTGAGGCTTTTGTACACCCTGATGACCAAACAAGACTAAACCAAGCGGTTGAGCAAGCTCTAAATCAGGGGAGTTTATACCTCCATGAGTATCGCATCGTGTGGGCAGATGGCAGTATTCACTGGGTTGAAGGACGGGGACAAGCCTTTTACAACAAACAGGGGCAGCCTGTACGAATGTCGGGAACCATCATGGCGATCGACGACCGTAAACAAGCTCAATGCTTGCTAACTCAGCGATTTGAACAGCAACGCTTAGTCACGCAAATAACGAACCGCATCCGGCAATCGCTGAATCTGCAAGCGATTTTGCAAACGACTGTAGATGAGGTTAGGCAATTTCTCCAAGTCGATCGCGTCATTATTTTTCAATTTACACCGGGTTGGGGGGGCACCATCGCAGTTGAATCTGTTGGGGACGAAGCGCTTGCTCTATTTCCGTTTGATATCCATGACCCCTGTATTGGCGATCGCTACGTTGACCCTTTCCAACAGGGCTTAGTGACTGCAAAAGCAGATATCTACACGGCAGATATTAGCCCCTGTCATGTTGAATTTCTAGCACAGTTCCGAGTCAGAGCAAATCTGGTGGTTCCTATCCTGAAAAATGATGAGCTGTGGGGACTGTTGGCAGCCCATCACTGTGTGGCTGCTCGGCAATGGCAAGATTCTGAAATTGATCTGCTGCGGCAACTGGCCTCTCAAGTCGGTATTGCCCTACAACAAGCAGCGTTGTTTGAGCAGGTACAGGCTGAACTAGTAGAGCGCAAGCAAGCGGAAGCAGCCTTACAGGAGCGAGAATCCTTATTGCGCTTATTTGCTCAGTATGCGCCTGCTGGCATCGCCATGCTAGATCGAGAAATGCGGTATGTGATGGCAAGTCAGCAGTGGGTTGATGAATACAATCTGGATTCGGTTGAGGCATGTATTCATCGATCGCATTACGACATTTTTCCCGAAATTCCAGAACGGTGGCGGCAAATTCACCAACAGTGNNTTTGGCAGGGGCGACCAAGAAATGTGACGACGATTTGTTTATCCGCACAGATGGCCAGCAGCAATGGATTTCTTGGCAGATTCGTCCCTGGTATGCTGCAACGGGCGAAATTGGAGGAATTGTCATTTTTTCGACCGATGTTACCTCACGCAAGCTGGCAGAAATAGAATTGCGCGATCGAGAACGCCTATTTTCAACCCTGGCAGAGACATTGCCAGTCGTTATTTTTCGTTTCGATCAGAATAGTCGCTGTATTTACATCAACAATTATTGGACAACGCTGACGGGTAGAACAATTGAATCCGTGGCAGGTTTAAATTGGGTGGAAACCCTGCATCCAGAGGATCGAGAACGTCTCACAAACGAATGGCTGGAGTGGAGCCAGAACCCGCAGCAAGGACTTTACCAGAATGAGGGCAGACTTGTTCATGTCAATGGCAGTCACATTTGGTACTACATTCAGGCAATGCCAGAGATAGATGCCCAGGGTGAAACTGTTGGTTTCATTGGAGCCATGACAAATATTACTGGTCGCAAACGAGTCGAAGAATCCTTGCAGCAAAGTGAAACCCGACTTAGACTGGCTCAAACTGCCAGTAACTCTGCTGTCTGGGATTGGGACATTTCAACCAATACTCTGACATGGTCGCCTGAGTACTATCAACTCTATGATCTTGAGCCCACCATTGAAGCAAATTACGAGAACTGGCTGCGTTGCATTCACCCCGATGATCGAGAGCAAGCCAGTCAAAAAACGCTACAAGCATTAGAGGATCAATCTTCTGAACTAAGAGTTGAGTTCCAGATTGTGCGATCGGACGGAATTCGATGGTTTGCGGGAATCGGGCAAGTCTTCCGGAACGATGCAGGAAAGGCCACCCGACTGATTGGCATGACGATCGACATTACCCAGCAAAAGCAGACAGAGCTTGCATTACAACAGCTCAATACAGAATTAGAACAGCGAGTCACAGAACGAACCGAAGAGTTACATGCCTTAAGCAATCGCCTTCTGGTAGCGTTTAAGGAACAATACCAGACAAACCAGGAAGTGGCGGATCTCTATAACAATGCTCCTTGTGGCTATCACTCCTTAGACGCAAATGGCACAGTGGTGCAAATGAATGACACTGGACTGAGTTGGTTAGGATATACCCGTGACGAAGTTCTCAACAAAATGAAGTTCACCGATTTCATTACATCTGACAGTCAACAAATATTCCATCAAACCTTTTCTAAGTTTAAACAGCAAGGCTGGATCAACAACTTAGAATTTCAATTGCGCCACAAGGACGGTTCAACGCGTTGGGTCAATTTGAATGCAACGGCAATTCAAGACGGCTCAGGAAATTTTGTCATGAGTCGATCGAGTGTCTTTGATATCAGCGATCGCAAAAAAGCAGAGCAAACTCAAGCACTTCAGGCAGTTATCACCCGCAATATGTCAGAAGGAATTTGTCTGGTCAGAGCCGATGACGCCACCATCGTATACGCTAATCCTAAGTTTGAGCAAATGTTTGGTTATGCTTCTGGTGAACTCAATGGGCAACATGTTTCGATCGTTAACTATGCCGATGAGTCAATCACAGCAGAAGCGGTGAATCAGTCAATTCGAGCGACTGTATTGCAAAGCAGGGAAGCCACGTATGAAGTTCATAATGTAAAGAAAGATGGAACGCCTTTTTGGTGCAGTGCAACATGTGCTGTCTTTAAACATGCTGAATATGGGGATGTTCTCGTCGCTGTCCATCAAGATATCACTAAGCGCAAGCAAGCAGAAACAGCTTTACAACAGCAAACCCAACAAAAACAGTTACTTTGGAATATCACACAAACAATCCGCCAATCGCTCGATCTGAATATCATTCTTGACTCTGCTGTCGCTGAGATAAGGCAGATGTTAGGCGTAGACCGGGTAGCCATTTATCAGTTTGATTCTAACTGGGGCGGCGATTTTATTGCAGAATCAGTCGGTTCAGAATGGGTAAGACTGGTAACCTCTGACGTTCAAAAAGTTTGGGAAGATACCTATCTCCAAGAAACACAGGGGGGACGCTTCCAAAATCATGAAACCTTTGTGATTTCGAATATCTACACGAGTGGGCTGCGGTCCTGCCATATTGAACTGCTGGAACAGTTTCAGGCAAAAGCCTATGCTGTCGCTCCCATCTTCTCTGAGGAGACTCTATGGGGACTGCTTGCAATTTATCAAAACAACACTCCTCGGACCTGGCAAGATTGGGAAATTGAGTTGTTGAAGCAAATTACTAGTCAGTTGGCGATCGCCCTTCAACAATCCAACCTTTACAGTCAACTTCAGATTGAATTACAAGAACGTGAGCGTGCTGCTGCTGTTTTGCAAGAAACAGAACGACGCTGGCGATCGCTGCTAGAAAACGTGCAGCTCATTGTCGTTGGGCTGGATCAAAGTGGCAACGTTAACTATGCGAATCCCTTCTTCTTAAACCTTACAGGGTACGAGGCTTCAGAGGTTTTGGGCAAGAACTGGTTTGAAAACTTTTTACCGTCTTCTAACCACCAAGCAGTTCAAGCCGTCTTTTCTGAAGTTCTGTCCCATAGTGCTTATCCCTATTATCAAAACTCAATTCTGACTAAATTGGGCGAGGAACGATTTATTGCTTGGAACAATACTATGCTGCAAGACATTGACGGTGTTGTCATCGGCACGATCAGCATCGGAGAAGATATTACTGAACGGCAGAAGATTGACCAGATGAAACAGGAATTTATTTCTGTCGTCAGCCATGAGCTGCGCACGCCCCTTACCTCTATTCGCGGATCGCTGGGTCTAATTGCTGGAGGTGTTTATGACAAAAAACCTGAAAAAGTGAAAGAAATGATTGCGATCGCAGCTCGTCAGAGTGACCGATTAGTGCGGCTGGTCAACGATATTCTCAGCTTACGACGCTTAGAGTCAGGGCAAGCCGAATTTAAGTTACAACACTGTTCTGCCGCTGATCTGATCCAGCAATCGGTTGATGTCATGCGCTCTCAAGCAGAGCAGAACCAAATCACCCTATCTATCATTCCAACAGCGGCTGAAGTTTGGGCGGATGCGGATGCGATCGTGCAAACGCTCACCAACCTCCTCAGCAACGCTATCAAATTCTCTCCTCCGAATTCCACTGTCACCCTCACGGCGACCCCTGATCAATCGGCTTCACCTCCCCATTCCTGCACCTGTTTCTCTGTTCAGGATCAAGGACGAGGTATTCCATCCGATCATCTCGAAAAAATCTTTGGGCAGTTTCAACAAGTCGATGCCTCCGACGCCCGTGATAAAGGTGGGACTGGATTGGGTTTGGCAATTTGTCGCACTATTGTAAAGCAACATGGCGGTAGAATCTGGGTCAAGAGTGTACTAGAACAGGGCAGTACCTTCTATTTCACAGTTCCGTCAACCCAACCCTCACCCAATCATGACTGAGGGTACGGTTATCTCTGAGAGTTTGATAGGGATGCCCACGAAACGGGTTTTGGTGATTGATGACGAAGCAGACATTCGAGCAGTGATTCAAGGTTGCTTAGAGGATATTGCAGAGTGGGAGGTGTTCCCCGCCGCTTCTGGAGAAGAAGGCATCCAATTAGCCGTCACGGAACAGCCCGATGCCATTCTGATGGATGTATCAATGCCAGGAATGGATGGACTGGAGACACTGCGTAGACTTCAGGAAGATGGCACAACATGTGGAATTCCGGTTGTTCTCCTAACCGCCAAAGCTCTGACAAAGGACCAAGAAATTTTTGCAACGCTGGCGATCATGGGAGTGATTGTCAAGCCATTTGACCCCATGGCCTTAGTGGAGCAAGTGACAGATATCTTTGGTTGGAATTCCTAAATCTTCTTGAAGTTCAAAAATAGTTCAAAACTTGCTTCTAGGGTAAAGACAAATACAGATCGAGCCAGATTTATTCATCAACTGATCCCGATTGAGCTTCGGCAAAAATGTGGCTTTCTATTTCAGTTGAGACAGCTCAAAGAAGGAGGCTTTTTAGCAATGTCAACGAAACGAGTTTTGATCATCGACGATGAAGCAGATGTACGCACTGTTGTACGCGGGTGTTTAGAAGATATTGCGGGATGGGAAGTTGTGACAGCAAATTCTGGGAAAGACGGATTGTCTAAAGTGATCAGCGAGTCACCTGATGCCATCCTTTTAGACGTCATGATGCCAGAAATGGACGGGTTAGCGTTTCTATCAGCCCTACGAAATTACGTCAAAGAAGCGTCTCTGCCTGTTGTTCTCCTGACGGCAAAAATTAATGTCACCGAATCTGCCCAATTGCCCGGTTTGAATATTAAGGGAGTGATTGCCAAACCATTTGATCCATTTCAATTGGTCGAGCAGCTGGCTGATCTCCTGGGTTGGCAGGTAGAGCATGACTTTCACTAAACCCTTGAGGTAGCAGTGAAGCGGAAGTACAAAGGGAAATATCCCGATCTAGAGGACAACAGCAACGAACCAAAGAAAAGCAGCCATCCCATCCATCCCTAACATGGACGATCGAACACTATCCCCGCACTATTGATGCTGGCGTTTTAGCAAATTGCCAAGTTGAGCAGGAGATATGCCTTAGCCGCGCAAAAGCACTTTAAAATCTCATCAGCCATTGGAAGAAACGGCAGTATCAATCGATCGAAGGACTGGAGAAAGGATCATGCCTGTATCAGGAAAGCTAGAAGTCACCATCAAAATCAACGAACTACCCAACGCTCAAACTGTTGAGAACAATTGGAGGCACTTTGAAATTGACTGCGACGGACAGATCGTTAGCATTACCGTCAAGCCAAAGGTTTGGAAAAAGCTGGAAGATGCCCAAGCCAACTTCCCAATGTGGGTAGCAGCGATCGCTGGCAAAATTGGCGCAAAAAACGCAACGGGATTCGTTCTAAATGAACCCAACATTCAGGTCTTTGAACGGAAGCCCAAGGAGCCGAAACCAGAACAGCAGGCAAGTTGAGCCGAAACAATTTAAGGTTGATCGATTGCACCTTAGCCAGCTAGCCGATCGGAGAGGCGCTGCATACTGAATCTGCTGATCAATGCGGGCAATGGGCCCACGCGCTTCTTCTCGATCGCCGTTCTGGTCCTGCTGTTGAACGCCTGATTGAAATTCTGAACCAGCAGTTCACGAGTAATGGGCATGGAGAGGGCTAAAACGGAATATGATTCTGCCCTTAGCAGCAAGCAGCGTCATTTCACTTCAAAAGAAACACCTGCGGCTGCAACTTAAAACAAAGAATTTTCCCTCAACAGCCGATCGGATCTATACTTTGCAGATTAGTAGATCTTTGCTCTCACTGTAGAGTTCTACTCGGCAACCCAATTTTCCACCCGTGCCAAGGAGGTGAAAACGATCGACCCATGCCTCAAAAAACAAAAAACAATAGCAGAAAGCCAAAAACCGCTTCCAAGAGGGTCGGAATCTCTACAGCGGTTTAAGTACTAGAAGTTATTTGTTTTTTCATAAACACCCCGGAGGGGTAAACGGCTGAAAAATTAACTCTTTCAGCACCAGGGGATTTTTGTCTAAAAATCGCCCCAGACAGACTTGAGATAAAGATAGCACACTGTTTCAACCGTGAGCTAATTTTTGTGATTCGCTTTTCTCAAGTTTGCAGGTGATCGCTGCATTAATTCACCAAAACTCCGAGGGAAAGCCACAAATTAAGCCAAAACATCACTAAAAAGCCACTATGAATAGTTCACTCACTGGGACGAGGTCATCCTCGTTCTCACAGGGTTTTGCGTCTCAAAATTCGTCATTCAAAGAAAGGCCCAACTTAAGGGATGGAGCCATTCAGCCCGCCGATTCATTCACCCGCTTCTGTCAGGCGATCGCCCAAGAATTCGTTCAAGGCAGCGCCATTGATCCAGTGTTGTATGCAGCAGCGGTGCAGATTGTCTCCGATTTGATTTGCCAGTATGGGGAAGTCCTCGAAACGCCGATTCATGATGCGTTGAACTGGAAATACACCCGCTTCTGGAGGAATCGACGCAGCTTAATGGCAGCAGCGCTGCTGCTCAACGAAGATGGGTCATGCTGGCAGGCCAAACTGAGTCAGCCCAGAACCGACAAGAAAGGCAAGGTTTGTAAGTATGAAACGCCGACCGGTAATGGCTCTAGCGCTTTTTTGCCTGATTTACCGATCGCCATTCGTCAAAAGATCGCCGATCGCTACCAGGTCGAAGTTCCCCTCACCGGCTCGTTTTGGGATTGGCTCTGCGACCATTCTGAGCTGCCGATCATTTGGACAGAAGGCGGCAAGAAAGCCTTATCTCTGCTGAGTTTGGGCTACATTGCCATCGCGCTGTATGGGGTAAATGGGGGCTATAGCCGAGATGCGATCGGCGATCGGGCCTTGATTGCGGGTGTCCAACGCTTTTGTCAGGCGGGGAGGCCCCATATTCTGGCGTTCGACCAGGATGCCGAAGACAAAACTCGGCAGCGGGTGCATGTTGCTCTGTCCCGGTTTGGTGGACTGCTGCAAAAAGCTGAGGGCAAAGTGGCGATCGCCCAATGGAGCGGCAAAGCTGGCAAGGGCGTGGATGACCTGATTGTGAATTGCGGAGCCGAAGCCTGGGAAAAGGCCGAAGCGGAAGCGCTCTCGCTAGACCATTGGCGGATTCGGCAACATCTAGCCCAACAGTTGACCTGGAATCCAGCCATCCGCCTTCAGACTGCTGATTTATCAACTCTTGATCTGCACCAGTTACCGCAAGAGGGGATGATCGCCCTGTGCAGCCCCAAAGGAACGGGTAAGACCAAATGGATCGCTCACGAGGTCGCAGGAACGGAGAAAGTGCTTTCGGCGGGACACCGTCGATCGCTGCAACGCTCTTTGGGTGAACGGCTGAAGCTGGACTATATCGGCAACCTGGATAAGGCAAATGGCAAATTTATTGCAGGGTCTGCCTATACGCTGCGAGTCAGCTTTGTGGTCGATTCTCTGTTAGCGATCGATCCAGAGAAGTTTCGCGGCTGTGATTTGGTGATCGATGAAGTCGTTCAGGTAGTGCGTCACCTGCTCACCTCCGATACCTGTGCCAAACAGGGTAAGCGGCCAGCCCTCCTAGCCCGATTTCGCCAATTAATTCGAGCGGCTCGTCGGGTGATTGTCGCCGATGCAGACCTCGATAATGCGACGTTGAACTATCTCAAAGATCTGAGAGGGGAAACAAACCCTGTCTTTCTGATCCGCAATGACTATCAGCCTCCAGGTTATGGAGTCCGGATGATTCAATGCTCCGATCGCACAGCCATCGTGACGGAGCTGCTCGAAAACCTCACTACTATGGCAGCGGGTCAGGTGCTGTTTGTCGCGACCGATAGCAAGGCAACTTCGAAGGCCCTGGCTCGAACGATCGAACAACAGTTTGCTGGACTGAGGGTGCTGGTGATTAACTCTGAAACTGCCGGTGGAGAATTTGAGCAGGCGTTTATTCAGAATCCAGACGCAGTGCTAGAGCGGCAAGCGTTCGATGTGATTATCTGCTCTCCCTCCATGTCTACTGGGGTAAGTATTGAAACGCAGGGCTTGATCGCTAAAGTCTATGGCATCTTTGGCGGCGTCAGTTCTACCGATGCCGATATGGCCCAGGCGCTAGGACGAGTGCGGGAGCCGGTGGATCGGGTGGTTTGGTGTGCCAAGCGGGGCAGCAACTACAGCAAGGTGTCTCGCACCACGAATTCTTTGGAGCTCAAAGAGCATCTGCAAAGCCGCACCTCTGCCACAATGAGTCTGATTCGTTCTTCACTGCGGGAAGATGTCCCGGTATTGTCGAACTATGATTGGCAATGTGACCCTCATCTCAATCTTTATTGCCGCATTGCCGCCGCTCAAAACCGATCGATGGTGCAGCTGCGGGAGGCTCTGATCGTGCGACTCCAGTTTGAGGGAAACCAGGTGACAATCGACCATCGAGAAGCCGATCGCGACATTGGGGAGCTATTGAAGATGTCCCGCAATGAATTGCAACAGCTCAATGCCGAAAGTATTGCCACCGCAGAGGATTTGGCACTCACGGACGTGCTGCAACTAGAAGTCCAGGAGAGTACAACCCCCGAACAGCAGCGAGCGATCGCCAAGTTCTATCTCAAAGAGTTCTATTGCATCGATGAGGTAAGCGTCGAGGATGTGCTGGCAGACAAGGGCGGGCGGCGACGGGGGGAACTGCGAAGTTTAGAAGAACTGCTCTATCCCGGTGTGGCTGCCGATCGCTCAGTGAAGGCCCTAGAAACTCAACTGAAATGGAACCAGTCCGTCTGCCCTTGGGATATCTCTAATACGTCCCTTCGAAGAGAGATCCGAGAACGGCTGGGGCTGCTTGATTTTCTGGTCGCGGAGAAGGAATGGACCAAGTATGACCTCCAGCCCTATGCGGCCAGAGCGAGGAAGTGGGCCGCCCAGATTAAGCAAGCCCTCAGTCTCACCATTGCAGAAGGCATGAGTGATGTGCAAATCATCCACCAACTTCTGTCGCAACTTGGCATCAAGGTTGACTTTCGCTGGTCGCGATCGATCCCTGGGCATGAGGGTGAAAAGCTGAGAGTTTATCGGATAGAGCAAAGTGTCTGGCAAGGGTCGATCGGCATTTTGAAGCAGCGGCAGGAGAAACGGGAACGAATTGCTGGACCTGGATCTCCTCTGCCTCTTAATTCAGAAAATCAAGCAGGGGATCCAGTAGAGACTCCTTACCAAAATCCAAGAATAGCCCTGGCTGAGAAGGGGGAGGAATTAATCCCACACCATTGTACAAATGCCTCTTCTAAAGAGGAGACAGATTTCCATACTGTAGCGAGCCCAGGAAAGGAAGAATTTTGCGAACAGTTGCCTTACCATTAGGCGAGTATGTAAGTTTTTTCGATTGGGGCACGACAACGCACAGACGAGGATTTGAGCCTCGAACAACGGTTTTGGAGACCGTGATGTTGCCGTTCGTATTACAATTTTAGCAATCTGATACTACAAATGTAGTATCAGATTGCCTACCCTGAATTGAAATTGAGGGTGTTCAGCTTATAAACACATGCAGATGAGGGGCACTTCGGAAATACAGGAGACAAGGGTCTGGCTGAGACCCAAATTGGAGGAGCGATCGCTCAAGAATTGTTTGTCACTCTCGGCAATGGGAACAAAATGTACCTACGATCGAAAGCTGAGTGTGGCGATCGCCATCTCCTTATCCTTTTCTGTGACATCGATATACCGCTGCAATGCCGATAGGCTCTTGTGTCCGGAGATTGACTGAATATGTTTGATCGGCACTCGCTCATTGTGCATCCAGGTAATTGCTGTACGCCGGAAGCTATGAGTGCTGGCTCCTTCAATCCCTAATCGCTGGAATGCTGCCCGCAAAATGGCATCGGCAGACTCCGGACAAATGTGCCCCCGTCCCCAGCGGCCTGGAAAAAGATAAGGACGATCGCTCCAATACTCTTCTAGCAATTGCCTTAACTCTGGTGACACCGGAACCGATCGCGTTTCCTGCTTCCCTTTTGTTGTGGCTCGTCTGAAGGTAATCCGATCGCGCACCCGCCTATCTGCTCCATATACATCAGCAGTATGCAGCGAACATACCTCATTAATTCGGGCAGTTGTATACAAACAAATTCCAAATAGTGTTCGATCGCGCACTGTCAGCAGCCCCTCTATATAAGAGAGTATCGATAAAGAGACGATCGCCTCCATCCCTTGCCTCTGTCCTAACCCAATCAGTG
Organism: Elainella saxicola E1; assembly: GCA_002796835.1. Lineage (GTDB taxonomy): Bacteria > Cyanobacteriota > Cyanobacteriia > Elainellales > Elainellaceae > Elainella > Elainella saxicola. Next base: position 10,609 of record LUGL01000233.1, on the reverse strand, counting down.
GTTGGAATAGCTTTGCATCCTTCATCACCTCAATTTTTCCGTCAAATAACCAGGCGATTTCCTGTGGTGAGAGGATCTTGGCTTGATCGTGGCGGTTGACTTTCACAGGCTGAAGCAGTACAGGCGTTCAGCTAATTCTACATTAGGAAATTAGAATAAGTTAATGTATCAACCTCAAATCCTGATTCCCTCGTTCGCAGCTTTCAAGACCTCGCACTTAATTAAGGAAAACTTATCTGTATCGCTTGAGGAACTCTGATTTAGACTGGCTCACCGGGCAGACCTGGCACCCTTAATGAAGGGCATCTGCCATCCACGTTTTGTTGATGGCAATAAACGAGTAGCAGTTGGCACGATCGACTGATAATTTGCGAAGTAAAATAACCGCATGATTATTACAGTCACTAGTTTCAAAGGTGGTGTGGGCAAGTCCACCACAGCAATTCATCTCGCAGCCTACCTGGCCACAAAACGCAATCACACAGTCTTAGCGGATGGCGATTTGAACCGTAGTGTGATCAACTGGTTTGAACGTGGCGGCGAGGAACTGGCCTTTTCAGTCTGCGATGGCGATTCCATTCCCAACGATTACGATCATCTCGTGATCGATACTGCCGCTCGTCCAACAGAGGATGAGTTGATTGCGCTGGCCGAAACCTCAGATCTGCTGGTCATTCCTTGCACACCAACCACATTCTCTTTGGAAGCGACCATTGGCACGCTGGCAATTCTGCCGAGCGATCGATACAAAATCCTGTTGACCGTCGTGCCCCCCAAGCCTAGCCGAGAAGGAGAGAAGACGCTATCTGCGCTGAAGAAAACTGGATTGCCCGTATTCAACACGATGATTCGACGGTTCTCGGTTTATCTCAAAGCTGAGAATTTAGGAGTACCCGTCTCTCAAGTTAGAGATCCCAAATCTGCTGATGCCTGGGCGGATTACACTGCAGTCGGGAAGGAAATTGCCAAGGCGGTGAAGCGATGACCAATCTGGATAAAATTATTGCTGCTGCTCAAGCCAAAAAATCTCGACAGGAACAGCCGGCGCAATTCAAAATTCAAGACAGTACATTGCCTCTGGCTCAAATTCAAAAGCGCCAGCAGGATACACGGTCCCTGAATGCCAATCATGTGGAATCTCTCGCAGAATCGATCGCAGTCCTCGGCTTAATTGAACCTTTGGTGATCGATAACCAGGGACGACTCCTGGCAGGCGGGCATCGCTTAGCGGCAATCAACCAGCTCAAACAAACCCAACCGAAGAAGTATCAGGAGAAATTTCCAGGAGAGCTAATTCCCATCCGGCGCTTGCCCTTCAATGCCGACGTAGACCCAGAGCTGGCCTTACAGATTGAAGTGGCTGAAAACGAACAGCGCCGAGACTATACCTCTGCTGAAGTGAGAGCAATTGCCGATCGTCTGCGGGAATCTGGCTATGTTGATGTCAAAGGGAGACCGAAGAAAGGCCAGAAGGCGCTGATGCCTGCCCTGGCCGTTGTGGTCGGCAAACACCTTCGAACGATCCAACGGTATTTAGGGGATGAGCCGCTCCAAGAAAAGGCTACAGAAAAAAGTACGACACGTGTCGTACTTTTAAAGCAAGCCATGGCTAAGCTAAATCAGTGGCAAAAAGACAAGCCAAGAACTCCATCTGAGAAGGACCTGGCCAAGAGGTTGCCAGAACTGATCAAACTAATGGAACAAGTGCTGGATGACTAGCAGAGTAGGGGGTATGAGACGGCCTCACTCAGTCGAACGGTTCTATTTCGTCTCTCAGTTTTCTCAGCAAACGATTAAGGTTATCTCAGATTCTGATCAGAGCAGTCTCAGCGACTAGGTGGACTATAGGAATCAAGCAAGTGAAACACACTTCACTGAACCCTAAATCCTCTAGATTCACCTGAAAGGAGCAACATCATGAAACGCCTTATCCTCGCAACCCTCTCTGTTCTAGCTCTAAGCACCGCCGCAACTCCCGCCTTTGCCCTTAGCGATCGCTTCGACACCGCCCGTCAGCAAACCATGAATAAGCTGAACGATCGCTTCGAGAAAGAGCATGATGCCACCCTGAATAAACTGAACGATCGGTTTGAGAAGGAGCACCAAGAAACCCTGAATAAACTGAACGATCGCTTCGACAAATCCTATCGCGACAACCTCAACTCCCTGAACCGTCGCTTTGAACAAGAACATCAAGAAACCTTGAATGCCCTGAATCCTCGCTTCGATGCAGCGCATCAGGAAAGGCTGAATGCCTTAAATCCCCGGTTTGAGAAGGAATACCAAGAAACCTTGAATGCTTTGAATTCCCGCTTTGACCAGTCCTATCGCGACAACCTCAACAGCTAATCCACGGGATTTCCCTGCTGTAGAGGAAGACTGGTTTGACCAGCTTGCTAGTGCTCCAATGTGAATCGAGCCGCCCCCACTGTTCCACTTGCTTGGTGGGGGATTTCTCACCCCTCTGGAGACAACTGAATGACTAATGCACCCGGCGATCGAAAGTGGAGATGGCCGGGATTTTGCTGTGGGAGAGACCTGAAGCGTTGGCGCAGAAGTGCATTCCTGACACTGCTTTGAAAGACTTACTAAGGGCAGCGATTATCGGAGTTCGGTGGTAGAACTGAGAGACAGCAGTCCCCAGAACGGATCATGAATGCAGATGACTCACTCCAGCTCGCCATTCAGCAAAGCCTTCAGAGCATCGCTGAGCAGATGGGAGACCCGATCGCCCCAGAGACAGCCCAGCATCTCTACCAGGAAGCGATCGATCTACTGAACCATCTCACCTATGAGCCGATCACCTTAGCCCGTGTTGCTGGAACCTTGCTGGTGTATCAGCTACAGTCGATCGAACCAGAAGAACAGGAATGGTTGAAGTCTCAGATCAAGGAAGCGACAGAAGTTGAGGCAGTGGAAGAGTTGCTCGAGTCCATGAGTCGTGAGTCGCTATAAATTTCCTGCTAATTGATGAACCGATCGGGCAATTAAATCACTGACATCATACTCCGCCTGTAGGCATTGCAGATGTAGTCACTCAGGAAAAGTAAACTTTAGTCTCGTTATGTCGTTTGGTTTGAAAATAGAGCTATTGTAGAAATTGAAGCAAATAGCTTCTAAAACGATTGAGAGAGTCCAATTCGTAAATTAAGGAGGAAGTCAATTAACTCTTTAGTGAATTCGTTTTGTGATTACGAAAGTGTATTTGATACAACAGCATCGAAACAATTAGCTGATATTTCCTCCACCTAGAATTTGGGAGTCCTGCGACCGACACCTTCCGCTGCAATGAAAGCGTGATCAGTCCCACTCCAAAACAAACACCACCTTGAGGAAATCGCTCTGCTAAGCGTCTCAGGTGCTGTTGTTGTTTTAAATTGCTTTGTACCCAAAGGTTGAAAAGGACGATCACGAATTAACCTTGAGGCTCAATCTTGGGATTGGCAGTCAAAGAAGTCCATAGAATAGAGTTTGTAAAATAATTTGTGTCGAAAGAAAACTCGGCTCCTATTCCTCTGTTTTAGTACGGCAGGTAGATCACAGGAGTTATTGCTGCAGCTTCTGAGCCTGTTGCAGGCTTTGCTATGCTGAGCGATCGCCCAATTCCATCCCAATGGACCGCTTTCTTTCAACAATTGCTCGTTACAATACTTTACAAATCGCAACAATTCCGTTAAAGTGTTCTCATATCTGAGCAATTTGCTCATTCATACATATAACGACAACCGCACTCATTCGAACTATGACAACGACCTTACAGCAGCGTCAAAGCGCTAACCTGTGGTCGCAGTTCTGCAACTGGGTCACCAGCACCGAAAACCGCCTCTATGTGGGCTGGTTCGGCGTCCTGATGATTCCTACCCTGCTGACTGCCACCATCTGCTTCATCATTGCCTTCATCGCTGCTCCTCCCGTGGACATCGATGGTATCCGTGAGCCCGTCGCTGGCTCCCTCCTCTATGGCAACAACATCATCTCTGGTGCCGTTGTCCCTTCTTCTAACGCGATCGGGCTTCACCTCTATCCCATCTGGGAAGCGGCTAGCCTCGACGAGTGGCTCTACAACGGCGGTCCTTACCAACTCGTTGTCTTCCACTTCTTGATCGGCGTGTTTGCTTACNATGGGCCGTGAGTGGGAACTCTCCTACCGCTTGGGTATGCGTCCTTGGATCTGCGTGGCTTACTCTGCTCCTGTGGCAGCTGCTTCTGCAGTCTTCTTGATTTACCCGATCGGCCAAGGGTCGTTCTCTGACGGGATGCCGTTGGGTATTTCTGGAACCTTCAACTTCATGTTCGTGTTCCAAGCTGAGCACAACATTCTGATGCACCCCTTCCACATGCTGGGCGTTGCGGGTGTGTTCGGTGGTTCACTGTTCTCCGCGATGCATGGTTCCTTGGTGACCTCTTCGCTGGTGCGTGAGACAACCGAGGTTGAGTCTCAGAACTATGGTTACAAGTTTGGCCAAGAAGAAGAGACGTACAACATCGTTGCGGCTCATGGCTACTTCGGACGGTTAATCTTCCAATATGCGAGCTTCAACAACAGCCGAGCATTGCACTTCTTCTTGGGAGCATGGCCAGTAGTGGGCATCTGGTTCACGGCGTTGGGTATCAGCACGATGGCGTTCAACCTGAACGGGTTCAACTTCAACCAGTCGATCATTGATTCGCAAGGGCAAGTGGTGAACACCTGGGCAGACATTTTGAACCGTGCGAACCTGGGCATGGAAGTGATGCACGAGCGGAATGCACACAACTTCCCCTTGGATTTGGCAGCAGGTGAAGCGACTCCGGTTGCCCTGACCGCTCCCCAAATCAACGGTTAGTTCGTCAAATAAAAATAGGTTGATTGAAGAGGCGTCTCCTTCAAGGGGGCGCTTTTTCCGTTTTATTCAGGCTTGAGAGGGTAAACTACCTCGCCATTAAGGCTCCGACATAGAGGGTGTCATTCACCCGAAAACACAACTCTCTCTCAGGCATCTGGAGGATCGATTGCGTCTCCCAAAGCTTTGCAGCCTGCTCCAGGGTTTCACACTGAACGATTAAACTGCCCTGTAAGAAACGGATGGAGAGGGCATGGGCTGGAATCTCGGACTGTTGTACCCAGGATAAGAGAGAGTAGTCTGCGGAGTTTAGTTCAACCATAGTGGGTTATATAGACGTAAAACCATTAACGCTTAGAAAAACAAACTTAACTGTTCGTTTTGTAACTTTATGCGTATATAAGGATTAAAAAATCTAATTCTGTTTTGCTTGGGCCAAGGGGCAGGAGATGAAAAGAGGAATAGAGCAATTGTGATCGAATCTTTGCCTGCTAAGCCCAAGCGAGGACCAAACAGGCAGCGGTCGGGGATAAGCGCATGGCCTGAAAGTGTTAACTAAAAAGACTTTTGTCTAAGCGCCCTCTTCAAGGGAGATGATCGATTACATACTTTCCCTTGAGAAACTGTATGTTATGCAACAAAATGTGTCGCCGCCAGTTTTTATGCAATCGACCTGTTATTGTATAAGAGTAGACAGATTTCGGGAGGAAGTTGTGAGTCATAGAGTCACCGTCGCTGTTCCTGATGCGCTCTTTGAGCGGCTTCAACCCGTTAAACATCACTTCAACATTTCCGCGATTTGCCAGGAGGCACTTGAAATGGTTATTACCCACGAAGAACTCAAACTTGAAGTTACACAACCAGATAATTTGGTCGATCGCCTACAAGCCGAAAAGAAAGTCTTGCTCAACAAGGTGCGTCAGGCCGGATTTGAATTGGGAATTCGATCGAGTTCAAAACTTTCTTACAAAGAGTTCCGTCATTTTGAGCGGGTTGCTCCCTTGGCTGGATCATTGGATGAAGAAGTGTTGGAATATCTGTGGAGTTTTTTAGATCTGAAGGAATATCCCCAAGAACTTCGAATGCAAGACCCTGATTTTGTTTATTTGTTGGAAGTCGATCCGGCAAGTCGCGTGGTGTTTGCGCAAGGATGGCTGGATGGCGTGCTATCTGTTTGGCAAACCATCAAAGCACAAGTCGAAACCGTTCAGTAAAGGCTGATTGAGGTTTCCTTGGGGCGATCGGCCTAAACAAGGGTTGCCCATCACACAATCAATCCAACTGCCCTGACTTGGTCATTACCAGAAGTTAGGGCTGTTTCAATATGGGAATCGTCTTGCTGATCGAAAAAGAAAACAGGTCTAATTGCAAACAAGAAACTGAGCTGAAACGTAACCTCTTGTCCCTTCTTGTGTGGTCACATCACCGTAATATCCTACAGAGTTGCTCTTGAGCAACCGATGTTGAAGGAACGGCTTTGTCTAGCAGCTTGAACCTTTTGAAGCAAAGCATTGGAGATCGGGACCAGAATTTTGTTGGGCTGGAGATGATCTGTTGCGTGTGTTAAGCAGGTCTTATGGAGCAGAGGGCTGATTCTTATAGCAGAAATCTAGAAATAGTTGACAGTTTGTAACAAAACCGTTATATTTATTTACATAAGGTTACAAACTGATAAAGGGGTAAGCGACATGTATACCGTTGATGAAACCGGAATCCTGAACAACTACGCCGTTGAACCCGCTGTTTATCCGGCTGAATATCCCTCTGTCGAGCAGCAACAGCAGTATGCATTGCAAGGTGCGATCGCCGCTCTGTTTGTAACGTTCACGATCCTGACTGCCTTTGCTGTGAGCTAATCAGACTTGATCGTTGATTGAGAGACTTTTGAATTTCCTGTGTAGGTTGACCTGCACGAAAAGTAACTAAATAATTGGCAGACCCGGCGATCGATGGTGNAGATGGCCGGGATTTTGCTAAGCGTTAGCCTGACACCTTGGGCGTTTTGGGCAAGCCCCTCCGGACGATCTGTCGGTATTTAGGAAATGAGTACCTGAGGAAAAGGCAACAGGAAAAGTACGACACGTGTCGTACTTTTAAAGCATTAAATCAGCAGACGCAAGTGCGACTAGCTTAATTGTCTATTGAGCATGTAGAGAATCTCTTCATATAGAAAAGTCTCAGACGATAACCAGCGATCGTTTCTGGTTAGGCACAAGATATAGTCCTGAATTGGGTGAAAGCTTTAATGAGGAGCGCTTGTTACAGTGAATTTTCTCGTAAATTTACTGTCGATACAGATTAAACCAAAAGGGAACAATAAGAATATTTATTAACCCCTACACCCCTCAGTAACCTTGTTTTTCGCTCTTATCTTGACTGTGAGTGTGGGCTGAAGCGAAGCTACTAGTCATCGCCGTGCGAGATGAGGATTTAACCCAATGAAAGCTTTGTTAATTGAAGACGATCGCGCCATTGGAGACATTCTCGCAGATGCCTTAACCAATTACCACTGGGTTGTAGAACGGGCTTTAGATGGAGAAACGGGGCTAGCCCTGAGCCAATCTCAGGAATNATGANCNTTAGTGGTGCAGAAAAGTCTTGAAGAGTTGATGTAGCAGGAGTTTGACTGCAGCAGAGGTGACAGAGCAGGGCACCGCATGAGATGCTCAAGTTTCCACACTAAAAATCATCCCATGCCAGTCCCCCATCTTTATCGTCAACTGCAAACCCAACTAAGTCAATGGATCGTGCCACAAGACCAACGGCATCTCCAAGGATTCTGTGAAAACGTTGCCGCAATCTTACAAGCTCAAAGTGCTTGCCTGAGCCACTGGTTACCCTACCTCAGCCATCGTGACTGCCAAGCTCGCAGCCACCTGGAACGACTCAGCTACTTTGTNCCACAACCCTAAAATCACAGCTGAAACCTTCTATCACCCCCTGCTGCGTCAGTTCCTCAAAACCTGGGAAGGCATGGCAATGACCCTCACTCTCGATACCAGTATGTTATGGGATCAATATTGCTTGATTGAAGTCTGTTTGGTTTGGGGAGGACGATCGATTCCGGTTGCTCAAGCAGTGCTCGAACATGGCAGTGCTACGGTTGCCTTTGAAGAGTATCGTCAAGTTTTGGACAGGGCAGTGCAACTGTTACCACCCGGGGTTCAAGTGGTGCTGCTAGCGGACCGAGGTTTTGAACATGGGGAGTTGATGCGATGNGTTATGTCAGCATCACTGGTCTTGGGTGATTCGAGCGAAATCTGATCTCAACATCACCTTATCGACAGGTCAAACCACTGCGGTTTCCCAGTTACTGCCACCGCAAGGAGAGGCTTATTTATTCCCAGATGTCATCGTGCTACAAGACATTGAGTGCCATTTAGCCACTGCTCATCTCGCCCTAGCAGATGAAGCATGGGCCGTACTCACCAATGAACCTGCTTCATTACAAACGTTTGCCCTCTATGGTCAACGCTTTGGGGGCATAGAACCGCATTTCAAGGATTACAAGTCGGCAGGTTTTGAGTTGATCCGTTCTCGTTTGCGAGGTGCTTCTGCCCTAAATTGTCTATTGATGTTGCTGGCTAGTGCAACGTTGATTGCAATTTCAATTGCGGTGATAGTTACTCAGGAGGGCAGACGGAAATGGCTGGACTGGCACAGTCAACGGGGACTGAGCTTTTTACAGTTAGGGTTACGTGAGTTGAAACGCTTATGTTATCAACAGCTTGCGATTCCCAGACTCGCTATCTTACCAACTTGGAGTCCTCAAGTTGCCTATGCATCGTTGAAGAAACGAGAACGCATAGAGACANCGTATTGAGTTCTCTCGGGTCACTGTTTTCCCTGCGTAAGCCGCCAAAAAGTTTTCTGCACCACTAAGGNGNTCAATCGCATTGCCCGTAGTGTTAATTGCGCCAAATAAGCAGGACGGTCCGGTCGTCGTTGNCACGCTTAACGTTGCGCGACTTAACTCTGGACTTTGCTGAATCGTTGGTAGTAAATACCCTAACTCATGTCGGACACAACGGTTTTGTACGGCTCGAATTAACAGATGATGGTGCGCTTGACGCGATTGCGCTAGAAAGTCATAGAAATCAGCTTCTCGATCACCCACATGCACGAATGTGACCGTTTCGTTAACGCCAATAGCGGCAGCTTGAGCCGTGTCTAGCCAACGTTGGGATTCTTTTTGTGCCGTGGGTTTCTTCTTGTAAGTTTTCCGTCGTCCTGTGCGTTGACGACGACTCCANCGTGTGTTGGTGTAATAAGCCTAATGGTTCTCCTTCTCCACTCACGGCGAGACAACTGTGGACTTTGATTCCTTGTTCTACCGTTCGTCCAAAGAAGCCTAAGCCCGTTGTTTTCTTGCGATGGGTGCCAAAGTTCAAATCAGTTGTATCTTGCACTGCTAATACGACATCTGAACGATTCACCCGTCCCAAGACAGCGCCCCTTTGACTTGCCATAATTCGTTTGGCACTGACCTGTGGATTTGCCCAAAACCGATAGATGCTTTGAGCTTCGGTTCGGTCCTGACTGGCCTGAGGCACTGTTTTATCAGGGTGACAACTCAATANGACCTCTTGCAAATTAGTTCTTCTGTACCAACTACTAAAACAGAAAAAATAGAAAAATCAGGANCANTANNATACCAATTTTACTTGAAGGCACATAGAATATAGGGAGAATCGATATCCTTGGGAAGAGGTATGAGTCGCCCATTCAAACTTGAAATCGCGGAGAGCGAAGCAGAACTGAAAAAACGGCTACAATTCGCCCGTGAGGCAATCCATAAAGAGAAGCTCCAAATGCTGTGGTGGGTCAAAAGCGGGCAGGTGAAGCAGCAACAAGAGATCGCACAGCGCTTGGGTCGCGATACCTCAACTGTGACCCGATGGCTCCAACAATACCGCCATGACGGACTCAAAGGGCTGTTAGAAATCCGCAAAGCCCCTGGAGCAGTGCGCAAGCTCAGTGATGAGGTATTGGCAGATTTGCAGCAGCAACTCAACAGGCCAGAAGGGTTCAGCAGTTATGGTGAAATCGTGGAATGGTTGGAGATCAAACACGGGGTAACGGTGAAGTATGCAACGGTTTACCAATGGGTGAGGTATCGTCTAGGAGCCAAGCTGAAAGTGGCTCGTCCTATGAGTTATCGGCAAGACTCGCAAGCGGTAGAGAACTTTAAAAAAACCTTGGAGCAGCCCTAGTGCTGTTAGAGAGTCTGCTGGCTCAGGGCAAGGTTGTGCATTATTTGTGTCAAGATGAAACCCGTGTTGGACTCAAGACCCAGCAGGGCAAGGTGATTACCGCTAAAGGCATCAAGCCCAAAGTGAAAGTGCAATGGGGACGTGAGAATTTCTGGATTTATGGGGCAATTGCTCCATTGAGTGGGGATTGTTGGTTGCACGAGTATGAAAAGCTGAATGGGGCGTGTTTTCAGGCGTTTCTAGACTGGCTATCCGAGGAATTAGGGGAAGAGTGGGCGATTTTACAGTTGGATCAAGCTCCAGCCCCTATGGCATCGACGATTCGCTGGCCGGAGAACATCATTCCTTTAGTGCAACCAGCGCATTGTCCTGAGTTGAACCCGATTGAACGATTCTGGCAACTGCTCAAACAACCACTGAAGAATAAGATATTCCCATCGTTACAAGCATTACGTCAACGGGTTCAAGCGTTGTTTGACCAAGTCACAGAGGAACAAGTCATCTCGGTATCATCGTACAATTTTATTCTAGAAGCACTATTCTATGCAGCTTCAAATTAAATTGGTATAACCA
>LUGL01000232.1 GCA_002796835.1 Elainella saxicola E1 | reverse complement strand
TTCAATTGCGGTGATAGTTACTCAGGAGGGCAGACGGAAATGGCTGGACTGGCACAGTCAACGGGGACTGAGCTTTTTACAGTTAGGGTTACGTGAGTTGAAACGCTTATGTTATCAACAGCTTGCGATTCCCAGACTCGCTATCTTACCAACTTGGAGTCCTCAAGTTGCCTATGCATCGTTGAAGAAACGAGAACGCATAGAGACANCGTATTGAGTTCTCTCGGGTCACTGTTTTCCCTGCGTAAGCCGCCAAAAAGTTTTCTGCACCACTAAGGTTGGAGCATTTCACTAATCTAAATTTGCTAAAGCAGTTTATCGCTTGGGGCATCAATCAACGAGGAAATGGTTATGGTTGGGCTACTAATGTAGGTTACGCATCAATGGCCGTAGCAAAATGGCTTAATCCTCAATCGAAAAGTCGAGATTTCAGAGATATTCCTCTAGTAGAAGATGTGCGAGAGTATGTTCGTTATCTTAGAGAACAGCATAGGGACGAGGAACCTCGACAGAATCTCGACGAGAAGCGACTTACGTTCCAGGAGGCACAACAAGTTGTCGAATATTTGAAGCAATGCTGCGCTCCATTAGATAAGTATGGGGATGAGCGATCTGAAAAGGCTGTTATGTCCTCCTGGCAAACCTATCTAATTGTTGCTATCTTGACTTACTGTCCTGTTAGACAGCGCGAGATCCGAGAACTAACAGTCAATCAAACCTTATTCCGCGAAGCAGATGGCTACTGGGTCAAATTGACATCAAAGCAACACAAAGCAGGACGAAAGTCTCGGAAGGGAAGGGAATATCCACTGCCAAAACATCTAACAGCAGATTTAGATACTTGGTTGAAAGAATGGAGACAAAAAGTTCTAACATCTCATCATCGAGTTTTTATTCAAATGGGATCCAACCGATGCCCAGAAAATTTTGGACAACCGTTGAACGCTGGCAATATGAGCGATTTAGTAGCTAACGCTGCCCATCGTGCCACAGCAGTTCTTTTTAATGAACCTAGAGATACAACACCTCATGTGTTCCGGCGTATCGCTATCACTTATCAGAGACGCTATGGTCGTCCAGAGCAAAAGGAAGCTTTAGCAGAATTGATGGGGCATACCGTTGAAGAAGCTGACAGAACCTACAACGAGGAAAGCATTCGAGAAAAATCACAGAAAGCGGAAGGTTGGTGGCAACTCAATCTTCAGTTATCAAATGAGCAGGTAACCTACATTCAACCCACACAACCCGTTGATGGCTGGATTGAAGAGGATGAACGCCATCTAAAGCATTTAGAAGTATCTGCCTATCAGAATGACCACCTCAGAAAGCTGCGTGATCAAGCTATTCTCACATTGTGGGCAATGCAAGAACTAGCTTGGGCAGAAATGCACCGCCTCGACATAGGGGATTTAATTCAACAAGAAAAGACGTACAAATTGGCTGTACCAAAAATAGACGGAACTAGGGATAAGCAATTGTCCCTCAAGGAGTCGATCGCCAAAATTTTGATTCAATATATTGACGCACGAAAAGAATATGGTGAAAAACTCACTAAAAACAGTCCCTTATTCATTGGAATTGGAAATCGCTCAGGAGGACGTCGTCTACAGCCAGCTAGTATTCAAATTGTGCTCAAATACTACCTTGGCAAAGTATCAAGCACGGGCTGAAGTCCAATATCCATGCTTCTAACATCAGTTCAGTATCAATAAAATGCAGCCAAAACGTTGAATGTTAGTGCAACCGAAGCGAGAGCTAATCATGTTACCTTCCCTTCAAACTAAATTGTTGATGTAACAGGAACCGATCCAGCTGAACTGTGTCAGCTGCTGGATCAATCGACACAACTGTATAGCCATCAATGTTTAGAATCCGTTGGATAGAGGTTAAAAGGCTATGAATTCGAGCGATTGGACAACCAATGATTCGGGCTAGCGCATTCAAGCCAATCTTGCCACCGGAGCTATCGATCGTCAGAAGCACTTTAGCAAGCACATCGTCTCCCGGAACATTCCGTCCTGCCACCTTCTTGCGAGATTTGTAGATTGGTGAACCTAGTAGATTGATGATCCACTGTGAAGACTGCTCAGAAATGCCTTCCTCCCGTTCTACCTTAGTTGCAAATAAGGGTCCAAAATCAGGTTGAGGCGGTTGGGCTGAGACATCAAGGGTAATAGGCAGAGACGCAATACTGCCCAAGGGGACGATTTGCTCTTCCCACCACAGTGGCGTATCTATAGGTGCTTCAACCCACCCAGCAGGATAGATAGTGGATGACCCAAGAACAGCAATCGGAACAACCATTTCTTGGGGAGAAATCCCACCGTGATAGCCATTGTTTTTAGCACGATACCGAATTCGTTCAGTCCAGGGAGCAATTAAGGCGTTGGAGCCAGGTAAAACTACCCGTGAGCCACTAATTCGCAATTCACCTTCTTGAGGTTGACCGTCGTCTAAACGCCATCTCTCACCACCCTCAAAGGACTGCTTTGTAGTCTTTTCGTCCAATATATGTCCATGGTCGCTCAGAAGGATAACGAGGCGGTTAGAAACTTTAGCAACGTGAAGTAGAATCGACAGAACTTTAATTGAATCCTGCGACCATTGAATATCGATCTGGTCTCCTTTCGACAGATAGTCATCGATCGCATTGATGACAACGCCAACCACTCGGTTTTGAGGGGCTACAATTGCATCTCTCACAATATCCGCCAAAACCTCACCTGATTCACGCAACGCATCTTTGTGAAACAAAATAGGCGGCGACCCACTGCGGCAGTGAGCAAGAAGAGACGGTAATGCTGCAAATCCTTTCTTTTCGTCAGCCGATTTCCCTTGCTTCAATTGCCCACAGAGCAAACTGGTACGAGAGACTTCTGTTGTTGAGGGAATGACTGCCAGACCAGCAGCAACAGAAGATGACTGCCCCTCCTGGCAAAGGGAAACCCAACGGCGTTCGGCAGTTATGTCCGCTACAAGCTCACGACAAGCTGCCACACTCATCCCATCCATCACAATGACAAGCACAGGGGCATTGGATGCTAAAGGTGCAACAACCGTATCTAAAACATTCTCTACAGGCAATACATCTTTTCTAGTAGAGCCTACTTCTACCCAATTCTGTAGCAGGCTAGCAAACTGTAAAGCTTGCTGTTCACGGAGTACAGTCACCTGTTCAAAGAGGATTGTGTAAGCTTCAGCCAGTTCCCGGCACTTTTCGCTCCACCTCAGAGAAAACCTTGCCCAGTCAACAAACCCTCCTTCGGTTTGGTGATAGGAAATGGCTTCAGCTAAAGATCCTACAGGTTTAGCCGTGCCCTGATTAACTAACCATCGGACCAGGCGAATTGCCATAGTGATGCGGTCCAACCGGCGGCGTTCTTGGGATGTTTTAGCTTGGTTGTGAGCAAGAACTGCCTTATGAGCATTACTAACTGGTTCAAGAGAAAGGCTCTTCGTTTTCAAGGTCTCTATCAAGCTTCTGCCCAGGGTCGTTAGCCGTTGCTCAAAGCCAGTAGGAGAAGTATTACTGAGATAGGCAAAAGCTTCAGCACCAACTTCCTGCAAAATCTGGTCTGCCCGTTGTAATAGCTGAAGCTTTTGAGCAGAATCAAATTGCTGCAAGCAATCTACTGCATCTTGATTCCAACGAGATATAGCATGAGGCTCAATCGCTACACCTCCCAAATACCGTTCCTCCAATTTGCCAATCGCCTTGTCTAATCGTCGATCTACATCTGAGTGAAATAACACTTCAAGAGCTAATCCAACGGGTAGTGCATCAGGTCGATCGCTACATAAAGCACAATTGAGAACCGCTTTCGTCGCTGAACCAGCGATGGATATTAACCAATCGATTGCTGATTTGCAAAATATATCAGGTGCTGATTTTAGTTTTTCTACATTGTCTGCACTAGTTGACCACTTAAGAATTGCAACCAAGTCAGGAGGATGATCCATCAATCCAATTCCCTGACTTAGCAGAACAAACCAAACGGTTTCAGCATCAAGGAAACCGCCACTAACTGCTGGATATCCTCCAGAAGGCACCCGATCCATCAAGAAGTCAGCAATCCAGGTAGCTTGAATGAGGCGTGGATCGACTGAGTTTGCTCGAAACAGCGTTTTGACTATCTGCCAACTCTTAATGTAATGCAGCTTTCTTCCCGCAAGTCGCAACAGAATATCATCACCTAGATCAGGTTCATCAAGGTTAGTCAGAAGAACTTTTATAGTTAGATGCTCCTGAGGAGAGTCTACGCATACATGAGAACTCTCACGAAGTGCAAGCCGCATCGTCAAGGGAGAATCGCACTGTTCAATTAGGTAAATTTCAGAACCATCTTGCTTGAGTCGATCGCCTGTCCAGCGTCCCTGAGTCCGAATTCCTATGACATCAGCATCAGCATCTTTCTGACGGATAGCAGCGACTTGTGCTTTGATTTGGCTAAAGGTGGGTGCTGTCACTGATCGGTACTACCTTCCTCAACAATCCAACTGATACTTAACCGAATGGTTTGTTCTGCTTTCAAGTTTTTCGTCAGTTCTGACAGTAGCTCCTGCGCGGTAGCCATTTCAAGATTTTCCTTCGCGCCCTGGCTAACAACTTGTTTGCTCCGTTTCTGAATCGGTTTCGGTGGTGGTGGTAGCGGTGGTTGAGGTTGAGGCATTGAACTACCGTCATCAACCTTTCCTATAGAAGGAGCAGCAGGGGGTGGAGGGGGAACAGGTTTCGTTAATAATGCCCGTGCTTTTGTCTGAGCAGCTTTCAAGCTTGTGGACAGTGGAATGACATACTCGTCCGTGCGGAGAGATTCTTCAACCGTTTGACGAATCTCATCTGCTGATTGTTTACGATCGTCCGCTAATGTGGCGATAAACTCAAAAACTTCCCAGTCTGTTGCTTCTAAAGCAGTAACCAACGAAGAGGCTTTGTTTAGACAATCCTTCATCGCAGCTTCGCTTGTAGCAACTGTTGCCTCAGCCAGAATTTTTGCAATATCGCCAGCTTGACTGGAATTGATTTGTTCCACTAGGGCAAGCGCAGCCGTTGCTGTCTTGAGGCGATCGCAATCAAGATCTAGTGCAAACCGTTCAAGACAGGTACGCAGAGTTTGTGTGTATCGATCCGAAGCATCGCGACAGGCAACTGATCGACCTGTCGCTTTAGACTCTAAGTCTGCGACGTTACTGGCATTGCGGAGAGGAGATATTTGAATACCAAGGATGCTTCCTGCTCGTTGAACTGCCAGTTGCCACTGGGTTTCATCCGGTAATTTCTGTTCCCGCAATTCACATTCATTCCGAATGTCCTTTAACGTAGCATCTTGATAAGGAACGTTGTGCAGATAAAATGTTCGATTAGTTTGGGCAGCGAAGGTCAGAATCACCAGATTTTGAATTTCCTTCGGCAGGCCCATCGCCTTTGGTTGATCAATCCAATCCCGTAGCTGGCTGACCGTGATACTGCCCCCCTCAGATTTTCGATTGAAGTGAGTCTTCCAATACTGATCAAGAACAAGATGTGTGTCATCCTGCCGCATCTCTGCCAACCGCAACGGGTTTGCAATTTGTCGAACCAGGAGCCGAATATTTTTGTCAACTAAGGTTCGATAATCTGAATCTTGAGCAGCAGCACTGGTTACTTGATATATCTTATCCAAATCGCTCAACCTTATTGTCTTTCCTTCCTCAAGCAGGAATATCGGAGCGGCTGGAAAATCAAAGGAAAGGCTTTGATCAAGTAAGTTCAACATTGCTGCTTCTAACCGTGCAGCCGCAGGTGGTTGGAGTTCAAAACCAGGGTAAAGTGACACAAATCGTTCATGCAGTTCCAGAGTCCGTGATGGATCTAAGGAATCAGGAGAGATGACTTGCAGTCCATAGGCAGTGTCCAGGTGATTTTGGACGTGCTGTCGCAACACGCTTCGCTGATTTTCTAAGAGTGACTTAGCAGCTTGACGATCTTGTGGAGAGAGGTGATTTGCGTACTGAGAAAAGCGATCGCCTGTCAGGATATGCTCCAAAATAACCAACATTTTCAAGTCTTTTTGGGCATCATCGCTAAAAAAGGCAGGCACCCAACAGATTGTTTTCGTTGGAACATCTGAAAACTTCTCCTTAAACTCTTGAAGCCGTCCCAAGTCATCGCGAGGAGTGTGTCCATCTTCAAAGGGAAAGTCAATAATCAGTTTCCAATCATCATTTTCATTCTCTAAGGATGCATCAGGTAGTTCTCGAATATTCTTGAAAATAACAACGCATGAACGATTGGTCCCTCTCCAAACAAAGTTATATTCACGTTCATACTCGCTAGATCCCCTGAGACTAAGTTGTTCAACTGGGGCTAGACCTAGTTGTTTAAACATTATTTCTCGAATAAGTTGGATGCGATTTCCTCGACTATCAATACCTCTTGCTTGTTCAATGATAGTTTCCGTATCAACACCAGAAAGTTGCAAAGAAATAGTCGGATTCGCTTCATCACTAATTCGAATTTCTCCAACACCGGATGCTGCACAATCTCGGCAAAGTCTGAGAACGATTTGTCTTTCTGTCCCAGGAACGGGGGTTTTGATCGTCCCATAGTTTAATGCTGCTAGTCGCTCTGCATTGAGGGAGCGTAGCGACTCAACGTCTGGTACTAGAGCAGATAACAACAGTGTTTTAAAGAGACGACTCTCATTCTGGAATGCAGTACGTTTTGGATCGCTTGAGAGAAGAGACTGTATTTCCTCTATCCGCATTCCATGTTTTTTCTCCAGAAAGGGAAGAAGCTTTTGATGATAAAGGCGCTTAGCATTGTCGAAGTGAATAGCCGTCTCTGGACTAAAAGCTTCTTCCCCATGAGCAATGACATCAAAAAGATCTCCAACAGGAATGATGTCGCCTAACCTCAAGTTTTCCTGCTGATCAACCAGCAGTTGCATCATGATCTTGAGGGCAGTCCGTTCTCGCTGAAGGACGTTGGAGATCGCAATCAACGTTTGAACCAGGGCAGGACTGAACGGGTAAACCTTACGGAACATTTCCCGATCGCCTTGACTGGTGAGCAGGGTATTCATTACTGCCTCACGCATCTTCGTTTGATCGAAAGCAGCATTCAGCTCTGCACGAGCAGCAGGGGTTTTACACTTGAGAATGCGTTCTTCTGCAATGGCAGGCAGATTGCGATCTTCCAGGTTAATGCGGTCAAATCGCTCTTCCCAATGATGTAGAGCATCTCCAAAGTTGAGCTGTTCTACTCCAGGCACAGAATCACCAATGAGTTCACTAAGGTCACGCTGCCGTGCTACAAAGCTAATGATAGGGATGGGTCGATCGGGCGTTTGAGCTTCAACCAGTTTTGCCAGTTTCTGCCCCTCTTGGTGGACAAACGTAAGATCAGTCGCACGACTAGCAAGCCAGAGAATTAATTCGTCCAGAAAAAGAATTACTGCATCATATCCTAGCCTTTTTGCATGTTGGCTAAGGATAGATAGACCCTGATCCAGAGAAATAAAGCGTTCTTCCTCACCACTAGCAACCGTCTGATAGGACTGAAAGAAGGTTTTAACTAAATTGCCAACCAGAAGTTGACGTTCCTGAAGCTGAGCTTTATCGTCAGTAGTTAGCAGGCTTTCATCTCTGGGTTTAGGTGGAGTACGAAGAGCAGCTTCAAACCGTTCCGCAGTCCAACCTGATTCTAATTCTCCCCACCCACTGCCACCTGCAGATTCATTGAGAGCAGCAAAAAAATCTTCATCTCCCATGCGATTACGCAATGCTTGGGCATCTTGAAACAAACCTTCTGCCAGATAAACGCCAGGAATTGGGGCATCAGGATGGGCGCGGCGGATAAAATCGGCATAGCCACCGAGAATACCTGACTCCATATCGTGAGCACCGATCATGTGATACGGCACCAGGAGAAAGCGTTTACCCGCAACCCATTCGTTGTGCTTAGTGATGACCGGAGCCAGTTTTTTGACTTTGCGGGCCTCTACATTCCTTTGCAAAATCAGATGCAGAATCGCCATGAAGTGACTTTTACCGCTGCCAAAACTGCCATGGAGGTAAGTGGCTTTGCTGCTGTTAGATTGTAAGGCACTACGGATAAAGATGAGAGCACTATTAAAGCATCCTTCTAGTTCTGGGGTAACGACATAGTTTTCAAGAGTTTCTTTAGCACGGTCAACCCCTTCAGTAAGCCGCAGGACAAAATCGCCCTTCTGGACTCGTTCGGGGATATGAATCAGTTCTTTGATTAGCGTCATGGAGGAGTCAGGGCGATTGAGCTACTTTCTGTTATAGCTTGAGTGAGGTAAAACCTAGCTATGTGGGAAGTTGACGAATCTACAGGTGTTCTCTTCTTGCAATGCTTTGTATTGTTGTTCTAGACACATTAAGTCCGTCGTCGCCCAGTTTTGGCTGGAGGTTGCCATGCTGATACCTCGTCCAATGTTTTACCCATGTCGCGGGCTTCGTCTTGAATGAAGGATTCAAAGTAGTCACTCATGACCAGGTTGTAGGTAGGGTCGAGGTCGTTGTGCCATTGTTTGAGCCAGGGTAACAGTTCGATCAGGCTGGCAAGGAGGGGAGGGAGCCGGGGATCATTGCGCCCACCGAGTTCTTCTTTGACAGTGATGAAGTAGGTACTGATGGATTGGGCAAGTTGCAGATGGTTACAGCCAGCCCAGGCAATCATGATGGTTCCATCTTCAGCGTTGCAGTGGGGAAAACTGACCCAGCGTTCTTTGGGAACGTCGAGTTTGCCGCGCAGTTTCCAGTAGTGGGATTTTTGGAAATCGCTGCTGGTGTATTTGGGTGGTACGGAAATGTCGCCGATTTCCTGTTTTTTCAACCATTTGGCAGCAGATTCAGGCACATAGTCAGGATGGTCTTTGGGTAATTTGGTGCGGGCATCAATAGCATCTTCTAACCGTTGCTGCTTCCAGGTTTCCTTCCATTCATCATGTTTGCGAAGTCCACTAGGTTTGTAGCGGAGAACGGGCAGTAGGGGAACACTTTCGGCTTCCACTAGTTCGGCAACGAGTTTTAGCACGTCAAAGGCAGCATCTTTGCGATAAAGTTCACCAACTCGCAAAAATTCTGGATCATGACGGGCGAGGTCGGCAAGTTGGGCGATCGACACTAAAGAAATCTCAATTTTGCTGGTCGGTTTGCCCTCTTCGTTCATGCGTCCGTCAAAGTCGAAGTAGGTTTCGAGTCGATCGCACAACCATTCCCTTGAAGCCCTTTCTAACTGAGCATCCCACGGTTCTGTATTCCAGCGACGTTTGTATTCAGGCTGTTCAATCAAGCCAATGTTTCGATCGCTTTCAATCAATTCAATTCGTTTCTGCACCAATTGTTTGTAATCGTCTGACCAATCACTTGGTAATTCAGTGATTGGTATGGAGTTATGGCGCTCAAACCAGGTTGTTTGTAGCTCACCTGCTGCCATTCTACGAGCCATGACAATTTCAAAGGCACGTTGTCCGAGAGCAATCGGAGGCGGGTCAGGGTGGGTCAAATCTTCTTCAAGAAGTTCATAGAGTTGATAGCATTGCCAATCAATCTCTTCTTGAAGCGCAATCATCTGTTGCTGGATGAATTGCCAATCTTCAAATTTCTGTTTCAGTTGTTCACTTAAAGGAATAGCATTAGACATTAAGTCTTTCAGGATTGCATCCGGCGATGTCTTAACATGCTGATGTCCAAAGCTATTTAACTGAGAAGATATTTGCTGAGATGCAGTTGCTGGAATTGGAAATTTCTTGAGTTTTGTTCCATCGTGCTCCCAGAAATTTTCAAAAGCAACTGTTGTCTGTCTTGCCCCTCTTTGGTCAACCGTACTTCCCTTATTATGAGAAACCTGTTTTATCCAAAAACAGGCAGTGGAGCTATTAAGCAAGCCAATCAAGCCATCACAATCCACTTGATGTTCATCATCTCTCAGCAGAATCACCGGAGCGTGTTCATTTGGAATCGAACCCTTGTCCAGTTTACAGAACTGACTATGAGTTGCCACTTTAGTGAAAGCAATTAGTTGATCAGCTAGTGCTCTTCTAGAAATCATCTGCATATATGCATACCAAGGATTTCCATGAGCTTCTGGCGTTTTACCAAACATGGTTCGGTTCCGAAGAGTTGTCCGGACCCGCCAAAAATGTTTCCCTAATGGCTCATCCGATTTAATTTCAAGACTCTGGACACGGTTACTTATCCTGTATGGAAGAATAACGTGTACTTCCGGGATCTGTGACCAGTCTCGAATGTCTTCACCTCGAATAAATGGACGTGAATTAAATTTCAGACGTTTTAGAGCTTTGTGAGGAGCAACATACGCATCGTCTTCACTAACAATTGCCATAAAACCAATTGAGAAACTGACATCAGAAAGATACTTAGAAGATGATTCATCTAAATATGCTTGAAGTTCTGATGCACCACCTCCACCTATTGACCAAGGGTGTTTGTGAAACAACTCTCGTAATGAATCAGTTACACTCACAAAAGCACTTTGTGATCCCACATGATCAACCTGAGCTAGAATCGCAGACCATACCTTTCCCCGTACCGGATTATCTGGTGTTCCTGGTTCACCTTTAATTCCCATTACTGTACGAATCACACTTGCAATGGGTCTACGATTCTGACCAAATAAAATTACTGTCGGTGTTCCATGTCCTGGGATATAGGCACCACTTGTATCAATTACATGAGTTAAATTAATCTTAGGAAAAAATTCTTCAATCAGCTTCTTCCCGAATTCTCGCTTCATGAAACTATTTGCTGTGATCTGTCCTGTAAAACCTCGTTCAACAGCTAGCTGGAAGATTCTTTCCATAAATGGAACAGCTAGTGAATACTTCATGTGACAAGTTTTGTAGCGTTTCCGATACAACGTGTTTAAAGCTCGATCCTTTGGCGTAATATAGGGCGGATTCGCTACCACCACATGATACGTTTCCGGCACTAGCATCCGATTTAATTCTGCTAAATCCTCACTGTAAAAATGGTGGGCCATTGGTGCCCAATCGCCTAGCAAAAGCTGGCTCCCTTCGCCATGCAAAAGTGAATCTCCACATACAACCTGTATCCGAAATGCAGGTGCNATCCTGCAATCGTTCAATTCCACTTGCCTTCATCGCCGCTAACAGCAACCGAAATCGAGCAATAGCAACAGCATAGGGATTAATATCAACCCCATGAACACTACTGAGCGACCTTAGCACTAATTCCCCGATCGACGTTGCTGGCTCCTTCTTGAGCCATCGATCCAGCAATCTGTGAAATGAACCCAGCAAAAAGTGCCCGCTTCCACAAGCCGGATCAATCATCCGAAACTCCTGTCGCTGGAACTCAAGCTGAAACTCATCCAGGGCTGGTTCAAGGGTGCGATCAAGAATAAACGATTCCACAAACTCCGGCGTTTGCAGCAGCGCATATTTCTTCCGGGCTGCTTCCGACAAATCCTGATACAGATCGCCCAAAAACCGGGTATCCCAATTCTCATCGGTAAAATCATGCACCAGCCTGCCTGTCTCTGGCTCTACCCGCTGGAAAAACCTGAGCAACTCACCTGCCGCATCCCCGCTCAGCCAGTTCGGCAACTCTCGAATCCGGTTATTGTCTCCAAAAATCTCTTTTGCCCCCGGTAGCTTCGCCAACCGATCGAACACCATCAACCAGTAGTTACGATCCGTATCCTGCGGATGTTGCCGGAAATAAAGCTCATACTCATCCCGTGCTCGCTGGAGCCGCTCTCCTAACCCTGCAATTACAGGCGGGTCAATCAGTTGGTTATCCTCTAAAAATCGGACAAATACCCCATTCAGCACCCAGGCAGAAGCCATTTGAGTGATCGCATCCGATCGCCACTCTTCATAGCTCTGCGCGGTTCGCTCTGCGTCCTTCGCCTGCTCATAGTCCGATCTCAGTACCTCCTCCACCTCTGCAATATCACTACTCCGTTCCAGTAAATCTGCTTCTAACTTACGAAGTAATGCTTGTAAATCAGCGAGGAGTTGGGTGCGATCGATCATATTAGCAAGGGCTTACTAGAGGCTGGTATTATTGTTCTCTACAAAACTTCCGCACGGCTCGCACCACTGTTAAATCAGTTCCAGTTCGGCGCACGTCTAACCATTGATTCAATTGCTCGGAGGTCACAGCCGGAAACGCTCTACTAGTTAGCGCATCCACGTACACCTCATTTTCTAGGTGCTTGATTCTGACGCGGTTGCTTTGATAGAGCCACACTTCCGGCACACCCATTGCTTGATAAATACTCAGCTTACTATCTGACCGATTAGCGATATCTACCTCTAATGCTAGGTCAGGAGGCAAATCACTAGAGATTATTTCACTTAGGCCCTGTCCTGCCTGAGCATTTTGAATGTAAAAACAGCTATCTGGTTCAACCCCTCTATTTAAGTCAGGACGATTCATCGTCATTGAACCCAAGTCATTAAATTCAAAGCCAAACTCTTCTGCCAAGGTCAACGCGATCGTTGCTAACACTCGATTCACAGATTCATGCGGTTGACCGGGCATCCTGATTTCTAACACTCCATTTTCATAGGCAACGCGAGTCGGTCGGGCATCCCCCAACTCTTGCAGCAGTGCAACATAACCTTCCCAGGTAACGCCACCAATGCGAATGGCACTACCAGGAGCAAGTTCAATTTGGCTAATCGGAGTTGCAAGTACTGCGGTCATACCGTCCACTCATTGACTGAAATTGCCTCTACTCACATTGTATGCGTCAATTGCTCAACCCACTGGAACTGTCCCTGCTCGGTGGCGGTTCTCAATCCAGCTTTCTGGAATTCGCACCCGCTGACCCGGACTCAGGATCGGAACTGCTTTACCATCCATCACCGCCTGTCGATCTCCTGGCAGTAATAACCATAATCCTGGAATTTCACCAGGCCGACCAATGCGATCGCGCAGTCGCTCCAGCATTGCCATCTGGTCATACCGCGCCAGTAACCCTGCATAAATTAAAAGAATGGTCTGATCATTGGCTGCAAGTTGGGCTTCCACAATCGGCATTGCCCGTCCTACCAACAGCATTAACTTATCCCAGTCCCCTTGATAGGGTGTTGCGTCCGTTTGCAGTACCAAGTTCCAATTCACCTTGGCTTTGTCTGCAACCTGGCGTAATGCATCCAAAAATAATCCTTCAAAATCCACCAGCTTGACTGGAAAGCGATCGCGGATCTCTTGATATACCCGATGGTAATACCTCGGATTTACCAGCAGAACCTGAAAAGCCCCTTCCTGAATGCCGCGCTGTAGCCGCTCCTCAAATTGCCGGGCATCTGCTTCCTCTGGAGTAATTTCCCTAACAATACTCCCAGTCGCTGTAGACATCCGTGCTAGCGATGTACTTTCAGTCAAATCAGAATGGCTTCCTATCCGATTGACATAGCTACCACTGTCTCCAATCGTTGAACTCCATTGCAACTCTAACCCCGCAGCATTAAGCAAATGATCCAGCATTGGACGATCCGGTAAAGGTGCCGATTCTGGATAACGACTACTAACGCGATCGCGAATCTGCTGAACCGTCAACGCTTTTACCCCATACAATGCACCCTGGGAAAGTTTTAAGGCTCGCATTGCATCCATACCACGAGGATATAATTCATGCCGACTTGAAACGGCTGCCCGCTGAGATGATGCAGCCGCTAGCCGCAAAATTCGTGCGTCAGAAAAGGCTTCAGCCCCTGTGGGTAAAGCCACCTCACGCAATCTCTGAATTGTCCGTACTGGAGGCACTAAAGGATCTTCATCGGCAAGCTGGTCGGCAATCACTCCAAGTTGACTGGCATAATCTGCAAGCTCCTGGGTCACTGCAATCAGGATTCGATCCTTATCCCGGCGAATCACAAATCGGGGCTGGGTAATGGTGCTTTCAACCTCGACAGCAACACGCAATGCAGCGATCGCCAATCTTGTTCTCAAAGGCTCATCTTGAATAGAACCACGAGCCAATAGAAGTGCCTCTGCCAGTTCCTCAACTGCCATGACACCACCGGCACCGTTGAGAATTTCAACAACATCAGTTCGTAATTTTGTTACCGATGGTTCCTTTGTCCATCGGCTCTGAAACTTACCCGTCCAATGGTTTACAATTTCGGGAGTTTTATTCAGATGCTCCGCTACATCTGCCTGCCCTATCCACTGACCCGTTAACCCCAGATCCAGTCCCAGCAGTGCCATCTGAATCTGCTGAACGTGATCTCCTTCCTTAGACCCTGCACGAGTAACTTTTTGGATGAATTGGTCGATGCTAAGTTTTTCAACCTCGGCTTGCTGACCCTCAACCGTTTTAATTGCTTTTAGAGCATTGTCTGGTGTTCCTAGCTGCTTACGCAGAATTTTAACTGCCGTCGAGATCTCACGTCGGGTTAGATTCCCAACTCCACGTAGGCGACTCAGGAGGCGAGGCGAGGTAGTGAGCAGATCACGAACAGTCAAAATATTGGCGCGATCGAGTGCGTTCGTTGCCCGTGTCCCCAACCCCAATTCGGAAATAGGAGTATCGAAATCCGCATCTGCTAATAGTTTTCGGAGTTCTGATTCATTTTCATGGTCTGAAAGCGTGCCAGGTGCTTCAATTCCCTCAAAGCACTCCCTCCATGCCCGTAGCATTTCCTCAGCATTATCAAAGCGCTGTCGAGGGTCACGACGAAACGCTTTCTGGAAAAATTCAGTCAGGCTATCTCGCAAACTAGCATCAAACAGTTCAGCATCAATGGTCATCTCACAGTTAGAGTGAGAAGGATCAGTTGTGCCATCACCCCACTTCGGCAATACCCCTGTTGCTAACTCGTAAAGAGTCACAGCCGCCGCATATCTTTCTGCATGTAGATCCCAACGGGGAGGTTTACGCAGGGTTAGCAATGGTTCAAGATAGCCTACGGTTCCGGCTCGAATATTTTCAAGCGGAGCTTTGGAAAGCGAAAAGTCAAACAGAACCAGATGGAGGCGATCGCCCCGCCCGACTTGCCCTACCGCAATGTTATCAGGCTTAATATCTCGGTGGTTAATGCCCTGTTCTTCCAGGTAGTTCACGACATCCAATAAATCCTGTCCAAACCGCTGTAAAAGGTCAACGTGTAATCGTCCTTCCTGACGCAGCCGATGTCCCAGCGTTTCAACCAACCGTTTGTCCTTGTCTGAAAACACTGGACGCATTAGAAATGCGGCTCGTTTACCAATCTCCAATGCCTCACAAAACTCCACAATGTGGGGATGTCTTAATGGAGGTTTTAATACATCTGCTTCACTCCTAATTCGAGCATTATCATCTGGGTCATTCGCCACCTTCAAAACAAACTCTTGCCCATCTCGTTCGACTAACAACGCCGTAGAGGTCGATCCCTGCCCCAACCGTTTAATGACTGCAAGGTTTCCAGGCAGCAAGTCTCCCTGCTGTGCTTGTGTGGGATTCTCAACCAGATTATGCTCGATCGCTAATAGGTCTTTCTCAACACTATCTAAAATACTCAAGAAGTTTGCGACAGAATCAAATCGGCTCTCCACCTCCGGATGGGTACTGAACTCAATTAGAAATTGCAAACTTTCAGAGGCACCGTTCAACACAGAGCTAATCTGTAAACCCTTCGTTTCACGCAGCTTGGTACTGAGTTCTAATCCATTGACTGCTGGGGCTTCTCCAGAAAAGAGATGAAAGGCGATGGCTCCCAATGAGAAAACATCTGAGTATTCTCCAACTACTCCCTCATTTGTAAACACTTCAGGAGCTAAATAAGCAGTGCTACTATCCTCAACCAAGCGATCAACGTGCGAGGTAACAGTAACCTCGCGGGAGGTGCCCATTGTGGAATCGTCTGTTCTGAAGCCTACTTGCCAGTTGTAGAGCTTAACCTGAGGCAACCCATCATACTCAGACACAAGAATGCTTTGAGGTGACAAGCCCTGGTGTACCACCTTTTTTTCATGGGCAAACCGTACCACTTCAGCAACTTGGCGCAGCAAGTTGAGGCGTATATCTACACTTAAGGAGTCTTTTCGTTGAGCTAAATAATGATCTAACCGAATTGCAGATGGGTCATATTCAAAAATTAGTGCAGGACCCAGTTCATATTCAGTGTAATTGTCACAACGAAGAATACCTGGATGGGGTTGCAGCGTTTCCAAAAGTCTAAATTCTCGTAGGGCTGCACGCTCGATCATCTTACGATCTTCTTCCGCAGCCTCTGTACGAACTAAGTAGATCCGTACCCTTCGTTTAGCTTTCGAGTTCTGAGTATGAGTCGTTGCCCAGTCCTGGTAACCTGGTCCAATATCAATTGCTTGATCAAGCTTGTAGTCACCAACTTTTCGATGACTTTCTGAAGGACGAATACCAGCCTGCTCCATTGCCTGGCTAATCAGCCTGACTGTGGAACGGTCATAAGTTCCTCTAGGATTTGGGTCTACGCCAGGACAATCACGCTGCAAAATTGCTGCCATGATGCCCGATCGCACTCCTCGTGTGCCTGTAGGCATCACATCTCGCAGACAGACTCGATATCGTGCAGTATCTTGAAGCTCCAACCGAAGCTCCAGGGCAGAACAAAAAACTAAGGCTTCGATAAAGGGAACTTGCCCTTTACTACGGACCGCTCTTTGTCGCTCCAGCAGCGATCGCAACTTCTTGGCTTTACTGTTTGCTGTAATCAACGGATTGTTACTGGTGTACAACCTACCATTTGTTTCCCATGTCCAGGTTCCTGCATCACCAAACAAACGCCCAGGACGGCTCTTGATTTCAATCAAAAAAAATCCTTGTGGCGTAAAAACAAGGAGATCAACCTCATTGATACTGCCATCAGTTGCAATAAACTCAAAATTCGACCAGGCTCGATAAGGGTCGTGGGTGGGAAACTGCTGGCGCACGAAATCTAGTGCTTCCCGTTCCCAAGGGAAGTTGGACTCAGTAATCGTGTTCCAGTTACTCGAACCACTCATTTCAATCCGCACAGTAATAGACCGTCATACCTAAATCTACTCCTTTAAAGGGCAGTGTGCCCCGGACAATACTCTATCCAAAAACCACTGAACAGAAAGGTCACCAGCCAATCCTTTTCATTAATCAAAACGTTTTGATTAATTTACCAAGCCCCTAGTTTGACCTGGGAAAGTATCTATAGCCATTCAGATGTCTAGAGCAGCCAGATGGAGCAGCCGTTGGACTAAACTCTTCATACAGCAGGCTCGTGGTAATGCCAATCTTAATGGTGCAAAAATCAAGATGACTAGAGCTTGTGTCCCTCAGAATTAGCCATCGTCACTAATCAGAGTTTTGAGGTCTGCCAATATCTTCTCTAATTTTCGCTGCTTCTTGGGGTCATCCCATACCTTAGATCGCTTCGCTTGCCGCAAAACAGCATCAATTTGGCTTCTCAATGACGGCTCAGCCTCGACATTTGTTTTAGGAGATTTAAGGATAGCGACCTTTTCCTTAATTTGGCTTAGAGATAAGTCCTGGGCGATTGCTTCTTCTAATAGTCCCTTGCGCTGATTATCGTCCTTCACGCGAGCGATCGCTTGGGCTTTGGTATAAGCAATCTTTCCACTTTGAAGAGCTTCAAGAATCTCCGGTGGTAACCGGAGGAGAGGTAGTCTGCTAGTTACAAAGGACTCCCAGGTAATAGTCCCCACCTCGGTCAAAACAGCCTGAACTGATTCAGCTTCTGAGTTAATCAAAACGTTTTGATTAACTGTGCCGATCAACTCATTTCGCATCTTGTATAGGAGGGGAGGGACGTCGATCGGGGGAATTTTAAGCCTGAGAGCCAGCAATTGCAGAATTCCCTCTGTCTCCTCGACAGGGTTTAAATCCTCGCGCTGTAAGTTCTCAACCAAGGCAAGCTGCAGAGCTTCTTCATCACTCAACTCTCGGATTGTAACCGGAACTGAAGATAACCCCACTTCTCGGGCTGCTCTAAACCGCCGCTCCCCAGCAACTAACTCATATACCCCCTTTTTATGTGAGGGGCGTACCAAAATAGGTTCAAGAATGCCATGTTGCCGAACTGATTCCGTAAGCTGCTGGAGTTTCTCAGGATCGAAATAACGGCGAGGCTGACTTGCGGGTAAGGTGATTGATTCAACTGAAAGGCTCTGCTTATCTGAAATAGCATCAGCCTCAAATTGCCATTCGTCCTTCAAACTATTTCGCCTTGCCATAACTCATAGCCTCTTCAAACAGACTGTCATAATCTTTCGCAGCAGAGTTCGCAGCTTCGCCTGACATCATAAAAACTGTTGCTGCTTGCCCTGGTGCATCGGCAATCGCCTGCCGTTGGTAAATTACAGAATCTAGCAGGATAAATCCTTGTGTCTTGCTCAATGCTTCCTGGGCTTCTCTCATCAGCACGGTCCCCCGCGATGCCCGGCTGAGAAACATAGCCGCTTTGGGTGAGCCCCTCCGAATCTTTTGCGCCTGGTGGACTAGACGAACAATATCTTTGGCTGAGAGGAGATCCAAGTTGGAGGGTTGTACTGGAACAATTGCCAGGTCTATGCTGAGTAACACAGACTTAGCTGGTTCCCCCAAAACAGAAGGAGCATCCACAACAACTGAATCGTATTCCTCAGATAACTTTCCAATTTGGTCAAACAAGTCATCGGGGTCGTCAATCACGATCGAAGGCATATCCAGTTTCTTGAGCCACTGGCTGGAACTCATCTGACCATCTGAGTCGATTAGGATCACTCGCTGTTTTTTCTGTGATAGCCAGTATGCTAAATGGACAGCCGTTGTTGACTTACCGCATCCCCCTTTTCTGTTTAAAACACCAATGAGCATTACTATTCTGATAACCTCTTTGCTTTTTATGATGCCAGGAATCGCATCTTGATGTACCTAAAATCCCGCTAATTTTAAGCAAATGCATTTGGATTGTGTCACGATAAGGGGCTGTCCCCCAGATTGTCAGAGTGCTATTTTTGTGAGCGATCGCCTGCTTTCCCTGCCCCAAGAGTACGATGACTTTCTAAGTCAACCCAAAGAGCGTATTAGAACCACCCAAGTTAGGGCGGCACTTGCTGTAAACCAGGAGCTAATTCACCTCTACTAGCAGATTGGACGCTCAATTCTGGAACAGCAGTAGAGCGAGGGGTGGGGAACCAAGGTAATCGAACGATTGGTAAAAGACCCACGGAAGGAGTTTCTAGAGATTAAAGGATTTTCCCGCTCAAACCTGGGCTATACGAAGGCTTTTGCAGAGGCATACCCAGATGAAACAATTTACCAACGCAGCGTTGGTAAATTACCGTAGAGGCACAACATTGCTCTTCTCGACAAGGTAAAGACCCAAGAGCAACGGCTCTGGTACTCGGACTGATACTTTGCAAATCCAAGAGGAAGACAAAGGCAGAGTACGCCCTCCGAAACTTGAATACCCCGATCGCGGTGGTGACCCATCAGCTACCTGGCAAACTTCAAGAGAACCTACCTTCAATTGAGCAGTTGGAGATGAAGCTAGAGGCGATCGCCTCAGACATTGAGAAGGGGTTGCCTGAAGAGAACAAATAGGTGTTGCATTTAAAAGCTTGATCCTATACTCGAAGTAGGGAGAGTATTTTTGCCTCATTAATAATTGAGAGAGCAAGACATGGCACCGGGATTAGGAGGCGTACAATCAAATCAGCGGAGTTCTCGGAAGTCCACGTCTCAAAAACTCCGGAGCAATCAGGCGGATTCTCAGAACCGCGAAGCAGAAATTAGAAAAGAAATCGAAGACTTTTTGGAACAAGACAAGCATGAGAACCTCAATCAGCAGAGGATAACGCTCGGCTCCTGGAAGCTGACGAAGAGGAATGGCTGTTCCTTGCGAAAGAGGTGGGTTGGCTCCAGGTTGAAGAGGAGTTGGATGCAATTTATTTCACCGCCCCGACACCAAGCTTTAACCTGAACCAAGCGAACTGGTATATCAGTCCTGACCTCCTACGTGGCTTGAGGAACCAAGCATTCTCTATTGAGATTGTTCCCATTAAGGGAGTCAAAAAGTGCCTTTATTGAAATGTTACAGATTATGTGCGTTTGCCCTAAGTCAACATACCCCTACATTGCAATATGACAAGAGCTTTCATTTATCAAGATCCAATTCACAATGCGATTGAATTTCCAGGGAGACATTTTAATGAACCCATGCGTTCTATAATCAATGCCTTTGAAGTACAACGACTACGGCACATTCGCCAAAACGGGCTGGCTTACTTGGTATTCCATGGTATGGAGCATAGCCGATTCTCGCATAGCCTGGGAGTAGCTTATACGGCTAGGCGAATGTTTGATCGAATTGCTCAAAATCAGGACGGTATTGATATTATCGAAGAGAGGAAGCTGACTACCGTTGCAGCTGCTCTACTGCATGATGTTGGACATGGACCATTTAGTCATACACTTGAAGAGATTTTACAGGAAGCTAATATTCCATTTCATCATGAGTCTATGACTGTCAGGATCATTACTGATTCTTCTACTGATGTAAATAAGGCTCTCAAAGCTATTAATTCTTCCTTACCAGATGCTCTTATTCCCTATATAGACAAAGACAAACGTGAAAAGGATGATTGGAGCTACAAATTAGTGTCGAGTGAAATGGATGCAGATCGTCTCGACTATGTACTGCGAGATGCTCATATGGCAGGATTAGAAGGAACTCGCTATGATCTAGAACGTTTGCTACGAATGCTCTCGCTGCATCCTGAAAAGAAATCTCTTTTAGCAGTTGACCGACGAGCAACCGAAGCTGTGGAGTCTTTTCTGCTAGCCCTGGATCAATTGTACCGAGTTGTATATTTCCATAAAGCAGTAAGAGCAGCGACTGTGTTGCTTAAATCTGTACTACGACGTGCAGTTTTTCTTCACCGTAACGGGACAGCTGATTTATTTCCATCAGGATTCAACAATAAAGAGCATCCTTTGTCATTGCTATTTAGCAGGGGAAAGGATATTGAACTAGAGGATTACTTGCGTTTAGGTGAAGAACAAGTATGGGCTGAAATCGACCGATGGCGTGATCACAATGATTCAATTCTTAAAGATTTAGCTAATCGACTTGTAAAGCGCCAACTACCTAAAACTGTAAGACTAGATCGGATAGATAAAGCTATTACTCTTAAGGAAAAAGCAGAGTCACTTGCCTGTCAGAAATTTGGAATATTGCCAGAGGATATCCCATACTATGTAACAATCGACCAACCACGGAGACAAACATATAGTGATAAAGATGCAATTTGGTTAATAGGAAAAAATCTTCCTCCCAAAGCCTTGCAGAACGAGGATAGTAGCCAAATTATTGATGCGATCAAGCGTCAGCGAGACTTTCCTCGGCTCATCTTTCCCTATGAGTTTAAAGAAGACTTAGGGTGAAATAACAACCTAAGGTTTCTAACCCCTTTGTATCCTTGAAAACAATTTTCAACTCAAGAACCGTGAGGAGGAGAACGATTTTGGAAGTTTTGGCTCCTGATCCTTAATCATCTGAGCGATCGCCAAAGCTAACTTCGCTGCCCCAAGTAAAGGTTTCAGCTAATTCTCTCTCATCACAGCTATGCTTCAATCAACCCCAAACCGAAGTGATTTATTGTTATTGTCTGAGGCAGCGATCACTTCCACTGTTTTTTCTGAGTTGCGCCTATGATTTTTTGAGCTTCTTCTAGATTCACTTTATGTTGCTGAACCAAGATTTGTAGAAGTGCGTCATAATTGCAGTTCTGCTCAATGTCTTTCATGCCAGATGGTAAAGCCGCGTTGCACAGGTAAGGAGGAGATTTTCCTTGCAGTTGTCTTACTACAAGGTCTTTTGTACCTCGCAAATCAGTTGCTAGTAAGAGAGACCTTCTGAGGTTGGCTTTTCTAAGGTTGGCTCCACTGAGGTTTACTCCGCTGAGGTTGGCTCCACTGAGGTTTACTCCGCTGAGGTTAGCTCCACTGAGGTTGGCTCCGCTGAGGTTGGCTCCAGGGAGTTTGAAGAGTTTAGTAATAATGAATATTAGGAGATGTTTTTGAACTCCCTTGTGGGGATATATCTTGGATATTAATTCATATAAGTTACCTCCACTGAGATTGGCTCCACTAAGGTTAGCTCCATGAAGCTTCGCTTTGACAAGCTTCGCTCTGACAAGGTTGGCTTTGGCAAGGTTGGCTCCACTAAGACCAGCTTCGCTGAGGTCAACTCCTCTTAGGTCGGCGTTGCTCAGATCGGCGTTGCCGAGGTCGGCGTTGCTCAGATTGGCATTGCGGAGTTTAGCGTTACTCAGGTCAATACCCATGAAGTTGACTTCTTCGATGGTTTCGGTGGCTCTCCTCAAGAGGGATTTGATTGTGGATTCTAAGTCGTCGTGCGAGTCAATTTTTATACAGTTGGTGCGATTGGCTTTACTGAGGTCGGCGTTGCTGAGATCCGCTCCGCTGAGGTTAGCTCTATTGAGGTTTGCTCCGCTGAGGTTAGCTCTCCTGAGGTCGGATCCGCTTAAGTTAACGTTGCTAAGGTCAGCTTTACTGAGATTGGCATCACTGAGATCCGCTCCGCTGAGGTTAGCTTTACTGAGATTGGCATCACTGAGATCCGCTCCGCTGAGGTTGGATCCGCTTAAGTTAACGTTGCTGAGGTCAGCTTTACTGAGATTGGCATCACTGAGATCCGCTCCGCTGAGGTTGGATCCGCTTAAGTTGGATCCGCTTAGGATGAGTTCTGTTTTTTTAATAACTTCTGATTCTATTAGAAACCGTATAACGCTAGAGACAACCAGATGGACGAGAATGCTTTTGTACATAGGCTTCACCAGTTGTTTCCAGGCCTTCCCTAAAATTTCACTAAATTTTTGACTTTTCAAACTTCACTCATCCATCGCTTCCCCGATCGCCTCTAAATAAGCCTGAGCCGCCGCCTGCTTCAAGATGCCTTTGGTATAGCGCTGAAACACCCGATCGCTCTTAATTCCCATTAGCTCCTTGCCATAGAGTGGATCAACCCCTCGCCGCGTTACCTCAGTGCCAAACGAATGCCGAAACCGATGCGGATGCAGATCCTTCACCCCGGCCATCTTTCCTAGCAGCTTCACCATTCGATGGATGCCCTGATACCCTAACCGCTTTCCCGCATGAGCCGGATCCTGACATAAAAACATCGGGCTTTCTGGCATCGGTTCAAACGCTGCTTCCTGCTGCCGACGCCATTCCAGGTAAGCCTCTAGCGCCTGTCGTGCCTGCTGATGTAGCGGCACCAAACTGACATTCTGCCCCTTCGATCGATGCACCGTCAAAATCTTGCCATTCCAATGCTCCACATTCAGCATCGAAACCTCAGAGGCCCGCAGCCCGTGACTCAACACTGCAATAATTGCCCTATCGCGCACGCTGGTAACATGCTCCGAGGCCAACACCTGCTCAATCAAGGCCAACTCATCAGCTTCAATATGGGCTGCCTGCGGTTCCTCCTGTCGTTCCAGCTCGATCGCATCGGTGGGCAAGGGTTGATTCACGGGATACCCATTACTCTTCCGCAGCCATTGATAGAACGATCGCAACGTATTCAGTGCATGATTCACCGAAGCCGGTTTAAGGCCCTTCCGCTTCAACTCCCGCCGATACTTGCCAATATCACTTGGCGTCACATCCAACCAGGACTTGCCACACCAAGCCGCAAACCGTTGAAGCTGCCCCCGATACATTCGCTGAGTATTGTCAGACTTGCCCGTTTGGCGCAAAAACTCCTCGATCTGCCAATGCCGCATATCGGGTGGAACTTCAGGCCGATCGGATGTCCTTTTTTCAGGGTCGATCGGCAGGATAACGATCGGCAAAACTGGCTCAGAACTNAGAGGCAGACATAAGGTTTAGTTTGGGGTAGGTCGATCGTTAGGTATAGATAATTACCAATATCACTCGGCGTCACATCCAACCAGGACTTGCCACACCAGGCTGCAAACCGCTGGAGCTGCCCTCGGTACATGCGTTGCGTATTGTCAGACTTGCCCGTTTGGCGCAAAAACTCCTCGATCTGCCAATGCCGCATGTCGGGTGGAGAGTCAGGTCGATCGGATGTCCTTTTTCCAGGATCGATCGGCAGGATGACAATGGGTAACACTGGCTCAGAATCAGGGGCAGACATAGGGCTTAATTGGGGGTAGGTCGATCGTTAGATATAGATAACTTCACTTATCTATACCTGATTATTCTCAGAAAAATTTCTCACAGGCAAAGCTGCCGAACCTTGAATTGCTTCTATGATGAGAAGACAAGGACACATCGAGCATTGCCGCTACCCCTTATGCCCTCCCCCTTTCCAGGGATGAACCCCTATTTGGAACAACCTGTGTTCTGGTCATCGTTTCACAGTCGGCTGATTGTGGCGATCGCTGATGCAATGGCTCCGCAGCTGCGTCCGAAGTATTACATTGAGGTCGAAACCCGCAGCTATCTCAGCACAGTGGATGAAGACCTGCTGATTGGCATTCCAGATGGGGTGGTGTTAGCCGCAAAATCTCCCGTCGATCAACCTCACATAAGAGAAGCGATCGGAGTGGCAACACAATCCCGGCCCAGACAAGTGACTGTCCCCATGCCAGCAGAAGTGAAAGAACGCTACCTGGAAGTCCGCGAGGTGGGGACTGAAGCTGTCATCACCGTGATTGAAGTGCTGTCTCCCAAAAACAAGCGTCGCGGCGATGGCAGAGAAGCCTATGAAGTAAAACGCAGCAAAGTGCTGGGGAGTCTGTCCCACCTAATTGAAATTGATTTACTGCGCGGAGGGGAACCGATGCTGATGAAAGGGGAAGTTGGCGCAGCCTATCGCATTTTGGTTAGTCGGGCTCCACAACGTCCGATCGCCGATCTTTATGAGTTTGGGCTACAGGAGATCATTCCTAATTTCCCATTGCCGCTGAAGCCCGAGGATAAAGAGCCGATCGTCGAGCTACAGCAAATTTTTGCAGGTGTGTATGACCGCGCCAGTTACGATCTGCGTTTAGATTATCGACAGCCGCTGCCACCTCCTGATCTGTCAGAAGTCGATCGGTCCTGGTTGGACACTGTACTGACACCCTTGAGGCAAAATGATGGGGCGACTGAGCAATGAGAAATGCTGGGCTTGCAGCTTGCTGAGTGCGATCGAGGCCCGGAAACTGCATGATGCTACCCAAGGGGGGGATGGCTGCTGGGAAGATACCCGGTGCCACAGCCGCCGCTCCTATTACCGAAAAGGCAGAAGTCAAGGCGTACGTCGCTCTGCTCAAATCGAAGAGATTCAAGTGCCGCTACCCGAAGTTCCCTATGTGGTGCTGCATACCTATGTGGACCAGCCTCGCCAAACCAAAGATGAGCAGGTGATTCATGCCCTTTGCGCTGAGTTATGGATTGGCAGCAAACCGATCGCTCTTTCGCAACCGCAGCATACTTTTGGTTTACCGCCTCGTATGGTGAAAGAATATGCAAGACAATTGCTAGAAGCGTTCTACCAACGGTATGGAGCAGGGCATCGATCCGGCTTTGAACGATTTGCCAGAGAGGAACAACATTCCGTTTCCCAATGTCCGGTGCGTCCCTGTANGCCATCATCCGACGCATTTTGCAAATTACGGCATTGGAGAAGAAGCATGAGGCTTGAACCAGAAACAGAATCCTGGGTGTCTCAATTGCAAGTAGCTCAGTTGATGCCAGAAACTGCGAATTTACAAGAATTGCTAGCCCAGATCGATCGGGCGATCGCTCCATTGGACGACGCGGAGCAGCTACAAATTGCGGGGGAAGTAGTGCTGCAACTGGCAGAATTGTGCGCCTTGCGAGCAGAGCGATTGATGAATCAGTGGGAGGAGGCTGATCGCGATCCGATCGTAGAGCAGGGATTTTTCTCAGATCTGGTGCGGCAAACGATGGCAGTGGATCTAACGGACTTGATGGAGCCTGCTCCAGTTCGTCAGCCACGCAAATCAAGGACTAAGTCATCTACACCAGCTGAGGGNATCGATCGTGCAGGAAATGGATAAAGCGGCTGTGTTAGCAATGGCGGAGCAGTGGGAATCTCAGGTCAATCTGGATAACCCAGATAGGAGAGGAGATGTCAGTGAAGGATGGGCGATCGCCCATGAAGAGTCAGTATCTGATTGGGTGCGAGCAATTACTGATTGGGTGCAACATCATCCGGAACTGCTGAGGGTTAGCCTGATAATGCTTGCCCAAGCTTTAAGAATTTCGCGGGTTGATCTTTGGCTGGGCTTGCTATTCGGGAATTTTGAATTGGAGCCGCAGGGTAGTTTTTATGGATCGGATGTTTGGATTAAGATGCAAGGTCTAGATAGAGAATCTTTGCCGTATAACGGTGAAACTAACCGTATTGGAAGTTAAGGCTGCTCCTAGAGATGGTTACTGGCAGCAGTAGAAAAAAGCTGTTTCCCAAAGTATAAACAAAACTGCTCCTGAAAAAACAGCGCTAGGTAGGTGGAGACATGGTGAATCATGAACCGATCGCCTAGGTGGAACTGCAATCGGCTGTCTCATTGGATCAAGTACCCACCCTCCTAGCACTAAAATTAGTCAGTAAATAGAAGGATAAAGCCCATAACTATCCCATTGAGTGCTGATATCCTTCAGATTCCAATTCTTCACCTATCCAAGTTGGATGAAGTCTTTGCTGCTAAGGGATCGAGTTCGTTGACAGACTTNCGTATCCTTCAGCACTACCATCGTCGTTTGTGTTCCCCTCAATCGTCAAAAATGTATCATCGTTTTTGTTGAAGGCAAACCCAGTGTGTGTCCAATCTCCAGCAGCTCGGCGAACTAGAAAAATGCAACAAGGCTTTAATGTACTCCAAGAAGCTGGGTTGGTCTCAATACTGGTTCCACTAATAAAACGTCCTTGTTGACGGGCTTGCCGAGCAAGTTCATCGCAGCCAAAGGAACCTGGAATTGGCATGGGGATGTCTAAAGTTGTGCAGGCTTGTTTAAGGATGAATGTTACAAATCCTGCGCACCAAGGCCAATCTACTCCTTCTTTCCCATCCATATAAACCCGCACCCAAGGGCCTTGATTCTGTCCTCCTAGCTCAATAGGGTGCTGAGAAAGGTGTTGCTTAGCATACTTGAGTACCATGTCTCCTAAAGTCTCATTGGGAGATGGTTGAATCGGTTTCAGAGCCTTTGCAAGGGGATCTACTAATTGTGTGTAGGTTACCCGATCAACGACGCCAGTTACCGGAAGCCCTTGAGATTCTTGAAAGTTTTTGACGCATCGTTCTGTTGCAGGACCAAAATCCTCGTCAATCGCTGTTCCAAATCTATGAAACGTTAGCCATTCTTGTACTCGTTTGACTTTATCTCCTGTTTGATTACGCCGTACTTCAACTTCTAAAGAAATTTCTTGAACCACATGGAATGGGAGATTTGCTGTAATCATAATATTCTCCAATTTTTAATTGAAGCGCTCTACTTGCGATGCAAATGAATCAAACATTACATCCATTTCTTGAATTCATTACGACTGGGTAGTTTTCCGGACAGATTTCATATATATAAATATTGCAAGATAAAGGATATTTATCAAACCAGATCAGATGTTTTTGTATCATTTGAAAATAGCTTCCCTGCTGAGTTTTCAGCTGTTTCTATAACTAAATAGAATACGCATCTGTCTCAGAAAAACAGTTTATTTGAAAACTCTAGAGCAAAAGGCATCAACCTCGTAATTTAAACAACAAAAAGGTTGCCAAATAAGAAATGTATAGAATTTCTAGAAACAGTTTTTTAGAGGTTAATACATAAATATAAGGTAAACAAAGTTTCAACTCCTTGAAAATAAGTCAGATGCCTTAGTTGCATCACTAAGACATCTATCAATGAGTGTATAACTCACTTTAAGATACATTTCTTTTTCTGATATGAAATCTATCAGAAATCTTACAGTTCCTCTTCTCCTTCATAACTTGCTCTGGAGTCGTAGGGCTAAATCAGGGGCAGATTAAATTTTAAGGCTTATCCACCTTTCCGCTATGTTGCCTGATCCTCGGCTATATAACGGAGTTTCATCCTGCTTAAACAGGATCTCAGAGGTCATTGAAAAATCATCAGAGGTTTATATGGAACTTACTCAAGCATTACGGGATGAATACATCTATCTTTGGCAAACATGCCAGATCAACCCATACTACGCTGATGATCTTAGCCAGTGTATTGATAGTATCAAGAACGGACGATCGCACTATGAACATATAGCAGGCGAAACAGGTGTTCCTTGGTATGTTGTTGCTGTGATCCATGGGATGGAATCAAGCTATAACTTCAATTGCCATCTTCATAATGGAGATCCTCTCACTGCTCGAACGATCACGGAGCCAGCCGGTAGACCTCCTCAAGGTTCTCCCCCCTTCACATGGGAAAAGTCTGCTGTTGATGCTCTCAATTATGATGGCGCAGCAGGAATACAATCCTGGGATTTACCAACTATCTTTTGGTTTTTGGAAGGCTATAACGGTTGGGGCTATCGAGTTGGGCGGGGACGAGCCACTANCACCTCCGTGCCGGAGTGCTTATATTTTTTCAGGCACAAATCATTATGTGAAGGGAAAATACATTGAAGATGGAACCTTTTCTCCTGATGCAGTTAGTGCTCAGGTTGGTTGCATGGCTCAGCTTAAAGAATTAGAAACGATGCGCTTGATTGATATTGAATCATCCTTTAAACCATATGACCCTAATGTTGTTGGTTCCGTAGCTGATTGGCAACACATTCTCAACAGTTGCGGTTATAGACCTGTGTTAGTGATTAACGGGGCTATGGACGAGAGAACTGTGGCTATGACCAAAGACTTTCAAAAGGATCTAGGCTTGTCACAAACAGGATCCGTTGATTTAGCGACATGGCAGGCAGGTCTGAATCATAAGAAGCTTCGGGGTTGGGTTCCGATCANCACCGATCGTAGTCTCAGGTAGAACAAATCCTAGGCTTGATACTTCTAAAATCCGTAAACTCTACGATTTCTGGAGTCAAGATGAGAATGACCGACTGGTCTATCGCACTGTGATGCAGGACTATGGAACAACTAACAATGCTTGTGCTGCATTTGTTTCGACTGCTCTCCGTCTCTCTGGGTGTGAACGTGACTTTCCGCTCATTCTTTGGACGGCTACTCTCTCTGAAGAATTAGAGAAGAGAGGATGGACACGATCAACAGATGCCAGTCAACTTCAACCAGGAGATGTTGTCTTTAGTGATGATTGTGGGCATAGGGACGGTATTCCAAACCATGTTTATCTGTTTGCAGGTTGGAAGGATGAACAGGATCAAATTGCGAAGGTGATCGACAACCAAGGGTTTATTCACGGACGTAATATTAGAAAGGGAAGTGGCCGACTTGATGATTATAACTTCAGTCCTTTCTGGTATCTTGTACGTGCATAACCCCTATAAGGTAGGGTAAAGTGCAGGCTTTCGATTCCATGAAACCGGTTGAAAGCTTAATGAACTCACGTTTGATGAAGAGAATTGCAATATTCATACACTTGAAAGCAGAGCATAATTTGGTCTCTTGATCGGGCTGAAGAATAGCGTCAGTGTATTAAGAGGATATGAGTGCTCTGCTGAGAGTGGTATTAGTGGAGGTGAGAAATGAATAGTCCATTGGATCAGCTTGACGCGGTTGAAATCAAAGTCACAATTCAACCTGAACAAATCAAAATTGCGGAGAATGAGCTTAAACTAGAATCTGATCAGGCAGAGAAACGTAAAATCTATTTTTGTGAAGACATTCAAACGTTCTTTTCCACGCAAAAGTTTAGGTTGCTGGAGAACGGAATTATTTTACGACTTCGTCAAAATGGGAATAAGCCAGATGATTCTACTGTAAAACTACGTCCTGTTCCATCGCAGGTCCCTTCAGAGTGGCGGGAAATGGAAGGATTTAAGATTGAAGGGGATTGGGTGGGTGATCGCAAAGTTGAAGCTGCATCCNTTTACCGTTGAGCAGGAATCTGGAGAAGTTGAGGCGGTGGTTGTGGGTGAACGATCGCTCGAAAAGCTGTTCTCTAAACAACAGGAACGTTTTTTGAAAACAAGTGCCACTATTGAAATCAATCTTGAAGAGCTACAAGTGCTGGGTCCGGTTCAGGCACTTCGTTGGAAACTCAAGACATATCCTGGTTTGGCCTATCCTGTTCGCAGTGAATGCTGGAATATTCCGGATGGTAGACAACTCCTTGAGGTATCAATTCGAGTAACGCCAGATCAAGCACAAGTTGCTCAGGAAGAATTTGTGCATTATCTACAAGATAAGAAACT
The DNA here is from genome assembly GCA_002796835.1 of Elainella saxicola E1. Taxonomy (GTDB): domain Bacteria; phylum Cyanobacteriota; class Cyanobacteriia; order Elainellales; family Elainellaceae; genus Elainella; species Elainella saxicola. The sequence goes on along the minus strand of LUGL01000232.1, from coordinate 3,428 downwards.
GGATCCAAGCGGTGTGCAAGAGACGAAAACTCGAATTATTTTAGAGTTTTTTGCGTGGAAACTGCAAGATAAGAAACATCATGACAATTTTTAACTTTTAGGAGATTGATTAGAATGTTAGAAAATAGCCCTATCTATTCGGAAAAACAACCGACTAATGAAGGGCCGATTCAGACTAGGAATTATGAAATATGGCAGTCATCTAGTGAGCAATCGGGAACATCTTCAGTCGATCGGCAACAAAAAGAAGAACTAGAAGCAGAACAATCATTTTTTAGAGGGCTTAAACGTCAAACCTACCTAATTACCCAAGCTATTTGGGATTGGACAGGATTTAAAGAGAAAAAACTTTGGGATTTGCTGCAATTGCTAGTTTTTCCAATCGTTTTGTTTTTAATCCCTTATTCCTTCCAGCAATTTGAGGAAAAGAGAGAACAGCAATTAGCTGATGACAAAGCAAAGCAAGAAATCCTAGTGAAATNACCTTGACGCAATGCCTGTTCTTTTAGAGGCTCTTCTTAAATCAAATACTAGTTCTGAAACTCTGTCAGTTGTTCAAGCTAAAACGATCGCGGTGCTGCAATCACTAGATCCTAAGAGGCAACAGACTGTCATTCAGTTTCTGGAATCGGTAAATCTTCAATCAACAGATGAACGTAAAGGACTACTAGACAACGCCCACATGTCTAAGATTGATCTGCGTAAAGCTGATTTAAGTGGTTGTACACTCAAATCAGCTAAGATTGATTTAGCAAAACTAAGTGAGATTGATTTGAGCGGTTGTGTCCTTAAGGAGAGCGTGTTCACGAATAGTGATCTTACTAATGCAAAACTAGGTGGTGCCGATTTGTCTGAAGCTCACTTTGAAAGTACTAGACTTGTTGGCAGTGATCTTCGCATTGCTAACCTCGTTGGTGCTGATCTTACTGACGCTGATCTTACTGGCGCTAATCTTACTGGCGCTAATCTTACTGACGCAGAGGGATTGACTGATAAACAGCTTGAATCTGCGAAACTTTGCCAAACTATAATACCCACTAATTCTAAGCTTGATCCTAAGCGAAATTGTCAGGAGTTGAATATTGTAAATTAAGTTACTGCTATTCCTCAGTAATCGAAAGTGAAGATGATTGGCGCTACACAATAGAAAACCCTATACCAATTGAGTATTAGCCTATTACACACTTATATCGATCGACATAGCCTACAGTAAAAGTCTACAGGTGTTGAAGATTGCGAGATGAGAAACCGATTATGTCAGGAAACTATTGCTCTAGTCTGACCATCATCTTGGCATCTAAAGCCAAAACTGCCGATCGCACTCAGGCACATACACTCCATTCAGTCTCAAATCAGCCAACCGATCGGCCCCATGTAACAACATCGGCAGCCTGGGTGGTTTGAGCGCCCCATGGTGCAGCAGCGTCATCTTTAGCGTGGCATCCAAGATTTGCTCGATCGGCACCTGATGGCCTTCTGGTCGAATGGTTAGTCGGATCGGACGAGGCACTCCGATTCTGGCACTCACTTGAGTGGTCACCAAAATTGCTTCTTGACTCGACAGTTTTAAGCCCAGTCCTCGGGTTGGGGCCTCAATGTCGCAACCGGTCCCAGAGGCCGATCGGACCAGGTTATAGAGTCTCGGTGTCCCAGTTTTTCGGCATTCCACCAAAATAAATCGAGCTTGAATGGCCCTGGCCCAGCTCAGCAGATGAGTCACTTCATCGCCGCAGAACCGCCCATCTCGGTAAATTAACACGGTTTTGCCCCTCAACCCACTAGCGGGCAGCAACGATTCCAAAAAGCGTTGGGGAATTTCTTCTCCTTCAATGACGGCATCTTCCGATTTAGCCCGAATGAATTCTCCACGATTGTTATACATACAAACGCCTGCGCAAGCATTCATACTGCCCGCAAGTCGTTTTTTCTTAGCCCTCGCTACATCCAAACCAATGAAGATATCTGCAACTGGCAAGGGGTCAGCCAGCACAAACGGAATATGCCCTAATTTAGCCAAAACGCCCAGCAAGACCTGGTTGAGAATGTATCGTGCCTCCACCGTTTGCAGCGTATCTTCATAGATGAACTGACTGGCAATCTGCCGCCGCAATAGTTTGGCATAAATCCGATGATAAAAACTGCCGCTCTCATCATCATCCCTGGTCCGATCGCCCTTGGGCAAAAAGACAAACATCATGTCTGGCTTAATCGTTACCAAATCATCCAGCTGTTCTTCTAACACGGCTCGGCTTTCCGGGCTCTGCCAGCTTTCAATCGGGACAGATTCACTCCCTCGATTCAGGTAGAGACTTTTGAACTGATAGCGTTCAATCTGCTGTTCAACTTGGTCCATGAATCGGGCAATTCGTATATCCGGCTTGAGCAGATTCAAAACGGCGATCCGAATCGGTCGCTCTGAGGGATTTTGGTAATCCCGGTGGCGTTGATAAACTCCACCATTCGCCAGCCCCTTCAAAATACTGCTGTAAGTTACTTTAACGTTATTTCCAAACAGGATTGGGGTCTGCTCGATTGGGCAATCCGGTAGCCAAAACAATCTGCTATGGTCCTTCCCATTGATTGCTTTGTGGAACTCGATTCCATAGGGAAGCAGAACTTGTCTTGCGATTGCACTGTACTCTTGCAGGAGGTTTTGCCTTTCTGAATACCCTATCTTCGTCGCTTCCAGTAAAGCTGCAAAATCAATGTCTAACTGATGGGCAGTGTCAGCCGTGATACAAGGTCGTAACGCCGCCATCGCATAAGGGTATCGACGCTTGCTGTTTGGGCCAAATCGCACAACGACCACCGGCTGATCTGCAGGGGCATCCTCCAACGCCCTTCGGCTAATTGCACCACTTGCCTTGGCCAGCAACGCTTCACGGTATTCTGCGATCGTGCCAACGATTGCTTCGATTGTCGCGGTGCTGTCGGTGTCTAAGGCTTTGTAAAAGAACAACTTCATGGTTTTGAGTTAGTCTAAGGAGGGAACGGAATCGGNCAGGGGGATTGCAGTGGAAAGTCGAACGATTCATCAGTGTCAGTGTTTAGGGTGTCAAACTGGCGAGGAGAGGACTCAACGGCAACATCATCAGTTGAATCTGTTGATGAGTCGTCTCGATGAACAGCAACGGCGATGGCTAGCTGCGATGGAAGCCACAAAACTGGGACATGGGGGCACTCAACGCATCAAGGAAGTGACTGGACTCGACATTAATACGATTCGACGAGGACGCAGAGAGCTAGATGCAGGATTAGCCACTCGCCCCATCGGACGGACTCGAGTGGCTGGGGGAGGACGCAAACGGGTCGAAAAAAACAACCCGGACTCGAGCAAGCGTTGAGTGAGGCAATCGAGGCAGAAACGGCAGGAGACCCTTGTAGTCAGAGTAAGTGGGTGCGTCAAAGTCTGCGACAGTTGCAGGCGA
>LUGL01000231.1 GCA_002796835.1 Elainella saxicola E1 | reverse complement strand
AGAGGAGCTAGAGAATCAGATCTTGCCTGAACTTGCCAAACTGAATTTTGACCGAAGGGGAAAACTCAGGGCGAAGAAGCTTTGTACTTCAATGCGGGATGCTTGGGCGGCTCGTGGTTTGACTTCGGCTCGACAGCAGCAAGGCTGTATGGATCAAGTTAGAGCGGCGATTCGTGGAACACTTGGAAAGCAGCATTGGTCGCTCGATTACATCAAGCTTTTGACTGAGGAGCATGTTGAGATCAATCACGCTAAGTCTTTGAAGACTCGTGAGCGACAGTTACAGCAGCTATATCTCAGGGATCCGGATGCGATCGTTGCAACAGCGGTTCGGCTGCTCTCTTCGAATGATTGGGCTGAAGTGACGGCGGGGTTGGCGGTGCTTACTGGTAGAAGGTTGAATGAATTGCTTGAGACGGCTGAGTTCGCTGAGGTCAGTAAATGGGTGGTGCGCTTTGAAGGGGCACTAAAGCGGCGGGATGAAGCGGTGCCTCTGGTGTTTGATATCCCGACTCTGACGACGGCAAGGAGGGTCATTCAGGCGGTTGATCACCTGAGAAGTATTGCACCAGAAGGGGAGGTTAACGAGTCTTCTGAGGTCGCTCAAGCCAGCACGAAGCATTTTGAGAAGTTAGTGCCTGCGCCTCCTGGGAAAACAGGTCTCTATGCTCATTTGTGGCGATCGGTATACGCGACGATCGCCACCTTTTGGTATTGCCCTAGACCGGTTGATGAAATGCTGTTTAAGGCTCATATCTTGGGGCATTTTGAAACCCTCTCTGAGGAGGAGCAGAGCAATGTGGGTCGGCTTCAGAAACGGTTGGAGTCGTTCGCTTCTGATCGTCATTATCGGATGTATGAAATCGATGATGAGGTGATCGCTCACTATCAAGGGAAGCGGCGGGGGATCAAGTTAGGGGAAGGAGGGATTACGGTGCTGCCCGCTTTCGCAAAGGAAAATCAACCGATCTCATTGCCAAAGCGGACGTTGAGTACGCTCAAGGTATATGCGGATGATAAGGTGCTGCTGGAGGCTATTTACGATCGACTCGATCTCTCGCCTAATTTGTCCCAGCATGAACGCTTTTCGGGGCTCTTGGCTTGGGCGATCAATATGCTGGAACAACCACTTCAACAGGAACAGGGGCAGGAGCAGGAGCTACAAGAAGGTCCTCTTGCTGATGTTGATGATCGGGCGACATCGTTGCCTGGATCGATCGCAGCGCCAGTAGAAGTACCGCAAGATCCGCTGCGTCAGGATTTACAGGCTTTGGTCGCGACGCTACAACAGTTCGTTACGCTACAGATGAATGCTGCGCCTTTGACAAATCCATCTCTGGCTCATCGTTCGCCTCAAAACGCTGCCAGTATGGATGAGGGTATGGCAGAGCAGCAGGAATCGCTTAATCAGCCGCGTAAGCCTCGCTCTTCGCCGCAGGATAACGATCGCCTGATTAATACGGCAATCAACGAGATCATCGCCTATAACAATGCGCCAGACCGCTCCTTTGCAGATAAATGGGAAATTAGTGTCAATGTTCTTAAAGCCTGGGGATTCCCTCAAACGGCGATCTATAGAATCCGTAATCAGCGTTTAGAGGAAATTAATCTCCATCATGCAGCTCATGCCATTCAACCAAAACATAATCTCTCTCACCATAGGGGGCACGATCCGAAGGTAGTAATATCGTCCTCTTCTATTCACTCTTCTGTAGAGTGAGTCGTTTTTTAGCCACAAAAGCCTGTCAATATTGCAGCGCTGTAGCAAAACGCGGAAGGATGAACGCGAAACACGAAAGTCAAAGTTTACACACTAACTTATGCTGCTCAACACCAGTATTGCGGTTAAATAGCGTGGAATTTGAGTCTCAGAATCTGCGGTCAAATAACGCGGAACTGCTAGATAGTACCGTACTACATGCTGCAAAACCACTCGCAGCCTCAACTTCACGCTCAACGAACTGCGGTCAAATAGCGCTGGATCGGTGTCAAATACCGTGGTACGCGACAATATTCATCTTGAGAGGCTAAAAGATGAATCTTAGCTTGCTTTAGCCTTAAAACTTCACTTACATAAAGTGAGGGTTGACTGCTGGTTGATTGATAAATCTCGAATAGCGAGCAGTTACTCTGTGAGAAGCTCTCTCGGTAAAATTATGCCTATCTTCTGCTGCTTCATCACAAGTCTGGATGTTTGAATGCAATTTTAGTTTTATCTACTTCGACTTGCTCTTCTCGGCCTGTAGAATCATCATCATAGTCAGTGTCCCCTCCATCTATGTCTTTTGAATTATTGCGGCTGTTTTCCCTTTCTTTTTCTTTTTCTTCTTTTTGCTTTTCCAGCTTATCGAGAACATCGCCTGTAGCTGTGCGCATTGCCTTATCAATGAGTGCAAGATCTATGTCAATTTGCTTTGTCTGTTTTTCCAGCGATGACAGTACTTCCTTGACCTTGTCAGATTCTTTTTTACGTTCTTGTAATCTTTTATCGATGTCGCCATATTGTCGGTCGAAAGCATCTTCGTTTCCCTGAGTCTNCATAAATGTATTTAAGGACTGCCAACGTTTGATGAGCGGCTTCTGCCTTTTCGCTAACATCGGTGATATATTGCATGGCCTTTGTTCGAGCAGCCTCAGCATCTTTTTTGTCGGTGCCCCCATTCTTAGCTTTATCAGCATCTTTCTTTTGAGCATTGATATAATCTAAATACATTTTGAGGAAGCCTCCTCCTACAAAGATCGTGAAGCAGGTTGAGATCGCAGCTAGAATATCTTTAGGCGCAAAGGCTGCAATGAGCTTCAGAGTGAACATTTTGCTGGTTTGTAGAGTCTTCCCTGAAACAGTGGAAGTGAGAGTGATTTTAAAGCCATATGCTCCACCTCCTGATACTTCAGTTGGCTTCCCATACAACTGCCCATTGGGTTTGAGTTGGATGCCGCCTGGTAAGGTATTGTTACCTTCTGTTGCAAGAGACCAAGTGTATTTATTTGGATCTCCACCCGTTGCATCCAGATAGAAGTTGTATTCATCATAGACTGTAGCGTCTAGTAGCTGCGTTGTTGTAATCGTCAGATTTTCGTCTACGATTGTGATCATGAGATCTTTGCTCTTGGTTTTTTGATTTGCACCAATCACGGTGATCGAGCATGTGTACCTTCCTACTGATGTAGTGGCCGCAGGAATACCTGATAGTTTCCCGTCTGTGCCCAATACCAGAGATGTCGGTAGGGGTGTTGAGTTTTTCCATGTATAGGGTGCAGTTCCTCCAGATGCATTTAGCTTAAAATCAGATGAATAAGCTGTTCCAATCAGTCCATAAGGGATATCTTTTGACTCTGTAGTGATTGTTAGATCCGTGTCTAACGTCTGAGTATTCAGAAATAATGCTGTTGGTGTAATAGGATGATGGGTGAGCAAAGTGATGGAAGGTCTAAAATAGGCGGTAACGTACCAATCCTGCATATCGACAGAAATTTTTCCGGAAATCGTGGGTGTTCCATTGAGTTGCAGCGAAAACATCAATTGCCCAGCCGTATCTCCGTCCTGGGTGTCATCCCAACTGATAGCATTGTTGAAATATCGATAGGTTTTGATCGTGAGTGTGCTTTGATCCAACACAACCAGAACACTGGGGAACTTCAAAACAAGAGGAATGGGCGCATTCGGATCATCTGGATCTTGCTGACTGGGATCTAATTTGATCGTCAGCCCAGCATCAGGATGCACAGACCTCACTTCTCCTCCTGCCAGAGTTGTGGTCGCCATGGCTTGATAACTCCCCATCCAACTATCCATTGGATCGCAACGATCGTTATTTTTGGCTCCTATGGATGTATAACAACCCACCTTGCCAGTTAAGCTGATGGTTTTAGCATCAGGGGTATTGGCATGGATGGTTACAGTACCCGCACATTGACGCTGAAAAGAACTACGACTAGCAAGCCATTGACCTGGGTCTTCCATGATGTTGGGCAGGGCAGGCATGGAAAATTTTAGAGTTCCAGAAATATCMCCTGTGAGGGTCAAGGTACCCGATTGAAAAGTGTAGTTGGTGGTCGGAATCGTTTGACGTAGCCCGTCAACTTGAAACCGAACGGAGTCATCTGTAATGATCAAAATGTGATATTGATCGGTGTCATCAAACAGAAAGTATCTCCCATTCCAGAAAGATAGAGAGTTGTTTTTTGCCTCATCGTAAGCTGCCAAAATTTGATCATAGGTAGCAGAATATTGCAGGTTATTTCGCAGATATTGATCCATCTTGGCTTGTGCCTGGTCATAGGTATCCAGATTGTGTTGATTATCAATGTCTTGCAATGTAAACGCAGCAATCATGGGCAAAAAAGTGTAATTACTCATTTCATTCCAAAACCGAATAGCTTCAGGATTCGTTGTCATAATTGATCCTTAATGAGTGAACAGCCTTAATGAGTGAACAGATATAGCAACCGAGGGGTTTCTTAGAACGGGGTGCAGGGGTTCCACCCATGTAGGGACAACGCCACCCCACCCCTTGTCCTAACTAAAGCATCGACTGCTATAGAGTGAGTTGAAAAGGATTGCAAACCTCGTTAGGTACCACAGGTACATCCCTGTTTCGATGTCTATACCGAAAACGTTTTAGAGCGAGCCCAGCCTTTAAAGTAGATATACAGACCCGTTACTTTGCTCAGATTTAGGTTGTAATTAGTATCACCCTCTCGGTCTGATGCATAGATGCGAAGCGTCCATTGGCCAAATATTCCCAGGACATCTAACCCAGCCTCATGAGTTCCAACTGTTTCAGCAACATCAGAAATTGCACCCTGATGTAAATCTGCAAAATTCTTATACTCCTTATCTTGTGGAGTAAAATTTGTTGCATGCTTAAAGGATGTATACCTCTGATTCTGTTGGAAGGTATATAGAGTAGGAGAACCGCTGCTCTTACTGGGGTTTCCGTCAATTCCAAAAGTTCCTTGATTAAGAATATCGATGATGACAGAACCCGAAGCAGTTGAAGCTCCCACCAGATGAGGACGAATGTGTGAGATTCTCACATCCCAGGATTCGGTTGAGTTGTTGACGATGACTGGATTCGAGAAATTCACAATTTGAGCGTGCTTGAGACCCTCAGGGATTGCATAAAAGCTAACTTCGTAATAGGTATTCTTCGAAGAATCTTTTTTAGAACTTTGCAAAGCCTGAATTAGCGCATCGTTATTGCCCGGCGAAGCCGGGGTTGGACTGGTGATCTGAATGTGTAACTCAGAGAGTTTAATCTGACCTTGTGCCTCGTCTGGAAAAGCCTGAAAAACAGTTTTAGCACTTTGGTAATGTTGTTTTACACCCGTCTCTAAATCAGAGAGCTGCTTCGTAAATGTATCTTCTGTAAAGGACTTGGGCGTCGTTTCACTTGTCCAAAGCGATGTAATAGAGCTCCAATCGCTAATCACCTCAGGCTGATAATCGTCCAGTGTCCAGAAGGCGCATTTGCGTCGCGCGAGGTAAATGTATCGTAGCACCTTTGCAACTTGCTCTTGATAGAGCTGCTGATAGGTTTGCAAGAACTCAATGTCGCAAGAAATATTTTTTTCTGTTGAAGATTTCTCCAGGTCTTTCAATTTTTGAACCGCATCATCGTACTTCTCATAGTAATCAGCGGCTGTAGTAATCGCTGCATTGTATTGCAGAATCGCATCGCTCTGCTTTACCAAGGCATCTCTGTAGGAGGTGAGTACGCTCATGACCTCTGTAACGGTCTCTTCGTCCAGCTTGTCAGCGATCTCTTGAAATTTTTTCCCAAGCTGGTCGAGTTGTGCCAGGTAACGAGTTTCTGCATTCAAATTGGTTCTAAAGGTGCCATCGGAGTTTAAGAAGTTGACTGCCAAGCCTTTAGACAGATCGTCTCCCAGATCTTTAATTTGACCAATCAGGTATTTCTTTTGAACCGTTTGGCCATTAGACTCGATCGTAGTCACCCCATTGGCGACTAGGCTGCCCAATTGCAACAGACCCATTGCCTTAAACGGGGTAATTCCGCCACTGCCACCGCCATCGCCACCGCTTGGATGATAAACAAATACAAGCTGCTCTAAGCTTTGCACCAGGTTGTCAAAGCTGAAGTTAAACACCGCTTTCACCGCATCGCGCAGCTCCTTAGAGGCTTTTTTAAGCTTACCGACGTCTCCCAGATACGTTTCTATGTCCTGGTGGGCTGCCTCTACTGTAGCGCTTATATTCTGCAACAGATTGGGAAAGGTTTTAGAAGGATCTTCCTGTAATTTGCCGCCCACAATGGTCAGATAACCCACTTCGTAGAAGAGTTTTACTCGGGTCAGGTCAGCTTTGTATTCTGCTTTTTCCAGTGCAGCGTCATTGCTGCTTTCGTAATCCTTAGCTAGTTTCTGGAATATGGTTTCAAGACTTTTCAGAGTTGTGATCGCATCTTTGGCATCAGCAAACAGATCCGTCAATTTCGCACTGGGAATCCAGTTGGGCAAGTCACCATAATAGGTTTTATTGGTAAATAACTGGGTTGCCAGGTTATTGATCTTTTGCCAGATCTTATACTTCCGGTTGGCAAGATTATCATCCGAAGCTTTGTTGAACTGCGATAACACATTGATGTTTAACCAATTCACGAGATCTTGAATCGCTTGCCATTCACTGGAACCGTCGCCACTATAGGTAATTGTTGTACCACTAAACTGTTCTGGAGTGCAGTTGAGATACCGAAAACTAATAGATTGAAACAACATGAACAGGAACATATCGTGCAATGCGTTGCCCAAATCTGTGAGTACAAGGTTGCCGTCTCTATCTTTTGTTGTCACCTGTTCAACTGTCACAACGCCAGTCTTACCCTGTTCGGTGGGATTTGGTGTTACTCCAAAAGGTGCATAGGTTCTGAACCCTAAAGTATCCGGTTGTTGAGTATTCGGAATAGGACTTTGATCTGTAGTATGGCAACTAACTTCAGTGCAAGTTATTCGGAATAGGATTGACTGACCTCCTAATCCCCGTTGTCCTCCGCTCCCAGGGTTGCCGTTAGCTCCTCTGTCACCAGGCTTCACGCTTGTATTGATTTGATACTTCTGAGTACTGAGCGCTTTATAGGTACAGGTAATATTTCCTCCATCTCCACCACATCCTCCAGCAAATCCGTCTCCCCCTTGTCCACCGGACCTACCTGGGGTTGGATCTGAAATTTTCTGATCAGCAGATGTGTGTGTCCCACCTCTAGTGGACCATGTTGTTCTCTCTGTCCTTCCATCTGTGCCACTGGCACCGTCTCCGCCCGTCTGCCCATTGATCCCGGCGTATCCCTGCCCCCCGTTGGCATTAAGAGTCAAGTCACTGTCAAGTTGTAGGGTGTCGCAATGAATCGTGATCGATCCGCCGTTCTTACCGCTCTCTCCCCAGAGATCAGTTCCCTTCAATTCCCTACCGTGTTTGCCAGGAACCCCAGTTCCATCGGCTTGAGGTAAACTATTTTGAGGATCAGCAGCTTTAACTTGCTGGTATTTCAGTTCGGGTGGAGACCCAGATACATCGATCGTAACTGCCAGATTCGAAGGAACTGTCAAGTTTTTGCAATAGATTTGTACATCACCCCCATTAATTTTGATGTTCCCCATTAAATAAACATTCACCGCACAAACCGTTAGATTTTTGTCAGAATCTATGTTCTGAATGTATACATTTTTAGAATCTTGATCCAGGTATAACCCCTGTGAGTTGGTGTGGTAAATGACGGTGCGTTTTTTCAGTGGCAAGTCTTCTGTGGCGAGCGTATGTTTGTAATACTGTGGGTTTGTCACTGCCAGAATTTGCGGCGGCGGGTCTGGTCGAGTGTTGGATTGTAAGGTGACCGCAAACTTATTCTGGAGATTTTTTTTGGCGATTGCGGTCAACATCGGTGATGTTCGAGCATGAGGTTGAACCACCACATCGCGATTGGTGGTTGCATTCGCAATACTCTTAAATCCTGCCATAACCAGAACCGGTAGCCAGTTTGATGCCTGAGCCTCAAGCGAGAAAACAGTCTCCTCATCCTGCTGGTCTTGACTAATGCCTGCAAAAAGCGCAGTATTCGTCGCAGAAAGGGGTAGCGCCACCAAACTCTTCATCAATTTTGTGGCTGGAAACTCTTCAACAGGTGTCCAACCGACTTCTGGCTGGTTTCGTTTCACCAGTTTGCCATCGGTAGCCACCCCATAGATTCCGTTATAGGCGCTATATTGAGCATCGCTAGAATCAACAATTGCAATGCAATCTACCTTGACTTTGCTACTTGGCAAAGCGACCCAGTCACTCTCAAGATTTAATCGGAAATAAAGATCGCCATTACTAACGCCGAGCAAACTGTATTTTGGATATTGCCGCAACTGCCCGGTAAGCGCTACGGGTAGAACCGCAAAGTAAGTCACTGCAACTTTGCTGGTCTGTGCGAGAACCCAGTATTGATCAAAAGTTTTGCGATAGAAGAGCTGACCTTTTGCTAAGCTAGTTTCCCCAATGCCCACAAAGGTATTGTCTGAGATGGCTGCGATATGGCGCATTGGCTGGTCGGCGGATATAGCCCTGATCACAACCATCTTTTTCGGGGGCACTGCGATCGGTTGATCACCATTGATGGTGAGTCGTTTGCTGTTGGCTAACTGTCCATCGGTAGAAAGGCGATAAAAATCGACATAGCGCATTTCCCAACCTGGATTGAATGCCGCAAATGTCGAGATCACAACGGTTGCATCCTGTGGATCAACTTTGAAAAATGCGGCTGTGAACACAACGGTGTTTTCAGCAGTTCCTGTTTTATCAGTCACTTTGGCATAAACCGTCCAATCCGGCGCGCCATACTCCTCCATCACATGCATGTGATTCAGAACCGTGGTCGGCTGTTCGGCAGGCTGCATGGTGGCTTGACTGCCCGGTTCTTTGCCCACCACATTCCAGCTCGTCCAGAGGCGATCGCTGTAGGGTTGAGCTTTGGCTGGGTCATCTCCCGGATTGTAAAGCACTCCGCACAGCGCTGAGGTCATCGCCATACCCAGCCAGTTCCCCGGTTGATAAAGCGAGCTATTCCTAGCATCAACCCACTCTTGCCGCATCATTGCCATGGCCCACTTCTGCATATAAGCGAGGTTACGTGTCAGTCCCATTGTCCAGGGTGTAGGCGGATACGCTTGAATGAATTTTGATCCGGTGGGAAAGGCGTAGAAGAAATTATTCAACGAGGGACTACCCTTTTTCAAGATCGAACACCCAGCACTGGCATCGCCATAAAAGGCAGCGGGGGCTGAATCTACAAATCCAGTGCCGACGGCATGGGTATTGCCGCCACCTTTTCCACTGGCCGGGGTTCCCGTTGTTACAGGGCACCAGGTGTACTGGTTCTGGCTGCTGCGCTTCAGGTTGTAATTTTTGTCGAGGAAGTATAGGTCACTGGACGCATTGCCGGTGGTCAGCAGATAAATGCCCTGATCTACAATTGCCTTCCGATTTGTACCCGCACCCCACAGAATCATTGAGCTAAAAGCTTGCAACCCTTCCCATGTGGAATTTTCGTTTTCATCATCAAAGGGACTATTGCCCGTTCCGTAGGAATTCCAGATCGACCAGGGCGTTGGTCCTCGTTGCCGACCATCTTCCACATCCCCCGCCCGTCCGGGAGACACACCCGTTGCCCAGGGGTGTCCATTCCACTGGTCAAAGAAGGAATATTTGCCGTAGGTGATGCCGTTCGTTTTGCAGACATTGTTGAAGTCAAAATACTGTCCCTCTAGCGCTGGATCATAGGCCAGGGTCTTCATCCACTGGTCGATCGCCGTTCCCATTTGATCGGCATCAGCCCATAGCTTATCGGGTTTTTTATCGTTCCAGGCTCCATCCAGCAAGGCTATCACCGCCGCTGCAGACAGATAATAGCCATAGAAGTAGTGCTGGTCGTTCCACTGGTCAGACACGCCAAATCCACTCCATAACATCCCCGATCTCCACTGCCTCAGTCTAGACTTGCCCTGATTCTGAGCATTGGGAATCGCAGGTGGGTTCATTATTGTGCTAACGACTCCGTACACAGGAATCGTTGATGTGGGGTTCACCACCACTCGTCCTGCCGGGTCATACTGAGCAAAATAGGCCATCTGCCAGTCGTTGCTATCGGGATTATTGGTGTAAGCAGTCTCCTGGAAGAACAAACTGAGGGTGCGTTGTAGCCCCTGAGTCATTGTTTTAAGGCTACCTTTCAAAGTCAGCAAAGGATTATTAATCGCATAGACCGGGAACTCAAACCTATTGTTTGTGTTGTCAGTTTGGTTCATTGCAAACAGACTGGCTCGCGTCGCTGGCACATCTAATCCTTTGCTGGCGTAATTCTGCTGCAAGTGATAGAGGATACCCAGAATCTTAGCAACGGAAGAGAGTGCGTTCCCCAGCCCATAACCATCGGGTCCCGACTTACCACCAAACCCACCGCCAAAGGGTCGTAAATTCGTAGCGGCTAACGTCGAGAAGCGGCAAATCAGTGAATCATACAAGACTTGCTCAACCTTGAGCGTTGGCTTTGCCACTGTGGCAAGGTATCCCCCGGCCTGGTTCGGACTGGCAATTTGACCAATAGAGCCATAGCTCATCACAATCGGCAGGGAATCGACGGTCGCGGTTGTGGAAGTCGTAATGTAACCTGCTCCTCGTTCGATTTGGCTAATCTTGATAGTACCGTCCTTGCACGCAATAAAGTGAATCCTGGCAAGTGGGCCTTTGGCTGGCTCGTCCACTGGCTCGTTGGTATGAGGGTCAAACCTCACAGTTTTGAGAAAGATGGTTGGAATCGTGGTAAACCCGCTGTAATCTTCACCTGGAATCAGATCAATACTAATCACTCGACCGAATTCAATGCTGACATTTAGCGGTTTATTGCCGGGACTGGTGTAGGCCACAACTTGTGGGTATTCATAGTGAGCATAGCATGAGCCTGAACGCAGCACTTTAACCGCTAACAGCTCTCCGCCATTGCCATTGCTTAGCACAGGGCGGAAGGCTGCATCAAAGCCCTTACCGCCATTCAGGTTAAACCAGCCGTCTTGGTAAAACCCGCTGCCTGCCTGCTTGATCTTGACGTTGATGATCTCGCCATTGTGTGAGTTGATGAGAAATTCAAATTCAGGCATCACCATTCCTGGTGGCAGAACGTCTCCCCCGGAAAACGCAATCTGCACATCCTCTTGATACCCGGAGATGGTTTCGCCAGTTAACTCGACAGCCTTCACCGAAAAAACCGGGTAAATTGTCGCCGTGGCTTCCGCCGTGGGCTGAGAGGCATCTTTGGCTGCCTTGAAGGTCACTTCAAGGGGTGCAGTCAGGAGCGAGCTAACTGTTGAATCCGGGTCAGCATAAATGATTATTCCACCGTTGCCGACCCCAATGTTTTGCATGGCGATTGGGCTGTTGTCAGATGTTCTAACACACTCTACAGAATTCTGAATATAACCCGCTCCAGGTTTGGTAATCAGGGTTTTGAAATAGGCGGTTTTTGGCTCAATCTCAGCCACCCTCATGGTCTGGGCGGGTTGGCCGGGAGCCGGGGGCGGCACGTGAATGGTAATGGACTTAGCATCCGCAACCGGGTCGCCTGTGTAGGGGTAGGCTCCTTGATTGGTAAAGCCATTGCCAATGTCGTCAATTTGTAAAATCTGTCCCGGCTTGATCACAACAGCAGTGGCGTTTGTTCCGGTGCCGCGAACAGAAGCCGAGGTATCGGTAGCCAGCCAGCCAGCTCCGCCCACCGCGATGTTCGCCAACCCCTTCAGGAGGCTACCGCCGTCGGTAAACCGGGGCAATACAATCGCCGAATCGGTGCCTGTCTCGCTGGTTGTCGAAACTTGAATCGTACTGCGATAACCAGACCCCTGATCGTTCATAAAGACAGCCAGGACTCTGCCATCCCCAACTTGGGCGCGGGCGGTGGCGGTGTGTCCTCCTGGCACCGCTGGTGCATCAATTTTCACTGTTACAGAATCAGGTGGGTCACCATTGGGATAACCACCTCCCCCGTCCACCACATCAATTTGCTGAATTTTGTCGGTATAGGGTTGCAGAATCACCTTTAGTTGGGCACCGCTGCCTCCCTTGGTCGATACTATGGTTGCTTGTGGCAAGTCATCTTCTGCGGGAGCATCTGTATCTGTTGGTAATTTTCGGTATCCAGTGCCCACATTCAATACACGCACTCCCTGGATGCTGGTTTGGGAATACTCCTTTTGCCAGTTAGGCGGTGGTGTGAGAGGCAGGAAGTTTTGAAACAGGAACTGGGTGACAAATTGATCAGTGGCCAGGGTTTTAAGGTTGCCGCGTGGTGTCCAGTAGCCCCAATAGCTGGGACTGGAAGCATCACTCTTATTGGCATTGGGCAGATCAATACCACCCATTGGCAAGTCTGCCCCAACGGTTTTGAGTGGAGTCCAGATGATCTGATGGGCATCGGGCTGAGTTATGGCGGTCTTTAAGGTCAGGTCTGGTCCTAAAGTAATCGGTTGGTAATGGTGAGGCATGAGGGCAATGACGGTCTTCTTAGGATCAGCCGTCATGCTCACTGCGGTGGTTTGCTCCGCTGCCACAAAGGGATTCGTAACGGTTGTTTGATAGATCGTGGTTGCCAGATTCATATTGGCAACTTCGTAACGAATGGTTGTATCGGTCAGGAAGTTAAAAGCATAGAGACCCATTTCTTCAGCCCAACGACGGGCAGCCGCCAGCCGTTGATCTGCTGAGTCTTCTGATACTTCATTGTGGTAGTACCGCATGACAGGAATTGCACCCACCACGTACCAATTCTTTTGAGTTTTATTGTTGAATTGCAAATAGAAGTAAGGATTACCATCGCTGTCTGTGCCAGCGTGTTGCGCCAGATCAACGGGAACGACCGTATCTTTCTTGAAGTAAATGGCGATGTAGGTGTGGTTGCTCTGATGACCGGGCGGATTCCACCCCCCCGGCAGCCCCGTTTGCTCATCCCACTTAAACGGCTCAACCTCGTGATAGAACTGGTTAGGGTTGGTCTGGTTACCATAAAGCAAAACATATTGGACATTTTTGACTCCGGGCACATCCCAAACGCCCTGATTTGTGGTGGGGTCGATCGCCATTCCTGCATTGGTGGGGCGAGTCCCTCCCGTGTTATCAATATGACCCGGTTCGTTGGTGCGAATCAGATTATAGAAGTTAATGTACTGGCTGTTATGGGTCTCACACCAGATCAATGGCGAACCCTGCGCCACAGTCATTTTCAAATAGTTGCCTTGACCAGGTTCGTTAAATGCGCTGGGCTGATACTTGTTTTGGTCATAGGATGTTGATTGGTTGTGAGTCCCTTCCCAGATCAAATCGGCATCCCAGTCGCCCATGCGATCAACCTTGATACAGAAAGGCGTTTGATCGATGTGAGACAGGTTCTCATTCCACACAGGATAGGGAAAAATTTCGTTGCCGCTCTCGACCTTGTTCCAAGGTCCTGCCGTCATTAATTCAGCGGGTGTTTTAATTCCTGGCACCATCACCAGGGTTTCCAGCGGACGAGTCTGGACGTACAGCCAAGAATTGCGCCACTCATCGGGGAAGTTGGGTTGGTTGGTTTTGCTAATATAATCGGCGTATTCCGCCATGTACGGGTAGGACAGCGAAAGGTTCGGTCCCCGCACAATTTTCTTGTTCTTCCAGAAACCGACTTTGTTGGGGAATGCTTGCAGCGGTTGTTTTTGATAGCCAAACTTTCCTGCAGGCCAGTTGTAATTAACGCGAAAAGGGTTGAGGTAAAGCGGTTGCTGATCCATTCGTACCGCCTTCCACTCTCCATGGCTATTCGTGATGTCTTTAATGTCATAGCCAGCTGAGTATTGCCACGAGAAATAGTCCCAATTTTCATCGTTGTAGAGCGGCGGAGACGGGTTTGTTGCAGGATAGCCGGGGGTTACTCCTGGTGGTGGGGTCCCATTCCCCCAGAGGAACCAGCCCATCCAAGAGCGTTTTCGAATATTGCGAGCATAGTCAGTTATGGCAAGCTGTTTTGTCCCGACTACATTAGGATATCTGGATTGGTCGGGTAGAGAATTGGGATCTGATATATCAATAGGTGGGGGTTGTAGATGAAGATGAGGGGTGACAGGCTCAAGACCTTCCCAAATATTAATTTGATTACCAATCGGAACTGGTTTGGTTGAGGTTTGGTCAGACATCATTGCATCTCCATGCGGCGTTATTAGAGTTCAAACTGGCGAAGCAATCATCGATTGATGTGTACCGAATTAACAAGGGAGTGCTAGATATAAAGTGCTCAGAAAAGATTTCCAGTTTTATGCCTAAAATTCTTTAAGAGCAAGGCTCACAGCTGTGATTTTTCGCCAACTGTCAGCCTCGTTAATTGAAACTCTATGAGTCGGTATGAGTCGGTTCACTTCACGCTATTTGTTTAGCAGCCAAGAATTTTGGGTCGCTACGGATGAACCGTTCACTTAGGGTATCTATGCTAATCCCTAGAGGGATTAGATCGATTAGACTTTACAGCTTTATATTCCGTATGTGTCAGCGAATCCAGAGATTTAGGAGATTTCTTGGAAAGAAGATACCTCCGATCTGTGAGGGCGAAGCATTTGCATCAATATCTTTCACAGGTGCATGCAGTTCATCAAGCAAATGCTTCGCCCTACACCGGTAAACTCATTGCTAGAAATCTCTTTAGATCTCTGTCACTAGAATTTTTGCTCCCCATCCGCCGGGATCAAGACAAACTCCTTGGGCAGATAAACCAGGTACCTGAGTATACATCTGCGCGGTATAACGCCCGGCAACTAATTCAACATACACACTCTTGGTGAAGATTGCAGATTGGTGATTTTCTTGCTTCAAAGAGCCTAGAGAACCATAATTGGGTACCGTATTGTCAATTCTAATTTGAAAAACTATCCCATCTCCGTCGATAGAAGTGGCAAGGCACTCACCCGAATACTCTAGCTCTAGTGAAGTCTCGTCCCTCATTTTCACGACTTCAAAGGCAGGACCAACTGGATGCCAGTCTTGATCATTCAAATCATATTCTTTGTCATTCACACCCGGACTTTCAGTGTAGATAGGCATTGTTTACTCCGAATTCTTAATTAGTATCCCTTATATCCTTGCCGTTGATGGTGACACCTAACAAAGAAGCAAAAACTCTTCAACAGGAGACCAGAACGAATAGGCACTTTAGGGTTTCAGTCAATGGACAAAGTCGAGCTTAGGTATCATCCTTTATATAAGCGAGTAGGTGATTTGGCATAAAGGGTGCCATTCGCCCCCATCCCCCACATTGGAGTCTACTGTGTATACAGAAGTCTTCTCAGCCCTCTTTTCTTGTTGCTTGCTTCCCACAGGGTATGCCACAGGCGCTTTTCTTGAATGCCGCAGGCGCTAGCCCCCATTTATGGGGGATTTAGGGGGCGTTAAAGGGCAAAGCAACCCAGCAGGAAGTTCTGTATACACGGTAGAAATTGGAGTAGGGAAGAGGGATGGTTTGAAATCCCTCTCCCNGGTTGGGAGAGGGATTTAGGGAGAACAGAAATAGCTGCTCCCAAGGTAATTAACTCAACTAATGCACAAATAATGATTTAAGCTTGGCACCTATTTTTACTAAAAGAATATAGCAGACAAAATTATGACAAAATATTTTTTTTTNGCATCGCAATTACAATAAGTCCATACATTTCTTCATGCATGCCATGTCTCTAAAACCCAGGGTAGTGGACTAGGGCGTGTTTTAAAACCTTTTGGCACAATGGGAATAGTGCAGACGTACTGAGCAATTTCCATGATTCTTCCACCACAAAAGAAGACCCGTCGGGGAGAAATGACTGATCAGCAGTGGAACCAAATCAAACCTCTGCTTCCCCCCTCAAAAAAACTAGAACAGCAAAGCTAGCTGGAGAAATCTCTGCTCTAGATTAGCAAGGTAGGCAGTTGGGGAACGACGAAAATGCCGTTGTTGATTGCGCTGATACTGGAGATGCTGAAGTTCAGACTGCACCGATTGCCAATCTCTGATCGGGACAGTTGCTAAATCTAAAGCCGTGAAGGTCCGCAGTTGAGTGGCAATCGCTGCCACAATTTGCACTGCACCTCTCACGACCAAAGCAGCAGGAGCAACAGTTAGCGTTGGATCCAACTTTGATTAAATCCCATCCCAACTTTGAAAACCTGCGTTCCTACGGCATTATGGCCATCTAATTCTGTCCGGAGTATTGGTGTAATAAACGATACCTCGCCCAAACAACTCTTACGAATATACATAAATATCTTATTTAAGTTAAGATT
The DNA here is from genome assembly GCA_002796835.1 of Elainella saxicola E1. Classification (GTDB taxonomy): domain Bacteria; phylum Cyanobacteriota; class Cyanobacteriia; order Elainellales; family Elainellaceae; genus Elainella; species Elainella saxicola. The sequence continues at coordinate 82,071 of LUGL01000231.1, read as the reverse complement.
ACATTGATTTTTGACAGTGAAGTTGGAGCAAATCTTGTGGCTGAGCAAAATGAGAGTGACATGATCCTTGCAAAACTATTGGAGAAGATTGGAGCAGCTTGTGTAGCAGCATCCCAAGAAGTGGCAAAAACAGTACAGAATCGGATTGACAAGCAATCTAATAATGTGAGTTCTCGCGAACCTGAACCTCCCTCAAGTGATGCTTAATAACTTTGGAAGTAGAAGTTGAAATCACTCTAAAAGGCATATGCAGCTTCACACTCAAGACCTTGTCATCTACGACTACGAGATTGATATAGGCAGGTATGCGTGTATCCTTGAGCTTGAGTTTTACAGTCAAGGACTTCTTCGGTTTCCTTCGCTTATGTTACAGATGCAGACTGTTTGGGGTGTCGAGCGGCGTCCTGGTGTTGTTGATATTTACCGATCTGTTCATCAATCTGTCATACACAACTTTGAAGTAAGCTGTTTCGATCTCTCCTTTGCGACCCGATTGGAGAACGACTTACACCGGATTGTTATGGATCTCACAGAGACGAATACGCGACTCGAACACGAACTAAGTCAGGGACAGGTCTTAATTCACACTATAAAAGTATTCTTCTCACAAATTTATGATTTGATGGCATTCCATATTGTTAACTGGATGCTTCCATTTGATAAATTTCGAACATTTCTTGAGGAGTGTTTAGGTTCAGCAACGCAGGCGAAGACCTGTTTGAAATCCTTCATGGTTCCATCGTCTCCTGCTCACATGACAGACTTCTTTTTGACGATTGTTGGAGCTGCCGAGCATTTTGTAGAGGGTAGTTGGAATAATGAGCGTGCTACCGATGCTGCGAGAGCGATTGGCATGTTACAAACAGTAGGTATTGAAAAGGCACAGATCGAAGATCCAGATAGATTCACTCACCTTGTCGAATCTTACGTTTCAGCAGAGAAACAACAGGCAGTTCAAGACCAGGCTGAGTTACTACAAAGCGCTAGGGACGCAGCTCACGAAAGGCGCAACGAAAATTTTACTCGTTCGCTCGCTTGTGCACTACGCCATGATGGTGCCTTTTCAAAAATACAAGCGATCGAGAAGATTGCCCGAGCCGCAGCCGATGCAGAGGAGAAGCGTAAGGTTTTGCAACTTCGGTCGCTTAGAAACTTGCGGGAGCTACTCGAGTACCTTGGGCTTCCAATTACAGGCACCACGCACAATGACGTAATTTATGCAGTGAAAGCTAAGGTGGGTGCTATGTGAGCAGGCAAGTGTTTGATAGTGTCCTGTGTGCGCTGATAGATGCCACTTCAATAGATCTCTGCGGGGGAAAGGCTGTTGCCCTTGGTCGCTGTCTACGGGCTGGTATTTGTGTTCCAGATGGATTAGTCTTGACGACTGCTGCATTACGCTCTCATCTCAATAGTGTGATCGACAAGGACGAAATTGAGCAGAGTATTCGACAGGCTCCGATGGAAGCGTTGCTTTTCGATGCATTACAAACAATCTATAATTGGGCAGCGGGCAGGGGCTTTGAGGGGCTAGTCGTCAGGTCTTCGGCACCGATTGAGGACTCACAGCAACAGAGTTTCGCTGGTCAATTTCGGTCGATATTCGTTCAAGTGAGACCCGACACTATTGAATCAGCGGTTCGCGAGGTCTGGGCTAGTGCGCTGGACGTAGCTACTCTTAAGGGAACCAGTATCCCGTTGCGTATGGCCGTCATCGTTCAGGTTGCGGTGCGCCCCCGGCGATCGGGTGTGGCATTTGCTGAATTGACTCGTAACCAAATTGGAATCCAATCTATCCATATAGAAGCAACCTTGGGTCTTGCAGTGCCACTGGTAAATGGAATGGTAAGTCCGGATGTGGCAAAGTTCAGCTCCAGTAACAAGTCTGAGTTCAAATTCACCTCTGGTAGTAAGACCATTTGTGCATTGCCAGCAACAATTGAAGAGACGCAAAGGCTTCCGGGCGATTATATAGATCTCAGCATGCCTGAAGGACGCGTGCCGGTCAAGCTGTTGTTCGTTGATACGGAGCAACACCTGATATGGCTTCGAATTCCACCAAGTCAAGTCACTTGCTCTTGCCTCGATCAACTGCTTGCTACTAAGGTGACTACAGCCATAGATGATCTAGTCAAGTTGTATAAACACGACCTCGATGTCGAATGGGCAGAGGACGAGACAGGGAAGCTGTGGATCGTCCAAGCACGACCTATGACAGCCCCCCTCCCTAAAGGACAACTACACGCACCTGCTGGCACTCTATCCGGTCTCGGTGTTTCGTCAGGGTCTGCTCAGGGGTCTGCTTACCTCTTGCGCACTACTGCTGGAGTTTCCTCCGTCCCACCCGGTGCAGTTTTAGTATGCGGAGCTGCAAAGCCAGAATACATGCCTGCTATAGCTCGCTCTGTTGCTATTGTAAGCGCAGATGGGGGTATGCTCTGCCATATGGCGATTGTTGCCAGAGAGCTAGGCAAGCCGTGCGTGGTCGGCATTCATGACGCACTAGAGCGCTTTATCGATGGCGAGAAGCTATATGTTGATGGCGATGCTGGCTTCATCCGCAAGCTGACAGGAACCAATGAAGAGATGCCGAACGAAGTGCCGTGCCCACAGATTGTGCAGAGGTGCACTGAAACATTGATTGGTGTGACACCACCATCCATAAGCAAGGATAATTCAGCATCAGGTAACCCTATCGTGCTGCTTGCAACGACGTCGGTAGCACGAGATTTTAATTACCTGCTCCACTGTACCCATGAGGTGTTGGGCATCTTGATTCCAACTAAGCAAGCCTGTGATGAACTATATCTTGAGCCGCTACGCTCTCGAATGTTTGATCGCCCCGTAACTTACGGCGACAACTTTGAGATACGGTGGCTGGGAACTGAGGAGGTTCCAGATATCGATATTAGTGCGGAGTTGCAATCCTTACAAACCCCCTCTAAGGAGTAACATCACATGCGGATCATCGAGTGGGACATTGAAAGGCAAAACGAGGCACTACGCGTACGAGCCTATGCCGACAAACATCTTGGGTCTCGACTCATCGATTCCGAGGTACCATCTCGACTGTCTCAGCTTGCACTTGCACCCGGTGTCAGTGGACCAATCGAGATCTATCCCGATGTGACAATCAAGCCAGTTGGTTTTCCTGCTGGGATGACAACCTGCTTTGGCAGTGATCCCTATATTTACCCGTTAGCAGCTCCGGATCTTGGCTGCGGTTATAATGTCGTAGCGCTTGGTCGCTTGGCATCAGAAACTAGTGAACTGACTAACAATGACTTTGACCGACTGGTTCAGTCAATTGCGATCGGATCACCCGATCGCATCAGGCTAGCGCTTGACATCAGATCTGCCATATGTGTCGGACTCGATGATGTCCAGCCGTCGCTCTATTCCTATAAGTACAGTACACCAGAAGAAGGAAACAGCTGGTTAGCTAGTATTGATGAGTTCTCACCACAAGCACTTGAGCGGGTCTCAGATCGATTAGGCAGTGCCGCCGGACATTTTGTCTCAATCTACTCAGTTGAATCAATTTTTGATGAACGTGCCGCAGCGGTGATCGAAAAAGATGAGCTCATCGCTGTCATTCATATCGGCTCTGCGCCTGTCCGCGATTATCTCTCATTAACGTTACTTCCCGAACTTGCCGAAGCAAGCATCAGCCGATATGGTAATAAGCCTGACCTAGTTAAGTGTGGAATGTTTGGTGTCCCTCTAGATAGTAACCACGCACAGCGTTTTCTGGGTGCCGCTATGGCTGCACGTAATTTTGGTTGGATCAATCGACATATAGTTGCCGAGACCATCGTTGCGCAGTTCGAGCGAGCAGGAAGACCAGGAAAGGGTGTNACCACGGCTTCTTAGGCATGTTGATCATGTAGCCTTCGAGCAAGATGAGCATACTAAAGTTATCAGCCGTCGTGGTGTGCAACCCCTCTATCAAGACTCACCACTCACCTTCGTAACTGGTGGGGAGCACACCCATGCGTACTTGTGTCTAGCTGGAACAGAGGTTAAATCGTTTGGCGCACGGTGTGGACATGGTACACCTATGTGGAAGCATGATGAAGTACCATCACGGGTATTCGATCTTCACACGCCAATTGATATTGAGCAGGCGCGGGCATGGTCGGTAACGATGTTTGCTAACCGAAATGTAGATTGGGAGCAGTGGACTTCAGATATTTCGAACCTTGAACTGTCAATTACTTACATGGAGGAAGCTAAGATGGCCACGCGTGCAGCCCGATTAAAACCAATTATGAATTACCGCGAGCTTCAACTTTAACCGTATTCACATGCCAAGGTATCACCGATGCGAGTCTCCAAGTTAGCTACCAGGACAACCAGCCGTTTGCTCATTCCTAGTTTCTGCTCGCCAGGGACAATCCTTGATCGCGTCAGCATCCTTCGTATGAAAGTGGCCAACTTTCGGGATACAGCACAGTTGCGTGTAGTTCAGCACGAACTCGATCTCCTAGCTTTAGCATGGACAGAAGTAGGGTGTCCGCCATATCATGAGATTTCGGAGTACAGTGACATCGCGGATATCACTGGGTGGCTATGGGAACTTGAGAACCAAGCCCGACTGCATGAGTCAAACCAAAACTTCGGCACTCGTTTTCGAGCAACGATTCGAACAATTCAGCACCTCAATAGTTACCGTGCAAGCCTTCGGTCTGCATTGGACTCATCCTTCGTTGCCCAAGGTTACCCAGCAATTATTGAAATTTCTGTCGGCGTAGACACTTATCTTGATGGTGTAGCAATTTTATCTGTGACAGCAACTCGAGCAGCGAGCAACCAGCGGAGAGAGATTGCCGAACGACAGAAGTCTGCGTTGCAGACACTGTGGTTTAATCTTGGGCTTCCGGATGCCTTTGATACATCCGACTATGCCATGCTAAAGCTAGCGAATGAGCGTATTTGGGACACGAAGGATAAGCTTATTGAAGCCGAAGCTACGAAATGTTTCGATGAGACTTACGTAAGAACTGGCAGATCCCTGTACATAACTAACGATTGCCGCGTGCAGTTCAAAAAACGAATAGCGATGATCTACGATTCGGAGATTTGGGATGAGAAAGATTATGTACGATACCCTTTGCCAGACGACTGGGATCCAAACTATTTGACGTGGCAAGAATCCACATAGGGATTGAACAGAGACAATTACACTGTACAACACCGTAAATCCTTGTCTAATGAGAGGTGAGGTATTTTGAGTATACCCAATTGCCTCATTTTATTCAAATGGAGATAAGTGAAATTTTAGGCAATACTTGGGAAACAACTAGGAAAGTTTACGTAAAAAGGCATTCTCGATCAGATGGCTGTCTCCGATTAATTAATATCGTGCATCTAGATAACTATACATTAGGTCATCGAGGCTGTCTTATCTTTCATCAGATTCTCCCCGATTTCCTTACAATGCGAGAACTCATCCGGATCGGCGAGTCGCTCACGAATCTTATGAAATGCTCCAAGCAAAACACATTCATCAAACTGATCAATGCCTGCTGCTTCAGCGAGTTGCCCAACTTTGAAAAGTGCGTTTCGATGCTTACGCCGCTGCTCGTAACGTAGCTTCTTCTGTTCAGCTTTTAACTTGGTCTCTAACTTGTGCTGCGTCTTTTGTAGCTTTTCTATACGTTCTAGCGATTTTTTAATCTTATTAGTCACCGAATTCCCCTTCTTTCTCGCAAGATTCTGGCTATTTTTTACACACTCTGTTAATCAGATCAACTCTGGAAACCGTAGCCCTTCTGTATGTAGCTTTAGCTTTGTCTGCGCGGCTACACAGTTGAAACACATCTCTAATGGTGATCTACCGCTTAGACTTCCGACATGGCAGCAGAGGCAAAGGCCAAAGAGCCTTAGAGCATTTTCGCTACATTGCTCGCGAGCAACGGTATGAAAATAGAGCCAATCATTTACGATATCTTGAATCAGGAAACTTGCCCTTCTGGGCAAGATCACCACAGCATTTCTGGGGCTCTGTTGATACGAATGAAAGGCCATACGATGCACGTTTATATTCCGAGTTCATCGTGAGCCTACCTCGTGAATTGACATCAAAAGATCAGATAAAGCTTGTGAAATCGTTCGTTGAGAAAGAGCTTACTCACTCGTTCCCGTTTACCTTTGCTATCCACGAATCACCATCACTTGACGGAGGGAAAAACCCTCATGCTCACCTCATGTTTTCTCGTCGGCGGCTTGATGGGATTACGCGAGATGAAGATCGCTATTTTCTGAGAGGAAACAACGCGTTTCCAGAGCGCGGCGGCACTCCAAAAGATAGATCATGGATAGCAAAAAGTCGCCTGCTTGAATTGCGCGTGTCATGGCAGGACATCACCAATCAAGTGCTTTTTGAGGCTGGTAGGAATGAGCGAATTGATCACCGATCAAGAAAGGAGCAAGGATTAAGCTTTACGATTCCTGAGCCCAAATTACGGCCCTACGACTCAATGCTTTGGCACAAGGGCATTAAGACACAGCATACAAAGGAAGTGAAAAACATCCGTGCGATTCGTTGGCTCACCGAGAACCTAGAACGAACTCAAGACCTCATTACACGCTCACTCAGCACGGTAAGAAAGGAGCAGGAGCAACTCCGATCGCAGCACTCAGCCGCAGTACAAAACATCCGATCAGCACTTGAGGTGCTTGAGGCTGCTCAGAATCACCGAGACCACTACACGGCTCGCCTAACCAATTGGGTTGGAGAGATTCGCGATCGCACACTCTTGCAACAAAAACAGCAGTTCGCCCATCAGATTGCGAAACTTACCGAAGTGCTCATCGAGCGGGGCTATGCGCGTGCCCAGAAACTGCATGAACAGATTTGGGAGACTCGACAAGCACTTGATCGATTCCGCGCCCCTACGATTCTTGAGCAGCAGGTAGGGCAACAGGAAGAAAGATCTCAGCATCAGCAGAAGACTCAGAAACCTGAGAACCAGAAGAGGGTGAGGCAGCGAAAGCGGGATAATCAAACACAATCGGCGTTACATGCTGCCCGTAGCGAAGATACCCCTGGCGCTTGGGAAGATTCTGAATCTCGTTCGGATAAATGATATAGGACTCTCGACGCTCCCTGCGTGCGTTCACGTTTTCCCGATCTCCAGCAATGGACCAAGAGTGACTATCAAGCTCCTGCTCTACTTCGGGCCTGCCGATAGCCTTGGCTGCCCATGTCGCTGAGTCACTATCGCGATGTCGCAAAAAAATTGCTGTCGATGCAGCAGAGAGCATCGTTTCAGACAGATGCCGGTAGTAGTGAAACATCTGGGCTTTCCCCTGAAACCCTAAGCAGAGGCGGGTGTTATACTTTCGCGCCTGGTCGATTGCCTTCGGCAGTGCTGAGAGATGCTCAAGAGAAGCAAGCTCATCAATGAAAATCCAAGTTGCTTGGTTCGCCTTTTTGCTCTGTGTGAGCTGGCGAATTGCAATGTCAAACCAGATAGAGATGAGAGGCTGCAACAGTTCTTGGTCGGCAATTCCATGAGCCCCAATGTAGAGCCATCCCCTTCTCTGCTGTACCCACTCAGCAAAGGAGAATCGAGGTCTGTCATGTGCCGTCTTGGGGAGTAAGCGCAGTTCTTCAGCTGCGGTTGCCAAGGTCGCTAGAACCCCTGCCCGCTGCTCTCCTGCTTTCGGGTCAATGAAGTGATAGGCGGCTGTACCTTGAACTAATGTGGTTAGAAACTCCACATCTCCCATCCACCGGATCAGGTCATGCGGTGAAGCGTACTGCCGTCGCAGATTACGGAGTAAGGGAGCCATGATCGCCCGTGCGCCACGCTCCCAAAAGGTAACTCTCCCCTCTGACTCTGGACGGATAAAGCTCTTTGCGAGCAACTGCGGTAATCGTTCTGTATCGGTGATCTCTCCTGCGAGATCCCAGTAGGGACAGTTATTAGAAAACGGACAAAGCCAGATGTCTTCTGGTTGAGAGTGCACTTGCCAGTACTCGCCGGATGGATCGTAGATGATGACCTGCTCGTTTCTACGCTCTCGAATTTGGCGTAAGAAATAGTGTAAGAGCGCTGTTTTCCCGGTGCCTGTATCCCCAACTACCTGAATATGGGTCGCTTCATCCTCGGCTCTGATGTGCAGCAGCGTGTTTTTGTGCGGAATTCCTAGCCCATCTCCTTGAACAACCTGGTTGAAGGATCGAGGGGATAGGATTTTCGTACCCTTCCTCACTCGCGGAGCTTCCCTTTGCTCCTGAAGGAGCGTCCGCACAAAGCCAGTGACAGCAAATGAAAGTGAATAGCAGAGAAGCATGAGCAGCCGTCCACTAAATTCGACAAACGAGATAGGCAGGATCGATTGATGAATCGCTAGAAGCAACCCTAGTGTGAGCAGCAGAGCAAAGAGCGCATCGTAACGAAAATAGTGCGGGTTGTAGGCCAAGGTTCTCTCCTTTCTTGCCTGCAACCATAGGAGAGAACAAACAGCATCTCAATAGCTATTGAAAACATAGCGTTATCCCAAGGAAAGAAGCCTTGTGGAACATTTCTGTGGAACATAGGTGATTTTTCGAAACAAATCTGTGGGACAGATAACCTACTGTTTTTATTCATGTGGGACACTTTTCCACAGGTAGGTAGAAGGAGTTCTCTTAATTCACTCCCTCACAAACAATGTTATGCTCTACCTCACGGGGAAATCCCCTACCAATGCTTAAACATTCATTTCTAGAATTCTGTTTGTCCATTATAGGGATAGGCAACAGGATTAACGGGTCGGTGCTACGCAGCACCGAGAGCGAAAAAAGAGATAGCAATCACCAGAATCTGGTATTTGCTGCTGTTTCTTGATTGCAAATTTCTCCCCGTTGCAGCTATGCTTTTTCCGGCAACACCACAAATTTTCTATCCCGGTGCTACGTCGCACCGACGAAAACCCATTAAGAAAACTCCTCCCCCACTACAGCCTCATGAGCAAAATTTTAGCTTTTTACAACATGTCTGGAGGGGTTGGAAAATCCACCCTCACTATGAACCTTGGCTATCACCTAGCTAAGGACCACAAGAAACGAGTACTGCTTATTGACCTTGACCCACAAGCATCACTGACTGTGTTTATGGGAATAAACCCATTTACTCAGGAGGAAACTGCATTACAGAGTTTGATCGACAAAAAGCCGCTCCCAATCACCGAAGGGCTACATCACTGTGATTTTGTCCCAAGCAACATCTTGCTTGCTCAGGCTGAACTACGGCTTGCCTCAGAACTCAGACGGGAGTATCGCTTAAAGGAAGCACTCAAAAAGGTGACGGACGATTATGATATTATTCTGCTCGATTGCCCTCCCTCACTAGGGTTGCTTTCGGTGAATTGTCTCACGGCTGCTGATTTTCTGCTCATTCCAATTCAGACGGAATATAAATCTGTACAGGCTACCATCTGCCTCATGCGAACCACCTGTGAGATTGCTTATGACCTCAATGAAGATCTAAGAGTGCTTGGGGCAATCCCAACCATGTACGATCAAAAACTCAAGCAGGCCAATGAAGCACTTGAGAAAATCACCTCCTCTATCACGAAGGTAAAGAAGGAAGAACCGAGCATGTTCGGAAAGGCTAAGGTCTACACCCCTATCCCTCGACGCACTGACTTTGCCAAGGCTAGCGCACAGAATATCCCCTTAGCAGAGCTTTCACCTCGACTTGATGCTGTAAAAATCCTAACGACAACCGCAACTGAACTGACTAAAATCTTATGAGCAACGGCTTTGACCTTTCTGAAGGAAGCATCCTTGGTGGATTCGTTTCTAATCGGCGGAAGAAAGAAGATACCGCAACCACATGGCTCAGCGTGGACCAGCTTACACCTGGTCGTTTTCAACCGAGAAAATTCTTCTCACAGGAGGGTCTCGATAAACTCGCTGAGTCATTCCGATCACAAGGATTTAGGGGCACGATAAACGTCCGGCCAGCAGATGACGCACACTACGAAATTATTGCGGGTGAACGCCGATGGAGAGCAGCACAGCTTGCAGGACTCGATAAGGTCCGCTGCATCGTCGAGGACTACTCAGATAATGAGGCGCTAGAGTTTGCACTCACCGAAAACCTACAACGTGAGGACTTAAGTAAGCTTGAGGAGACCGAAGGGATCTTAAGGCTTATTGAAACCAAGCTAGGGATTACGACAGAAGAAGCGATCTCAATCATTCGGACAGACGGACATCCAGATAAAGTTTCTCGGTGCGACGCAGCACCGAACGAGATGCTGACCGGGATTATTGAGATCCTATCTGCGTTCAATATTAATCTCCAGACCTTCCGCAGTAAGAATCTAAGAACCCTAAGCCTTCCCAAAGAGCTAAAGTCTGCCCACCTTGAGGGAAAAATCTCGTACTCAGTGACGATGGAACTCAATAAGGTTAAAGACGAAGAGAAAAGAGCATTACTGCTAGAAGAAGCAGTTACAGAAGCGCTTACCTTCCGTGAGGTACAGGAACGTGTGCAGGCTGTTACTGCTAAACCAGAGAAGACAACCTCCAAGGCTGTGACAGCAGTGGTAAACGAGTTTCAAGCTACTGCAAAAAGGATAAAAGCAGATGCCCATCTCCTACGAAACACCAAGAAACGTGAGAGGCTTCAAGAACTACTCGCAGAGATAGGAGCAGTACTAGAAGAGTAGGGGAAACTGGCAATTATTTTACCAGCAGAAACTCAGGCATTAAATAGAGCAGATCCAGGTCTAGGCCAGGAACTAAAGAGAGACAGAAAAAATATTCGCACTGCTGCGGAAAAGGGACATGAGGCTCAGCACTTACCCTAATTACAAAAGATGAGAACAAAGGAGTACTCAGACAACAGTCCTCGGTGCTGCGTAGCACCGGAGAAAAATTTTCTTAAAAATTCTCTCCTTAGGCGACTATAAGCAAGGTGGCTCAATGGACAAGGTGTGCTCTCGTACTTGTCTCTGCCATTCTGCTATAAGGTGCTCGCGATCAATCATGTGCTGTTTTACAGATCGCTCCCGCANCAGCAACATCTCGAATTGCTGATCCCTTTGGAGTTTTACCAGTGCTCTTCTCGGTCTGCTCCACATAGGCACGAATCGATTTACTGCGGCGAGAAAATAGCTCTCTTAGCGATTCAGGAATGCCATGGATCCCGAAGCTCTCACCTTTACGAAGTGGAATAGAGAAGGTAGAGACTTCAAGCTCTGACTCAACCAAGGATCGCAACGTTGATCGGTAGAGTTGCCCCAGGTCAAAACATGATTGCAGTAACCTTCTGCCCTCGATAGCTCGTCCCTGATGAGAGGTGATGAGGCCAGTGTTTACGATTAGGCAGTGTGAGTGCAGGTGACATTCTAAATTTCGATTTGCGAGATGTGTTTGCACTAATACCACCGGCTTAAGATTAATGAGTCCTGCTTTGGTCCGTGCTGTGCAGTACTGCCCTAGCGAGTGAATAACCTGCTGTACCGCTTTGCTATGCAACTCAATTGCTTTGGGCTGAGCCAGCGCTAAGCCAAGGATAGAAACATCCTTAGGTGCATTTGCTACCATGTCATACCCAACAACCGGCTNTATAGAGCTTGGTTTTTCCGGTCTTAGGGTGAACTGATTGCCGATGCCCTGGTGCTCGCCGCCTAAGTTGGTGAAGTGTCTGCGGATGGATGCCATTAAACAGTAGAGACAATCGATCATCATCCCACTCAACACTTGAGCTTGCCACCCCTAACAGTTCTGCCCCTGAGCCACAGAGGGTAGGGAGATCTGTCTGATTGCTGTCTTCTGGCCGCAGATAGTAGCCCTGCCTGCCTTCACGAATGATTCGGATCGTGATCATTCTTTTTTCTGCTTTAGCTTATTTCTCTTTTATACCGTTTCCTCTTTACCATTGGTGTCATGAAGGAAAGTACTTTTGGGGGGAATTTATCGGAAGTTAAGTGGAAGCTAGACGGAGAAGTTCCTGGAGACAGAAGAAAATCAAGAGAGATTATAGGGAAGTGACTGGAAGTTGAGTGAAAGAAAGCTGTTACAGCCAACGAACTATTGGTTGTCTAACCATCAGGCCAACCGGCCTTTTGTATCAAGCATTACAAGCAAAGGCTTCGGACAACTCAACTCGCAACAAAACGACAAAAGTAAGGCAAGAAAAGCCACTCTAGCCTCATGCCATCTGAGGTAAAACTGCAAAGCCTGACGAATTAGAGCAGCCTGATGTATCGGGTTTCATGGTCAGGGTATGGTCATTCTCATGAGACCTTCCCCTACAGCCTTTTGCAAGTTTTGTCCTATGCTGAAGCCAGAATGAACTGCCCTACCATGACATAAGGTACAGACCAAGAAAGACTTAAACTTTATTGCATCCTTCTAGATAATAGATAAGAATACCCTTGCTTTTGATTTTAATATGGCTTAACCAGGGACAGGACATGAGATAAAACAACGTTTACGGTTAAAATAAAGGCATAAAAAAACGACCCTGGGAAAGTCGTTTTTTTGAAGCTTTTAATTTAATTAACAAGGAACAGGAATTAGAAAGCCAGAAACCAATAAGAGCTTTCTAATCCTTTTTCATATCCAAGTCAAGCGCATTAATTTAGAGTCTGACAGGATTCGTGTATCTTGTTGCTATCTGCTGTCCTGTGTTTCTCACAGGAGTGAAATGGAAAATAGAACAATTTCAGGGGGTTATGCACCTATTCGAAGTGCTGTTATTTGCAATCTTTTAAGTGCTCGTAANGCAAAAAAAAATTAGCAGTCTTTCCGGTTGTGTGTTCGCGGCGATCCTAGAGATAAAGGCTTCACAGAGTGCCGCGCACGGCTCAGTGGTAGATCGCTTCTGGTGTAGCCTTGAGCGAGTCCAGAAGCTGGTCCAGAGAAAAAGCGTACGCAAGGTCCGCGAAGCGTTCCAGTCGCTCGTGAGCGCTGGGCTCATTATCGACCACGGGCAAGGGCAGATTGCGATCACACAATCCCCGCTGCCGTTTGCTGAAGAAACCCTACGGCAAGCCAATCTCACCAACGATAAGCACCAACTGCGAAGCTCTACCCGCATTGTCCCGGTGCCTCGTCGATTTCTGCGATCCCTTGCTACGTCTACCAAACCTGGGCGGGTCATGGGGGCCTTCGCCTACTTCCATCGAGGGCTCTCACTGGATAGAAGAGGGGGAATGCGACTCTCCGGATCCGTCTCACACCGCTGGATCGCAACACTAACTGGCTTAGCTATGTCCACCGTGGTTGAGGTACGAACCTGGCTTACCTCGGTTGGCTGGATGGCGACAACAAGCTATGCAAAGCAGTGTGTGACCAACAAGCGAGGCACGTTGTTTACCATGGCAGTTCCAGAGGCTCCCAAAAGCACCCCCACGCAACCGGCGGAGTGCCCCAAAATCGGATACCCCCCACCGAAGGAGTGCCCCAAAATCGGTAAGCTTGTAAAAGAACCAGAATCTTCTTCTAAAGAAGAATATAAGAACCAGAAAAGGGCCGCTGGTGTTTGTACACAAACAAAGCCCTCGATCAGGAATGTTCAGCTTAGCGATCTGCAACATCCTGATCGGTTAGAAGCACTCTTTGTGGATGCCGTCAGCAAAAACGTGATCGCTCACACCGAACCGGAAAAACTGAGCTTCTTTGGGGCCGCTAGAAGAGCGCTAACATTACAGGCAGAAGGGAAGGGCGATGCCATCCGCGTCTTCATGGGGATCGTTCGTAAAAGGCTCTGGCACTACATCAGTAACGAGCAAGAAGAGCAGGCACGAGCACTCCTTCGCAAGCTAAGGGAAGATGCAGAGGAAAGACCAGAAGAGCCTCAGAACGAGGTAAGGCAACCCGTGAAGCGAAGGATTCTTCCTCGCTTCAGGGAGCCGTCCACGGTAAAGATTGACGTTTCAGTACCGAATTTTCTTAGCAAGGCGTTTGAGGTAGCCAGGATGAGGGTAGGGAGGGAAAGGCGGCAAGAGGTAGGAAAAACTTTCCTCAATGAACCTCTATCAACGTAGGCTGGAGCGCTGAGACCTGACTCGTTGAAAGGAGCGAGGCTAGAACTTGCTCACGAAGTGATCGAGTAAGATAGCAATCCTTTGAAATACATTCGAGAAGCAATTTATTTGCATCGGCATACTGTTGCAGTAATTCTTTCTGCTTGTCGCTAAACTGCCAGATGTATCCAATATTACGATATTGCTTCATGAAAGTTCGTAGCTCATCAATCCACTGACAACCTCTCTGCTCCAACCAATGGCGCGTCTTCTCTACATCGCAGCATTGCTCTAAAGCTTCTCCTACAATTAGTTCAAGAAGATTACGCATCTCAGAGTTTTCTGCTTTATCGAGAACCCGTCCTAACACGACAGACAGAGCATAAGCTATAGAATTGTCTGCAATCACATCTTCACAAACCGGAGCAGCCATCTGAAGTTCAAAGAAACTTGTAGGAATAACTTTATGCTTGAGCACGATTAGAAAATCATGAATAACATCACTCACAACAATCGGCTCAGATTCCTGAGAATGCATTGGTAGTAAACAGCTAATCGTATCGAGAAGCAAAACGAGCGCTCTATCCAGGGCTATATCAGGATCACTATCGAGAGCATCGATAAAATTCTCATCTATAGCAAGCGCTAGATCTAAATTGAGAATTAACTTACTGGTACGACATAGCACATTGGCACTAGAGAGATAGTACGCTCTTATTGCAGCAGAGTCATAGGGAGATTGAGTGGATTGAGCCTTGCTATTTACCCACACAAGAAATCGCTCTAATGCTGGGTCAGCAGTGATTAGACTATCAATCTGTTGTTTCATGAGCTGAATCAACGTATCTGCATTCTGTAACATACTTACAGTCAACAGAAATACTTCGTGCCAAATCGGATCGGTAATATGAAGAGAAAGCGTTTCTATATAGTGGGGGTCTTGTGCATGGGCGATCTGGCGCGCTGTGAGGTACTCGTGAAACGTTAGGTGTGAAAAAGAGTATATATTCTTGGCTCGCTTGACTAAGAGCCCATGTTGAAGCTCGATTGCTTCAAGAAACACCTCGCTGTCAGGGGAAGGCCCTTGAGGACGAGAAATGGTAGGAGAGAGATGCTGAACATATTCAGCAATAATCTGCTCAATGTTTACTTGTCTAACAAAAAACTTATTCTCTTTGAAGGTATGAAACGCTACATAACTGAGCAAATCCTTCTTTCGCTTATACGATAGATTTTTATAGATTTTGTCACGCTCAATGTTTCTTGTGTCATCCCATTTCTTCAGCCAGATATCTAATCCTTCCTCATACAGCTCAAATCGGCTCTCAGGGAAATTAGCGTTTTCTGCAAACACGAGACAAAGCAAGGTCAACATCAAGGGATTGGTAGCTAATTCTAAGATCGACTTATTATCCTGTAGTTTCTGTAGGAATAGCTCTGTTTTGTCAGCAGAGTTTTGAGCTTGGAACCAATTTGTTGCAAAGGCTTCAATCTGTTCATCACTAAAGTCAGCCATTTCCACTTCAGTGAATTGTTCGAAGACATACGGCCTTGAAGCAATTCGACAGGTAATAACGTAATGACACTGGGGAAACTGATACGAAAGTTTACGGATCTGCTTTAAGACTCTGCTGATATCAACCTTACGTACCTCATCAAGGGCATCGAGTAACACAAGGACCTGTCCCTGTTGCAGGAGCCCATCTAATGTTTGCTCAGCATCTTTGACATCACATTCGGCCAACCTTGCTGCCATGTATTGTAGCAGAGAGGGTTTTTCTACCTCTTCTGCAAAATCTTTCAGCGCAATAAAAAAGGGGACGCAGTTGGACTGAAATAAGCCTCGGTTACAGAGAATAGCTATATGCTTAAGGAAGGTCGTCTTACCAGATCCAGGCTTACCAAACACGAGGAGCTTTTGATGCTGCTTAACTGATTCAAGTCCAGAGACACGGGATTGACGAACAAAATCTCGCCCAATTAGGTCAAAATTCTCAAGCCGGGAGATTTCGAGGAGCTGAGGGATTGTTAATCGTCGTCGTCCTGAAATTTCTTCAAGAATATTGACTTCAGTAAAGACTTCTTTTAAGGCAACTGGTCGAGTCATGTCGAGAACTCTTACCCATCCACAACTAGACTCAATGTGATCGCTGACTTTGTATCGAACCCCTTCTACCACCTTTCTCCGGGCTGCCCGTGATGACTTTCTTGTATGCCCCCGCTGTTTCGTAATCTTCTCTATAGTTGATTCTGTGAGCAACTGCCAATGCTCATGATTGCCAACCGCACAGTTACCTTTTGTGTAAAACGATAAATCAACGCCGCTTTTACATTTATGGTTTTTCTGAACGTAATCTTCTGTTTCAGAAACTAATGCCGTAACGAGTCGACTAAATTCACCAGCAAAGCTTTTATCGCTCGGATATTCAGCGATTCGTCGAGACCGTTCATCTATAATGTAGCGGTTTTCTGCAAGATACCCCCAAAGGAATGTTTGCAGGCATTTTACCGAAGAAGCTTTTATTGTAAGGGCTACCCTATCTGAACCGGACTCAATCACCCATCGGCTATCGACACCGCCTTCTTGCACGCTAGAGCTAGCTCTGGCAACAGAAGCATCGATGAGAAGCCGAAGTACCTGTTTTTGCAGATCCCCAAAGTAGGTACTCATGGCAGTCGTCTCTTTATGATCAATAGTTATGGCTATTGTATCTGGTCTTATTCTCCTCGTGTATGATTGGGTAGCCAGCATTGTTACAAGTGGTTACGTGGCAGTAATAATTTTTTTGCGTAACTCACAGCAAAGCCGCACAATGATTTTTCATTCAAGAAGAGAAAATATTAGACGCCACGTTCTGAAGACTGCTTGAGGTGGTGAAATCGATGGGAAGGATACGGTGGACTCAATTTACCAAAACCATGGTGACTATCTTTTTTGGGATACAAGTCTTTCAGCAACTGGGCGAGACTCTGATCATGAACGAAGAATCGATGGTCAGCTTCAGTATCAGAACCTTGTCGTTCCTATGTCATGGAACGATGTTGCTCTTTTTTTAGATGCGATGGCAGAGGCTGGAAAAGATGATCCAGAGTTGTGCAGACCTGATGCACCGGAGAAAGTGGCAAATTTTTGCAAAAAAANTGGAGGATCTCGCTTCCCTTATTAAAGATCATGGAGAGGAAATCGAGAAGCTGGGGCTTACTCAGCCTCGCTTGTTTGTATCCTCNCAACGTCTCTTTTGATCCAGAAATGAACAAAATCACCGCTGATCGACCACAGTTTGACGAAAGACTATTGTGGAATACACTCCATGAAGTAGTAGATGTCTTTAAGGCACGATACCACGGGAAGCTCCAGCGCAATACGACCCCTGAATACGTCAAGACTCTCATGCTCAACTGTTACGATATCGCATTAAGCTTCGGCTTTTATAACTTTCCGTCTAACGACTTCCTCGTCGATTAACAAACATCCCATCGCTTCTTATCCCAAAACCTTACATACCAGGGGTTTGGGATGTTTGTGCTTTGGGATAAGAGTTAATAAAAATCAGGCTCTACCCTATACANATTACCCCATAAGCAAAACCCTCCCAATAACGCCTGCTACAGCTCTGGAAGGGATGCTATCTATCAAATCTAGCAAGGGGTACATCGTGGTGCCCTTACTCGCCATGGAAACTATTCTAGAACAGAGCCATCATCCTGCGATCGATCATTTTGCCCCAATCTTTGCGCTTTCTGAAAAAGATAAACAGTTCACCATTAGCGCTCTGGTAGAAGCACAACGGACAGGGCTCTACATCACCGAGATATTCGAGATTCTCGATCCTGATGCCACGATTGACGCGGATACCTGCGATCTCCTAGAGCGAATTAGCCTTCAACACCAGGCTTGTATCTGGGGCATCATTAATCTTCTCTCTGCTGATCTCGCTACAAGCGCTGTTGAGTAAGGGGAGGGTTTTATGAACCAAGAGATAACCCCCTATACAGGGTTCTCCCGACTCACAANTAATTTTGATTCGCTTCATAATGGCGAGTGTGCATGGATGGTTATCGGCAGTTATCGCAACACGAGTTTTTGAGATTACGCATCATGTGGCAGCCGTGCCATTTTACCTGGCCGGTGCAGGTGCAAGTTTCCTCGTTGTTCAGTATCTCCTTGATCAGTTCGCGCTTGCTCGCCAGTTTCAGCGGATCTTTAAGCCGTACGAGCACATCATCGATGTGCGTGTGCCGATACCAAGCATCGTGATAGGGACGCTTATACTCTCAAGTGGTAGCTACTTCTCTCTGTTTGCCGTGGCCACTACTGCTCTTAGGCTGTTTCGAGATTGGTATCTCACGCTTCAGGGTGCTACCGAAGAAGGGTTTCGCCAATACTCTTTTTGGTGCGCCATTACTGTCTTTACCGTGCTGCTGCTTGTCATTTATCCGCATCTCTCCCGCCTGGTGAGCGGCCTGCTGCAAGACGATCTTCAGCACCGAATGTGTGAGACGCCTGATGAGTTCCTTCCGCAGTTACATAGGGAAAAACTCCTGCGTGAGCGCCGGATCGAGTACCTCGTCGAGCGTGAGCGGCTTGAACCGCTTGAGATCGTCGAGCATGAATCGGTTCCTCGTCCACGGCTAACCTCTGTGCTTAGTTCTCTCGTGAAGAGAATGAAGCAGTGAGAGCAAAGGAGTTTTTTCAATGGGCCGAGCGCTCTACCAGAGCGCCGATGGCCCAAGACCTACTCGAAGCGTTCGCTGTGGATGAGACGGCAAAACGACAACGGGCCACCGCACCGAGTCGATTCCTCTGTTGCAGTTCACGCGATCGCATTCGAATCCGGTTTGCAGGCTTTGAATTTGGCGAACGCTACGAGGGCAACCATGCCGCAATTGGCTCTATTGGTAGTGGAAAATCCATAATCATCGACCGATGGACGCTCGATGCAGCACGGGCAAGCTTTCCAGGGTCAGGCAACCTCACCTTCATCTTCGATATGAAAGGGGATGGGCCTGAAAAGCTTAAAGGTGAAGGGATACCGTTTCTGTATCTCAACCTAAGCGACCTGCGATCCGCATCAATCAGCATTAACGCTGGTGGCGATGTGGAGAAGATCGCGGCAATCATTGAGCCGTTTCTCATGAAGGACGCCAAAAATCCCTTCTGGGAAAACGTACAGAGAACAATGATTCTCTCAATGGCCCGATCCCTCGATAAGCTTGGCAAGCTCTCATTTAGCAATCTCTACCGTGTCGCCACCCTCCACACTGGACTACTCACGGAGCTTTTTGCGCTTCATCCGAGTAACGCCATGTTTGAACGGCTCACCTGGCGACCAGCAGACGAAAAGCTACGGGGCAACATCTTGGCCGGAGTCAGTGCAGCGCTGGATCGGTTCGCACTCGCAGCCGCTCATGACTACTACGCACCGACCACCATCGATCTACAACAAGAACTTGAAGAAGGAGGTGTCATCTTAGTCGGCATCGATATGCAGAGCATTGCAGTAACGCTGCCGTGGTATCAGACGATCTTTAACCTGCTTACCGCACTCATCTTAAGCCTGCCGAATAATCGAACTGAAAAGGTCTTTATCTCCATCGATGAGTTCCCCGTGTTTCAGCGGCTCGAAAGCATTCCGCTCCTGCTTGCCACAGGGCGATCAAAAAATTGCCATGTGGCCTGGGGGGTGCAGCAGATTAAGCAGCTAGAGACCTACTACAGCGAAGGTGAGATTGCAGCAATCTTGGATAATTCCGAGCATTGTTGTTTCTGCAAATCGAGTGAACCAGCGTCTGAGCGTTGGCTTGCCCAAAAACTTGGTGAGGCACTCCTCCCGCAGGTCTCCTACAACCTCGGTCATGCCTCGTATGGCAAGACCATTAGCTACTCACACCGCTCCCGCCTGGTGCCTGGTGCACTGGGGAGACTCAAAACCCCATCTCCAGAGAACGGAGTTGAGTTCTACTTTACCTCTCGCTACCTTGACCCGCGTGCTGTTCCTTATCGATTGCCTGGTGACTGGGTTGAGGTACACAAACCAAAACGGGATCGCACCTTTCCCAACCTGGTGAGAAAACCGGCCTCGATGAAGATTGTGCCTGCAATGACTGATGCAGAGGCTGATGAGCTACTGCGAGAGGTGCCAATTAAAGAACTCATCGTCAATCTTCCAACTCCGGGTAATGAATTTGAACGTTTCGTTTTTCAGGAGGTCAGAGCCTACATCGATTCTCTTACTGAAGAAGCGTTAGCTACCTTGATGCGAGAACGCCACATATAAACCACGAAGAATAGCGGTACAACGCCCACTGCCCACTCTTATAGGTCCTTTCTTACCATGGCATACCAAGGCTCGTTGGTTCATACCTTGCTTAAAAGACACTATGAGCCATTTTTTGAAACACGGATTGACGCAGAAACAGGTGAGGCTACCTGTTTCTCACGAATAGACGGCAAATCCTATTCTGAGCACGGTGCGGTAGCAGAGCTTGCGCGATTGCATCAGCAACCACTAGAAGAGATGTGGAGGCAACGAAGTCGCCACTTTGCTCGTGTTGCAGCACCTGAACAGGTGGCTGAGAACCAGAGCACGCTCCCAGAACGGTACGCATGGGCTACCAACCACAGGGTCTCTGCTCAGCCAACACAAGAGCGCAAAACCCAGCACCAAGATAACCCGCTTCCTGATCGCTACCGCTGGGCAGAAACAAGTCGCGTCCACGAGATAACAGCCTCTTTCTCTGAACGAACTGCATCGGGCAGCCGGATAAAACTCTCGCGTCAGGAGAAGGAGGAACTCAATCGAGATCACGTTCAGCAGTTTGAGCACGCACAAGACCCAAACGATCTAACGCGCATTGCAGAAGAGATAAAGCAGTTCTATCGCCAAGGATACTCAGATGAAAGTATTGCTAAAAACATCTTTCCCACCACCCGCGCTGAGCTACAAAAGGCAGCAGAGGAGGGGAGAGTTCGCCCGTTCTCTATTATCACAGACAAGTCAGAGGTAGCCACGGTTACGGCCCATGACTTCCTGAAGTACTCCACACAGGACTACCAAGCATTCAAACCAGAGAAAGACCGATTCCACGCCGAGGAAAAACCTGAGCGATCCGGGCACTGGGTGCCTGTGGTTACAACAGGACAGCACGAAAGCCGCGCTGAGCACTGGTTTCAAACCAATCGCCACGACTATCAAAATCCGCACCTTGAGATGGAGAGATAGCGAAACAATAGCACCGTCATACGAGAACACCCATGATAGATAGAAGAGAGTATGCAAAGAGTATTGGGAAGGACGATAAAACCGTCCGATCCTGGATGCAGAAGATCGGAATGGACTCAGCAAAAATAATGCTTACAGAGCATGAGATTGCCCAGCTCAACTTTGTTAAGACCAAACGTGATGAGAATATTCCACTCGATAAGATTGCAGAGCTGATTGCTCAAGAGTTGCCGTGTGAGGAGGAAGAGGCTGACCCCATCATCTCACCTGAGCTACTTCAGTCGGTGCTCGATGATGAAGCGTACACTGCCGTTGAAAGTCGGGCAGCGTTCCTGCAACCGATGATTCGAAAGAGCGTACACCGTGCGCTGTTACGCTATATCGCGCTTCATCCGGAAGCACTCCATACCGCGTCAAGTTCCCCTGATATCGAGGTGCAGAGCATCCACGCACCAGAAGAAGTCAAGCAGTTGCCAGAGGGCACACCGTAAGCACTCGCTACCACCACACGCACAGGAGATAAAGAACCGTGAAAATCTCACTAGAAGAGCTTGCAGGAGCGCATTCTGAGCTCATCAACCATCCTCACTGTAAACAGGACAAAGCGATCCATCAGTGCATCGGCACATCGATGGTAATGACAGGGGCTCTGTCGCTTATCTCTAGCTCATTTGCGATCAGCACCTTTATTACCCCCATCGCTGCGGTTCCTTTAGGGGTGATCGTAGCAGGGAGTTTTGTTACCCTTGATCGATTCCTGATGCTTTCCGAACGAAAACTAAGGCCGCTTAGAGAGCGTGTTATTCCGGCAGTAGTCAGAATTATTCTTGGTGTAGCTAGCGCTCATGTTATCTCGATTCCCGTGTCGCTCTTTATCTTCCGGGCCGAAGTTCATGCAGAGATCGCCGTTATCGAACTAGAGGAGAAGCAGGCTACCACCAACGCGCTGCAAGCCCCGCTAGAGGGTGAGCGAGAACGGCTACGCAAAGAACGAGGCTCGCTAGAGAAACATAGAGACAAACAGGTAAACGAAATGATGGGGGAGGCTGAAGGTACGTCTGGAAGCGGATTAGTTGGCAAAGGCTATCTATATCACGAGAAAAGAGCAGAGGTAGGGAGAACAACACGTAGAATTGAAGAGATCGATACCGAACTTGCAAGCATCACCGCCAAGATTGAGGAAGAGCACAAGGCAATTACCTCAAAACTCGATAGGGCTCACTCGACAAGCCTACTTACCCAGGTTAAAGCACTGCACCATTTGCAACAACGAGATGAAACCATTAACGCCATTGTTACCGGCATCTCACTCCTTCTGATCGGCATCGACGTTGCGCCCTTACTTGCGAAAATCAGCTCTCCCGCCAGCGTCTACGATGTTGCGCTCGAAAGTGGAGAGGCTGTAGCCAAACGAGGCTATCAGATAGAACAACGAGCTGCCTACGAGCAACAAGATTTTGATTACCAAGAGTCAAAAAAATGCATGATATCGGTTCGTAGCACCTTCCACCACACCGTGGCAGATACAACCAACGCGATCATTGCAGAAGCCGTTCAGTCGCCGCGTTATGCCCTTGTGCGCCGGACCTATGTTGAGAAATCGATAGCAGCGCTCTGTGGTGCGATGGAAACGTTAATGGGAGAGATGCTTCTCCCTATTACAAGCCGTGTTGAGGACACAATCAGTGGGCAACCACTACCACCATTACAACCCTTCGTTGAAGAACACCAGGATGATGCACCACTTTACACCCTTGATGGGCTGCTTGGAGATGAAGAAGATTCATTAGGAAAAGAGAATGGAAAGTCACACTATACATTAATTACCTAGGAGATATAACGCTCATGCTACCTCGACTAAAACATATCAAAAGAACAGACGGCAGCGGTCTTGAGCAGTTTCGAGCTGCCATTAACCCTGTTGATGATGAGATTGCGCTTTATTCAAAGCCCTCACGATTTAGGTTATTTCTTACCAAGGAGGAACGCTCCGTTATCAAGGGTCGCGTTTCACTGATCAATCAGCGATTCGAAGGACTGCAACAAGACTTAAAGCTAGCTACCGACACACAGCGAGCCTACATCGCTGAAATTTGCCAGCAGTTTCTAGCACGAGAAGCGTTTGCTGGTCGTACAGAGGTTGTCACCGGCATGGTGAAGCAGCGAAATAGCCTTGCTCAAACACTGCGGAAAACCTTTAGCGAAGAGTTAAACGAGATTCAACGCGCCATCCGCGAGGCAGAAGCAGACCCAGATCAAGAGCTAGCGAGCAAACGAATTGAACAGCTTAAAGCTGAGTTAATGGGGGTACTGGAACTGCACGATCACATTCTTACCTCACTAAATGACCTCATAAGCGCATTCCTGGAGAAGCCTCATGTTCATCTTTAGATTGGTTGAGACCATTCAGGGATTAATGTGGCTTGTGCTGATGGGATTTCTGCTCAAGACCGCATTCTTCCTTGGCTACGAAGCGCGAGATAATCCGTTTCTCGCCCCCTTGATCGAGTACAGCATGAACAGAGAGAAAAAGGATGCAGAGATGCCGCTGATAGAGGGGGCACGGAAGATCTTCAACGATCTGATGAAGTGAATCTCTAATCTGTAGAGCGGGCCACCAAGAAGTATGGTTCTGCATCAGAAGGCCCGCTCACTTCCTTTTTTGCATCAGAGTCCAGCCGAGATATATCAATATCCTGAGTGCCACCTTGCTCGAAGTTCGCCCGAAGTTCGCTCGACTGCCATGAGAAAAACATGGGGCAGGGGAAGACCCGCCAACTACCGCACGCAGGTACGACGAGTACCAGAGCCCGTGCTCAAAGAGGTGGATGCTCTGATCGAGCAGTTTCACCGAGAGAATGAGGCGTATTTGGCGCTGCCTACCTCTGGCCCCTGGTGGGACGTGTTGGGGCTTTCCCCTTCAGCCACCAGGGAAGAGGTGCGCCAACAGTACCGACTCTTGGCAAAGCGGTATCATCCGGACCAGAACCTACGACTGGATGCCGTAGCGAGATTTGAAGCCCTCCAGCGTGCCTATCAAGAAGCGCTAGTGGCGAAGCAGTGACATCACGCGCTCCAGGGTTCTCACCCCATTGTCATCCGTAGGAACAAAGAGCCGTGTTTTCCAACTAATGATTTCGCGAAAGCATCCGAACTGTTCAAAGCGATCAATGACATTGGCGAGGTTTCCTGTGATCTCCAACCGATGAAACCCTTGGACAAAGGAGCGACGAAGCGCAAACCCACCACCAAGCTCAATTGTCTGCCCTTCGCTAAGCACTGTATGGAAGATCTCGTGTGGTGCGAGGTTAATCGTTGCCTTAAGCCCCATGGCGCGAGAGACCCGCTTAAGGTCAGCCGCATCAACAATTCTCCCCAATAACCGCTCGCCATTCTCTAAGTTGATCCGGTACACCTTTGTGTTGAGCTGTTCCATTGCTGTCCAGACTGGCATGAGTAATCCTGAAATGCAGTAGAGCCGATCCGTAGAAAATCTTGGAGCATCAGCGACCTCTTTGTCCCATGCCCTTTTCCACTCGTGGTAAGAAGTTAGCTTCCAGGTAGAGGCATCAAACGCCGTAACCGTGAGGTTCTCGTCTCCGAGCGNGTCTTCGTAGTCGTATCCTTGGAACCAGTGTGCCGTTCTCATCAAAGATGCTCGCTGCTGCTGTCTGAATCGCAGCGCGGCCAGAGCGCTCGTTCACATAGAGCGCAGCCTGGTCCACATACGCTTCCTCTGCGGTTCGAACTCGAAGCGCCTGCATCCGTTCGACCTCTGAGCAGATCGTGGCACTCCCCGTTGCAGGATGCTCGTAGAGAACCTCTTGAGACACCAGGGTGAATCGTTCAC
The DNA here is from genome assembly GCA_002796835.1 of Elainella saxicola E1. GTDB lineage: Bacteria > Cyanobacteriota > Cyanobacteriia > Elainellales > Elainellaceae > Elainella > Elainella saxicola. The sequence goes on along the minus strand of LUGL01000231.1, from coordinate 57,024 downwards.
CTAGCAGGGTTTCTAGCCCAGTTTCGTAGGTGCCAGCAGCAAGCGCGGTTTGAATACAGGTTCTATGCAGATCTTCAAATTCAGAAAAGATCGCATTTTGCAGATCGATACGAAGGGCAAGGAGCCGGTTAAGAAACGTCTGCATTGAGGGGAGGATCTCTTTTTTGTAGCCCTCGCTATCGGTGAGTTTTAGCCCGGTAGCCTCCTCAAATTCCTGCAATGAAACGGATTGTGCTGTTTTGCCGTACAGCGCGTTGTAGAACAGATCGAGCGCTCGCGCTGCATAGCGAGATTCTAGGTTGTCGCTGTCGTCGTAGATGCCCTGGCCGCCTGCTTGCCGCTGCCCCTTCGTGAGTGCGCCAAGGCTTGCGATCCTCCGTGCGATCGTACTTAAAAAACGCTCTTCCCCTTTCACATCAGTCCCTACGGGGGCAAAGATAGGGGGGTGTGCCTGATTAGAGCGATGGCTACGGCCTAACCCTTGTACAGCTTCTTCAGCTCGCCAACCGGCTTCAAGCAGATAGTGAACCCGCTGCCGCTGATTGTTGCAGGTCAGAGAAGCGTGGTAGCTTCTGCCGGTCGCACCGGCTCCACTGAAAACCAGAATCAACTTCTCTGCATCCATGAATGCCCTGGTCTCATCTGCACTCGCCCCGCCTGGGCGACGGGCCACATAGAAGCGATCTTCTTCCTTGTCCCTTAGAATGCGGATACTTCTGCCCGTAACCTCAGCTACCTTCTCATGGCCAAAGTGGTGGAGAATCTGATCGAGCGCTCCAGGCAGAGGGGGCAGGAGAGAAATCTTCTCGATCAGTGCATCGCGAATCGCTACCGCTTCCTGACACAGGATAGGAGCCCCCTCAGCATCACGAGCAAGTTCGGACGTGATGTTGCCGTTTGAATCTTGGTACTCTTTGTAGAGGTGGACCGGGAAGCTGCTCACGAGATAGCGCATCACACCATCAATGGGAGTGATGTCTATGGTGATGTTATTTCGCTCTTCTTCCGGAATCTCTTGAATTCTTCGTGCCGTAAGACTTTCGTTCGTTGAGACGAGCTGCACAACAGGAGAACGACCTGCTGCGACATCCCGCTCCATGCTCTTGATCAGCTCTGGCGTTTTCATCGAGGTCAGCACATGGTTGAAAAATCGCTGCTTCACCCCTTCAAACTCAGAAGAAGCTGCCATTTTTGCGACTCGATTTTGGGCTTTCCCAGTTAGGCTCGTCACGTTGCTGGCAGTGAGCGCTGCTTCAATGTTCTGGTGAATAATCTGAAACGCTCGTGCAAAGGTGTTATAGGTCTGTATCTGATTATCAGTCAGACACACCTTAAGGGGCTCATACTCAACGCCTTGAAAGGAGAGGGACCGGGAAAGATAGAGGCCCAGCGCTTTTAAGTCGCGACACACCACCTCCATTGCCGCAATGCCGCCTTCCTGCACCGTTTTAAAAAAAGCGCTGCGATCAGCAAACGGAAACTCAGCGCTTCCCCAGAGGCCAAGGCGCGTAGCATACGCTAGATTTTCCACACTCGTTGCCCCAGTAGCGCTCACATAGAGCACACGAGCACTTGGTAAGGCATTTTGGAGCCGGACCCCTTTGACGCCTTGCTGTGAAGCTTTCTTTTCAAGAAATGAATAGTCGCTATTGTCATCGCTTGCCCCTGCGGCGTTACCCATCGCGTGCGACTCATCAAACGCGAGGACGCCCTCAAACTCTTTTCCTCCGGCCCATTCGATGATTTGATTAAGCCTGCTGTACGGTGCCTTCTCTGATCGCAAGGTAGCGTAGGTGCAAAACAGAATGCCTTTTCCTGCGGTCACGCTTTCACTGAGGGACCATTTGCTTAGATCGTGGATCAGCAAGGGATCTTGCCCCAAGTCTGCCCAGTCGCGACGGGCATCCTCAATCAGGGTGGCAGACTTTGATACCCAAATTGCTTTGGTGCACCCCTCTAAAAGGTTAGCCAGAATGATGGCGGCAACTTGTCGCCCTTTGCCTGCACCAGTGCCGTCTCCTAAAAACCAACCACGACGAAACCGAACCGCTGAAGCATCATCTGCCGTGGAAGGAGTAAGATTCTCAAAAATATCATCCACACTNGAAAAATCCATCGAGAAACGTCTGATGGGCATTGCCTGCGTAGATCACACTCTCAATCTGGGAGGATGAAAGGGTTCCGTTTCGTATCAACTCTCTTGGCAGCGTAGGTTTATAGGTTGGGATGGGTGGAGGCACAGATGCAAGGGCAGCAGATTCACAGAGCTGTGTAGGATGAGGTTTAGCGTCTACTACCTTAATTCGTTGTGGCTGGTATTCCTCATACAGGGTATCTTCACGCGAAGATGCATAAACGGGGATTTCTATTGTTTCATACTCAACAGGACCAATATCAGTGTATATCGGTACATACTCTTTTAACTCCCACTGACTTCCTTTTACGCGCTTGGCTTGGGTGCGCTCCTGGCGCTTGCCTGAGGGTGGAGACTCAAGTTTAGCAGGGGATAGAGGAGGGGGGATGATCGCGCATGGTAGTTGAACCTCTCTACGAGGAGGGAGTTTCTCCACCCGTTCAAGCAGTTCTCTTGCTCGTAGTTCTGTAAGCTCAACATTGGAGAAAATTGCTGCATGAGGGGCGGGGAATTTATCAATAACCGTAAGCCTAGTCGGGAAGGAAGTCCCTTGTTTGGCGTAGGCAGCACCGACAATGCCAAATGAGCCAACCACGGAAGCAAACGATTGTAGCTCAATAAACGAGTCCCGCCACTGCCGTGCAAGAGGGTGAAAGTTTGAACCAGAGATCAGGACCAGCCTACCACCAGGCGCAAGGCGAAGCAGTGCTGAGCGGAGATGTTTCAGGGTTGCCTCTGGCCGCTTCTTCTCAATGCCAGCCGTTCTAGAAAACGGCGGATTCATGACGACCACGGAAGGAACAACCTCTTGGGCTAAACAATCATTGATATACTCAGCATCGTGACTGCTCACCTTACCTTCCGTAAAGACTCGCTTTAGGAGCGCTGTCCGGTACGGGTCAAGCTCGTTCACAAAACAGGTAGCACCAGCCACCTTTGCAAAGGTAGCAAGCATCCCTGTCCCAGCACTCGGTTCAAAACAGATATCCTGTACTGAGAAGCCAGCTGCGCGTGAGGCAATAAAACCAAGGGGAAAGGGCGTAGAGAACTGCTGGAGTCTTTGCTGAGCTTCAGATCGAAACGTGTTGGTGAGACAGAGATTCTGCTTTTCAAGGAGAAACTGAAGCGTTTGATCGGATGACATCTTCTGCATCACTGGCTTTGCCATGTGCAAAAACATCACCATCGCAATCTCTTGCGCTTCGTAGACATCTTTCCAGATCCACCCACCTTCAGCATCGGTTTTCCCAAAGGCGTCAACCATTAAGCGCTTGGCTAGGTCGTGACTAACCGGAGTGGTGCCCTTCAGGTGAACTGCCAATCCGCGAGCAACTTGGAAGAGTGATTCTGCATACTGCTCAGGAGAGCGCTTTAAGGGAACACCAGAGAGTTCTGAGAACTCATCCGGTTGCTGTGGCAAGGGAAGAGACAATCCTGAGAATGGATCACTGAAGGCATGAGAAAAGACCAACGTAGAAAAACTCCAACAAAATCACGCTCATGAGATGAGCATCAGAAAACACTACTCTAAAGAGCATTCTTAGTATTGACATAAGAGCTTGTTGTAGTAGAACGCAGTATACAAAAACAAGTTTTATTTTGAATATTTTCAACTATGGCAAATTTGGACACTGAGAACGCCTCATCCTGGGCAGAACAGGCGTGGAACATTTTTAAGACCGCTACTCTGCCCCTCGCGCGACAGATACCGGAGAGTGACGTGGCACAACTTGCCAGTTCTGGAGTTCAACGGAGTAAGACCGTATGCACACAGGAGGTACAAAACCTTGTAGCAGGTGCAACAGAGCAATTTGAAGAAAAGCGGCAAGCAGTACAGCATCTTCTAAAAGAGGCTACTAATCGTTTTCAACAACTCGGCGAACAGGGCAAGAAGACCGCAGAACAGCTTAGCAGTGCAGTGAAAGAATCGGGTGAAGCGATTGCCCGTGGCTACAAAGCTACAATGCAGGAGATTTTTGAAGAGACACAGTTTGGAATCAATACGCTACGCAATACGAGGGCTTATCAAGAAGCAAAGGCTTCGGTACTAAAAGAAATCTCGGATGCTGAAAAACACGATGCATTCACCATTCCAGAGCAGGACAAGTTTGAAAAAACGCTACAAAAATTTGAGTCTCAATTCTCAGAACTGCTTGAGCAGAATGCAACTGCTAGTAAGACAAGAGCAGAGATACGAGAGGCGATCAGTGATCTGTTTGTCGAAACCAAGCTTGAGCTTAAGCAAATCTATCACAATGCTGGAACTGCAAATTACTGGGCACAGAGAGCAGATCGGATTGGCGCGATCGAGTCGATTGATTATTTAACAGGAACTACTATCCCTGTCACGACAGGGGTAGCAGAGGCCCAAGCGACCACGTATGTCTTTGAATCAGCGGTGTCACAGCAGCTGTCACAGGTTGCAGATCGGATTGAAGAGCTTAGCCTAAGACAACTCAAAGCGATTGCTAAAGCGATTGGTCGCGATAGCCAGGATATTAAGATCTCAGGCTATGGCGATATGACCAAAGCACAATTAGCTGAAGAGCTAAAAAAACCTGAGCGACTCGCTTACTTGGATCAACATCAACAACTCATGGATCAGCAATGAGCGAAGAACAGTGCATCAACGAACTCGTCTTAACTGACATTCTTGCTGAAAGTTTCTTCGACCATCTCATAGAGATGCTCAGAGACCTGATTGAGTAGAGTGCGCTACTTTTTTGTTGGTTGGCATCAACCAACTCGTGGAAAAAGCGGCTGTGCGAACATTCGCTACACAATGATCTCGATCAACCGATTGCTTCATCGTAAGTCGCCTTTCCCCGTTCAGAACTGGATACTTGACTCTGGGGCATTTACGCGAATTGCCTCTGGTCGAGGGCATCTTCCGGTAGCAGAGTACGCAGAACATATCTGCCGTTGGTCAAAGTGTGGCAACCTCATGGCAGCAGTCTCCCAAGACTATATGTGTGAGCCGTTTATCCTCTCTCTTACAGGCATGTCTGTTGAAGAGAACCAACGTCTTACCATTGAGCGATATGATGCGCTCCTGGCGCATAGTCTGCCTGTCTACCTTATGCCTGTACTGCAAGGATATGAGCCACATGAGTATGTTCGACATCTTGCACAGTATGGGGATCGGCTTCAACCAGGGATGTGGGTCGGGATTGGCTCCGTGTGTAAGCGAAACAGTAGACCGCAGCAGATAGAGGCATTGCTGCTCGCCCTTCATCAAGAGAGACCCAATTTACGACTTCATGGATTTGGGATCAAGAAAACAGCGCTTAAAATGCCCGTAGTATGGGATTTGCTCTATTCTGCTGATAGTCAGGCTGCGACCTACCACATTCGACGAAATTCAATTGAGGGAAAGAATAATCCTGAAGTAGCAATAGCTTATGGAGAGTCGATTAAAGCACCAAAGCAATTATCCTTGTTTTTTAAGAATTAAATTATGAATGCTCCGAAATAAATGTTGTTTAGAGGATAGATTGATAGAAGATAAAACGAACAAAGAATTGACAAAGAATTGAATTAGGATTTAGGTCAAGGAATATCGACAAATCGCACTACTGTGACCGCATACCCCTCCCAGTGAGCACAATTTTGACCACGTTGTTCGTGTGTTTGCGGCACAGTAACTGTAATGGCGAATTAGGAAAGTGTGGCGCAGTTACAACTGCGACCACGAATGACTGGTTGTCGAGGCAGCCCTTTAAAAAAAGTGAACTGAGATTAAAGAAGGACAAAAAGTGATGATCAGGATTTAAACGTGAGCTTTGGTATTGACAATCCACATGACTGGGAGGGGAGGGTTAAATGCTCTCCTCGACCCGATTAGCCTGCGCTACTGCCAGATTACGTGTGTGTTCAACTAATTATTGTTTACCTTGTATCTCTATACTCCTATTACCTTGTTATATGTAAACTTTGGTATCAGCATATGCATAATCCTGTGATCTTGCAACATCAACCTCACAAATATCTTTGCCGTTAACTGAGTGAAATATTTTTTTGAAGTAAATGGACTCATCCGTTGTCTATTTTAGAGACTAACAGATCTGCAAGATATAACTGAAAACCATATTCCACCACGTAAAGATGCCAAGATTTGGCAGCACGGCAACCGCGATGCTCCACCGCATCCGCGCGATGAGGATTTGCGCTACATCCGCAAACATAGACGCAAGAAGTGGAAGCACGATGCTCACTACCACCGTCGCTCATTGGCATCAGCGGTGCGGAGAACCATTGCAGAGACAACGATGTTTCGGCTCAAGGCGACGTTTGAGGGGCGAGTGCGTTACCGCAACTTTGACAATCAGGTGGTCGAGTTACTGCTGCAATGTGCTGCGCTCAACGGGATGATTCAGGTTGCTAAACCTGACTCAGTTTGGGCAGATGCTTAATCGCTCGTATTCCTTCAAGCCTCCCCGTCTGTTTTTTGATTCATACAACAACGCCTATCTACTGTGAAGATTTAATGAATCTTTGCTCAAAAACTGTGAATTCACGGTTTGGCTCTGCGAAAATGCAATCTGAAGCATTAACGAACAAAGCAAAATCATAAGCTTGAATGAAGCAGTGTNGAATAAATTCCAAGTAGAAATCTTGACAATCGAACTGCGAAGTTAGTTAGGGATGATTAACTTCGTTGTCGATAGGCGTATGCACCAGACGCGCCTCTGCTCGAACAATCTGTTTAAATTATTATCTATGTGATATGCGTATTGATGCCCCTCGTTCCTGGAAGAACATTGCATTTAATTTACGGTTTTCAATACTTTTTCTCTTGTGCCTCGGCGTTAGTTTTCGACTAGGCAATCTCGGATCGAAATTCTTTTGGCATGATGAAGTTTATACTCTGATTCGAGTTGCTGGTTACCATTACTGGGAGATTGTGCAACAACTCTTTAGTGGTGAAGTAGTCGGTGTCGAGGATCTGCAGAAGTTTCAGCGACTTAGCTCTGAAAGAAACGTATTGAGTACGGTTGAAAGTTTAGCGACTTCAGAACCGCAAATTACGCCACTTTATTATGTAATTGCTTATTATTGGGTTCTTTGGTTTGGAAACTCGATCACGGCTATCCGAAGTCTTTCTGCAATTATCAGTCTTTTTGTTTTTCCATGTACTTACTGGTTGTGTATACAACTGTTCAAGTCGCCTCTTGCAGGCTGGATTACAATTATGTTAATTGCAATATCTCCATTTAACCTCTTATTTGCTCAAGAGGCTAGATTCTACAGCCTGTGGATAGTTACTGTTTTATTATCTAGCAACTGTTTACTTCGAGCTACTCATAAACCAACTAAGTTGAATTGGGGGCTTTATAGTGCGAGCATTACTGTAGCATTATACACAAATCTGCTCTCCGGATTGGTTTTAGTAAGTCATGGTCTTTATCTCTTCTTCACGAAACAATTACAGTGGAGTAAAGCCCTCAAGCCATACCTCTTATCGTCTTTATTTGGTTTTTGCCTATTCATTCCTTGGATTCTGATATTAAGAAAAAACTTTGGAGTGGCTTCCGATGCAACAGCTCACACAACTATTTCAATACCTTTAGACCAACTATTTAGGATTTGGCTTACCAATTTAAGCCGTGTGTTTATAGATGTTAACCTTGGTCCAACCTTCACAACCAGCCTCATAGATAACAGATTGGTTGTTAAGGCTTTGCTGATTTTCGTCTTGATTTTCACGCTGTATTCGATTCATTTTTTAATTCATGCAGGATCACGTGAAGCCTGTTTCTTTATTCTGTGTCTCATCATAACAACGTCAATTCCACTGGTATCCTTGGATTTAGTTTGGGGAGGTGTACGATCCGCAACTTACCGATATTTAATCCCTGCTTACATAGGTATTCAATTAGCAATGTCTTATTTGTTATCATCAAAATTGATCTCTACTAGTAGTGTGTCTAAAAAAAAANTGGCATATTATTCTTACAGTTTTCATCCTAATGGGCCTAGCTTCCTGCTTTTTAAGCTTCAAATCAGCAACATGGTGGAATAAATTTAGTGATTCTCTAATTAAGGTGCCTGAGATTGTTAATCGATCAAAGCTGCCTTTAATAATAAGCAGTATCCCTCCAGGATCTAATATGGGTGAGCTAATAGCTTTAAGTTACTTGTTAAACAAGGAGACAAAGTTTCAGCTATTTTATAATTACTCCTCTGAAGCCAGGTTTGATAAGGTTGAGAGTGTTGCTGCTAAGTTTAGCGATTTATTCCTCTTTAATCCTTCCCCGCAGCTTCGTTTGAGTATGGAAACAAGGCAAAAATGTAGGCTTAAGCCAATTGAAAACTTAGACCCTTCAAATCCCTGGTTATTGGTTCACATGCGCTGTCCAAATATTAGCTAGAGGCTCTATAGAACCCATTTGAGATCTCAGGGAACGGCTGCAAGCCGTTTGAGCATAAGCCTGACGAAGCAAAGATTGAGCTAGGTGTGCTACCCCAACTGATCACTCAGCAGGCTAACGGTGAAGTGTAGCGGTGGCAGATACCCTGAAACTCAATACCAACGGCTTTTGACCGTCCGCTGCCACGCAGTGTTGGCCGTCTATCCCCCCAAGCAACATCAAACTGAACCAGAGGTTAGAAACTACAGAACGCTATTGATTGTTCTTGTCGTACAACACTCGATTCTCTTCGATCTGGTGCAGGTTTTCTTCTGCCCATAATTTGGCAGCTTGAACGATCGGCAATAGACTTCTACCGAGTTCGGTCAGTCGGTATTCAGTTTTTATCGGCAGTACGTCCGCGTACAAGGTTCGTGACACCAACCCATCTCGTTCTAGCTTACGCAACGTCTGGGTCAGCATTTTTTGTGAAATCCCCTCACAGATCCGTCTCAGCTCACCGAAACGCATTGTCTTGCCATCTAATGCACCAATGACCAACGAAACCCACTTTTCTCCTACTAGTGCTAACACCTCTCTGGAGGGACAAATCGCCGCATAGACATTGGGTTTGAGTTCTAGATCTCGATAATTCACCATGCTAGTTACCTTTAGGTATCTAGTTTACATTAGATACCTAAATGGCTATAGTTCAGCTACACAAAGCTCGAAACACCTTAACCTTCTTAGAGATTAGTTATGAAAATTGCCATCTTAGGGTTTGGTAATGTTGGCAAACAATTCGCCAATCTATTCAGTAAAGCTGGACACGAGATTGTGCTGGGCTTGCGCTCAATTTCAAACCAAGAACTTCCCTATCCTCTCACAACCTTTAAAGAGGCTGCCGAAGGCGCAGATGTTGTCGCGATCGCCATTCCTTTTACTGCTTGTGCCGATGTATTACCCGAACTGGCTGAAGTAACAAAAGGAAAGATTGTTATCGACAGCACCAATCCACTGAATGCTGACTGGTCACCGAAGCTGCTTGGGCAGGAAAACTCTGCAGCTGAAGAAATTAGCCGTCTGTTGCCAGAAGCTTCTATTGTCAAGGCATTTAACACCATCTTTGCTGATGTGATGAGTGAACCTGTGAAAAACGGGCAAGCAATCACTGCGTTTATTGCAGGAGACGATGACGAGGCTAAACAAAAGGTTATCGCTCTAGCGAGCGACATCGGCTATGCACCCATTGATACTGGCCGTCTTTACACTGCTCGCTATCTCGAAAGCATGGCGCACCTCAACATCCAGATTGCGGTCGGTCAAGGCGGTGGGATAGATGCAGCCTTTATTTATCTCCAGAACAAGGGTACTTGAGCAGTCAGGTGTATGGGTAGACGGCTAACGATCGAACTGAGCCGCGAACGCCGTCTTGCGCCGCCGTCGGGCTAGCAACAGGCGGAGTCGGCTCCTGCGAGTTTGTTCTACGGAGCTGCTAACTGCTATAGTGTTCCCAAGGGGTAACATTTAATACTAGCTCCGTGGAACTATTAATTAGGAAGAAAAATTCAGTATAACTATCCCCAGAAGGAGAGATATGCTGAAACTTTTTCATTTATTGAACTAAATTGGTGGATTAGACCGAAACTTTTCAGTATATTACGCTGGAATAGGGTGATTAGACTGAAACTTTCCACATATCTTCCTTTTTTAGCCCAAGTACACTATGTTCAAAATATCACCAGTAGTGAATCGACGTGGACTCTTCCTACCTAGCTCACCTCTCTGAAGAGAGAAGGATTACCTTGATGGATACTATGAAAAGAGCCTTCTCCTATAACAATGTGATCGAGAACGGTAATTCCTAGCACTTTACCAGCCTCAACAAGAGTTCTCGTAAGCGCTATGTCATCAGGGCTTGGAGTAGGATCGCCAGAAGGATGATTGTGTGCAACGATAATCCGAGGAACCGCTTGGGCAACTGCTTCACGGAAAANTATCTCTAGGAACAGCGTACGTCTCCTCTATAGTGCCCTGTGATATCACTCTGGTATTTATCAATCGGTGCTTTATATCAAGATGTAGAACGGCCATCTTTTCTACCTGAAGATGACTCAGTACAGGTAAGACAGCCATCATAGCCTTTTCAGGATCGTCGATAACCTCTCCAAATTCAACATGTGGGGTCCATACTCTTTTTCCAAGCTCTAAAGCAGCTACTATCGTTGCTGCCTTCGCTGGGCCAATACCTGCGATCTGCATAAGCTGCTCTGCGGAGATATGTTGCAGTGCTCTCCTATCGAATTGTGTGGCAAGTTGTTGTGCAATATCAGCAGAGGAGAGTCCCTGGTGGCCACTGCCCGTGTTGAGGAGAACAGCAAGGAGTTCAGTCAGTGAGAGGGCCTCTGGGCCAGCGTAAAACAGCCGATCTCTCGGTCGCTCTCCTTCTGGTAACTCATAGACCCGCAGAGAGGTTTCTCGTGCTATTTTTGCTCCTGCATAGCGAGGGAGAGGTATGTCTTCAAAANGAGAAGCGGGTGTCAGGTTCATGCAAGATCATTCGAAGACTGGAAATCCAAAAGACGCATTCATCAGGAGCTGGTGATTTTTAACTGAGCGCTTCGCATACTGCTCTGCTTGATAAGCGGCATGTGGAGAATCAAAGCTCCAAACGGCACAAATCTCAAATCCAATCCCTTTCCTGGAAGCATAGCCAAGCATTTTTGCGCCACATCCTGCACGATGCTCCATCAGGCGCTGCTCAAGATCATGCGTCACACCAAGATAGTATCGGGCTTGGTGTTTCCTCCCTCCCAAAGGCCGATCGAGCTTTATCAAGTACAGATAATAACAGTCCCGCTGGTGAGAGAGGTTTTCGTCCTGAAGCGAATACTCATGAGCGAGATTTGTTGAAGTAGTACACTGTTCCATCGAACGGAACAGTATTTCAGAACATCATTTCAATCAAGTGAAGATGCCGATATACAAGTGTAAAGAGCAAAAATAATTTATCTTGCTCATTTTATAAAACAAGAAAAATATGTTGAGTACACTAGAGAACCCACACTCAACATACTCGCTCCAAAGTCTGCTCCCTCGTACAGACTCAGCACAAGAGGATTTTTCTTGCCATAAAGAGATGTATCGGTGCTGCGTAGCACCGAAGTTAATAGCAGTCTTAGGTATATATCTCGTGCGCACTTTCGCTGATGGAGCGTAGCTCCTCAAACAAGCTCGGCTTAAACGCTCTTACTACGCTTAACGCTTGCTCTCTTACTGACTGAGACCACTCCTGCCAAAGAGATAAGAGTGCTTCTGTTCCATCAGCGATCGCATACTCAAGACACAAGAGCAGATCACCTTCGGAAGGTTCTATTACAGAAATACCAGAAGGTGATCGCGCTTCAATCGTACGCTCTAAGGGCGTTTCCTGCTCCTCTACCACCCCAATAAGTTCAGCCCAATTACACTGCCCGATTGCCTCTAGGCGCTCTCTAAATCGGCGCTCTACTGCCTCGATAATGGCGCAACGAATCGGGGATGAGAGTGTCTCTGGGCAGAGCCGGTAGTAGCGAGTGCGGGTAGCGCTGTCCCACCGGCGTGCTGTTTTGAGACCTAACGAGCGTAGCAGCCTGCCTAAGAACTCACAGGGGGTAGCGTTGCCAGGTTTTAGTCCCGTTGCACGCTGTACCTTCTTGTCTCGAAAAAAGGCATATAAACGCAGGATCTCCGGGTCACTGCCACACCACTCTTTCTCTGGGTCAAGGAAGGTAAGGATTCCTGAGCTTCGGAGCGTCTCTATCTGCTTCCACCGAGAGCGGTAGGTGAAAAGGTTAAGCCGTTTGCTACTCTCCGGCTCATCGGGGTCTGTAAAAAGGGTGAGAGCTCTGTGCCAGCGTTCTTGCTGCAAGGCTTTTGCTGCATCTGGATGAAGCAGTAACCAGAACAGTTCTGCTTCGGAGATCGCAGCGCGATTCTCAAATTTGATGTGATGTACAAACTCGGCTGAGAAGATCGGTTCTCCCGATGTTTCTCCCCAGGTTTGAGTTGGGAGTAGCTGGGGAGATAGTGGTGCTGCCGGATAGTGCTTATGCTCGATGCCTGGGAGCCTTTCGAGAAGTCGTCTACGGGTTACCGCTGCTTTCTCAATAGGTTTTAGCCCAAATTGACGTGAGAGCTGCTGTGCTTCTTCACTAGAGATGTTCGGTGCATGAAAGATCTCCTCTGCCTTGTGCTGTTTAACGTCTGCCACCGCTGTTTTGTGCAGTGCCATATCAGCAGAAAATGCCACGACGGGGATTACGTTATAGCCAGACTCAAGGAGTGCTTCAAAAAGGCACTGGCGAAGATGACGCTTTTCGTGCTGTGCAATGCTGAACAGAACTGCTTCGTGCTCAAAATGGGTGCTCTTGGAAAGGGCAATTAAGCGCTCCGCTAAGGTGTATATCTGTTGTTGGTTCGGGACTCCCTGTAGTGAGCTGTACGCGCACTCTTTGATATACTCAATAACCTCTTCTTCGATTTCTTTAGGGAGTTTTGCAGAAGAGGTCGCTGTTGATCGCATTCCATGCCGTGCTGCATAGACGTGGATCAGGGCCTGAGGATCGCGCACACGAGCAAGCATCTGGAGCTGGGCATTGGTGCCGATCACACCAAAGAATAGGGCGTAGATATCGCTAAACCACCCTTTGATGTCTATGTTAAGCCCAGCTTCTGCTGAGGGACTGTAGATCAGCACATCAATCTGATTCTCTGTGAGGTGTTGTGCAGGAGCAATGAGGAAGGCACGAGTCTCTTTTTCGTGAATTGTTGTTGAGTCTACTCGGAGCACTCGTTTCCCTTTCTGCGTGAGCTGCTGCGCTAACGCTTCACACTGTTGTTGTGAATCACTGAGTACCGCAAAGCGTGAGTCGTTACTGAGGATCGCATCGATCACAGGAGAGCTGTCGTTAACGCGGTGGAGGTCGCCGGAGGTGGCGATCTCCAAAAATTCTACGGTTCCTCGGTTTCCTGTGTAGGTATTGCTATATCGAATAATCTTCTTATTCGGCATAGCCTTCTCTAAATAGCGTACGGTTACATCACTTAAGAGTCCATCAAGACATACCACAAGCGCTGCTCGGTTGAGCATTGCAAAGAATAGCTCTTTTATCTTTTCGCGCTGTAGACTAACCGCTGTTTCAGCCTGAAGGAGTTGCCGTACCACGCTTTCAACTTCGTCGAGGATAACAATCCGATCATCGAAATCCTTCTCAGAGAAGTGTGGCAGGCTATCGATGCAGCAGGAAATCTTAGAGTGTGGATCCTGGATAATCAGTGCGCCAGTTTTATCTTTTAGATCGGACTGCAGGTGATACCAGTGGATGTTCTGTTCTTGAAAGTGTGGGTCTTCACAGAACTGGATGAGGAGCGAGTTACGGTAGCCGATGCTCAAGAAACCGTGGTTTTGATAGGCTCCAATGAGGGTTTCAATCAGCCAGTGGGTTTTTCCGGTCCCAAGTCCTGATCGGATAAAGTACGCCTCACCTTGCTGCGGTAGTGGCGCGGTGAAGTAGCGCTCCTCTTGCTCGTGGTCTGGGGTAAAAGTTCGAGCAGTGCGCCAAAATGGCCATACATCGCCAGTTTGCTGTTCTGCAATCTGCCAGAATTCGTGAGCAGAGATATATGAGATGAGCCCGGTGTGGGCAAGCTCATCGATGTCGTCAGCCTTTTTATTGATCTGCCCCCACCAGGCAAACTGCACATCATAGCCATACGATTCAATAAGCTCAAACGTCGCTTTCCACCGGGGCATGACGTGACGGTTCAGCACATCACCGGCGTCTGGAAACAGGATGATCGTTGCTCCAGGCTCTGCGACATGGGCAAGGGTGGCTTTGAGCGTTTCTGGTGAACTTGGCCACTGGCCCCCAGCAGCGCCAATGGTTATGTAACCAAGCTTTTGAGCGACAAAGTGAGGTTTTGCGCCAGTGCCTTCAGCGAATGCTACTCCCACCGGCTCTTTTGCGGGGTGGCAGACGGTCAGAGGATTCTCGCCGTCTATCCCCAGTGCCTGGTTTCTACTGGAAAGCCAGCGGTAGCGATTGCCGTCTTCAGGGGCTCGTAGCCGAAGCTGCATTGCAACGATGTTGCCATGATAGTCTCTTAAGGGGCAGAGATAGCCTGCACCTCCGACTAAAAGCGCCTTTCCGTTCGGTGCAATTCCTGGGAGTGTGGTGGGGTAGTGGTTCCTCAGCGGTTGCGATCGCACAACTGACTTATATCCGATCGCTTCAATCTCCTGTGTCGAGAATCCTCGTTTGAGTAGCTCTTGGTGGTCCTCTGGAGCCAGTGAGAGTTCAGCTAAAAGTTGCCGATAGTACCGATCTCGCTCTTCTGCACAAAGGGAGACCGGAGCAGGGCGACGGCTTTTGCGGACGAGTTTGGTGTGCTGCGGTACGTGCTTTTCTTGATCGGTTTCTCGAACGAAGGTGGCCCATCCCTTCCCGGTGTCCTGCTTAACGCAGATAAAGCCGTTAATCCGTTCTCCGATCTTTGCATCTGATACGTTCATGCAGAGATGGAACGCACTGTCCTCTGGGCGTCGGCATTTGCCGGTGAGATCGCCGCAGACTTCGCACTCCCCGTACTTCTTAGTGGTAGGAAAGAGTTTACTCATCGTGTTACTCCTCCTTTTCTGAGGAGTAGCAGTGCATCTCTTCTGAGGGTGAGAGGGAGTGTACTTTTTGCTCTTCTGATCTCCTCTAGAGAGAGTGAGGCTGCAACAATCGCAATAATTCGCTGCTGGTCAGTACGGCTCAAGCGGGTGAGGGCTCCCTGGTAGCAGCCGCACGAAGTGACAAAGGCTTTTTGGATCGCTTCAATCGAGTCAGCTTCTCGTAGCAGCTCTGCTAACTTCGCGTCGGCTTCCTCGTACGCGCTCAGAATGTCGGAGATCGGGACAACTTCTTCGCTCGAAAACTGATCGAGTACGGAGAGTGAAGGTGAGAATTTAGATTTGAATATCTTATTGCTTTCATCGGCAGGTATAAGATGCACTGCCGATGGAGCGAAAGATTCTTCGCGCAACATCGTCTCTGTTCCTTTTGTGTTGAGGGGTTCAGGACGAGAGAGCGACTACTATAAACGTGATTATTTTCCTTGCAGTTTCTGTGGGTGAAATAGCAATTTTCTTGCGCCAATTTCAGCGCATCGACTAGAATAAAATCACGCACGAAAACAAGACCTAACTAACTTTCCGCTCGCCAAAGCTCGTGTTAGAAGGTTAAGAGTAGTGCAATCTCGTCTATCGGATCTCGGATCCTGAATAATTTACAAGCTTTTCCCCAGTAGTTTCCTTGCTTCTGGGGCTTAAGTTTTATGGGGGCAGCATTGGTTTCTCCTTCTTGGTAGACATTTCTTTTAGATGATACCCCCTTGGAGGGTAAGTAGTCGGAAATGACAGAGATTCTTGGTAGAATCTGTGCCTAGTTCCAATTTGGGAAATTCCGCTCTTAGCAGAGAGATAGAACCATTTTAAGATCCCATTCTTGATTCTGGAACAGCCTTTCTAGCGGCACTTTCTTAAGATTTAGCAGTTTTCTTTTCTTTAGGTGGGAAAAGCTTGCCTCTAAGAGCCTGTAGCTCTTCCTGCGTAAAGTTTGTGCGTTGGGCTAGATCTCTTATCTGCGCGTCGGTAGGCTGTTTTTCCTTAACGAGCGATTGTAAGAAGGAAATAACGTCGAGTGCGAGTAGAAGCGCCTCTTGAGAACCTATGGTAGGGGGGACGACATCCGCTGCAATCAGGTTGTCCCTAAATTCAGCAATGGAGTCCTTCTCTTGCTTCTCTTCTACCACATAGGGAATTTCTCCCCTCTCTTTCGCTCGATCAATAGCCTGCATGACAAAGTATGCAGCTCTTGTTGCCCTGTCATCGCCGATTCGCTCACACAGCTCGGTAAGGGCTAAAAAATCTCCCTCCGAGAGGGTTATCGAAAACCTTTGCTTTTGTTTCGGGCGTTTTTCGGGGGGCATTCCTCGAACTTTCTGTTGGCTCCAAATAATCATACCAGGGAATTCCCGAAAGACTCTTACAAGCATCCTATCTCAGGCTTTCTTTCAAGACCCTTTAAAGATGTTGACAAGAATCTAACAAGGTTCTTATATTGTTCTCAAGAGGTTCACTCATCAGAACGCGAACTTCGAGCACAAATTAGCAGAAGGTACGAGGAACATGTCTGAAAGCCTGTCCACACGAGACGTGCGGGGTCAACAGAACATCATCGAACTTCCCGTTGGGTCTTTCCGAAATAGCGATCAACCTTCGGACGAAGGTTGCCCGAAAACCTCTCTCGAATTAGCTACGGCGTATGGGGTTTCTGATAAGACGATTCAGAATTGGTTTAAGACCGTTTGCAAAGCCTATCCCTGGATTCCTGCTACTGAGTTAAAACTCGGCGCAGGGAACAAAATTCGTTACTCTGTGCAGTTTCAAACCCTGCTGACTGAATATCGCAAGGCAGCAAATACGATGTCTGCTGATGAGTGGATAGCAGTTGTCCATGCAGCACATCCAGATAATCTTGTAGAAAGATCTACCCCTGAACCAGAAATTGCTCCGCAAGATGTGGCGCTTGTTACGTGTGAAGTTGTTGGAGTCGAGGATTTAGTCGCTCAGAATGAAGCTCTCACTACAGCGCTTGCAGCACGCAGAGATGCTACCGAAGCCCTCACAGGAGTCAATGAAACCCGTCTGGACCAACTAAGAGAGTTCCTGAGTCAGCGCCAACAGACTAACACTGCTCTTGATCAACAGAGACAAGAAGAGCTGCATCAACAGGGTGTTAACGAAGCACTAGAGGAGTTCATCATCGTAGAGAAGGCTAAAGCGCAGACCTTACAAGAACTCCAGAACCTCTCTGCCCTGGGAAAGCTCGGAGAAATCCTTACCCCTCACTCCTCGTCCTGATTTTTGGGATTGCGGTGCTCTGTCTTTTCTTAGCTCCCCATCCACATAAAGTTTGCCTTGAGCGGTGTTCTACAGTCATTAGGTTTTGTTGCTATGAATTTATCGATCTACGCTGATAAAGACTTTGGTCTTCTCCTTCCCACAGCCGTAACGATGGCTCTGATGGATATCAACGAGTATACGTTGAGGAAGTATCGCCCCTTACTTCAAGAGAATTTAGATTTCCTGCGACGAAAAGGGCAGGATCATATTGAGAGAATTTTCTATACCTCTTCTGGCATCGTTAAGTTGGCAGAGTCCTTGGCAACGCCAAAAGCGCTTCAGGTAAAAGAAACGGTACAGAATAACTTTTCCCCTTCAGGGCATAAAGGTGCCCTTGTTCCTGCTGAGCGCGGTGCGATGATGACTCCCTTTTCTCCTGCTGCAACGTTGTCACAAGAATCTGATTGGCAACCAGCATATACATTCCAAGATCCTCTGGTTAATTCACGTACTTCGCCAGTTTCTTATGAACCACCAGGTGGAGTGTCTTATGAGCCGTTGGCGTCGATGATGAATCAGTTTGGCGATCGCCTTGGAGCAGAGCTAGGAGGATTGGCACAAAGGGTTGAGAGTGCATTGACTCGACTGGAGCAACGGCCTCAAGAACTGATCACAGCAGAAGATCTTTTTGCTCAACAGAAGATATCAGCTGAGCAGTTCATGCAGATTGTTGACGTTGTGCTTCGAGCGCAAGGATCGGTTGTGGGTCTGCAACAGGCTGGAGTACAACACGCCCACCACCTTATTACCTCTGCTACTTCGGTTGTGCCCTCAGAGCGAGTCATTGTGCAGGAGCACTCAACGACAACTACCTCATCTCAAGGGCTTGGCGATATCGTTGCAATCCTCAATTCACCTGGTTTTAGCTGGATCGTGGGGATGGGGGCACTGGTCATCTCAGCGATCATTCTCTTTGGCCTACTAAGCGGTGATTCAACTGTCTATCAACCACAGCAGTATGCGCCACAACCACAGAGTCAATACGCTCCTGTTCCACAGCAGCAACAGCCTTAAGTAGAGTGTTTCATCCTCATCATAGGAGCACGGTATGCAAGGATTATCCGAGTCAGAGTACAAGCAGAAGTCAGAAAGAATAATGCGGCAGATTCGTGCCGTGAAAATTGAGGGGCTTGAATATGACCTCGAACGAGAGAAGCTGGTTACACAGCGAAAGAAAGTCTCGGTTGATGTTGCTAGGGAACAGCTCCAGCAGGAACAGGTGAAGTTACAGATTGAACAGGTAGAGACTGCAACGCTTCGTGTCAAGCTTCAGGAAGCGAAGGTGAAACAGGAGATTGCACAGGTTGAACTTGAAGGAACCAGAGATAAGCTCTCTTTCAAGAAACAGGAAAACGAGATCAATAAAGGGATTTACCGAGAGCGTTTAGCGGCAATGGATTTGTCGCTTGATGAGGGGCAGTTCTTCAACGACGATAGACGCGCTGAAAATCGTGTCAAGGAAATTCCTGTTTCACCGAAGCGTAGCTACAACTTTGCAAACGCTTCCTCTAGAGCGGATCTCAACTAAATCTCATGTCGTTTCGGCTGCCTCCCTGCGGGGCAGCACTACGAAAAGAAGATGCAAACCTTCTCAGTTGGCCTTGCTACGATGCTTGCAGCGGCTTGTGCAACGCAAGGAATTATCTTTTTGGGTGCCTATATCCCACCGGGGGTTCTCGTTATCGCCACACTCATCGTGGTGGGATACGCGATCGCGCTATGGGTGCAGTACCTCAAGGAGCTACGGCTACGGCTGTTTCATGCCGCCAAAGCGCTGCACGAGTCCTCGAAAGAGTTCGGTTTTATGCTGCACGATGAACTCTTACGAGCAGAGCTGGACTTACGTCCTGAGGATCGAAACGATCTGCAAACCATGCTTTATCGAGTCGAGCAGTTTGTTCCCGTCGTTGGGGCTGTTGCTGGAATCGCCTTAGAGCTTCTGTAGCCAAGGGTGCTATGAACTACGATTTGATTCCCACAGAGGATCTGCTTCGCCCCTTAGCAAATCGCCTTACCGCAGAACGAAAACCTCGTGAGCTGTTGATAGCAGCTGCGGTTGTGGCAACGCTTACCTTTGGGCTTAAATCCAACACAGGGTCTATGCAGGCTGGTTTGTGGTGCATCCGTCTGGTTGGTGCGATCTGCGCAATTGAAGCGGTTCGTAGGAACCCAAAGATAGAAGTATTCGATCCTACAAAAGAGCTAAAACTGATTCATCAGATTCAGATTCAGAATCTTCTCGCTAAACAAGAGGAACTGATTCGGCAACGTATTGCTGAGTTCAAAAGTGAATATGACAAGCTGTTAGCGAGGGAAAAGCAGAGCTTTGTTGATAACTACACGACGATTATCACGAGGAAAGAGGCTGAGTACGGTCAGATTAAGCAGGAGAACGCTCGGCTTGTCGAAGAAAAACAGCAGATCATCGACCACTACGCTTCGCAACAAAGCTCGTGGCAGCACCAGTGGGACCAGCTTGAGATTCAAGTTGCTGAGCTGGAAGCTCGAAAGAATCAACTCGCTGCGGAGAAAGAGCAGCTTCATGCGTGGGTGGAGCAAGAATCAGCCCGGATGTACGCGGAGTGCGAAGAGCTAAAGCAGCACTACCAGCAAGAGCGCGAGATGCTGCACGCCTGGGCCGATCAACAGGTGCAGCTCCAACAGCAGCAAGATACGGAGAATCATCGAAACCTTGAGGATCGCCGCGCCCAGATGGAAGCTGCGCTCGATCAGCAACGCGAGCTGTTAATTCAGCAGTTAGAGCACCAGGCTGCTGAGTTAGAGGAGCACGCCAACGCTAAGATTGCTGCCTACCAGCAGTTTATTGCCGATCAAGAGGCTACCATCGAGAGCCTGCGGCAAACGGTGTACCGTCTGCAACAACCAGAGCTGATTAATGGGGCATCCACCTTTGAGCTATTGGGCGATCGCATCATTGAGTTTCTCTATGAGCATGGTGTGATCGTGCGTGATCCGCGCGTGGTGCCGTCTGAGAACAAGTTTGAGCTAAGTTTCTCGATTCTTCCCATTCCACCAGGGAAAAACGAGAAGAGCAAATTTGCTGAAAGCTTGTTTGATGCCTATCAGCGCATCGCTAACAAGCTTTCTGAAGGGGTTCCGTCCGTGGTGCCCAACTGTAAAACACTCCCGAAAGTCTCTTTAGGCAAGCGGCGAATCTCGATGCTTATTGATGTTTCCGGTATCGATTGGGTAGCCATTAATCGTGTTGATCCGATTGTGGAGGCTGATGCAGAGTGGCTTCTCGATATGGTGGAGCGTGGTAACCACTTCCGCATTAACGGACCAACCGATAGCGGCAAATCTGCCCTGATCGATAACATCGTAGGTGCGATGCGACAGACGTGGCCTGAGCTACGCCTTACGGTGGCAGACCCGAAGTATCCCTTTACGGAGTGGACCACCTTTGAGCCGAACTATAAAGGGGCTGAAGAATCGTTTAAGGGCGTGGCTTCCCTTGAGAAGCTGATTGATAACCGCTTTGTGCTGGCTCGGCGGGAAAAAGAAGCCGGTCGCCCACTGCCAGAGTTTGACCCAGAGCTGTTCGTGCTCGATGAAGCAGAGATTCTGATGGATGATGCGCGGGCACAAGATGAAGCAGCACCTCCCAAACGGGGCCAGGTCTCTCTTCAGCGTCACCTCACGCGGATGCTCCGGAAGGGGCTAAAAATTGGGCGAGGGCTTACCAAGCAGCGCGGACGAGGGCTCAAAGTAGCCTATGTTGCCCAGAGTCCGCTTTGCAGCCGGATTGGACTAAACCGCGACGACCTTGACCAGAGTGTGAACATCTTCCTGGGTGAGAATATTCCCCGTGCGCTTGAGGAAGAGCTAAAGGGGAAGCTCAGCACGTCTGATCGAGACTACTGGCTGGACCAGTATCAGATGCGGATTAAGCGAGGTGATGTCTTCTTCTGCCTGGTGAAGGCCCCTGGCAAACGACCATTTATGGCTACCTTGCCTGCCCCTGGAACCTACGCGGTAACAGGGATGCAGACGGTAGCGCTTTCTACCCCTATCGAAGATGTGGGAGAGCCGTTGCCGATTGAGGAGTATGAAGCCCTCGCCATTGTTGACGAGTTGGAACATGTCTTCTCGTTGGACGTGGAGCCAGAGGATGAAGTCGTACAACCAGATCTCACGAATCTTCCCGACCGAGGTTTGGAGTTGATCGCCTACGTGCATGAGCGGGGCAGTCGCTATGCTACCGATGCAGGATGGATTCCGGTTGCAAAGCTCAGAGATAACTGGGGGAAAGATCGAGGGTTTACGACCAAAGCCCTAAAAGATCTGCTTACCGTGTTGAGCGACCGGCAGCTCGGAGCGTTCAATGAGGACCGATCTAAATGGCGACTCACCATCGATCCTCGGTTCTTTCCAAGGTAGCAGTCTATACAAACTATCTCTACCCGTTAAGACATCTCTCTTTGCAACAAGAGCGGATCGGGAAATGAGAAACCCCGAACGAGATAACGCACTACCTGTCTATATTCCCGATTATTTACACGCTTGTAGGCACCCCCGATAGGGCTGGAAATTACATGTCATCGGGGAGCGAGAAACAAAGGTTTTACGTCAGTACAAATCGTGAGGTTATATGAAAAGCAGTAAAATTGTTTTCTTCCTTGGCCTTGGTACGCTCGTTCTGGTTTCTCTGTTCTCTCTCATTGTTCAGAAGAGAGAACAGAGAATAGCCCAAGCACTCTCTCCACCGCCTGCGATAGCATCGGCTCCGCTTGTTACCCCGATCTCGCCAGCTCCATCGCCACCTGCACCAGCGCTTGTTCCCGTTTCCCCTCCTGTAGCGTCCCCCTCCCCGCAGCCATCGGTTCCTGATTCCCGTTCCACAGCTCTACCTGGTGGCATCGTCATTCGTGGGTGTAACGGGCATACGGCCCATGCCAATTTTCGTGCTGCTCCAACGGCTCATCCTTCCTCTTTATTGGGGGTTGTCAGGATAGGGGAGCGTGTTCTCCCCACCGGGGAAACAACGATCAACGAAGGAATCTCTTGGATGAAAGTATATGTTTCGAGTGATCTGGCGATCAGCAACAATCCTGAGGCCGTCAATCAAGACTCGCGCTCAGGGCAGACCGGCTGGCTAGCGTCATGCTTTGGTCAGTAGTTAGAAAGAGTTACTTATACATCCTCTTTACTCTCAGCTACAACGCTCTCAAGTTCCATCTGAAGTTGTTCTACAGACGGAAGGCTTTTCTGTAACTGTTCCGGCAATGGATCGCCAAGTCGGTAAGTGGAGACACCGATCGGTTTACTCATGCCCTGTAAGGCGTACTCAACAATCGTCTGATTCTTAGATTTGCAGAGCACCATCCCGATAGTTGGATTGTCGTCAGAGTGTCGCAAGGTGTTGTCAATCGCATTGACGTAAAAGTTGATCTGCCCACTGTACTCTGGCCTAAATTCGGTTGTTTTCAGCTCAATAACCACGTAGCACCGAAGCCGAACGTGGTAAAAAAGCATGTCGATGAAAAACTCCTCTCCACCGACCTCTAGCCTGAACTGGCTGCCCATAAACGAGAAGCCAACCCCAAGCTCAAGCAGAAAATCGCGCATCCGACTGACCAGCGCTTGCTCTAGCTCGCGTTCGTGCGCTGCCTCCGAAAGCCCCAAAAANTTCGAGGCTGTAAGGTGACTTCATCAACTGCTGAGCCAGATCTGACTGGGCAGGAGGCAGTGTTTGGGCAAAATTGGTGAGTGCTCCCCCCTGGCGATCGAACAGGTGGCTCTCAATCTGATGGACCAGAACATTACGACTCCAGCCATGTTCGATCGTCTTTTGAGCGTACCAGAGCCGCTCTTCAGGGGCTTTGAGTTTTTCCAGAAGCGCGATGTTGTGATACCAAGGAATTTGTGCAAGCACCTCTTGCACAATTGCCTCATCGGGCCAGGTTTCCGCAAACGATCGCATGTACTTGAGATTTCGAGGCGAGAAGCCGCTGTTATCGGGAAACTCCCGCCGCAAATCTTTGGAGAGTTGATCGATCACCTTCGTTCCCCAGCCCTCTCGTTGCTGTTGCAGCAGGATCGCCTGACCGATCTGCCAATACAGAAGGATCATCTCTCGGTTTACCGCTAGTGCTGCTTTAACCTGAGCGGTGCGGATCTGTTCCTTAAGCGTCCGAAGGAATTCAGGGTAGTTATCTGGAACCAGTGGGGCCACGAGGTCTCCTTTCCTGCGATCTTGCTGAGATAGTAGCCTACGACTATTTGTATCTCTGTGTACACCTGTTCTGCCGCGAGAGAGTGAGGGAACGCAAGGTCCAGCTATGAGAGGTGTAACGGATGCCTGAGTTCCTGTATTAAGATTTTCGACCAACCGGACGAGCAGATTCCCCTGCTAGTGATGTTTGCAGTTGTTTGGGTGTGTGTGGTTTGGCTGATTTATCTGTCGCCGCATTCAGGGGAAGAGCCGAGTCACGAATACGATCGGACGACTGGCAAGGTAAGACGGCAGCTGTGAGTTGCCTATTGCCTGAAATTAATTGAACAACCCCTCAGAGAGTAGCAACTGCTAGAGCCATGCTTTGGACTAAAATTGGTGGACGTGAAAAGACACGATAGTCTAGAAGCACTCCATTCTCACAGCATGAAATTGTGGATACTTCATCGCTTCCGCTGCCCAGCAATTTGAGCCTCTATCGCTATCGCCGCACTAACAAAAGTTATACCGAAGACCTGGGGAATGGGGTGAAGCTGATGCTGATGCTGATTCCGGTAGGTGAGTTTTTGATGGGGGCACCGGAAGAAGAGCCAGGGAGCGAAGAGAATGAACGGCCACAGCACCTCGTCAAGGTATCGCAGTTTTTGATGGGGCGGTTTCCGGTGACGCAAGCCCAGTGGCGAGTGGTGGCAAGGTACGATCGCAGCACCAGAGATTTAGACCCTGATCCATCCCGTTTCAAAGGAGATAACCGTCCAGTAGAGCAGGTGAGTTGGGAGGATGCCCACGAATTCTGCCAGCGGCTGAGCGCTAAGACGGGCAAGGACTATCGATTGCCGAGTGAAGCCCAGTGGGAGTATGCCTGTCGGGCCGGGACCACAACCCCATTTCACTTTGGAGAGACGATCACGCCTGAGATAGCAAATTACCGTGGGACATCCACCTACAACAACGGACCGAAGGGAGAATATCGAGAAGAAACCACAGAAGTAGGTCTCTTTCCTGCCAACGATTGGGGGCTATGTGACATGCATGGCAATGTTTGGGAGTGGTGTGAAGACGACTATCACAACAGTTACAACGGTGTCCCTAGTGATGGTAGTGCCTGGATAAAATCTGATGGCGCAAGGTCAACTAAGCTGCTGCGGGGCGGTTCCTGGCACAACGTTCCCCTGAATTGCCGGTCTGCTGATCGCAGCTACGATTCGCGCGCTAACCGTGGCAGCTATGTCGGTTTTCGGGTGTGTTGCGTGCCGCCGAGGGCTCTTCTTTCTTAGAATTTCAGCCCTTAGCCCCTTAGCATTCGGAATTTTCTTAGCCCTTTCTTGCTCGCCGTCAGGCGAAACAGTCTTTTTCAAATTGGCGAAACCTTCAGCTAAAGTAAGTCAGTGTCCGTAAAATGAAGATTTTGCCGTGAAGATCCTGAAATCCATTGGGTTGTGAGGGAAGCTATTCAGATCGCTAGTTTTCTGATGACGGACCTCTCAATCTTGTGAGGCGGGAGGAGGGGCCTGATAGAGATGCTGAATCTATCCAATGACGATCGCAAGCAATTGCGGGCAGCAATCACATCAGGATTTCGTAACTATGCTTCGCTCAAAATTTTTGTCTCTGACAATTTCCCCTTTCGACTCAACGAAATTGCTCCTTCAAATGCGACCAGAGAGGCAGCAGAGGCATTAATTGAGCATTTTGAAGAGGGAAGCAAAGACGGCGACCTTTCAGATCTGATTTTGGCATTGCATCAGACAAGACCGAACAATCCAGAAGTCCAAAAGCTGATGAACCGGCTGCAATGCTTTTTCCAGCAGCGACTGCTGTTAGATCCCCACCAAGAGGCAGCAGATTCTCTGCCGTTTGAGCTATCAGACCGTTACAACGACAGAGAGCTAGAGTCTTTCCTGCCTCGGTCTTTCTCCTATGAAACTGACGTTGGCACGTTGCAACGTGGGCTGCGGCTCGCAAACGGCGTTTGCAAAATCTCCTTTACCGATCGAGCAACGACCGGAACGGGTGTTTTAGTTGGCCCTGACCTGGTGCTTACTAACTATCATGTGTTGACCAAGCAGATGATTCAAGACAAAGCACTGCTGGCTGAACAAGCAAAACCCCTATTGTTTGAATTTGGCTTCGTGAGTGAAGAGCACAAGACACCTCGATCGCCCGATACGTTTGAGATTGCGACAGCACACCCTATCGTTTCTTATAGTCCAATTGCCCAACTAGACTATGTTTTGCTGCGAGTAGAACCTAAAATTAAGCGTTTTGATTACATTCAGCCTGTGTCGATTAGCGCTCAACCACCGTCTCTGGTTCCTAAGGATGGGCTCAATGTTCTCCAACACCCAGCAGGGAATGTCATGCAGGCTTCCTTAAGTGCTAGTGGCGTGGTTGAAGTCCACACGGAGCAGGCACGAGTTTGGTACGTTAATCGCACGCAAGGTGGCTCTAGCGGTTCGCCTTGCTTCAACAGCAATTGGGAGATGGTGGCACTTCACCATGCCTCAATGTCACGCGGTTTTGGTAGCATCCGGGAAGGGATTCTCTTCTCGTCAATTTTGGCTGAAATTTCAGATTTCCTTAGGTGAGGGTTAAATGAATGGGTCGTCGGATTATTTGGTATGACTATGAGTCAAGCACAACAGAGGCAAAGATTGATGGATATTTCGATCGACTATTGAAGTACATTCCCTCAGATGTTGTGGGGTTATGGCTGGCTGGTAGCGGACTCATTCAAGGACAAGCCAATGATGGATCGCGAACAGGCTTACTCTGGCTCCTATTTGTTGCAGGATTAGTGTTTTCCTTCTTTTGGACTCGCAAACAAACGAAGGAAGCAGGCAAACCAACCGCATGGCAACAAATCCTCCTGTCTTGCGGCTCTTTTGTCGTCTGGGTCTTTGCGATCGGGGGACCCTTTGCTGAACTCCCGTTTTATCAACCGATCTATGGCTCGCTGCTGCTCTTGATCTACACAACAGCCCTGCCGCTTTTGCCCCCACCTCGTGTATCCCCGTAATCGATCTTGATGACCATGGAATGGAGTAACCCTAATAAAGGCACACTGCGCAAAGTTCTGCTAGTTTTCTACCCCAGAATCCGAGATTTGCAGCGGTTTGTTGGCGATAACTTTCCGGTTGAGTTCACTGATATTGGAGAAAGTAGCCCTGAAGATTGGGCACAAGATATCCTTGAAAAAGCCGCCGCAGAAGGTTGGATTAACCAGCTCTATCAGACATTTTGCTCGAACCATCCGATCGATCCACGTATTGCCCAGCTTCGAGCAGACCTCGGAGATCCTTTGCTTGAAAGAACTATAGGAAGTTCTGCTTCTGGTTGTGCGATCGTGCGCGTGGAGGAAGAAGAGGGATTAGTTGAAGATCCGGGATCATCGCATTTAGTCGTTGCAATGTTTTGGGAAGGAGTTGCACAACAAAAACTCCGGATCCACGCCAAACTCTGTTACCGCGATCCAGTGAGTCAGAAGGTTGAGCCAATCTCCTTGGTAAAAGACGATTGTCCTCCTATCTTGTTAAAGGAATTTCCAGACGTGCTGAGGAAGTTGGTTGATTTTACCGTCAACAAACTGACCAACCTATTTTTAGAGCAAAGCTACCCCTGGAAACTCACGATCGATCTGTTTGTGCCAGTCGATTTACTGGGTCAACCTTTATCAACTTGGTGTGGACAGCATCAGGACCTGATTGGAAAATCAATGGTGATTGGATGTTCCGATCGCTTCAATCAATCCGTGCAAAGAGCGCCTGAACTCTATAATCAACTGCGTCGAGGCTGGCAGCGGTTTCAGAAGCAGGTGCCTGATCAGAAGAGAGTACCGCTCAAAAATCTGGAGTGGCTTAATTCTGATGTTGCTCACCAAGAATCTTTCGAGAAATATTCAGGGTTTCAGTGCTATGGAGATTGGCTGAAACCAGATGAGCAATCTTTGCGTAATTGGCTAGAACTTGTGCAGTCAGGGATTCCTTTAGCGTTGTGGATGTGTGAAGGCAAACCCCAACGTTCGGAGCTTGTCGCCCTGTTTGAGCAGCTGATTGACCGCACTCGGTTTGAATTCATCGATCACATCCCCATCTTGCGAACCGAGCAGCGGAAAACCTCTGATCATTGCGTTGGTGTGTTGTACGAAGATCCAGCCTACGTTCCAGACATGCCTTTACCCAAAGAAGAACAATATTTTTCCTGGCCTGGAGCCTAAAATGTTTGTTGGACATCTCCAATCGCAAAACCTGTGTGGAAACTCTTTTTAGGTAACGGTCGCTCACCTGCATTAACAGAAATGCCGGAATCTCCGGTGTGGCGGAACTTTATGTCCGATACTGATTTTGCAGAGGCGGAAGAGGTCAGCGATCGCCGTTGGCAAGAAATTCAAAAGCTTGCCGCCAAAGATGTACGCGGCATTGAACGAGGAGAAAGCTTTCATTTAGACGATGCCTATACGGATGTACTCAATGCGGTTAATGCTGCGCTCCATTTGCGGCGTCCATTGCTGATCACGGGGAAGCCTGGATCTGGGAAAACCTCATTGGCCTATGCTGTTGCTTATGAGTTGCAGCTGGGGGTTGTTCTTTCGTGGCCGGTTAATGCGCGATCCACGCTTCAAGATGCGCTCTATCGCTACGATGCGGTTGCCCGTCTCCAAGATGCCCAGCTCCAGCGAGAAAGGCCCATGGGCGACTATATTCGTCTGGGACCAGTGGGAACTGCCTTTCTCCCATCGAAGTTGCCGCGCGTGCTGCTGATTGATGAAATTGATAAGTGTGACATCAACTTACCCAACGACTTACTGAACTTATTTGAGGAAGGACGATACGAGATTCCTGAGCTAGTGCGCCGTAAAGATGAATATGAATCCGTTGAGGTGCAAACCGCTGACCCTGATGTTCCTGCGGTGATTCAAGGTGGACGAGTAATCTGCCGGGAATTTCCGTTTGTGGTCATGACCAGTAATGGAGAGCGAGACTTTCCGCCTGCTTTTCTTCGTCGCTGTTTGCGGTTAAAGATGCCAGATCCCAGTCAGAATAAAACAGCATTGGAACGGATTGTCGAATCCCATCTCAGGCGGGGGAAAGATGCCGATCGATGGCCCCTGTTGCAGCACGAGATGAGCCAACTGGTTTCAGGTTTTGTCAATAAGGGCGAGGCTGAAACGGCTGATATTGCCACCGATCAGCTTTTGAATGTGGTGTATTTGCTAACCCGTGAGGTCAAACCGGACCAAGATGAACGGGAGAGCTTAAAATCGCTGCTACTAAAAGGGTTGAGTGAGGAGGATTAGGCATCGAATCGTCCCTGAGCCCATCGTTGCAACGCTTAATTTCAACCCTCAGCAAACTTGGCCTCACGGGTAGAGAGATTGCTGAGGTAATCTGGCTTGCCAAACGGGCTGACGATAGCGAAATAATCCCGATCGATGTGGCTGCACAACCTGTTGTAGAAACGCAGGATCATCAAACGCAAACCCAGGATAGTCCTTCACCAGATTTGGATCTGGATCTGCCATCAACTGACGCTTCAGCAGAAATTATTCCGGCTCCAGTAAACCAGCCTCCTTCGTTAGCATTACCTCCAAACTACAAGCCGGTTCCGGTTCCCGATGCCCCTGCGATTTCCCATCCGCTTTTACTGGCAAGAGCATTGCGTCCCTTAGCGCGTCAAATTGCGATCGGGCTACCGACCCTTCTAGATGAGGCCGCAACGGTTGATCATATTGCTGAAACTCGCGTGTGGCAGCCTGTTTTGAAACCCGAATCTCAGCTCNTGGCTAGATATTGCGTTGGTATTTGATACGAGCGCCTCAATGTGCTTATGGCAGCGGTTGGGCATAGATGTTCATCGATTGTTGTCTCGTTATGGTGAGTTTCGAGATGTGCGAATTTGGTTTCTGAAACATGAGGCAGGCAAAGTCAATTTCACAAGTCGGCAGGGAATGTCCCGCAAACCCAGTGAATTGTTAACTGGTGATCGGCGTCGTTTGGTGGTGATTGTGAGTGACTGCGTTGCTCCGGTATGGCACGATGGAACGATGAGAGCGTTGATTGCAACTTGGTCTGCAAAGCTGCCAACTGTGGTTTTNTCAAGTATTTCCAGAACGGTTATGGTCCCGCACCGCGCTGGCAAGATCGGTAACGGTAGAACTGCAAGGCCGACAACCTGGCCTGCAAAGTGACAGTTTGAAGCCTTTTGCGCGCTCGATTTGGGATCAAGACCGTTTGAAAGCGAGTCTCAGCAGACCCCAGGTTCGGTTGCCTGTTGTCACTTTAGAGGAAGAGTCGCTCTCAATCTGGGCACAGGTTATTGCTGGCGATCGCCGTTCTCGGACGTTGGGAATTGTTTGGGACGCTCAGCCTGCAACACTGGTGGCATCAAGCCCATCTGCCTCGCTGAAGGAGTGGATTGATTCGTTTTTTCTCATGTCTTCTCCAGTCTCACGCGACTTGGCAGGGCTATTGGCATCGGCACCAGTCATCACATTGCCGATCGTTCGACTCATTAAGCAATCAATGCTGCCTCATGCCAGTGCCGTACATATAGCGGAAGTTTTGATGAGTGGGTTGCTGAAGGTGAGCGGATCTGAAGTACCCACCTTTAAGAATGCAGAAAAGATTGTCTATGAATTAGTTGATGAGGAAGTACGCGATCGTCTACGGGCCGAATCACTCGTTGTCGATGCGCTTGTTGTTTTTAGTAAAGTTTCAGAATATGTAGCACAAGGATTAGGAAGATCGATTAACGAATTTTGGGCATTACTACGCACTCCTGCATTAGGGAAAAGTACTCAAGAAACCGATTTTCTCAACGCTTTTGCTACTGTCTCTGCCCGAATATTACGTGGTTTAGGTGGTGAATTTGAAGCGATCGCGAATTCACTGTCACCGCCTTCTCTTGAAGAAGAACCATCAATACGAGAAGAAGAGCCTGATGATTTTCTGCTTGAAGATCTGGAATACGAAGTTGCCAGTCTAATTGACTCTCCGTCCCTGCAATCTTGTGAATACGAGGCTACTGCGATCACGAATATCCTCGATCTCTTTGAATTTGAAACGGCCTGTTTTGCAGCGTTTCCTGAATCTTTGCAAAACATTAGTGCCTATCAAAAGCTGCTAGAAAACTACCTCCTCACGGTGTTTCCGACTGAATCAGAGCTAGACCAGTTTTTGATGAGAGCCTTTGATTTTGAAATAGGAGTATCTGAGCCATTTGCATCAATGTGGCTAATGACTCCTGATTTACGCCAAAAAGTGGCTGCGATCGTCAATGATGTTTGTGTCAGTGGGCGACTGGATATCTTAGTCGATCGGCTATGTGAGCAAAATCCTCAAGCTCGATCTGTGCTAAGGACTGGAGAGATTTTTCGTCGTCGTGCTATCACCTGGGGCTATACCGAAATTCTGAAAACCGAAACGGGTGAAGAGATTGGTTTAGATATNGATCGCCATCCCTGGCGGCAGCTTCACGATGGGTGCTCCTAAGAGTGAACCAGAAAGCCGAAATAATGAACGGCCTCAACATGAAGTGACGCTTCAACCCTTCTATCTGGGGCGATTTCCGATCACGCAAGCTCAGTGGAGAGTGGTAGCAGGATACGATCGCATCACCAGAGATTTAGACCCCGACCCATCGGCTTTCAAAGGAGATAACCGTCCAGTAGAGCAGGTGACTTGGGAAGATGCTCAAGAATTCTGCCAGCGGCTGTCTGCCAAGACGGGCAAGGACTATCGCTTGCCGAGTGAGGCTGAGTGGGAGTATGCCTGTCGTGCCGGGACCACAACGCCGTTTCATTTTGGAGAGACGATCACGCCTGAGATAGCAAATTACAACTCAGAAGAAAGCTATAACGGTGGGCCAACTAGCAAAAGAAGGGGACAAACCACGGAAGTGGGGAGTTTTCCTGCGAATGATTGGGGGCTATGTGACATGCATGACAATGTCGTGGAGTGGTGTGAAGACGACTATCACGACAATTACAATGATGCCCCTAACGATGGTAGTGCTTGGATAGAGGTTAATCGAACTGACACAAGCAAGCTGCTGCGCGGCGGTTCCTGGTACGACTTTCCCCGGTATTGCCGGTCTGCTGCTCGCGACATCAATTCGCGCGGTTACCGCCTCAACGGTATTGGTTTTCGCGTCTGTTGCGTGCCGCCGAGGGCTCTTCTTTCTTAGCCCTTCAGCCCTTAGCCCCTTAGCGCTAGGATTTTCTTAGCCCTTGTCTTCTCGCCATCAGGCGAGTGAAATTTTCTATGACGAAAGCAACAACAGGCGAATTGCCGATCGTGCAAAAGACCTATGACCTGATCAAATGGTATGTGCCGATTTTGAACCGGCTGCCGCGCGATCATAAATTTGGATTGGGCGATCGGATGGTGGCTGCTCTCTATGATTTGCTAGAAGGCTTTGTGACAGCTCGCTATGCTCGAAATAAGCTGGCAGTGCTGCAACCTCTCAGCGGCAAACTCGATATTTTGCAATACCAAACCCGACTGCTGCTAGACTTTCAGCTCATGGAAGTCAATCGCTATGAATATGCCAGTCGCCTGCTTGATGAACTCGGACGACAGTTGACCGGCTGGCTAGGACAGCAGCGTAGTCCGGAATGAAGCGCCACGGCAATCTGTATCCACAAATTATTACCTTTGAAAATTTGTTAGCTGCCGCAAAGCAAGCCCAGCGTCAGAAACGCTATCGTGATCCGGTGTTGGTTTTCAATCGCCATCTGGAACATGAGCTATTGCAACTGCAACAAGAACTTCAGACGAAAACCTATCAGCCAGGAGGGTACAAAACCTTTGAAATTTATGAACCCAAGCGGCGGGTGATTTCTGCTGCGCCTTACCGCGACAGAGTGGTGCATCATGCCTTGTGCAATATGATTGTTCCGATCTTCGATCGCACCTTGATTGCCACCACCTATGCCAATCGCAAGGGCTATGGCTCCCATCGTGCCTTGCAGCAGTTTGTTCGCTATGCTCNGCTCCAGTCGCTATGTTTTGCAATGCGACATCTGCAAATATTTCCCCAGCATTGATATTGCGATCTTGAAACAGTTGATTCGCCGCAAACTGAAGTGCCGAGATACGCTGTGGCTGATCGACACAATTCTCGACACGCCCAGTGACGGAGAAACCCCGATCGACTACTTTCCAGGAGACACGCTGCTCACGCCCCTAGAGCGTGCCAAGGGACTGCCAATTGGCAATCTCACCAGCCAGTTTTTTGCCAATGTCTATCTCAACGGCTTCGATCGCTACATCAAAGAAGTTCTTGCCGTCTCAAAGTATGTGCGTTATGTTGATGACTTCTCGCTCTTTAGCGACGATCGAGACTTTCTGCATGACTGCCGGGGAAAAATCGAAGACTATCTAGCTACCCTGCGGCTCAAGATTCATCCCATCAAAAGCCAACTCACCCAAACTCGTTATGGTGCGGGTTTTGTCGGTTTTATAGTGCTGCCCAATCGGATTCGGGTTCGCAACCACAACCTGCAAACCGGACGGAGGCGCATCAAACGGCTCCAGGTTGCCTATGCTCAGGGAAAGTTATCGGCTCAAGAAGTTGCCCAAAGCCTCCAGAGTTGGAATGCTCACCTATGCCATGGGGACACCTGGCGACTTCGACAGCAAATCTTTGGCAATCTCGATCTCCCCCATCCGCTAGAGTAAAGGTGGGGCGGGCAATAAAAGCTGCTGCGCGGCGGTTCCTGGAACAACAATCCCCAGAATTGCCGGTCTGCTGATCGCAACAACAATTCGCGCGATAACCGCAACAACAATATTGGTTTTCGCGTCTGTTGCGTGCCGCCGAGTACTCTTCATCGTCAGAGCTGGCTGGTGGGAATCAGTCGGGAGTACAAGAAGAGTCCAGACTCGTTCCGGTGATGCGTTAGCATCCAAAAATCCCCAGCGGTTGGATAGCTTGGTAGGAGTTTTCCGAACAGTCATTCAACCGCGCCCCTGAACTCCCCGATCAATCGCTGATGCCAGATAAAACAACCAGTCCTGAGAGACGCCTTGTGCTCAGCCGTCAAACCCATCGCGGCCAATATTTCACGGAGCAATTGAACGAAACAACCCGCCTGGAGATGATGCTGATTCCGGGGGGCAGCTTCATGATGGGGCAAACTGAAGCCGAGAAAGCGGAGTTGATTCGTTTGGATGGGGAAGAAAACTATCAAAAATGGTATGCTCGCGAGTTACCCAGACATTTAGTGGCCATGCCGCTATTCTTCATGGGCAAGTATCCGATCACGCAAGCTCAATGGCGATCGGTGTCCGCTTACCCATCTGTCGCGCAAGAACTCAACCCGGACCCATCGCATTTCAAGGGAGATAATCGCCCAGTTGAGAATGTCAGTTGGGATGATGCCACTGAATTTTGTCGTCGTCTGACTCAACACACGGGCCGCACCTATCATCTCCCCAGTGAAGCCCAGTGGGAATATGCCTGTCGAGCTGGCACCACAACCCCTTTTCACTTTGGCGAAACCTTGAGCGATGAGTTGGCTAACTACTGTGCTCAAGATCGAGAGATTAATGGCACCTTGTACAAAGGCACGTATGGACGCGGCATTCAGGGGCAGTACCGAGAAGAAACCACTGAGGTAGGGCAATTCTCTGCTAACCCATTTGGGCTCTATGACATGCATGGCAACGTCTTGGAGTGGTGTGAAGACGACTATCACGACAATTACAATGGTGCTCCTGGTGATGGCAGTGCCTGGGTAGATGCCAATGACGAAGTCTCTTCTTTAGAGAGTCGTGCCAATGCAAATAAGCTGCTGCGCGGCGGTGGCTGGGGCAACGATCCCCAGGATTGCCGGTCTGCTGTTCGCGACGACGATTCGCGCGTTCTCCGCGGCAACGGTATTGGTTTTCGCGTCTGTTGCGTGCCGCCGAGGGCTCTTCTTTCTTAGCCCTTAAGCCCTTAGCCCCTTAGCGCTTGGTGAAGTGTATCCAATTATTAATAATGTCAAGCTCAATTGAATCTGCAAAAATAGTGTCCCACTGACTGAACGGCTGGTTTGCCGTAATCAGCAAGCTTTTTCGCTCATAGCGATGAGCAATTAATTCACANCAGAACCGAGGTCTCCGCTTCTGATTTTTTGACATAGCCCAGGTCATCGAGGAGGAGCAAGTCAAACGGTCAAGCTTTTTGAGTGCCGCTTGCAGTTGTTATGTCTGACGACAATTACTTTTGAGCAAATCGATCACCTTCGTTTCCTAGCCCTCTCGCTGCTGTTGCAGCAGGATCGCCTGACAGCTCTGCCAATAGAGAAGGATTATTTCTCGGTTTACCGCTAGTGCCGTTTTGACCTGAGCGGTGCGGGTTTGTTCCTTCAGCGTCCGAAGAAATTCAGGGTAGTTGCTTGGAACCAGTGTGATCACGAGGTCTCCTTTCCTGCGATCTTGCTGAGATAGTAGCCTACGACTCTCTGTATCTCTCTGCACACTTGTTCTGCTGCGAGAGAGCAGGGGACTACTAATCCCAGGTATGTGTGTAGCGTGTGAGTAATTCTTGAGCCATCTTCTTATGTTTCTCAATTAATTCAGGCGGCGAAATGAATTGAGTATTACCCATAAAGCGACAAACCCAGTAGCAGAATTCATTGAGCGATCGCCTCGGTAGCTTGACTGTGTAGTCTACATAGTCTGGTTTACCGTTTTTCCCTTTGGGTCCTACCTGAATTTTCTGGGCTGGATGTCGCTTCTCTCCTTCCAAAATAAAGCTCATTACTTCTGGAAAAAATCGAACTGTTACTTTTACAGACTCTAGCTGACCCAGCTTTTCCAAGCGCTGTTCCTCTGTTGTGCCCAAGAACAAGCCCCAACCTGTTTCTAACAAGTGATGAGCCATCTGTAGGCTCTGCCACTGCTGCTCAGTATTCTGTTGTTTACCCTCTATTTGCTGAAAGTGATCACTCAGGCGATCGAGTCTAGAGAGCGCTAGATGCCCACTTTCACAATCCTCATGTAGTAAATACCAGGCAATGTCAGCATAAACAAGCTGGAGTGGATATACCTGCATATACCGAGTTTCGCCAGAGTGATAGGGATTGCGGCTCCGGAAGAGTTCGATCGCCTGTCCCTGAATGATGCTCTCTTCCAATGCCTCAAGTTTCTCAAATAACGTGCCTCGGTATTGACGCTGTGCCATCATTTCTGCGGGATCAGTGTAGACAACAGCACGATCGATATGAGTTCGTACCGGGTAGAACAATTGCTCAGAAAGGTGGAGACTACGCAATCGCCGTTCTAGCCGTTCATACAGCTTGGTCACTGCAGTGTCGCGTTGATACCTAGCTTGAGAGTAAAGTGCATTGAGAGCAACCTGTAGCTCTTCTCGGCTCATTGCCCCAGTCCCCAAATAGTACCCCCATCGATACATATGGTGTTCCAAAATTCCCCAGTGCCGTAGAACGCCCAAATCTTTGCGCAGAGTTGGTAAAGAACAAGCAGTTAGGGCGATGCCTTGCTTACCTGCAACTTCCTGCAAACGCTGCTGAACTTCGATGAGAGCATCATGATGTTTTTCAGAAACCCGCTCAACTCTTTCAGCGCTGCCTACTCCTGGATACTGCACCAGTGTTGCAATTAAAAGCATCAACCGTTCAAAAGCAGTGCGATCGCTGTAGGGATGGGACACTGGTGAGCAACTCTTTCTCATATGTCAACTAAAAGCCGATATTTTTTGAACATATCATAGTGGCTCAGAACTGCTCTTAACGAGAGCTTTATGACTATGACAATAATTGCTTTAAATATTGGGATTCTTTTGGGAATAGATGGGTACTCTTGCTAGAGTGAAATCTAAGCCAATCCAAAAGGCAGAACATCACAGCTTATGGGATGCATCCATCACGAGTGCTAATCCAACGGTCTGCGAAGCTTTGGATTGAAGCAGCGCAATCGCCCTAATGGCGGTTCTGTTCGTGTGTGCCCTCTGTGTCCAACACCTTATGATAAAAGACTGGCTAGTTTTAGGTTCTGTTGCCTTTGGTATTGGATTTAGTCTCAGTCTGCCAATTACTCGCAACATCAAAGACTCTGCGATTGTAGGACTGACAGCTATTCCAGCAGCAACCAGCGGAGTGTTGGTGCTTAGTCGCCAGCAGAAACGGCAGATAGGGATGTTATTCTCCNTCCCTTCAGGCAGAAGTCCAAACGCTTGAACAGCAGAAGCAATTACTAGGCCAGACGATCGCCACCATCTACGGGCAGAAGCAAGAAGCAGAAAACAAATTAAGCCAACTGGATACTCAGTTAGAACAATTACAGACGCAACTCGACAATCAAGCACAGCAACGCCAGACAACTCAACAAGAATTGGCAATGCTGGAAACCCAGAAGCGATCGCTACATGAGGAAAATCTGCACATTGAGAGCCGGTTGCAAGAACTGAGATCGCAAGAGCAACAGTTGAATGAGTCTCTCTCTACAATCGCCGTTCAAAAGGAGCAATTGCAAACCCAGTTGGGTGTTGAAGAACAGCAAAAGCATGCCATTTATCAGGAAGTGACGCTGCTGGAAACTCAAATGCAGGCACTTCAAGTAGAAACCCAATGTGCCGAAGGTCGGTTGCGAGAATTAAGAGTACAGGAGCATCAGGAGAATGAACTATTGGAGACAATTGCTCAATTAACAGCGCAAAAACAAACCCTAGAAATTGACTTAAATCAAATAGCCGTTCAACTTCAGTCTTTTCAGCAACAGCAGACCAACTTGATCCAGGAATTGGAACAACTCTCCACTCAAAAAGGTGAGTTAACAGAACTTCTCCATCAACTTCAAGCACAGATCCAATCAACTCAAATTCAGAGTCAACAAACTTCTCTGCTTGTGGAGAATCCTCTATCAGAGACGGTACTTTGCTCAGATGCCACTTCGGACAATCAAGACATCTTATTAAAAACAGAGAGAGCTGATGCAGCAATAGAGGATATTGCGCCAGAAGCAGAACCTTTACGAGAAACACTGAATGTCTCCGTTTATCAACGTCTCCGGCTTGAACCGTTAGAACAAGTTGAAGCGTTTGAAATTCCAGAGTCTGCTGCCGAGTTCCGATTAGCGAACGCAGAGCATACTCGATGGCTGTGGGAAGGCGTAATCCTTCCTCGCTGGCAGTATCCTCCTTTTTTAGGCAGTGTGGACTTACCACGCTACGATGCCGATGGCGTTTGGGGTACAGAAACAATTCTGGATGTTGTGGGGGATAACCTGCGACGGATTGGCATTAATAACCTAGAATACAATCGGATATTCGATCGATTTAGAAATGACACACATTTGAACTGGCTGAAAATTCTGACTTTAGCTATGTCAGAATACGCCTATTATGCAGAGGCAGAGGGTGGCTTCTGGGAAGGATTATGCAATCGGCTGCGATTACCCTATCAGGGCGACAACCATGATCCAGTTCAGATGCTTAGAGATCTGGCACGAGAGGGGATTCACCTGCTCAAGCTAGCTCAAGCAGTAGGAGGATATCCGATCGTTTCTACCTTTTGGTTGCAAAGCGGTATTCCCCGCCGCAATCTCAATCATTTTACTGACCTTGTTGCAGAGCTGGTCACAGAACGAGGATGGCAATATCTACTGGATGCAGATACCAAACTCTTAGCCCATCAACTTTTGAGTACCTGCCAAAATCGCTATCCAGGGCGAACGGTTTTACGACGATTTTTAGAGTATAGCTGCGATTCTAAAGCAGAGCCCTTATCTGGAAAACTGCTGCAAAGTATTGCTGGAGTGGCCATTGCCCTTCGACAATACAATCTCCAACCTCAGGAAGTTTTGCTCAGCCCTGCCCAACGGCAGGAATTTCTGCTCAATACCCTTCCTCAATTCAATTTCTTTCTGAGAGATTGGGAAGCTTTGATTCAGCTCCTTACCCCGCGATACGAACGGAGCGGACGGAGCCGTCCTGGTATGGGGCAGCTTCCCCTAACTCTGATACTGGATACAGAGGATCTGTTGATTCAACTCATATTACCTGAACAAACCCTCCGTCATCCTGATTGGACAGCAGGAACTTGCTTCATAAATGAAGCAAACTGGCAAGGAGAAATTAGCGTTTCCGGGCAGGTCGAGGTTGAAGAATGTATTTTACCTATTTACAGCAGCAGTGAGGAATGGTGCTGGCAGTTACAAGATGAACAGGGAAATATTCTTTATTCATGGTATTCAGAGGGAACTTCATCAGACGCTCCCTACCTTTTGTTTGACGCTGGGACAGGAGATCGCCTGCTTCCTGAGCCTCAACTTGTCAATAGTCAAGACATTTTCTGCTTTGCACCAACAGGGACTGTTATTGAAACAGCAGGGTCTATCGAGCCTGTAGAGAACGGGATGCTTCCTTGTAGCATTCAGGGATGGCAAGGTATACGATTGCGACTGATCGGACAAATTGGAGAACTCAATCTTC
This sequence comes from Elainella saxicola E1, assembly GCA_002796835.1. Lineage (GTDB taxonomy): Bacteria > Cyanobacteriota > Cyanobacteriia > Elainellales > Elainellaceae > Elainella > Elainella saxicola. Next base: position 17,917 of record LUGL01000231.1, on the reverse strand, counting down.
AATTTGTCCATTGTTCAACCTCGATAAGCTGGAGAACTGCAGCAAACGAACCTCGATTGCGGGGCTTACGGATGCGAGGGCAAGATGCNTCCTTATCTTGAGCCTCCCATACTCTGGTATCNCTCCTTGTTCGACACTACTATCTCTCACTCTATCCCTACAAGAATGCTCTGTTCAGAATAATCCGCTGACAATTCGTGAGACGGTTACGATTCCAGTAGACGATCGATGGCATGCAATCTCTTTAACTCAATGGCTCTCTCAACCGGGACACTACAGTATTACTCTGACTGCACCAGAAGAGGAATGGTCACAATCTTTCGAGGTGCAATCTGCTTATCAAGTCCAGGCTGAAGATATTGCTGCTTTGCCTACTGTACAGGTGACTAATACTGGTGGAGCGGCGGTTGATCTTCCAATACAGACTGATTGCACCCATCAATTCTGGTCTACCACACTGCTCATTACAGGATTGTGGACACTGGAACCTGTTAAACTACTGCTCTTAGATGGTCACAATCAGATCAGTCGTTTCTTCCAGGCAACTGCAACAGGGCAGTTGCGCGTGGAGCTATCTACTCTCCATGATGTGTTACCGCCCTCCAATCAATATGTGCTGGAGTATCAACGAGCAGGACAGGATCCTCAGCGATTGGTGGAACTAGTAGAAAACCTACCTCTGTCTTGGCGTTGGCAGAATAACATTCTAGAATTTTCCGGCTTAAAAGCTGACCAAAGCTACACGGTACATTGCTGGAACTTGCTCCTGCCTCAGCAGCCTTCTTTAGAAATTGCTCCAGCTACTGAAGTTTCTGTCAAAGTATCACTCGATTTACCCCCAAGCATCTACTACCTTCAATTAAAAGCCTCTAACCATTCAATAGAAAATCTAGGCTGGTGGTGTAACTGTGATGATCTTTATGCTGTGTCAATTGATGCCGATCCAACACTGGCTAATTATAGTTACGCCATTTTAGACAATGTTTTGATTCACGAATTTCAGACTGCTGCTCAGGCTTTAACTTGGGATAAGAATTGGATAGAAACGATCGCTGCTTCCCTAAAAAACGAAAATTATCACTTTCCAGCATGGCTTGATACCACAGCACTTTTGGCGAAACTTGAGTCAATACTGATTCCACTGAATGGGCAGTGGTACATGGTGATGATAGCAGAAGGAAGGCGAGGCGACTTTCAAGATGCTTTAGTAGAATCGATTGCTCAACACAATCTGTGGCACCTCATCCTAGATTTTCGGAGGCATCGTCAACGGGATAAACGCGATGTTGCATTTGTGTCTGTCACCGATATTGAGCTTGCTCGTTCTTATATCAGTCAAGTTCCTTACTTTGAGCGAATGGGTCGGGCACCCCTAAGGCCGGAGGAAGCCAATTTATTGCTGGAGTCAGAGGAGGTTGAGGGATGACGATGTGGAACAGCAAAATTCTGCACCTGTTGAGTCATCATCGGCAACCAGGACAGCTAGCCCTGCCAGCTGCACTAAGCATGACTCAAATTACTTCGCTGCTGCGGCAATGCCTTGATCCGGATCAGCCGACCGATCAAATTGCGGATGGAGTACAGGAATCTCTACGCGAACTAGAGGCACAGAATGAAATTTTCAGTGCATCCGGCAATCGTTACTGTATGGCTCCGCCAACTTTGTTAGCACTCAATCGAGATAACCTGGTTGGATGTCGCTTTCGGGGCGATCGGGCATATCTTAGCCTTGCTCATGAAACTTTGAAAACAGGTCAACAGCCAACTGAAGAGAAACTGCATTCTGGTATCAAGAATTTCGATCGAGCCAAGAACAAACTCCAGGGGATGAGAATTCGTTTGCTGACGTTAGAAGAAGTCATCAACGAACTACCCAAACCTCAAAAGCCGCCATATTTTCTTCTGCAAGGGCACCAATATGCACTGACTTACTTGGATCTTTGGCAGATGAGCGATGTCAAGCAATATGTGCCCACCTACGCTGAGCAAAAAGACCGATGGCGATCGCCCACCCCCCAAACCTTGAGTAGTGAAAGTTTATTACGATTGCCAGACGAAACATACCTTTGGTTTGAAGGAGAAGAATTTTACAAAATTGAGCTTGATGCGGCAATTCTCGCAATGTTTTATCTCGATCGCTGTGCTCACCAACCACTTCGTATTGTTTGGGCGAATGCGGCAATGAACCAACTCAATCTACAAAACGTTTGGTTGCCCTATGCCCATTTTCAATGGCTCCGACAACTATCCGAACCCATTGAAGGACACCGCAGAGTATTTTTTGTTTCTCCCGCCAATCGCCCCCTTGTGGAAGCCGTTTTTCAATATCTAGGATGTGATATACGATGACAAACTATCTCGACCCTATTGCCGCCACAGAAAAGCCTCGTAAAGATTTTATCCGCTATTTACTTACAGCCTATCCCTTGCGGGATTCAGCTTTACGAACCGCATTTGAGCAGGAACTTCAGCAACGTGGCAGTATCTGGCAATCGCCTTACCTAGAGGGTTCCCAACCTTACCGTCCAGATTGTAGTGTGGCGGATTTAGTGGCTGAGGGCGTGTTACATCCAGAAATGTCCCGTCTGTTTCTGGCCCGTCGTCCTCTCTATCAACATCAAACTGTAGCAGTACGTGCTGTAGTAGAGCATCAAGAAAACATCATTGTTGCGACTGGGACAGGTTCCGGTAAAACGGAGTGTTTCCTGCTGCCTATGATTGATCAACTTCTGAAAGAAGAAAGCGAATTGCAAGCTGGAGGTGTGCGCGTTCTGATTCTGTATCCCATGAATGCATTGGTCAATGATCAGGTCAAGCGCCTACGTCAACTCCTTTGCCATCAAAGCAGCGATCGTCCTCGCATTCAGTTTGGGTTTTACACCAGCCGCACAGAGAAGGAAGAAAAAGTAGCTCGACAGGCCTTAGCTGATGAGCTTCGCGCCTATAGTGATGAGGAACTCTTGAGTCTATTTTCGCCAGCAGAACAAGCAGAGATAAGTGAACTGGTTTCAGGGTCTCGGCGGGAAGTCGTTGTGACAAGAGCCTGTGAACTTGTGCAAGAAATTCAAACACTTTCACGAGCAGAAATTCAGCAGACGCCGCCCCATATCCTAGTTACCAACTACTCAATGTTGGAACATATGCTGATTCGCCCTAGAGAGCGTGAAACGATTTTTGAGCGATCAGCGGGCTTGTTCAAAATGCTGGTGGTTGATGAGGCCCATTCCTATGATGGTTCTACAGGCACTGAAGTTTCCATGTTGATTAAGCGACTTAAAACCGCTGTAAAAGTTGAATCTTCTGGACAAATTCGTTGTATTGCAACTAGTGCTAGTTTGGGCAATGAATCGGTCAATTCACAGGTAATTGAATTTGCCAAACAATTGTTTGATGAAACATTTAATCAAGTCATACGAGGTAATCGTGTATCTACCGTTGAAAGATTAGGGAATCCCTATGACTTACCCGAAGGATTAGGTGAAGAGGAGGTTTACGAACATTTCTATGCCCTGGAGCTACCTAAACTGAGCGATCCGATTGAGGATTGGGAAAGCCAACTGAGCTACCTTGTCCCTAATTCTCAATTACAAGTCGCCAAAGCTGAAGCGGCTGAAGCCCCTCCTGGAGAACAAATTCATCGATTTCTCTGGCATGCCCTTAAGCAACATCCTACGGTTCATAATCTGATTTGCCTGTTAGCCCGATCGCCTCAACCTTGGGAGCAAATCGCTCAATCTGCGGAACTTTGGACATTACCAAAGACCGTTGAAGGTGAAATTCAACCGGAAGAGCAGGAGAATCTACAGCGTGCTCTGGCACATCTTATTCAGTTGGGCACGCTAGCACGAGAGAACCTAGAAGACTTGCCCTTGCTTCCAGTTCGTCTGCACCTGCTATTTCGCAGCATGGAGGGACTATATGCTTGCGTCAATCCAAAATGCAAGCCGCCCGATGCGGTAGTTGATCCTGTTCCCAATCGTCATTACGGACGGGTCTATCTCAGTGAGCGTAAAACCTGTGAAGATTGCAATGCTCCAGTCTTGGAACTAGCAAGCTGCCGCAAATGTGGGCAGGCTTATAGTCTGATGCATTTGGGTGAGCAAGGTGAATTACTTTCTTTACCGCGATCGCTGGAAGCGGTTGAAGATAGCAAACGCATTTATGTGCTTACTTCTACTTCTCTCGATAGCATTACTCTGGATGAAGACGCAGAAGAGCCTGACAGCATCGACGCAAACACCGGAATCTGTCTATTGACCCACCGGCAGGGGTGGATTGGTCGAGTTGCTCGTACTCCCGACCAGCTTCAATTCTCACCTGAAGCGGAGAAATTTTCATTCCTCTGGCATATTCCACCTGATACCAAAAGTACAGAGGGTGGGTATTTATCTCGTTGTCCTGCTTGCGCGGCTGGACGAACTCAAACTTCTCCCATTGGGCGCTTCATCTCCTACACAGATGCACCACTAGAAGTCATGATTGATGGGTTGTTTGAACTTCTACCTGATCCAACTTGGGAAGAAGGACAACCCACAAAACGCAAATTGCTGACCTTCTCAGATGGTCGCCAAGATGCTGCGTTTTTCTCCTCTGACTTCCAACGCACCCATACAGAAGCCCTTTACCGTCAGATGGTATGGCACGCTTTCCAATCTTGTAAAGATGAGGACAATGTTGCCTCGGTTAAGCAAGTAGAAGACAAGCTAGTTGAGCGCTTTCTAGAGGTTTCAATTCCTCATCCTGATCGCGATCCAGAATGGCATCATCGCAGTTATGTTGCTAATGATGAGCTGGATGAAGAACCAAAAAATCCGAAGGATTGCAAAGATTATGCCCGTAGCCGTGCCAAAGAATTGTTGTTGAGGGAATTTGGCTTACCTTCGGCTCGGCGCTTTTCAATCGAATCTTTAGGATTGCTTGCATGTCACATTGATTGGCAATGTCGTCCAGAAGTGCAGAAACTATGCGATCGATTCAGTATCTCCGAAGCGGAAGCGATTATATTTCTAACTGCACTCACCGACTTGATCCGACTTTCTGGAATTGTCAATGTTGAGAAGCCATCCGATTATTTCCCAGAGGTCGGTGGAGTAGAGGGTGCTCGCCCTGGCATATTGGACAAGTCAGGTAAAGTCAAAAAATCTCTAAAATTTCAGAAAGCAACGGGAGACTCTAGAGATACGGTTTCCTTCTGTTGGTATCGCTCCAGCACCAACCAACTCATACGCAGTACTTTTGTAAGCTATTGTGAGAAGGTATTCGGGTTAACTGCGAAGGAGCAGGGTGAAGAACTGCAAAGAATCCAATTCTGGCTTTACGAAGAGGTGTTATTAAGCGGTAATGTTTTAGCTAAGTATGATAAGGAAAGTCGTCAGCTTAACTGGGGATTGTTCAATATTCACCAATCCTCAGAAGACTGGTGCCGCTGTAACACCTGCCAACAGATCTTCCATCTTCCTGGCTTCTCAATACTTAAAGAACAACCTAAGCTGAAGGTCCGAAAATGTCCTGCATTCGGATGCAATGGAGAACTATATGCTTTCACCTTGGAACAGATGCAGGATGATCACTATCGTCATCTGATCCAAATGAGATACATCCTGTCGTTGAGGGCACAGGAACACACGGCTCAATTAGAAACGGACGATCTAGCGAACCGGGAAAGTCGTTTTCGACGAGGCCAAACGAACCTACTGAGCTGTTCTACAACGTTGGAAATGGGTGTTGATATTGGAGAATTGCAAGCGGTAGTTCTGCGAAACTTCCCGCCCCATGTCAGCAATTATCAACAGCGAGCTGGAAGAGCCGGACGACGAACGGATGGAGTGGCTGTCACCCTGATGTATGGGCAACGCCGCCCACACGATCGCTACTACTTTGAGCAGCCTGAACGCTTGATAGCAGGGAAGAATCAAATTCCTAAACTTGACCCACACAATTTTCAGGTGCAAGAACGTCATATTCGGGCGGAGCTACTGGCCGAGTTCCTGCGGAAAGACAATCTGGGTGCAGAAGATGTGAAGGTTTTTGTTTTTCTTTCTCTTCCCAAAGATGCACCTGCTTCTGTACCTGATTTTATACCACCGAATAGTTCTCCCATTGCTCAATTTCAGCTATGGCTACGCAGCAATGCGGCCTGCCAACTTACTGTTGATTGGCTGAATAAACTGGGAGGCAAGGGACGGTCGCACACACAAGTTTTAGAAGACTTCAGCGATTGCATCGACAAATTCCAAAGACAGCAACTTAGAGATTGGGATGCGTTGGTTGAAGTGCTGCTGAGTTTGAAACAACGATTAACCGATCTGGCAGAAGCCAGGAATTTAACAACAATCGCAAAACATCTTGCGAGAACTCAAGCCGAGCTAGATAAAATTGCAGATCGTCGTTTACATGATGAACTTGCTCGCGCGAGCATCCTCCCAATCTACGGATTCCCCATTGATGTAGTACGATTAATGACTGGGCAGCGCCAACATCGCCTAGAGNCGTGATCGCCGCCTTGCCTTGGGTGAATACGCTCCAGGTCAAGAAATTGTGGTGGATGATCGAGTTCACACTAGTGTGGGCGTTGTTAGACCAGAGAAATTATTAGAGCAATACTATTGGGTTTGCCAGAACTGCAATTATTTTACATCCAGCTTGAAAAAAACTGATTACTACGTAGCTTGTCCTGTATGCAAAGCGGCAGCTTCTGCTCCAAAGCCTCGGCTTTACAAAGTTCCTGGTGCATTCACGACAGATTGGCGACAAAATCCTAAAGTCACGCCCTACAGCAAACCCATGCGCCAACCCACCTCTCAAGTTTTCTTGGCCAAAGAAGGAGATATTTCGGTTTGTTTATCTTCAGCTTCAGACCCATACACACTGGCATATAGTCAAGCTGGTCGATTTTTTCTAGCTAATCAGGGGCCTGCTCAAGATGGAAAAGGATTTAAGAATCCTGGTTTTGCCCTCTGCCGCTTCTGTGGTCGAGACCTGAGTGAAGAGGTTCGGAAACAAAGGACAAAAGTAAAAGGTAGCAAAAAAACGGCAAAGACCAGCAAGTCTTCGGAATCTGTTCCCTCAACCATTCCTCATAATCACCCAATTAGCGATCGCCCTTGTCCAGGTGGATATGAAAGAACGCATTTAGGACATGATTTCTTGAGTGATTTACTCAAACTTCGCTTTAGTCAAACCATTCATCCTCCCATATTATTTGAACCTGTCATTCATTTAACTGATGGAGAAGAAATTGCTTCGGTGGAGATAGGTGGATTGGCGAGTCAACCAACTGGAATGGCATTCTGGCGATCGCTCACCTCTGCCCTGCTTGCAGCAGCTTCTCAGGTCATTGATGTGCCAAGAACTGAACTGGATGGGCTCTTTCGACCCTCTGAAGATCGAGACGGTTCAGCAGAAATTGTGATCTACGACAATGTTCCAGGAGGTGCAGGCTATAGTCGCAAAATTGGCGAGCGCTTCCGTGAAGTACTGCAACAGGCATATCAAATTGTTGAGTCTTGCTCCTGTGGCAGCAGTTGCTATGATTGTTTGCGAACCTACTCGAATCAATTCTTCCATCACGAACTTGATCGCCATCAGGTCAAAGCATTTCTGCAACCACTGGTTGAACAGGTGAATCCAGAGTTATTCCCAGAACTACAGGATTTTGCTGCTGATGCTAACCAGGTTACTCATCCTCAAATCATGGATCAATTGGGGGCATACAGCCGTGCTGCTAGTTCTACCAGCATTATGAGTTTATCTCAATTGGAAGAGCCATTTACCCTGAAGCGACTCACGGAAATCGTCAACGCTCTACAAAGCCGGAACGAACCTCTGGAGTTGATTGTGCATCATTTACCTCACCCTGTTTCAGTTCGAGAGCGAGTTCTCCGTAAACGCTTGCAACAATGGATCGACCAGGGAGCACTCAAGCTCTATTTGACAGACCACGATATCCTTCCAGAACTGTGTCTGAGCAGCCAATGGGAACGATACCGTATTGCCTTGCGGTACTGTCCTGCTCAAGGCGATAACGCAGCCTATTGGTTGAAAACAACGACTGAACGAGGCGTTATCCAAGTCTTCGATCGCTTGAAACAATCGCAGCAACAAGCTAAATCTGTTGCAGCTCAGGATTTAATTGATCGAGATACTACTGTCGTATTTCCCGATCACACCTGGAAAAATCTCAATATAGACCAACTACGTCATCAACTAGGATTAGAGCCGATTTTGGTCGGAAGCAAGATTATACGGGTAGTTTATAGCGATCGTTATCTTAATGCTTCTAATGCTCGGCTTTTAGCCGATTTATTAAAGGGGGACTGGCTGGCGTCCAATACTCAAGTCACTATTCACATTCAACAACTTTATGAAGAATACCGCTCAAACGATACTAGCCGTCGAGCGGACTTAGAGAAAGTAATGACTCAACAATTGAGCTTGCAAACCAACGTTAAAATGCGCCCCTATGGACGCAACTACGGAACTCTTTCACATAGCAGGGAGTTAACTATCTATCACCAAGACAAGAAAGTTCATCGAGTATTGTTTGATAAAGGAATGGATTTTTTGAAGAAAACTGAGGGTTCCTATCAAGTTTCCGAATCTACATATGTAGTTGTTACACAATAGGTGTGGTTAATCAACGGCAGCTTAATTTACTTTTACAAACAGTTTCTAACTCACGCTGCCTTCTGATAGTAAGATGACGGAGTAGTAGGATAGACTCGATATACACAATGGAAAATGGTATCTAATATCATATCCACGTCATCCTCTGAGTAAGCTTCTATGGGAAGGCCAGTCTCTCTACTCTAGAGAAAGTCTCGTATCGGTACCCACACAGTATCACGGGTTGATCCATCGATCACGCCAGTGGTTGATTTTAATACTCGGTTCTGATAGTTTTCCGGTCCGAATCTCTGCATAAAGTCTCTTCTGTCACCGAAACACAACAAATTCTATTAAGCTAGGGTAACGTTAGAACTTTAATTGCAGTTCCTTTACCGTCACTACCATAGTGTCCCAATCTGCGTCTAATTACACCACCACGGCTTAAGTGTTCTGACCATTGTCTGATTTCCTCAAAACCTCCCTCTGTAGCTAATACGAGCCATCCACCTCCAACTTCGCAATATACGTGTTCAGAGTATTGATGCGGTGGCCCATCATTCCACCAAATACTTTCGACAACCAAGTCACCTACTTGGTTTGCCCAACGGAACCAACCACCATCAAGTGAGCGCCATCCTAACGCCTGAGCTACAGTAGGATTAAAGGCTATCCAGAATGATCCAGGCGTATCAAAACCATATCCATCTCCAGAAATTATTAGATGATCCAATGTTTCATTTAAAAGCAAGTACTCACCTGCTTGGCGCTTGATAAATCTAGCGAAGGGGCGATGCCCTTCTTCTACATCAAACTTACTCCACAAATGTTCAGGCTCAATTGATCTAACGATCGAGATGCGTTCTTCCTCTGGGCCTTTATCGTCAAGATACCTTAGCTGCGTCCATTCGCCAAGTATGATTCGGCTATCAAGTACTCGTGAATTTAACAGGGATAAAGAATCCTGTGCCAAGTCAGTCCAGTCTTCAGGTACTTGCATAAAAGACGAACTGCTAACAGAGATACCTCCTATTGGAGAAACACAAGATGGGCGCTGGGTCGGACGCCGAAGAATAAAGGCAGAATCATGATAGATAAGAACATGTGATAACTGTTGCAGTGTTTTTGAAGAAAGACAACCACCATCATAGAGTTCAGCACACACGTGAGAAAGAGCCTGTCTCACAATTGCAATATGTGGTTTTTGGAAAGCATGTCTAAGACCAATTCCATCAAGAAATAGAGAAACCCTTTCTTGATTCAATCTATTGCATCCAGCCAACCAACTACGTTGCCCTTCTAGTTGATGAAAATACTTTATAGCTTGGTAGAATACGTTATCTTCTGAGATTCCGGCAATTCTAGCTATTTCACGTGCCTCAATATCAAATGGGCGAAGCTTGAGAGCCAGATCTTCCATCAAAATTGCTGAATTGCTTTTTTGTCTTGCCACTTCCTCAGTTCGATGTAGCGAAAGAGATGGAAGATCGAAAGAATAGACAATTGGTATTTCTCGCTCAACAGCCTGTACTAGCAAATCGTCTCCTGTGTGTTGCGCCCAAACACAACTTGAAAGCAAACGAATTAGGAAATTAGGCGATAATCTCAGTTGTTCCAGTATTTTACTAAAGGCGGCAATGTGTTCTGACCTCTCTGAACTTACAGCATCGAGCACCATCAAAGCTCGTTCAGCGGATTGTTCTGTACGAATTAAAGCTTCCTGCAAAGCAGAAATTACTGCTGTGCTGTCTTGGAGCAAGCTTAAAACACAGGCTCGGACAGTTCCCTGCGCGACAGGATCTGAAGGATGGTCAAGATGAAATGAAAGGAAATCTGCAATAGCTTGAGCTGGAGTATCTTCCTCAGCCTCAGCTACGCTAAATTGCATCGCCATCCTTATCTCTGGGGGTAGTTCTGGTTCGATCGAAACCCCAGCAAATAATTCATCAAGATATTCTTCAAGAGCAGTCCACACCCCTCTAATAGGAACTTCGCCTAGTAGCAGTTCAGTTACTTTGTCAAGTTTAAGCAATATGCTATAGGTGCCAAGACGACCTTGCCTACCAGCTGCTGCATATAGTCTGACAGCTCTTTCTCGTCCTAATTTAGGATCTATTAAAATAAGGTGTTCTAGAATATCGTACCTAGTTTCTCTATCAAAATAGGAGTTCCATCCAGTCAACTCTGTTGCATCAAGGGCTTCCTCCCCCAATCTCCAAGCTGAGGAAGAATCACCCAGATTCAAAAGGCGTTTACTCAACACAAGCAACATTTGAGCAAGTTGGTCTCTCTTGAACGAATCTACAGTAAACAAGGATTTGACAATACTTCCAAGCTCCTTAATTTTCGCTGAGGTCATAAGTTGTTGGCTTAAATGCTCAACAACTCTATCCCACTGAAAGTAGCGAGTTTTTTCCTGGTCTTCTTCTGCAATTAGTCCTTGAAAATCACTAATCAACTGGGTTTGGCTCAACACTTCATCAAGTTCCAAATGTTTTCCATTTTTCAAGTAAAGTCTGTGGTCAAATTGACTTGAGCCATTAGAATTGGAAGAATCTATTGTTTCTGAAAGTTGTAATCCGACTTCTGCTGGTGTGTGTTTAATAGCCTGTAGCCCTGTAGCTATAGCTCGGTGCCAAGCGGGGCGGCAATTAGAGAGCATATCAACTCTAATACGCTCAGTGAGGTAGCCTGCAACATCAAGTGCAGTTTCAGAGCCAAATTTATTGGCGATCTTTACCAGAAGGGACTCGATAAGGTCAGCTTCATCACCTGTAACAAATGGCAGTATGAGTTCTACTGTGCTATGTAAAACTTCCACAATTGGAGGATTGTCTGTCTCTAATGCCTTCTTGAGTAGACAAATTAGACTGCCTTGATATCCGAGCACATCTAGTTCCAAGAATCCTTTGAGCAAACGCACGGAGCGACATGGGCTTTGTTCAAATATCACTCCTATGAGTTCCTCTGCTGCATCAACTACACCAGAGACATTTCCGTGAACGCTAAGTAGCCGTTTGAGCATAAGAATGGAACGTTCCTCAGCTCGATCCGGTTCTGATCTATTAATCTGAGCCAGCCAGTTGACCCAAATGGGTAGTTGATAGTCTTTATGCGAAATTCCTCTAGCGGTTTGCATCATACGTTGCAGTTCTGCAAGAGCCGCGTTATTTTCTCCCATTATCAACCATGCCTCAGCTTGTGCCTTGCAGGCCTCCGCTCGTTCACGGGGATCAAGGCTTTTAAGCATCGTTGATTCAATACGTCTTAACTGCGCCTTTGCCCAGCTTAAATCTGCTCCGGATTTGCTAAGTGCAACAATAACTTCCCGTTGGATGTTGAGTGGCCATAATGCTTCTTCTTGGTAGTCAGTCCAGCGAATCTCAAAGTGTCGTATCAATTCACCTACTACTCTTGCACCGTGCAAGACAGCTGTTTCTATTATGCAACGTAGAATCCAGGATCGGCTCCATCGAATCTCTAAATCAATTGGCTTTTCCCACTTTGTGTATCTTGGTCCAANCAAAATCTAGAATCCAACGAACTTCTCTTAGAAACAAAGCGGGTTGTAGGTGAAGACCGGAGTGTCCCCATGCCTGCAAACGAGCTAAGTGAAATACAGCTAAGGCATGTATGCGATAACTCTGTTTTTCGTTCTCTTTAATATAAGGGCTGAAATTTGTGTGTGCTTCAGCTTCATCACGCAGTGATTCAGGCTCACGTGTTTGACCAAAGAGATAGCAAAGCCGGGCATATCTAAACTGTAGTTCATAGATTGCTAATTTCTTGCGATCAGAGTTTCTATGCTGCAGAGGGATCGGGGTGAGCTTACTTGACCATATTTGAGCTAGTGTTTTGTCTCTAGTGATGCCCAAAATTAGTTCAGCAATATCTAGGCAAATTTCAGTTAGTTGTTCACCATCCACAAATATACTTAGCTCATGCGGCTGAAACGCATTCAGCAGTTGACATAGTAGGGTATTTNGCATGTTCAGCTTCACCGTGATTATGCGCCACTTCTGCGGAGCGGAACAAGGCAAAAAAATGCATTCTTCTATCTGATCTTTCAACAAGTGCATCGAATAGAAATTGCCATCCGACTTGATCACTACGTTCGCAGCAAGCCAAAATACCTTGAAACATAAGCCAGTTTTGTAGTTCTTGGCTCAATTCGTCACCATTAAGAGCTTCACTAGTAGCCCCACTAGGCTCAATTCTAATTCGTTGAATAACTTTCACAATTTCTTCGTAACTACGAAAGACAAAGGCACTTTGTGTCCAAGCACGAAGAAGGCTTTCTAGATTTCCTGAACGAAAATCATCAATTGGTTTTCCAGACAGCAATTCTAAGGGTTCAGCTAACTCAAATACGCGACGACCTTCACTGACTAAACCAGCTTCATGTAGTCGAACACTGAGATGAAGAGCCTGTTCAGAATCACTACGAAGACGGTTTCCATCTCGTAAATGCTCAATCGCCTCCCTCAATTTTCCAACTTTTAATAATAGCTCAGGAAGCTCATCTAGCTCATTGATGCGTTGATCAATTGCTGCACCGGCAAGGGTTAGTTGTATTAATGCAATTACATCTTGACATTCACCAGCCGCTCTAAATGCGAGCTGAATATCTGTCCGAATAGCTTTATATGGACGAAAAGCCTCAGCTTGTTCACGAAACCATGTTTGATTTGCGATCGCGACTACAGAAGAATAATCGCCTCCCTTGTAAAGGTGATATAAGGTTTCCCATTTATGTGGTACCGATGATATCCTATAATGCTCCGCAAGTATGCGATGATACTCCTGGTTTTGCTGGTCTTGTGACTGTCCTATTAATGGTTCTGCCGTGCGTTCTTCCAGAAAAAGTCGAAAGCTGTTATGGAAGAAGATCCAGGAATTGTCACTTTCCTTCTGAAAAAAAGTGAGAAACAGCTGCTGAAGCTTCTTGAGTGTAGATTTGTCTATCCATTGAGCAGCCCATTCTAGCGGAATTGAACCCCGAATCCTAGCTAGTAAGCCTAGCGTATATACTAATGCCTCATCATCTTCAATCCGTCGCCAGTGCGTCCAGTATTGCTCATCAATGTCACCTGCATAAGGAATAGTTTCCTCGAGTAATTGAGTTTGCGCCTCAGATTGTTGCGCTTGACATAGTTGCTTCAATAGATAACTTAATGCTAAAGGATGACCACCTGAAAGCTCAAAAATTCGTTTCTGTTTATCTTCATTTAGCTCAGCGACTGCTGCTTTTGCAATGCAGAATACGTCTGCTGGAGCCAAATATCCCATTTCAATTCTTCGTTCTTGTTGCCGCAAGGTTTGGCCAACACGTGGTGGAAAGCTCGCAAGTCCGTTATGCTGGCTTCCAATCACAAAATACACTCCAACAGGCAACGATTCTGGTGAGGGAAGATCATCTAAGAGTGAACGTTCTGGATTTTGTTCACGAGCAATATGATCAAGCCCATCAATTAGAATGATAGTTTTAGTTCCGGTTTCCTGATAGTCGTTCCCCAATTCATAGAGCTGCTGCTGGAGAAGCTTTAGCAAAGCAGATCGATCTAAGGGATCAGGGCGACTAACTTGACAAAATCCAGCGTCGCTCAATCTCAACGTAACATCTTGCAGAAAGTTAACCGATTCACCTCGCAGAATCGATAAATCCTGGACATCAGGGACATATGCATAATATCGAATAAGTCGGATCGGCAAAGCTCGGAGCGTTTGTGTTAGCAAAGTTGATTTGCCTGAACCAGGCGGACCAAAAACACCAACNATATCCACCAGGTAACAAATCTAGTTTAGCTTCAATTGCTTCCACAGTGCTTTGAATGGGGCAATACAAGAACTGCGGTTCAGGAAATTCATGAATATTCCGATAGGTATATCGACTCTGCCATCCCAATTGTTGTAGAAGCTCACTTTGACTGATTTCTACACGTTTTTCTGCTCCTGCTGCTGTACTGAAGAGCAAATCAACGATACTTTGGATATCGGCATCAGTCTCCGGAACTGTGGAGCGAAAATCAAGTGAGCAATCCTTCACAAATAGTAAAAATTTATCATTAGCAAGACCACTTGCCTGATGAAGTGATCGCCATACAGCGTCCCAACTTCCTGGTTTTACATTTCCTGTCTGTTGGGCAGGAATCCAAGCCTGTTCAATGAAAGCTGCTAGATGATAAGGGCTTGGCTGATGAGAAACTGGAGGCATCCGTGCACTAGTGCTAGACGAAGGATATTTATTGGTAACGAGATGAACAACAATACGGCGTTCGGGATAAGCCCCTTTCAATCTCTTCCATCCATCTGCAAGTTGAGCAATCAGTGACGGTTCCTTATTGGCATCAGTAATTAGGTCTGTCAACGTTGCTGCGTCGCTATACTGCGTCCATTTAACCTGATAAGCATCGACGCGGGCTGTAGTCCCAATCTGAAGATCATCAACTCNGTCCCGCCTCAGGATCTGCAACTCGTATCCATTCTAAATCCCTCTGTTTAAGTGTTTGAAGGATCATTTTTGCGCCTATTAAATACTGAGGTCTATATCCACCTACAGCCCGTCGCTCACCTTCTCCAGGCTTTATACTCATTACACTGAAACGCTACTAGTTACTCTTCTTACCAATGATAGCCAATTACTCTAGTCAGAGACCCTAGAATACCTGCCGATTTTTGTGGTGGTTTAGACTTCGCCCTACTGCTGGGTAGATTTCTCTTTGCAAGCCGTTGTTGGAGAATCTACTCACCTGATTTCTCCTGAAAATGGCACAACAAATAGCGAGCGACTAAATGTGCAATCAAAAATATTATAGGCGATACAATCGCCTGATACTTCAATACTGTTTGCTATTACCTGATGTACTACCCCATTTGTCTCAAGTGCACCAGCAACTCTTTTAGCTCGGTAGTGAAATCAGCATCTTTTTCCATTTGAGCTACCAGCTCTGCCTTTACGCGATCGACGTTTGCCTTAGTCGGCTCCTTCTCCGCCCGTGTCAGTACACCTTCTGTACCAAATGTCTTAAATTTATTCTTGATCTAGTTTCTCTGGATCACATACCCCGCAGCTTGCTGCAATTGGGAAGTTCACTGCCGTAATCAGCTGAGTCATGGTCTTACCCACTCCTGCTCCCAGAGATTTTCCCCTTAGCAGCTTCTGAAAAGAACAATGGGGCAATATTGTAGCCGTTAATGTTTTCCCAAACCGACCAGTCGCTCTAGCTTTACCCGACAATTCGCTAACCTGTGGTCATACGAGGGGCAACTGTCGATTAGTTCCATCCAGCAGCTTACAGCGGTTGTTGCTTGGATAAGCCACACGATCTGCCATCCTGAAAAGCTCTGCCTGACACTTCCTTGTGGCTTACCAATTCGAAAATCACTGTAAGATACCATTGAAAGTTTTATAGGGACTGATTGGCGATCGCCCCTTTCGGATTGTGCCCCCTGTGATGGGAAAGGTTATGTTTTGGTTGAATGGCATGAGCTGCGTGATGGAGATTAATCTCGTCTAAACGCTGATTACGAATTCTATAGATCGCCGTTTGAGGGAACCCCCAGGCTTTGAGGACATTGACACTAATTTCCCATTTATCTGCAAAGGAGCGCTCTGGTGCATTGTTATAGGCGATGATTGCGTCGATCGTCATGTTAATGAGACGATCGTTTTCCTCTGGCGAAGAGCGAGGCTTACGCTGCTGATTGGTTGTTTCCTGGTGCTCTGCCATCGCCTCATCCATCTTGGCAGCGTTTTGAGGGGAACGATGAGCCATCGTTGGGTCTGTCAAAGGAGCAGCATTCATCTGTAGGGCAACGAACTGTTGTAGCGTCGCGACCAAAGCCTGTAGATCCTGCCGAAGCGGATCTTGCGGTTTTTCTCCTGTCGCAGCGATCGCTTCAGGCAACGATGTCGCCCGATCATCAACATCAGCAAGAGGCCCTTCTTGTCGCTCCTGCTCCTGCACTTTCTCCTGCGCCTTCTCTTCCTCTTGCGCCTTCTCCTCCTCCTGCACCTGCTGAAGTGGCTGCTCCAGCGTTCTGATCGCCCAAGCCAGGAGTCCCGAGAAGCGTTCATGCTGAGACAGATTGGGTGAGAGATCGAGTCGATCGTAAATAGCCTCCAGCAGCACCTTATCATCGGCAAACACCTTGAGCGTACTCAAGGTTCGTTTTGGCAATGAGATCGGTTGATTTTCCTTTGCAAACACGGGCAGCACCGTAATCCCTCCTTCCCCTAACTTGATCCCCCGGCGCTTGCCTCGATAATGAGCGATCACCTCATCATCAATTTCATACATTCGATAATGGCGATCAGACGCGAACGACTCCAACCGTTTCTGAAGCCGACCCACATTTCTCTGTTCCTCCTCAGGAAGGGTTTCAAAATGCCCTAAGATATGAGCCTTAAACAGCATTTCATCGACTTGTCTTGGGCAATACCAGAAGGTGGCGATCGTCGCGTATACCGATCGCCACAAATGAGCATAGAGCCCCGTTTTACCAGGAGGCGCAGGTACTAACTTCTCAAAATGCTTCGTACTTGCATGAGCGACCTCAGAAGATTCGTTAACCTCCCCTTCCGGCGCAATACTTCTCAGGTGATCAACCGCCTGGATGACCCGCCTTGCCGTCGTCAGAGTCGGGATATCAAACACCAGGGGCACCGCTTCATCTCGCCGCTTCAGCGCCCCTTCAAAGCGCACCACCCATTTACTGACCTCAGCGAACTCAGCCGTCTCCAGCAATTCATTCAACCTTCTACCAGTGAGCACCGCTAAACCTGCCGTGACCTCAGCCCAATCGTCAGAAGAGAGTAGCCGAACCGCTGTTGCAACGATCGCATCCGGGTCCTTGAGATATAGCTGCTGTAACTGCCTCTCACGAGTCTTCAAAGACTTAGCGTGATTGATCTCAACATGCTCCTCAGTCAAAAGCTTGATGTAATCGAGCGACCAATGCTGCTTTCCAAGTGTTCCACGAATCGCCGCTCTAACTTGATCCATACAGCCTTGCTGCTGTCGAGCCGAAGTCAAACCACGAGCCGCCCAAGCATCCCGCATTGAAGTACAAAGCTTCTTCGCCCTGAGTTTTCCCCTTCGGTCAAAATTCAGTTTGGCAAGTTCAGGCAAGATCTGATTCTCTAGCTCCTCTTTCAACCATTGGCGAGTGCTGGTAGCCATAGAATCTCTCTCACTCCCTCTCTCAAAATATCATATTGAAATAGTACCCTATTAGTATCGATATAGGAAGCTAAATTTATACCTTTTCACAATAAAATATGAAAATTCTTCAACAAACCCTATATCGATAC
>LUGL01000230.1 GCA_002796835.1 Elainella saxicola E1 | reverse complement strand
CTGCTGAAGAAGCGTTTTATTGCGGCTTAGAAAGTTGTTCTCAAAATGAACTACCCCGCCGCAAGCNCTATCCATTACGCAAAAGTGCGTAGAAGTGTTACAGGACGTGGCTTTTGCTGGATGAGTGTGAGATTATCATCCTATGACTGTATCTACCTAGCCAACAGGATTGAGGTGAACTATGCAAGCTTGGTTAAGCTAGGAGATTCGCAACGCTGNCATTCAAAGATTTTCGANCATGGCCAACGATTCCGATCGGTTTTGGACATATTGAGTTGTCACCCTGATAAAACAG
The DNA here is from genome assembly GCA_002796835.1 of Elainella saxicola E1. Classification (GTDB taxonomy): domain Bacteria; phylum Cyanobacteriota; class Cyanobacteriia; order Elainellales; family Elainellaceae; genus Elainella; species Elainella saxicola. The sequence goes on along the minus strand of LUGL01000230.1, from coordinate 7,998 downwards.
TGCCTCAGGCCAGTCAGGACCGAACCGAAGCTCAAAGCATCTATCGGTTTTGGGCAAATCCACAGGTCAGTGCCAAACGAATTATGGCAAGTCAAAGGGGCGCTGTCTTGKGACGGGTGAATCGTTCAGATGTCGTATTAGCAGTGCAAGATACAACTGATTTGAACTTTGGCACCCATCGCAAGAAAACAACGGGCTTAGGCTTCTTTGGACGAACGGTAGAACAAGGAATCAAAGTCCACAGTTGTCTCGCCGTGAGTGGAGAAGGAGAACCATTAGGCTTATTACACCAACACACGTGGAGTCGTCGTCAACGCACAGGACGACGGAAAACTTACAAGAAGAAACCCACGGTCCAAAAAGAATCCCAACGTTGGCTAGACACGGCTCAAGCTGCCGCTATTGGCGTTAACGAAACAGTCACCTTGGTGCATGTGGGTGATCGAGAAGCCGATTTCTATGACTTTCTAGCGCAATCGCGTCAAGCGCACCATCATCTGTTAATTCGAGCCGTACAAAACCGTTGTGTCCGACATGAGTTAGGGTATTTACTACCAACGATTCAGCAAAGTCCAGAGTTAAGTCGCGCAACGTTAAGCGTGCAACGACGACCGGACCGTCCTGCTTATTTGGCGCAATTAACACTACGGGCAATGCGATTGACCNTTAGAAGTGCCCAAGCAACATCCGCAAGCCAAACAATTCCAACCGCTTGAGATCAACGTCTTGTGGGTGCAAGAGATTGACCCACCGACTGGACAAAAACCAATTACCTGGCTGTTATTAACCACCTTGGCGATTGAGTTGGTGGAAGCGGCTTGGCAATGTGTGAGGTGGTATAGTTACCGGTGGTTGATAGAACGGTTTCATTTCACCCTCAAMCAAGGTTGTCAGATTCAAGCGTTGCAGTTATCGAGTGGGACTCGATTGACCAATGCCTTAGCAACCTACTCGATTGTTGCCACTCGAATTTTGTGGCTGACCTACCAGGCACGATTGCAGCCTGAGCAATCTTGNTGAGTGCATCCTCAGTCGGGCAGAGTGGCGACTGTTGCGGCGCAAATTCGAGCCGAAAAATCGGAGTCAGAAGCCACCGACGTTTGCACAAGCAATTCGTTGGATTGCAAGGCTGGGCGGTTTTATGGGCAGTCAGAGTGATGAACCTGGACTGAAAACGATCTGGAGAGGAATTAGTAAGTTATATGATTTGCTTGAAGGGGTGCAACTTGCAGCCAAAACCTAAGCTGCATCATCACTTCAGCAACTTTTGCGTAATGGATAGCCGNCNTNTGCGGNCGGGGTAGTTCATTTTTTCAGTGGAGAAAAAGGGGATAAGCGAGATCGACTAGGATATTTTGCCCCGCATATTGTGTACCCTGTCTTGCCAGTCTGCTTTACGAAGCTATTTCACTCTTAGAAATCTGTATGCACCTGGAATATTGAGGAGGTAGTTACTAACCAGCTCAAGAGAAAAAGGTTCCGGCAAGACCTTTTGAAACTTACTCAGACGATATTGGGGAAGTTGGGACCAAATAAAATTTTGTGTAGAGGCACTCCCCCAGAATTTCTCATGTCCTATCTGCTCGATCGCCAAAGACAGGGATGATTGGCCCAGACTCTCTCCTGTAATTTTGAGCTTAAAATTATCCGCCACGATTTTCCAGTCGTGCTGAAATTGCAAGCCATATTTCAACGTGTTATTGATACTGCCCCCGGCAAATGTCCACCAGATTGCTTGTTCGTCATCCGTCCGGATACTGGATTGAGTATTGTTCAATAAGCTTCCTAAATCCGCTCGACATTCATCCAAAGCAGCCTGAGCGATCGCATCAATATACGGAAAAGTATTCTGGGTCTTGATGATCTCCGCGATCTTCTGACAAATCTCGAAGCTCAGAAGTTGAGGAGCAAATCCGCCCCAACTTGGCTTTTTCCCTCGCGGAGCTTGGACGACTCGCACATGGCGTTCTTCATGGTTGATATGCATGACTAACCAGGCTCTTCCGCCTAAAAGAAAAGCACTCACTTCATCCACTAACGTATCAACAAAAGATTGCTCCAGTACGCCAATTTCATACCCTGCTTCAGTCTTCACTTTATAAAAAACTGGGCTGCTAAAAACTGCATAGAGTTCCATGAAGTTTCTGCGACCAAATGCCCGTTCTGCCTGATTACCCATTGAGAGTAACCCTCCTGCAATGAACAGGTAGTCTTCCCGAATCATGTGGTGGATTAAGGTCTCAAATTCTTCATGGGTAATGCCTGTAAAATCAGGGACAATCGACAACTGCTCCCAGCAGCGCTCTGGGCTGATCGCCCCAAATTGCAGGGTTAGGGCCAGAAGCTGATGGACCAAAGCTGCCCAAGCACGATTTTGAGTGGGTACTGATTCTACCCAGCCGGACTTCGCCAATTCAATGATGGCGATCGCCTGCAAGACAGTTTCAATGTTTTCGCAGAAGAAGGTCGTGTTGGCTCTCTGTCCGCTGCGTCTGCCGGTACGCCCCAATCGTTGTAAGAAAGACGACACCGTTGAAGGTGTATTGGCTTGCAAGACCAAATCAAGGTCTCCCACATCAATCCCTAGCTCCAGGGTTGAAGTGCAGACAATACAGGCATTACTACCTTGATGAAACCGGGCTTCAGCAGCAGTGCGCTCTTCTAAGGAGACGGAGCTATGGTGAACAAAGACATCTGTTCCTCGATTTCGCATCCGTTCTGCAATCTCTTCTGCCAATGCCCGACTTTGACAGAAGAAGAGACTTTTCTTTTCTTGCCCGGTTCTACTGGCATCAGTGGCGATCGCTCCCAATGTTTCTCTCAAGNGGGTTTGACTAAAATTTGATGTGAGCGATAAGACCTGATATGCTCTGGAGATAGGTTTTCTTTCAAGYCTTGTGGAGGGGAGATGAATGACTGCAACCATTGTCCAGAGTACAACGGAGTTAATCACTCTTCAAATCACCATTCCTCTGAGNTNCAATCCTTTCTAGACACCGAAGAAACCATCCAATCAGTACTGAATGAAGCAGGAACACTGGCCAGTGGAGAAGCTCTCAAACAGTTTGATACCGATGGCAGTGCTATTGAAATGGGCAGGATGAATTGGACGAGTAAAGGACAATTGCMCAAAACCTATCAAACCCCTTATGGAACAGTAGAAGTGCCTCGGCATGTGTACCAAACAAGTGCCGGTGGAACCACCTTTTGTCCCCTGGAAGTCGATGCTCGCATCATCATGACCTCAACCCMCCGATTGGCTAAACAAAKTTCCCACAAATATGCGGAGATGAGTAGTGTGCGGGTGGTGGAAGACTTGCGGGAAAACCATGGACGGGTGGTACAGCGTTCTTTTGTGCAAACCTTAGCCGAAGCCGTTGGTGAGATTGCCTTGCTCAAGGAAGAGGATTGGCACTATCAGACACCTAAATTACCCATAGAGGTGGCAACGGTTAGTCTTGGTGTTGATGGCACCTGCCTATTGTTATGCGAAGATGGATTTCGCCAAGCGATGATTGGCACCCTCAGTCTCTATGATACTCAAGGGGAAAGGTTCCACACCACCTATGTAGCTGCGGCCCCCGAACAGGGACGGCAAACCTTTTTAGATCGGATGCAACGAGAAATTGAACACATCAAACGGTTGCATCCCAAGGCCCACTATCAAGGGTTAGCCGATGGAGCATCGGAGAATTGGACATTTCTCGAACCCGTCACCGATACCCAAGTTTTGGATTTCTTTCATGCCACTCAGTATCTCGACAAAGTGGCTAAAGCCATCCATCCCCGCAATCCTAAACATMAAAAAAACTGGATGGATGAGCATTGTCATCTGCTGAAGCACGAGGTTGGTGCAGCCCAACGACTGTTGGMAGAAATGGAMACTATCGTGCCGAAGCGGGTGAGTCAATCAGTGCAAAAGGGATTACAAGATGCTATCACTTACTTTCGCAATCACCACCATCAGATGCACTATGCCGAGGCGATTGCCGCTCATTTACCCATTGGCTCAGGAGTTACCGAAGCGGGATGTAAAATCATTGTMAAAGCACGTCTGTGTGGTTCTGGTATGAAATGGAAAGAACATGGAGCAGGGATTGTTTTGAGTTTGCGAACCTTGAGTTACAGTCAAGGACGATGGCAACAATTTTGGTCAAAGATTAATCGCTACGGCTTCGCTTTTGCAGAATAGCTACATCAAATTTTAGTCATACCCCTCTAAATGTCCTGCTGCCAACCATTCTTGCTTGACGAACTCATTGAGTTTGACCAGATTGATGTAGCAACTTTCACTGTTGCCTTGCTCAATGAAGTAGCATTGCCGGTTGCGGTCATGATAGCGCAGTCCTCCCATCACATTGACTCGCCCCCTCCTGCGTTTGCCACTCACAGATTGCCGCTTCCCTCGTTTCCCCCATTGCTTGCGGCGAATTGCTCGCAGACTMAACCCMCTCTCATCCCAAAMCCAGMCCTGCAGACGCTCCGGGTCCTGCMTCGTCTGKGCTAATTCCTGCTCTAATTGCTCCCGMAMTTTATTCCTCTGCTKCGGGTCTTGCAGATCCTCTAGACTCGACTTAGCCCAKAGGTAGCCGTACTTTTTTTGCTTCAATATCCGTTCTACTTGCCKACTACTCAATTGAATCTTCGTCACCTTCGCCAAATGCGTTGCTAAMCGGGCTGTTGTCCAACGGCCAAACTCATAGCCCAAGTCAGCAGGAGGATGTTCAACCACCTGCAATAATTKCTCNAMTGTACTCAGKTKTTGCTTTTCGATAATTCCCATGCCGTCGTTNGATCTTTCAAACTCTCCAAATCCTCTGGGTTGCCCTGCACACACCAATGKGCCACACTGCGGTAGGAACATCCGATGAACGCACTGATTTCCTCATAGGTTTTCCCATCATTTCTCAATAGCAACATGAGNTGCCCGTTGGCGTTGATGCGGGTCGTTCCCCTCTCGCACGACGGTTTGGAGATTTTCTTTTTGGGTTGGACTCAAATATGGTGAAACAGGCATCACAAGCTTGGAGATATGGTTCCAATTCTTATTATGCACTCTAGCTGTCGGTCAGCTTATCAGCGGCAGGGTGGGGCGATTACCAACTTCGATAGAACTTTGCCCAAGCCGCAATCAGATCTGGCCCAGCAACTCATTAAAGATCCCTACAATTTCGATTTCCTCACTTTGGGCAAACAAGCTCAGGAGCGGGATCTGGAACNGTGCNACTAGTGGGTCATTTGGCACGTAGATAGCCATTTAGAGTGGAGCATTTCACGCAACCAAGGACTGAGCCACAGCCCCAGACCCKCCTAAACGATGTCCTTGTCGTTTAGATCGCGCCCGTTGTCGTCGTGCAGCTCGCTTACCACCCCATTCAAAAGGGGTCGGGTTTTGATTCCATACTCTAGCTACGATCTCAAATCGTTCGATAATTTGCTGGGGAGTTTGCGGATGTTGTCCATCTAAAGCCCGTCGTTTGAGAATACGTTGGATAGATTCTGTCATATTTAGCCAACTCCCTGAAAGTGGAGTGTACAAAGGCAAAACCMMATGTTCACAAAGCCACACCATCAACTCAGGGGTCTGATGCCCGATTAAGTTATCMCACACCAAGAGCATTCGTAAAGGGGGTAATTGTTTCGGTAATGTGAACGTCACACTTAACCCTTCTCGCCACTCCTGCCATATCTGCTGCACCATTTCTTGCGATTGGGAAGAGGAAACTTCAGGTAATGTATTTAGAATATCTGTGAGTTCCCCTTTCAACCACGAATGTAATACGGCATTTGTTGTACTCTCAACCCCCTTGACTCGCACTTGCCCATCATKAGGATGAAACAATGTTAGAACCTTTGCTGTTCCATCACGTATATACTCGTGAGCCTGATGTTGAGGCTGCTCCTCAGGTCGCCAACTGGGTGCTGGGTAAGGCAATGTCTGAAACGGTCCTGCTTCATCTTCACACCACACTGCAATCCCCATCCCTTCAGCTACTCGATAGGCCCGCTCAATCAAGTTTTTTTTGCTTCGGTATCAGGGTCGCTTMCCATTACCACMCCACTTTTTCGACGTCTCAAAGCCGTCCCTGTTTTACACCAMCTCCGACTTTGCTGCCAACTCTGCCCTGCTTCGTGCAACACTTGCCAAATGGTATAAGTACTGATGGTTGAAAATTGCCCCTCTTCTTCTGCTCTTAACCGCCGTTGCAACGTTGATAATGACCACTGGGAAACACCATCAGTTTCTAAGTTCGGGAGCTGTTGAGCTAACTCAACAATCTGCTGTCGTTGGGCACTCTCATAGTGGGTTTTCGCTCCACCCCCATGACGACGAGTGMGTGCGCTCAACCCGTCGGTGTTGAATCGTGCCACCAGTTGCCCGACTGCATCCCCTGAACGTCGTCCACTGGTTTGGGCTGCTGCAGTATAACTCTGTCCCTCAGCAACGGCTAGCAAAGCTTTCGCACGTGCCACACGGTCTGCGGACTCACTGGTGGCACGTACAATTCGTTCGAGTTCTCGACGTTCTTCGAGGCTCAGATCGCGGAGGGGATGTTTTTGATGGCGGGTCATAGTCAGAAACCAAGAGACTTTGTTTTATCATCACAGAGTTCCCCAAAAATGGCTATCTACATGCCAAATGACCNCACTAGTNNGTTCAGTCAATCAAAGGATGACGAGTAGATGGAGTAAGATTGAGTCCGTTCCTCAAAGGTGTTGGTATGGTCAAAAAGTACATCGTTAGCTTAAGCGAAGTAGAACGGGAGTCTCTCGAACAACTGGTTAAGACCGGCAAACGAGCCGCCTACACAATCAACCATGCTCGCATTCTCCTCAAAGCAGATCAAAATCAAGTGAACGGGAGTTGGCGTGACCAGGACATCAAAGAGGCCTTTGACGTTAGTTTGCGAACCGTGGAGCGGGTGCGGCAACGATTTGTCGAAGAAGGGTTAGAAGCTGCGCTCAAGTGCCGTCCCGGTGGGGGACGAAAACGGAAGTTGGATGGGGAAAGTGAGGCCCGGTTGATCGCATTGCGCTGTGGTGAGACGCCAGAAGGCAAGGGACGATGGACGTTACGATTATTGGCAGACCAAATGGTCGAACTCGGGTTTGTCGAACAGTTGNAGTCATGAAAGCGTGCGACAAGTGCTGAAAAAAANCGAACTGCAACCGNTGGCGACAAGAGTGTTGGGTAATTCCCCCAGAACAGAACGCAGAGTTTGTCTGGCGGATGGAAGCCGTATTGGATGTGTATCAAACTGCTTATAACCCCAACATTCCAGTGATTTGCATTGATGAGGCAACCAAGCAATTAGTCAAAGAAACCCTCGTTCCGATTCCAGCAGAGCCGGGACAACCCGAACGAGTCGATTATGAGTATGAGCGCAACGGCACAGCGACCTTGTTTATGGTGAGTGAACCGATGGTGGGATGGCGACGGGTGGAGGTGACAAAGCAACGCACAGCCCTCGATTATGCCCACTTACTCAAAACCTTAGTCGATGACGATTACGCCCAAGCAGACAAAGTGATTGTCGTTGCGGNATAATCTCAACACCCATTCGCCCGCTTCACTTTACAAAGCCTTTGAGCCAACCGAAGCGCAGCGAATCTTGAGTCGTTTGGAATTCTGTCACACGCCCAAGCATGGGAGTTGGTTGAATATGGCAGAAATTGAATTGAGTATTCTCAGTCGTCAATGTCTGGATCGTCGCCTTCCTGATATGGATACGCTCAAGCGGGAAGTTGCAGCTTGGCAGGACAACCGCAATCATGAGGAAACCTGGATTGACTGGCGCTTTACGACTGCGGATGCCAGGGTAAAGCTAAAGCGTCTCTACCCGTCAATCAATAATTGACTGAACACTAGNGNGNCNTNTNCANGTTAGTTCTAATGAATCCGGAAAACGCGCAGAGGCKTGTTCAAGGGCTGCGATCGCCTCATCTTCATCACCAGTATCATCTAACTCTTGAGCATAGGCAATTTGGCCTGGAATA
>LUGL01000229.1 GCA_002796835.1 Elainella saxicola E1 | reverse complement strand
TAATGCTATAGATCTGCAGCGACTGATCAGACCTCATCATCAGCTAAATCAAACTGTTTAATACTCTCTACTAGTGGGTCATTTGGCATGTAGATAGCCATTTTTGGGGAACTCTGTGATGATAAAACAAAGTCTCTTGGTTTCTGACTATGACCCGCCATCAAAAACATCCCCTCCGCGATCTGAGCCTCGAAGAACGTCGAGAACTCGAACGAATTGTACGTGCCACCAGTGAGTCCGCAGACCGTGTGGCACGTGCGAAAGCTTTGCTAGCCGTTGCTGAGGGACAGAGTTATACTGCAGCAGCCCAAACCAGTGGACGACGTTCAGGGGATGCAGTCGGGCAACTGGTGGCACGATTCAACACCGACGGGTTGAGCGCACTCACTCGTCGTCATGGGGGTGGAGCGAAAACCCACTATGAGAGTGCCCAACNGACAGCAGATTGTTGAGTTAGCTCAACAGCTCCCGAACTTAGAAACTGATGGTGTTTCCCAGTGGTCATTATCAACGTTGCAACGGCGGTTAAGAGCAGAAGAAGAGGGGCAATTTTCAACCATCAGTACTTATACCATTTGGCAAGTGTTGCACGAAGCAGGGCAGAGTTGGCAGCAAAGTCGGAGTTGGTGTAAAACAGGGACGGCTTTGAGACGTCGAAAAAGTGGTGTGGTAATGGTAAGCGACCCTGATACCGAAGCAAAAAAAACTTGNATTGAGCGGGCCTATCGAGTAGCTGAAGGGATGGGGATTGCAGTGTGGTGTGAAGATGAAGCAGGACCGTTTCAGACATTGCCTTACCCAGCACCCAGTTGGCGACCTGAGGAGCAGCCTCAACATCAGGCTCACGAGTATATACGTGATGGAACAGCAAAGGTTCTAACATTGTTTCATCCTCATGATGGGCAAGTGCGAGTCAAGGGGGTTGAGAGTACAACAAATGCCGTATTACATTCGTGGTTGAAAGGGGAACTCACAGATATTCTAAATACATTACCTGAAGTTTCCTCTTCCCAATCGCAAGAAATGGTGCAGCAGATATGGCAGGAGTGGCGAGAAGGGTTAAGTGTGACGTTCACATTACCGAAACAATTACCCCCTTTACGAATGCTCTTGGTGTGGGATAACTTAATCGGGCATCAGACCCCTGAGTTGATGGTGTGGCTTTGTGAACATGGGGTTTTGCCTTTGTACACTCCACTTTCAGGGAGTTGGCTAAATATGACAGAATCTATCCAACGTATTCTCAAACGACGGGCTTTAGATGGACAACATCCGCAAACTCCCCAGCAAATTATCGAACGATTTGAGATCGTAGCTAGAGTATGGAATCAAAACCCGACCCCTTTTGAATGGGGTGGTAAGCGAGCTGCACGACGACAACGGGCGCGATCTAAACGACAAGGACATCGTTTAGGAGGGTCTGGGGCTGTGGCTCAGTCCTTGGTTGCGTGAAATGCTCCACTCTAAATGGCTATCTACGTGCCAAATGACCCACTAGNTGSGNNGCTNAGGTNTGNAGAGGCTGGGGAAGGGGCAGCAGCAGGGGAGACGCTCGGGTCTGGAGCGGGAAGTAAGGCTAACCATTCGGTTACCGTTGCTGGACGATACTGGGCTTCCATTGCCATTCCGCGCATTACAGCTTCATTGGTGGCGGCATTGATTTGCGCTTGGAGTTCCCGCAGTGCAGGCAGGGGTTGGCGATCCCGCAAAATTGAAGCAACCGGAACCTGAGCCGTGAGCAGCGTATACAGCGTAGCGGCCAATCCATATACATCCGTGGCGGGGGTTCGCTTTGCCTGACTAATGTATTGCTCAATCGGCGCATACCCTTCGCTAATTAAGCTCGTATGGGTCTGGCTGTTGCCCGTAAACTCCCTCGCAATGCCAAAATCAATCAACATCGCTTGCCCAGTCTCCTGGTGCAAAATAATGTTCTGGGGTTTAACATCGCGGTGCAATAGCCCGTTTTGGTGCACCACCTCCAGGGCTGCGCCGATCTGCCGGATGTACTGAATCGCTATGTCCTCTGGAAGCGGATGATTTGGTGTCACGATCTCTGCCAACGTTTGCCCCGGGATGTAATCCATCACCAGATAGGGAACCCCTGCTTCTACAAAAAAATCGTTGACTCGCACAATGTTTGGATGAAGGCACAGCGCCAGCCGTCGTCCCTCATTCCAAAACTGTTGTTCTAGCTTGGCAAACTGAGGATGGCTGCAAAGATCCGGGTTCATGGTTTTGACCACCACCGTCGATTGTAAATACTGATGGGTTGTTCGATACGTAACGCTAAAGCCGCCATATCCCAGCACTGCATTTAGCCTGTATTTTCCATCCTGTAGGATTTTTCCAACGAGTGCGTTCATGCTCAACGACCGCTTTGCGTTACTGGCGCAGGGACTACTGTCCTTCCAGGATAAGTAATTTCAACTGACCTTACCCTGAATAAATGGACATTCTCGAAGAGTCGAAAATCAATTCAACAGCGCTTTCCTTTCCTGGCTTCTCCTCAACAGCAATGCCAACCGATCGACAACTACACTTGGCGTTGTCAAGGAGATTTAGTCAAAGCAGTCTGGGAAAAACAAGCGGCAGGAAAACCGTGAGCGTGAAATGCTGGAGACCTTACCCCCTAGCACTCTTTTGAGCTAGAGCAGGCTTGCAGCACCAAGAGCAGAGCTTTTCTCTTATCTCTGACCCAGGTTAGAGAATGTTAAGCAGCGCTAACCTACCTCTGACAGAAGACAGAGTGCAGCCATTCTCGTTAAGCTCAAGAAGCAGGCCAATCGGTCCATGCATGATTGTTCAACACTCTGCTCCCCCTGCCATTTCGGTGGGGGGTAGTTTTGTTTTGCCTAATCTGCCCATACTGCAAGAGCCCCTGCATTCACAGAGGCTCTAGGCTATATTAATTCAATTGTTATTCGATACTGCTCACTACAGCGCACTGCGACGGGTTGCGGCATAGTAGATAAACAGAGCAACAATCGCACCCAGTACCGCAACAACGACACCACCAACGCTCAGACCCGCTGCACCAATTGCCAAGGTTCCCGTAGTCAAGAGGTTGTAGAGGGTACCGCCAACGAAAGCACCAATAATACCCAGTAGCATGGTGCCGAGAATTCCACCACTTTGATAGCCAGGATAAATTGCTTTAGCAATCGCACCAGCAAGTAGGCCTAACACAATCCAAGCTAGGATATTCATGATTGTTCAACTCCATTAATTGATGTTCAAACTCTAGTAGACTATTAAATTCGCGAATTCAATCAGCTCGAAGCACTTTTTAAATGCACTAGCGCTGCTTTTATACTTTCAATTTATCAGTTACAACCCGATAGCAGCACCCATCTTGAGTGGGAAAACCAAGAGGGGCAAACCCATACCAACAGCAGAGACTAACTACCTCTCCGTGTAGAGAAGCGTTTGTGTTGAGGAATACTATTGCAGCCACCGAAGACAAACAGCTAGCGTAGCACTTGAAGCAGATTCGACTTCAGCAGTAGAAGCAATTATGATTGCCCTCTGAAGACGATTGCCCCAAAACTCCAACTTTCTTCTAGTGGTCTATTTCACAGCTTGAGTTACCAACGGTAAATAGGCCATAGGATCAACCGCCCCCTGCCCCACCAAATGAATCTCAAAATGCAGATGTGGCCCCGTCGAACGCCCCGTTGAACCCATCTCCCCAATCATCTGCCCCTGGCTGACACAATCTCCCTGCCGCACCAATACCCGATCGAGATGAGCATAGCGAGTCATGCTGCCATCGGCATGGCGAATATCAATCAAGTTCCCATACCCGCCATTTGTCCAACTTGCAAACTCTACCGTTCCTGCCGCTGCCGCTTTGACCGGAGTACCGATCGCCCCAGCAATATCAATGCCTGAATGCATCCGGCCCCAACGCCACCCATAGCCGGAACTGAATACCCCTTGAGCAGGCAGGATGTAGGTCGGTGAAATAGCCGGTGGATCAAATTGTAGTGGTGGAAGCGCTGGTGCAGAAAGGGCTGCTACATGAACACTTGGGGGGGNAGGGTTTAGAATCAGTTGGAGTTTGCGCCTGAGCGATCGAGCTGATCAGAAGGGTCAGCGTGAATGAAATCAGGAATTGACGGATCATGCCAGCGTGAGGATAAACAGTCTTCCTCACTTACAGCCCAAGGAGTAGGGCGATCGCCTGTAATTCTGCGGAATTAGGATCGCTGTTTACGGAATTCCCAAGGCTTCTGATAGTCCCCTGACCAGACCCCAACCTTTTGTTCTTGGCCGATCGCCTCAGCAGCCCTCATCGCCGTTCCATTCCAGCAGTCATCGACATACTGGGGATAGACATAGGCCATGCCTGCCTTCAGCAGTTCCTCCTGCACCAACTTCTCTGGAGTCCCCAGCACAAACACTTCAGCCACTAATCGACCATAGCGATCGCGCTCAACGGGCACAATTCCGACTTGTCCATTGGCTTCATTCAAAAGCTGCTGCAAAAAGGCAGTAGATTGATCGCCCAAGGGTTGCGCCTGCTCAGGAGCGTCAATGCCACACAAGCGGATCTTCTCTTCTTTGCCGCCTTGCTGAACCACGATCGTATCGCCATCCGTGACACGCACCAGCTGCCAAATTTCGGTTTCAGGAGCAGGAGGAGGTTCAGACCCATTAATCGTCGCTTTCGGCTGCTCGATCGCCGTTGGATCGTCATAGTCCGGTCGGGTGGCCTGAGACTGCTGCCATCGTTGCTGCACAGATACCGCGATCGTCAGGGTCACAAGGGCGATCGGGATCAGGTTGAGCCAAATTCTCGATTTCTTCCTCATTCCGTATATTCCTTGATGCACACCACTCAACTTGGTCAATAGGTTTCACCTGTCTCATATCTTTCCCTCATTGATGAGGAGTGACCTATGTTCAAATTTACTCGCACCTCTGCTGTTCTCGCTGCATTCGCCACCATTTTCTCTAGTGCCACGGCTGTTCTAGCAGAACCCATTCCTGCCGCCTTCCGCGACACTGACAATAACATTTATGTCACAGGCCAAAGCCCTCAATCTCGCGTGCAGCTCACTTATCAAGGCATGATGCGTAGCCGCGACTATCAGGCTAACTCCTGCGGTTGGATTCTGCTACGGAACTCCACCACCAACCCAATCGCCGGAACGATCAATGTCGCTGGCACCAACGTAGACACGGCAGCGCTATCCACCCAACTTCTACCCGGTTGCAACAATGGCATTGCCGAAGAAACGCGCAGCACTAACTTTAAAACCAATACCGGCGATGTAGTGATCGTGGGCCGCGTTCCAGGCAGCTATGCTACCGTTCAAACGCCGCAAGATCGAGTTCGTAATGCCACTGCGAATGCCTGCGGCGTGGCTCGATTCGCCAGCTCGACCAGTTATCAACATGCAGCCAATACCGCAATTGAGTTAACCGCAGCTCCAGGCGCTACCCAAATTAGCGATCTGACTCAAAAAGATGGGGTGCTGTGCAGTCGCGGCAGTCTGTATGTGCCTTCATCTTGGTTAGCAGGAGGTGGCAGTTGAGCCATTTTGGATTTTAGATTTTAGATTTTGGGTTGAAGGATGATTGGCCGTTAATACTCCAGGATAGAGGGGCTTTTGCTCCTCTTTTTTTCTATGTCATGTCCTTTTGTTTCAGTCGTCATTCCCGTTCACAATGATGGCGATCGGTTGAGGCTCTGTCTGCAAACGCTACAGGATCAGAGCTACTCTCGCTATGAAATCATTGTTATAGACAACAATTCTAGTGAGGACATTCACAGTATTTGTGCAAAGTTCGATCGGGTTCGGTATGGTCAGGAACTGAAACCAGGAAACAATGCCGCGCGTAACCGAGGTATCCAACTCGCAACCGGAGAGATCATTGCCTTTACTGATGCAGATTGCATTCCCGATCGCGATTGGATTAGTCAGAGCGTGGCCGCGTTGCAAAATCATCCCCAGGCTGGCATTATCGGCGGAACGATCCAGTTCTTCTTTCAAAGGAACGAGCCTACCCGGGTTGAATATGCAGACTCAATCAGCTATCTACGGCAATGGGATTATGTGACTCAGGAGCAATATGCAGCCGGTGCCAATCTGTTTACCCGTCGGCAAGTGCTAGACCAGGTAGGAGGCTTTGAGGAACGATTGCTGAATTTGGGCGATAAGGAATGGGGGCAGCGGGTCGATGCAGCCGGGTGGCAGGTGGTTTTCTGCCCCAGTGCGATCGTCCATCATCCTGCTCGGTCTACTTTAAAGGCACTGCTGAGTAAGGGGAGAAGGCAAGCGAGAGCTTCTGTCAAATTGGCTCAACTCCGAGGAGAACTGCGGCCTCAAGCAAACTTTCTACCGCTGGGCTGGACGTTCTGGAGAGCAGTATGGAGCGATCGCAATCTGCCTACCCTTGCACAGAAGCTGGCCTTTGTCTGGGTGATTCATCGGCTGAAATGGGCGATCGTCTGGGAATTACTGCTCACCCCCTAGCACTAATAATTTCACCTTCACCAACTGCGATCGCAATTTTGCCCATGCTCTAAACGTCTCGGCCTTCTGCTGATCCAAGCTGGAAATTTCTCTCAGGTACTGCGGCGTATCCATTCCCCCGACCGCAAATCGATAATTCTGTTCCAAGATCGCTAACCGTAACGTATCCCGTTTCGCCACTTCCTGAGACACCTGAAACTCTCGGCGAATCGTATCAAAGTCGAGCACTTGCAGCGTCACCTGTTCCCGGATCTGCTCTGCCAGTTCCCCTCGCTTATTCTCAATCTCGGCAATTTTGAACTGCAAATCAGCGATCGCAATTTCTCGCTGCTGGGTTTCTGAACTGCCTCCAGCAATTGCTTGAAATAGGGGAATGCCAATCACCGAGAGGATGTCATTGATTGTGCTGAGCGTACCGCCGCTGAATAGATCTACTACCCGATCGATGAAACCATGCCGTCTCGTCGGTTGAGCAGGCGTGATGATATTGCCTGCACTATCTCTGGTTTCTGCAACAGCAGGCAAATCTTCAACTTTGAGGAAATACTGCAACGCCGGTTCAAAGATGCCCAGATTGATGGTTTGCTGGTTGTTGGCCCTGGCCTGATCGATCTTCTCGTTAATCAACTCAATTCGTTCATCGATCGCTCTTAGTGCCGTGGCATTGCCGATCGCCATTTCCTGCAACTGCCGAATACAGGGTTCAGTCGCCTCTAAACAGGGCAATTCACCCATCATCGTAGACCAAAGATCTTCATTCACCTGCATCTGGATCAGAGCATCGAGTGACTCACCTGCCGGGTTGAGCGGATTCGGGTCAGTCTGCACTGTTTCGGGATCGACCTCGCTTTCTTCACTCCATTCCTGATCCGTCTCCTCAATCGTCTCTTCTGGTGTTCCCAGTTCCTCCTGTGCTCGGATTGGGTGAGGCATCCCCAGCATCAGCAACAAGGGTAAGCTCCACCATAAGATTTTGATCGTTCTGTTCTTTCCACGCAATCCGCTGAATCTTGCCACTGTAGGGACTCCTCACGGCTGATAGGGTGAATAACTGGCTCTCAAGCTGCTGCATCTGGGTTTCCATGGTGGCTAACTTGAACGATCGATCGCGTTCCTGTTCTTCCTGCTGCTGCAACTGCTCTTGTCGCTGTAACGCTGCCTGCTGGAGGGCGATCGCCCGTTTCGACATTTCCAGAGAATGCAGATATTCCTGATACTGCCGATCCTGCTGGGCCTGGGCTAACTTTGCTTCTGCCAATTGCAGGTCCGCTCTGGCCTGGTCCAATTCCTGCTGCTGCTGCTTCAACACTTCCTGTTCATGCGGCACCGTGGCTTCTGGCAGCTGGTCATCCGGCATCGAGGTCAACATATCGATCAGGCGCTGCTGGTTCATCACGACTGATTCTGCCTGAGTCACCCCAACCCGTTGCCGTTCCACCTCGGCCACTTCATCGAGAAATGAGGCTGGCGGTAGCCCTGCCACTTCTGGAACGGGATGAGCTGCCGGAGGGCCAGCAATCGGAGTTTTGAGCCGATCGCTCTGAATCTGGAGCTGCCGTTTTTGGGCTTCTAACCGCTGCCGTTCTTTGAGCCGATCGCTGAGAATTTGGTTTGCTTTGACGCGATCGCCTTCCCGTACCTTCAGATCTTCAGGACTGGAGAGGGTCAACTTTAAAGTCAACCGCTGCCGAGTCCCATTCTCCTGATCGCCTGTCACCATCTGCGGGGTTGGAGTCGGGGAAACCGCTTGAGAATTGGCCTGTCCTGCACAACCATAGGACAACGCACAAAGTCCTACGAGATAGAGGACACCTAAGATCTGCTTCATTGCCTCACCTTCACTACCACTTTGCCCACTAAAATCCAGAAGTCTCCTAACAGCGCTGACACCTGAGCCGGTCGCGCATTACTCAACTCCACCTGGCCGCCGAATAACCGCAACGTGGCATACCGCTCAATCTCCAAGGGAATCCGCACATCCTCCATGTCATCCAGCAGCAAGGAACCGCTGAGATAGGCATTCTGGGGCAGACGAGACACCCAATCGTTGATCGCAATTTCCTGCAACGCCACCTCTTGGGCCGAAACGTTCAACCGATCGCCCAGATGCACCTTCATAGACCTCGGCTGGATCTGAATATCGGGAGCCGTGCCGATTTTGTAAAGGGTGCCAGAGCTGCGCTCTTCTGCAATCACACTGCGATCGGTTGCTTCCAGCACGACAAAGGAACCCTTGACCTGCTGACTGGTCCGCACGTTGATGCCCTCTACTTCGACATAAACCCATTGCTGAGAGCCATACTTGTTGAAGGTCTGAGCCGCTGTAGCTGCATCTTGAAAGAACGATCGGGCAAACTGCTCGCTGATTCCGCCTGCGCTGATCAAATTCACACTCGCCACCGAGAGAAACACGGCAATCGCTAAAATCCAATACTCAGCCGGAGACTTACTTTCCAAACGGGCCTTCGGATTACCCGGAATCACCAGCCGCGACGGAGACGGAAAGAATGCCGCCACTCCTGCCTTGGTGAAACAGTCACTAAACCAGCCACAAAAGTGACCCAGCACTAACGCAATCCAATAATGCCAGTGCAGCCAGAACAGTATCGGAGCAGACATTGCTGCTAATGTTGCAGTCGCAAGAAAACTATGCGTAATTGTCCGATGCGGATATCGTTCCTCTAACCACTTGGCGATCGGATAGAAGATGCGACCTGTAAAAGACTCCGTGGTATCGAGATCTGGCAACTGCGACCCGATCGCCGCCATCCCCAGTACAAAAGGATTCGCAGTGCCGATCGCCAACGTTGTCGAACAAATTGCGATCGCCGCATGGGTGACACTCATCATAACCGCGAACTCCTGCGGTTAATGGTATACATCACCGTCTTCAACGCGATCGCCGCCAAGGTCGCTATACCCCCAATGATGTAAAGGCTCTTATCGCCCAACCCCAATCCGACAAACCGCACAATGCCGATCGCCGTTAAACTTGCCAACAGAAACGGAGTGCCGTCTATATATTGATGATGGTCCGTACTCTGGGCCTCACCGATTCCCAGCAACGCCTCATGCACGACTCGCTTCGCCAACCCTGGATTATTGCCTGCTCGCTGCTGCAACTCCGCGAACTGATGCGGGTTCAACGTCATGCCATGCGCCAACGCCTCCTGATACATCAGCGATCGGATTTCGTCATTTTTGAGGGGTTGCATTTCTATGCGAGGCATTTTTAAAAAAATATCTTTGGCGGGTGGTTGGTACGCTAACAGCAGCAGTAAGCCTCCTTCGCGCAGCACTTCTTCAAGCCAGTAGCGCAAGCTGGCCGGGAAGCGGTGGGCATCGTCGATGATCAGTAGAGTTTTGGGATGAGGCAGATTCTTCAGCAGTTCTTTGCGCAGCTGTTCAGCCGTCAGCGGTCTGGGTTTCTCATCTTGCGTTTCGAGCGGTACATTGAGCTGTTCAGCAATTGCGACAAGGGTTTCTTTGGCGGAACCGGAATAGTTGGCAATGGCAGTTTGGTAGGACTGATCGCCGATTGTTCGTGCCACCTTTTGCGCCAAGGTGGATTTACCGGAACCCGGTTCGCCTAACACTAAAACTGATTGTTGAGACAGCAAGGCACTCACCACCTGCTGAATCTCTGCCTCTCTCAGCTGCATCAGGCGGCCTCACCAATTAGTCTGCGGCTCCGCTTCCAGGCGGCAATCACTCTGCGACTACAGCCAGTGCCAGTGTGTTTCTCGACATAGCCGATTAAAGCGGGATAGGTGGTGTAGCCAATCGAATAGGCTTCATCCAGCAGGGCAAATACCGTTTGGTTGCGATCGATCGGTGGTGCAGTATCCGGTTCAGTATTGGGTTCAGAATCAGCAGCCGGAGACTCTTCTCCCCAATCAGATAAGCGATCGGTGACGGCTTCATGAATTTGCAGAACTTCGACTTCGCTGGGAGAGAGGTCAACCGTCCGAGATGGGGCTGCTGCCGCCGCTGGTGTGGGTGGCATCGGTGGGATGGGGGCGAGTTGTTTGCGCTGCTGCACTCGCAGATGAACGGGATAGAAAATGCTGTAAATGACGTTCCAGCCCAATTGGGCAACAGAGAATAGAAACGAGAAGGGTTGCAATCGCATCGGTCAGTTCCAAAATTCAGTGTCTCACTGGTACTGACCAAGCTCTGAACAAAGCAATGTGGGGACTACGGAGACGTTCAATAAAGTTTCGAGCAATTGACCGGAATTAGCGCAGTGAATACCAGCGCTTGCCTTCTCGTAAGCAGGAATGCAGTTTGCCTTCTAAGCAAAGGTTGCGAGTTTGTCTACGAACTTGGTCATAGGATAGACCGGAACGCTGAACTAAATCATCACGACTCAGTTCTTCACCGGGTTGAATGTGGTCTAACAAGCGCGATCGGGTATGGTCCCCCTGGGGGGTAATGCGATAAACAATGCCGTGCATAAATTCACTCAGGAAACGAATAAAACCACCGTTTATCGTTCCCTCAAAGGAAATGCTGTCAAGGATTTTTAGTAAAGGTTTACTTTAATTGATAGAAATTCATCGGAAGGAGCGAGATCACGATCTGCCGATCGATTGGCTCATAGTGACGCTAAAGCTTGGTCATTCGCCTGAATCCCTTCGATCGTCTCGCAAGAACAGAAAATAGCTGCTAGCTTCAAGCCTTAAGAAGCATGTGGTCTTTGGTAGTCACTGACGAGCTTCACAAATCACTAATGAATGTACAGATAAATGAGAACCCGCCTGAAGCTCTCACCTTCCAGACGGGCAATTCATTGCTATTCAAAAGTTAGGAGAAACAATCATGAACGATCGGATGAATGCTTCCCTCGGCTCTAATCCTAACAACAATGACATTATGAATGCAACTCATCGGGAAATTTTGCGGCAAATTAAACACAGTTTCAATCTCTATGCGCTGGCAATCGCCACGTCCCTATCGATTGGGGCGTTTGGTGGCGGACTACTGCTCTCTGGCAAAACTACTGAAGGGGCTGTAACCGCGATCGGTGGAATTGGTGTGAGTGCAATTTGCAGCCAATTAAGTAAAGAATCTCAAGAGAAATTGGAACTGTTGCTGAAGCGTCTGGAGGATTTCGCTAATGATGATTAAAATCCCCAATTGCACTAGATAGCCTACCTCGGTGCCGTCGGTACATGTTCGTCTAGACCTGTATTTACAGGACAATCGCGATCGGACCAATGCTTTATGCCGTAAGGTAGGGGAGTTGATGACAACGTCACTCCCCTTTACCCAACCGATACCATTCTGTTCTTGAGCGCCCATGCCTAAATCTGGTTCACTGTTTCCCGACCATGAAAACTATGTTGTCTTTCTGCAATCGCTGAAGGAACGGATTCGGCAGGCCCAGATTAAAGCAGCATTGGCTGTGAATGCAGAACTGGTATTGCTCTATTGGCAAATCGGCCATGAGATTTTGCATCGGCAGCAGCAAGAAGGCTGGGGCACGAAGGTGATCGATCGGCTTGCTCAAGACCTGAAGCGAGAATTCCCTGACATGAGTGGCTTCTCATCGCGCAATCTCAAGTACATGCGGGCCTTTGCAGAGGCATGGCCTGATCAACAAACTGTGCACCAGGCTAGTGCACAAATTCCCTGGAAGCATAATTGCGTCCTGTTGGAGAAAGTGAAGGACTACCAGGAACGGCTCTGGTACATCCAGCAGACGATCGAAAATGGCTGGAGCCGATCGGTTTTGGAAATGCAGATCGAGAGCAAGCTGTAAGCTGAACGACATTTAGTTTGCATCATCAAGCTGCGATCAGAGCATTGCCTTTGTTCTTCACTTTGCGTTTCCACTGAATCACCAGTTCCCCTTGATTGAGTAATCTGTCGAGCAAGGAGTGAAGTTCCTCCACCGATTGAAATAAACGATGCGCAATAAACTCTTTGCACGAATGCCACACCAACTCAATCAAGTTGAAATCTGGACTGTAAGGCGGCAAAAACAGCAGTTGCAGATTGGGGCATTCGACTGCCAGTTGTTCGAGCATGGCCTGTTTTTTGTGATAGCTGGCATTGTCAAGCACCACCAAAATTCTCGGTCCCCACTGCTCAAATTCCTGCTCTAAATGTCCTGCTGCCAACCATTCTTGCTTGACGAACTCATTGAGTTTGACCAGATTGATGTAGCAACTTTCACTGTTGCCTTGCTCAATGAAGTAGCATTGCCGGTTGCGGTCATGATAGCGCAGTCCTCCCATCACATTGACTCGCCCCCTCCTGCGTTTGCCACTCACAGATTGCCGCTTCCCTCGTTTCCCCCATTGCTTGCGACGAATTGCTCGCAGACTAAACCCACTCTCATCCCAAAACCAGACCTGCAGACGCTCCGGGTCCTGCATCGTCTGGGCTAATTCCTGCTCTAATTGCTCCCGAAATTTATTCCTCTGCTGCGGGTCTTGCAGATCCTCTAGACTCGACTTAGCCCAGAGGTAGCCGTACTTTTTTTGCTTCAATATCCGTTCTACTTGCCGACTACTCAATTGAATCTTCGTCACCTTCGCCAAATGCGTTGCTAAACGGGCTGTTGTCCAACGGCCAAACTCATAGCCCAAGTCAGCAGGAGGATGTTCAACCACCTGCAATAATTGCTCAATGTACTCAGGTGTTGCTTTTCGATAATTCCCATGCCGTCGTTGATCTTTCAAACTCTCCAAATCCTCTGGGTTGCCCTGCACACACCAATGGGCCACACTGNCGGTAGGAACATCCGATGAACGCACTGATTTCCTCATAGGTTTTCCCATCATTTCTCAATAGCAACATGAGTGCCCGTTGGCGTTGATGCGGGTCGTTCCCCTCTCGCACGACGGTTTGGAGATTTTCTTTTTGGGTTGGACTCAAATATGGTGAAACAGGCATCACAAGCTTGGAGATATGGTTCCAATTCTTATTATGCACTCTAGCTGTCGGTCAGCTTANCTTAAAACCWTANATCGGTCAGTTAAAGCCGTTGCTGGTGCGCTTGACAGAATTAACGCTCAAAATCGAT
>LUGL01000281.1 GCA_002796835.1 Elainella saxicola E1 | reverse complement strand
TTACCATCTCGTGTTTCCAGCAAAGTATCGACGGGCTGTGTTCGATGAACAGGTGGACGCAGTGTTGAGAGAAGTGTGTCTCGAAATCGAGAAGCGTTATGAGGTGAAGTTTGTCGAAATTGGGGTGGACAAAGACCATGTGCATTTTTTGGTGCAGTCAGTGCCGACTTACAGTGTGACGAAACTGGTCACGATGATTAAAAGTCTCACAGCCCGAGAAGTGTTCAAACGTTGCCCTCAAGTAAAGCAGCAGTTATGGGGTGGAGAGTTTTGGAGTGATGGTTACTTTGCGAGTACAGTCGGCAAACACGGAGACGAAAGTATGATTGCCCAGTACGTCAAGAACCAAGGCAATGACTATCTCCAGTTACACAGGGATGAGCAACTTGCTCTTTTTTGATGCTGATACCCCGTCCGCTTGCGCNTATCCATTACGCAAAAGTGCGTAGAAGTGTTACAGGACATAGCTTTTGCTGGATGAGTGTGAGATTATCATCCTATGACTGTATCTACCTAGCCAACAGGATTGAGGTGAACCATGCAAGCTTGGTTAAGCTAGGAGATTCGCAACGCTGCATTCAAAGATTTTCGACATGGCCAACGATTCCGATCGGTTTTGGACATATTGAGTTGTCACCCTGATAAAACAGTGCCTCAGGCCAGTCAGGACCGAACCGAAGCTCAAAGCATCTATCGGTTTTGGGCAAATCCACAGGTCAGTGCCAAACGAATTATGGCAAGTCAAAGGGGCGCTGTCTTGGGACGGGTGAATCGTTCAGATGTCGTA
>LUGL01000280.1 GCA_002796835.1 Elainella saxicola E1 | reverse complement strand
CCAAAAAAGAAACCGAGAGGTGGACAACTCAGCAGACTAGATAAAGCAGCCACTCGTCAACTCGCTCGTGAACGGGTGGTGATTGAGCATGTCAATCGAAACTTAAAGATTTTCAGAATTTTGGCTGAGCGCTATCGCAACCGTCGCAGACGCTTTGGGTTACGATGCAATCTGATTGCTGCTTTGTACAATTACGAGCGGTCTCAACCAGACTGTTTAGGTTAATTTGCAAGAGGTCTAATGAGTTGTCACCCTGATAAAACAGTGCCTCAGGCCAGTCAGGACCGAACCGAAGCTCAAAGCATCTATCGGTTTTGGGCAAATCCACAGGTCAGTGCCAAACGAATTATGGCAAGTCAAAGGGGCGCTGTCTTGGGACGGGTGAATCGTTCAGATGTCGTATTAGCAGTGCAAGATACAACTGATTTGAACTTTGGCACCCATCGCAAGAAAACAACGGGCTTAGGCTTCTTTGGACGAACGGTAGAACAAGGAATCAAAGTCCACAGTTGTCTCGCCGTGAGTGGAGAAGGAGAACCATTAGGCTTATTACACCAACACACGTGGAGTCGTCGTCAACGCACAGGACGACGGAAAACTTACAAGAAGAAACCCACGGCACAAAAAGAATCACAACGTTGGCTAGACACGGCTCAAGCTGCCGCTATTGGCGTTAACGAAACGGGCACCTTGGTGCATGTGGGCTATCGAGAAGCTGATTTCTATGACTTTCTAGCGCAATCGCGTCAAGCGCACCATCATCTGTTAATTCGAGCCGTACAAAACCGTTGTGTCCGACATGAGTTAGGGTATTTACTACCAACGATTCAGCAAAGTCCAGAGTTAAGTCGCGCAACGTTAAGCGTGCAACGACGACCGGACCGTCCTGCTTATTTGGCGCAATTAACACTACGGGCAATGCGATTGACCTTAGAAGTGCCCAAGCAACATCCGCAAGCCAAACAATTCCAACCGCTTGAGATCAACGTCTTGTGGGTGCAAGAGATTGACCCACCGACTGGACAAAAACCAATTACCTGGCTGTTATTAACCACCTTGGCGATTGAGTTGGTGGAAGCGGCTTGGCAATGTGTGAGGTGGTATAGTCACCGGTGGTTGATAGAACGGTTTCATTTCACCCTCAAACAAGGTTGTCAGATTCAAGCGTTGCAGTTATCGAGTGGGACTCGATTGACCAATGCCTTAGCAACCTACTCGATTGTTGCCACTCGAATTTTGTGGCTGACCTACCAGGCACGATTGCAGCCTGAGCAATCTTGTGAGTGCATCCTCAGTCGGGCAGAGTGGCGACTGTTGCGGCGCAAATTCGAGCCGAAAAATCGGAGTCAGAAGCCACCGACGTTTGCACAAGCAATTCGTTGGATTGCAAGGCTGGGCGGTTTTATGGGCAGTCAGAGTGATGAACCTGGACTGAAAACGATCTGGAGAGGAATTAGTAAGTTATATGATTTGCTTGAAGGGGTGCAACTTGCAGCCAAAACCTAAGCTGCATCATCACTTCAGCAACTTTTGCGTAATGGATAGAGATGAATCGCGGGCTATGGGAGAAACTGCACTGAAGTGCACTAGAAGAGGTTTTCCGGGTTTAGTCCGGTTTAGCGGACTTGATTCCGTTAGCTTGCCGTTTACGCGCAGGTGGGACCGAAACGAAGCGGTCAAGACTCATTTTCGATCTACTGAGCCTATCCCTTGAGGTGATCCTTTCGGACGATCGGATTGTGGATGAAATAATGTAGCGTTAGTTTCTTGAACTGTTCGGGCGGACAAGATGTCCACCCCACAAGAACTTCTGCTTTATTTGATTTTCGTTCTTCACACTTCACTGAAAGCAGCCAAAATGAAGGAGGATGAGTTCAGAGGATATCACTATGCTGCAACGCTGTTTGCGATCGTTCCTATTACATTACTCGCA
>LUGL01000279.1 GCA_002796835.1 Elainella saxicola E1 | reverse complement strand
ACAGTGTGACGAAACTGGTCACGATGATTAAAAGTCTCACAGCCCGAGAAGTGTTCAAACGTTGCCCTCAAGTAAAGCAGCAGTTATGGGGTGGAGAGTTTTGGAGTGATGGTTACTTTGCGAGTACAGTCGGCAAACACGGAGACGAAAGTATGATTGCCCAGTACGTCAAGAACCAAGGCAATGACTATCTCCAGTTACACAGGGATGAGCAACTTGCTCTTTTTTGATGCTGATACCCCGTCCGCTTGCGCTATCCATTACGCAAAAGTGCGTAGAAGTGTTACAGGACGTGGCTTTTGCTGGATGAGTGTGAGATTATCATCCTATGACTGTATCTACCTAGCCAACAGGATTGAGGTGAACCATGCAAGCTTGGTTAAGCTAGGAGATTCGCAACGCTGCATTCAAAGATTTTCGACATGGCCAACGATTCCGATCGGTTTTGGACATATTGAGTTGTCACCCTGATAAAACAGTGCCTCAGGCCAGTCAGGACCGAACCGAAGCTCAAAGCATCTATCGGTTTTGGGCAAATCCACAGGTCAGTGCCAAACGAATTATGGCAAGTCAAAGGGGCGCTGTCTTGGGACGGGTGAATCGTTCAGATGTCGTATTAGCAGTGCAAGATACAACTGATTTGAACTTTGGCACCCATCGCAAGAAAACAACGGGCTTAGGCTTCTTTGGACGAACGGTAGAACAAGGAATCAAAGTCCACAGTTGTCTCGCCGTGAGTGGAGAAGGAGAACCATTAGGCTTATTACACCAACACACGTGGAGTCGTCGTCAACGCACAGGACGACGGAAAACTTACAAGAAGAAACCCACGGCAAAAAAAGAATCACAACGTTGGCTAGACACGGCTCAAGC
>LUGL01000278.1 GCA_002796835.1 Elainella saxicola E1 | reverse complement strand
TTTGCCTTAGAGTGCAAGTATTCCAACGCCGATCGCAGTTGGATTTGGCAATCTGCTTTTCCTTCCCCTTGAATCGGCAGATACATTCAGGCTTCGACCAGTCCAATTACCCGACCCAAGCCTCCACCGAATCTAAAATCCAAAATCCGATCGGTTCTCACAAAATATTGACAAACTCTAACTTACGCTTGTGTTCGATCGAACTTTGTTTTATGCTGAACAACACTGGTTTTTCAGATTAACCAAGACACCAGTAGATCGACTCAAGGTATGGCGCTGACTACAAGTGATTGACCCCACTTATAGCCAGCTGTCTAACGCTCTGTTTCGCTCAGAGAGCTAGCCTGCTGAGATCTTAATCGATCTTCAGGGCTTCGCAACGGCTAGACAGCCATACCTTGGGCTTTTCTTCCCACAAACCCAACCTCAGAGAGGGAAAATAGTATGACGACAGAGTTCAACGAACTGCTGAAAGTTTCGCATACCGATAAATCGCAGATCTGGATTATTGGCACGCGAGAGCAGGTCTTACAAACGATCAACGAGTTCTACGTCAAGCGGATTGCCACCGATCGCGTCAAATTCACGCCCATCATTCCTGCGCCATTCGAAGGCAAATCTGCTTGACTGACAAAACTAAGAAGACGGAATGCGGCTAAGGACGGTAAATTCACGTCTGAAGGAATCCTCATGTTGTCGGTTGGAAGCAATGGCAGGTTGAGGGTCAGGCAGACTGGATAAGAACTGAAAAACTTGAATTTTCCATTGCTGGGTGATAGCAAGGCGAATCCAGTTCCACCCGAGTTTGAGATAACTCATCCCTCGCTGCCAATGAGTATCCACTTGACGACGCTTGCCTGAAGCCACCACTTGTACTCCTTGCAACACCAGAAATAACATCGTTAAGGCAATCACCCCACACAATTGGGACAGGGCAAATTTGTCCCGGAGCCTGGAGGCTTCCAGATTGAATCCATTCGATTTG
>LUGL01000277.1 GCA_002796835.1 Elainella saxicola E1 | reverse complement strand
TGTATTTGCCTTCAAACGGGGCTGGGATAATTGGCGTGAATTTAGCGCGATCGTTGGCAATGCGTTTGACGCAGAACTCGTTCATCGTGTGGATGACCTGATCGCGGGTGCCAATAATCCAGATTTGGGATTTATCGGCATTTGATTTGTCGTCGCACGAAACGGGCAGCAGTTCGTTGAACTCTGTGCTCATCAGCTTATTTCACCTCATTTGTGGGGTTTGGAGAGGAAAGCTCAAGGTGTGGTGCGTGACCACTAATGAGCAATAGCGAGGCCAATGGGCTAAAATTGCCCATAGCCCAGCATCCTGCCACTAACAGGAAGCCACGGGTTAGCTGGTTAGGGGTGCTGCCAACACTTCCTAATCAGCGCCTCACCTTAAGCTGTTCTGCTGGTGATTCGTTGAAATTGAGAAACCAGCATTTATTAGCATAGGGGAAAGATCGATCGCACACAAGCGTAATCCAGGATTTGTCAACAAATTTTGATGAGCCCCAATCAATCTTTCTCTTCATTTCTTGTGGGGTGGGCATCTTGCCCGCCCAGTCCAAAAATCCTGCGACTCCTCTAAGCTGACCGACAGCTAGAGTGCATAATAAGAATTGGAACCATATCTCCAAGCTTGTGATGCCTGTTTCACCATATTTGAGTCCAACCCAAAAAGAAAATCTCCAAACCGTCGTGCGAGAGGGGAACGACCCGCATCAACGCCAACGGGCACTCATGTTGCTATTGAGAAATGATGGGAAAACCTATGAGGAAATCAGTGCGTTCATCGGATGTTCCTACCGCAGTGTGGCCCATTGGTGTGTGCAGGGCAACCCAGAGGATTGGGAGAGTTTGA
>LUGL01000276.1 GCA_002796835.1 Elainella saxicola E1 | reverse complement strand
AACTTGGGGGTTGGCGACAAACACGAACAGTGCATCAATGCCATTGATTAGCTCATGCTGGAGACGAATGAAGATCTGTTCATGGATAGGCATCGCTTCGGGGTCAATGCTCTCTTGCCAACGGCTACAAAGTTTGCGTAGACGCGCTTTTAGTAATTCAACTTTTAGTGCTCGTCCTACACTCAGGCGTTGATCCCTCTGCCAGCGCACGGCTTGTTGATACACCGCATAGAGGTCATCAAAAAACTGACGATAGTGATGGTCATTGGGATGCTGAAGCATTAACTTAATCGCTTTGCGTAATAAATGAGCCCAACACAGTTGGTGCTCGCAAAACAGATACTTGTAGGCCGCATAACCNTACCCCTGTTAAGGTGAATATTTGTACTATTCTGGATTGAGCAATCGAGCAGTTGCGACATGGGGATGTTTTGGGTCAAACGGCTTCTTGGTCGTCGGTTTCTTTTGTCCTCGTTTGGATTTACGAAACCGTTGCAGATTGACCCGTTCTGCCCATTGCCGTAAACACAGGGCAAATGCCACACTATCTATTGCCCTAAACACCTGCCAATCTTGGGCTAGTATGGCAATCTCCAATCCTCGCCAGGTGGCTTGGATGTCTTCCACCA
>LUGL01000275.1 GCA_002796835.1 Elainella saxicola E1 | reverse complement strand
GTATAAAGAGCCGGTAATCGGCTGGTCCTCATACATGAAAAATCGCCATTCTCTGGTAATCGGTTTTTTGGAACTAACCAGGGTAATCGTGTGACGATCGGTTCTGAGTTTGCTGCAAAGCGTCTCGGTGGTATGGGCTTTGATATCAAAGCATCCAGCATGAAAGGTTTTCATACTGCTTGACTGACAAAACTAAGAAGACGGAATGCGGCTAAGGACGGTAAATTCACGTCTGAAGGAATCCTTATGTTGTCGCTTGGAAGCAATGGCAGGTTGAGGATCAGGCAGACTGGATAAGAACTGAAAAACTTGAATTTTCCATTGCTGGGTGATAGCAAGGCGAATCCAGTTCAACCCGAGTTGGAGATAACTCATCCCTCGCTGCCAATGAGTAACCACTTGACGACGCTTGCCTGAAGCCACCACTTGTACTCCTTGCAAAACCAGAAATAACATCGTGAAGGCAATCACCCCACACAATTGGGACAGGGCAAATTTGTCCCGGAGCCTGGAGGCTTCCAGATTGAATCCATTCGATTTGAGATCTAAAAAGGATTCCTCCACTTGAAATCTCAAGCGATATTGGGCAAAGGTTTGCAAGTTTGTCNGGGGGAGCGTGTCACCTTCTTGAGAGAAAAGAAGAAGTCGGTTCAAGTTCCTCATTGAGATAAGCACACCGTTGCGCCAACACGTTCGGCACATGTTCGGCTTTCCACCGACTTCCTACTATCTGGAGTCGTTGATCAATTTGTTTGACTAAAGACTCCACTGCACCTGAACCAATCGAACAGAAATCTTCCGCAGCATAGTAATCATAATTTGGAATCCGATGTCGATGTTTGATCAGATAGTTGCCAAAACAGACCGCAGCTTCAGAGGTGCAATCTTCTAACTCAATCAGTGCACTCTGAACATCGCCTTTCCACAACAAGGTTTCGATGCCTTCTCGGTCTACTTCAGCAGCGGATAGATGGTACAAATTCTCTTTCAAATGATACCAATCTAGAATCTCAAAACGTTGCGTCAAATTCGGTACCACTGCTTCATGCAAGTTCCAGATCCCATCGTGCCCATCTCCAAGACAGACGACAACTGCTTCCATGGCACGAGCACTCACTGTCTTAATCAAGCCCGCATTGTCTTGAAACCAAGCTCGACCTTCACCTTGAGCATTCATCCGCACTGCTTTGTATTGTCGCCATTCCGGTTCATCTTTAGCACCACTGTTCAACTTCACATTGCCCCCATCAATGCTTAACTCAAAAATCGGTTCTGGCTTTTCCGGTTCCAAATCATCCCAAGGTTGGCGTTGCACTAATCGTTGTTGAGTTTTTGCACTGACTCGCACACCTGTATACACTTCAATATCTTTTGCTGCTCGTGCATACGACACTGTGGCACTGGCTCTCAGACAACAGGCTTCCAGATATGGGCTGATTTGCGTCCCTGCTGCCACACCTAATCGAGCAGCTTGCTCACTGGTCACTTTTAACGTTCCCAAGATGCTTTTTAGGGTGCGCTCGTATCCTTCAGTTGTTTCGCTAATGCTTGCGATAAAAAAATTCCCAACTCCGGGGTCACATGTTTCTGGACTTGTGAGCGTACCATTGCTTCGATCTCGGCTAAATTGGTCATTTTGCTCTTGTCCGCATCCTTGTATAAGATTTGGGCAATGGCTTGGACATGCTCGTTAAGGGTTTGTTGATCTTCAGGTGTCATCAGACTTCACCATTAAAAACTGACTATTTCTATTCTCATTTTTCTCTCAAGAAGGTGACACGCTCCCGGCGACAANTTACCTTGGGTTCTTCCGACCTTTTGGTGAAGCGATCGAGATTAGAAATGGACGATGATGATTTTGAGAACAACTTTCTAAGAGTCTGTAAAATAATTTGTGTCAAAGGGAAAAACAGTCTGCAAAGACCCGTAATGTTGATAATCCCTACGAGGACACCCTGATGACCATTCGACCCGAATTGCTCGATGAGTTGCTCAAAGACTACGCTAAGGCTTTGTAAAAGAACAACTTCATGGTTTTGAGTTAGTCTAAGGAGGGAACGGAATCGGCAGGGGGATTGCAGTGGAAAGTCGAACGATTCATCAGTGTCAGTGTTTAGGGTGTCAAACTGGCGAGGAGAGGACTACCCCTGTTAAGGTGAATATTTGTACTATTCTGGATTGAGCAATCGAGCAGTTGCGACATGGGGATGTTTTGGGTCAAACGGCTTCTTGGTCGTCGGTTTCTTTTGTCCTCGTTTGGATTTACGAAACCGTTGCAGATTGACCCGTTCTGCCCATTGCCGTAAACACAGGGCAAATGCCACACTATCTATTGCCCTAAACACCTGCCAATCTTGGGCTAGTATGGCAATCTCCAATCCTCGCCAGGTKGCTTGGATGTCTTCCACCA
>LUGL01000274.1 GCA_002796835.1 Elainella saxicola E1 | reverse complement strand
GTCACACGCCCAAGCATGGGAGTTGGTTGAATATGGCAGAAATTGAATTGAGTATTCTCAGTCGTCAATGTCTGGATCGTCGCCTTCCTGATATGGATACGCTCAAGCGGGAAGTTGCAGCTTGGCAGGACAACCGCAATCATGAGGAAACCTGGATTGACTGGCGCTTTACGACTGCGGATGCCAGGGTAAAGCTAAAGCGTCTCTACCCGTCAATCAATAATTGACTGAACACTAGGGCTGCTCCAAGGTTTTTTTAAAGTTCTCTACCGCTTGCGAGTCTTGCCGATAACTCATAGGACGAGCCACTTTCAGCTTGGCTCCTAGACGATACCTCACCCATTGGTAAACCGTTGCATACTTCACCGTTACCCCGTGTTTGATCTCCAACCATTCCACGATTTCACCATAACTGCTGAACCCTTCTGGCCTGTTGAGTTGCTGCTGCAAATCTGCCAATACCTCATCACTGAGCTTGCGCACTGCTCCAGGGGCTTTGCGGATTTCTAACAGCCCTTTGAGTCCGTCATGGTGGTATTGTTGGAGCCATCGGGTCACAGTTGAGGTATCGCGACCCAAGCGCTGTGCGATCTCTTGTTGCTGCTTCACCTGCCCGCTTTTGACCCACCACAGCATTTGGAGCTTCTCTTTATGGATTGCCTCACGGGCGAATTGTAGCCGTTTTTTCAGTTCTGCTTCGCTCTCCGCGATTTCAAGTTTGAATGGGCGACTCATACCTCTTCCCAAGGATATCGATTCTCCCTATATTCTATGTGCCTTCAAGTAAAATTGGTATAACGTCAAAGGCCTCTTTGATGTCCTGGTCACGCCAACTCCCGTTCACTTGATTTTGATCTGCTTTGAGGAGAATGCGAGCATGATTGATTGTGTAGGCGGCTCGTTTGCCGGTCTTAACCAGTTGTTCGAGAGACTCCCGTTCTACTTCGCTTAAGCTAACGATGTACTTTTTGACCATACCAACACCTTTGAGGAACGGACTCAATCTTACTCCATCTACTCGTCATCCTTTGATTGACTGAACACTAGGAACCACGGGGATTTCTACAGCTACTTTCCCCATGCGTCTCGACAAAGTACTATGGTCTGGCACGGGTAGGTCGATTCCCATCAAGGCAAACAGCGATTCGAGAAAGCCCTCAGTTTGTCGTCCTGCCAGGTTGAACAATGCTTGGACTGTAGCCATTAAGGCAATTGCTCCATCACTGTAATGCTTGGAGGCTCCCCGTCGTCCACTCTTTTGTGCGTTAATCCACCCTGCACTCACGGCTTCGTCGATCCAAAACGTC
>LUGL01000217.1 GCA_002796835.1 Elainella saxicola E1 | reverse complement strand
CTAAAAGTTGAATTACTAAAAGCGCGTCTACGCAAACTTTGTAGCCGTTGGCAAGAGAGCATTGACCCCGAAGCGATGCCTATCCATGAACAGATCTTCATTCGTCTCCAGCATGAGCTAATCAATGGCATTGATGCACTGTTCGTGTTTGTCGCCAACCCCCAAGTTGAACCCACCAATAATCGCTCTGAGCGCAATTTGCGCCACGAAGCTGAAGTTCGTAAAGGGGGGCGTACCAGTAAAACACAAGCTGGTGCTGAGCGTCGCAGCATTATCATGAGTGTCCTCGCCACCCTCAACACTCGCTTTGAGGGGTTTACGTTGGAGCATCTCCTTGAGGAATTAGCGCAGTGGACGCAACTCGGACTCTCCCGATTTCAAATAGAACTGGCAGGTATGACTCAAACCAATGCGTTGTCGAGTGCCTAAACTCCAATCAAGCTACTCCAAATCCTGAATATTGGCTTCGCTATCGGTGAAGCTACGTTTCGTTTTGAAAATAGACACTTACCTCAGTTTGTCCTCAATGCTTTAGATGAACGAATCGAGCCGGATGAGACAAAACGGAAAGAGCGTCAGCAGAGAAAACGAGTTCAACGTGCGATCGCTGATTTGCAAGATGACGATCGAAGATATCGGGAGCGTGCGATCGCAGATCTCAAGGAAATGGGAGCAATTGCCAAACCAGCAGTTCGCTACTTGCTAAATATCTTGGAGAGTCGGAACGAGACACCAGAACTGCGACAATCGGCGCTTGAGGTATTGAAGGAAATTAGCCCAGATTCAACTCAACTCAGTTCAACGCTGATTTCTATCCTTGAAAACGAGAAGGACGCAGTAGAATTGCGGCGATTGGCGCTTGAGGTATTGAAGGAAATTAGCCCAGATTCAACTCAACTCAGTTCAACGCTGATTTCTATCCTTGAAAACGAGAAGGACGCAGTAGAATTGCGGCGATCGATAATAGATGATTTGAGAACGTTCGATGGAGTGAAGGAGAGCATAGAGCCTCATTTGGTCAAGATTCTGGAAGATAGTGGTGAAGTAGCAGAGGTACGCCTTCGTTCAGTATGGGCATTGAGACAATTGGGTAAGACGATTCCGGATTGGGTTGCGGAAATCAGAGATGATAGGATTGAGATTCGTCAGTTGAACCCTGTTCCAGAAGCTCGTGTAGAAACCGAAGTAGAGGGTTTGAATCTGGAGATGGTAAAAATTCCTGCTGGCAATTTTGAGATGGGTTCACCAGATGACGAAAAAGATGGTAGAAATGAAGAACGCCCTCGGCACGAAGTGACGATCGCAAAACCATTCTGGATGGGTAAATATCCAGTTACTCAGGCGCAGTGGAAAGCTGTAGCAGCATTGCCCCAAATCAATCGAAATCTTAACCCCAATCCATCGAAATTTGAGGGAGATAATCTTCCTGTGGAATATGTTTCCTGGTATGACGCAGAGGAGTTTTGTGCTCGGCTTGCTACTCATACCCAACGAGCTTATCGCCTACCTACCGAAGCAGAATGGGAATATGCTTGTCGGGCAAACACGACGACACTTTACCACTTTGGCGAGAACATTACTCCTAACCTAGCTAATTTTTCCGATAGTGGAATCAATGGAACTACCCCCGTAGGTTACTTTGCAGTTGCTAACCCATTTGGACTATACGACATGCATGGCAATGTTTGGGAGTGGTGTGCCGATCATTGGCATGAAAATTATGAAGGTGCACCGATCGACGGAAGTGCCTGGTTAACAAATAATGAAGAAACTTACCGGCTGCTGCGCGGTGGTTCGTGGTACAGCAGTTCGAGGGGCTGTCGTTCTGCTTATCGCTACGGCCACGACCTCCCGGACGGCAGGAGCAGCCACCTCGGTTTTCGGGTTGTCTGTTTCTCGGCG
This sequence comes from Elainella saxicola E1, assembly GCA_002796835.1. Lineage (GTDB taxonomy): Bacteria > Cyanobacteriota > Cyanobacteriia > Elainellales > Elainellaceae > Elainella > Elainella saxicola. The sequence continues at coordinate 541 of LUGL01000217.1, read as the reverse complement.
TGGACTCTTTAATTCTTTTCCCTCTTGCCCTTTTGCGCTTTTCCCTCTATTCTCTATTCACCTGCGCGGAGCGCTCAAAATTTTTTTGAGATTTAGAGAACCCCATGTCCGATCTGCCCATCATTCAAAAAACCTACGACCTGATCAAATGGTAAGCTGAACGACATTTAGTTTGCATCATCAAGCTGCGATCAGAGCATTGCCTTTGTTCTTCACTTTGCGTTTCCACTGAATCACCAGTTCCCCTTGATTGAGTAATCTGTCGAGCAAGGAGTGAAGTTCCTCCACCGATTGAAATAAACGATGCGCAATAAACTCTTTGCACGAATGCCACACCAACTCAATTAAGTTGAAATCTGGACTGTAAGGCGGCAAAAACAGCAGTTGCAGATTGGGGCATTCGACTGCCAGTTGTTCGAGCATGGCCTGTTTTTTGTGATAGCTGGCATTGTCAAGCACCACCAAAATTCTCGGTCCCCACTGCTCAAATTCCTGCTCTAAATGTCCTGCTGCCAACCATTCTTGCTTGACGAACTCATTG
>LUGL01000216.1 GCA_002796835.1 Elainella saxicola E1 | reverse complement strand
TTTTCTTGCGATGGGTGCCAAAGTTCAAATCAGTTGTATCTTGCACTGCTAATACGACATCTGAACGATTCACCCGTCCCAAGACAGCGCCCCTTTGACTTGCCATAATTCGTTTGGCACTGACCTGTGGATTTGCCCAAAACCGATAGATGCTTTGAGCTTCGGTTCGGTCCTGACTGGCCTGAGGCACTGTTTTATCAGGGTGACAACTCAATATGTCCAAAACCGATCGGAATCGTTGGCCATGTCGAAAATCTTTGAATGCAGCGTTGCGAATCTCCTAGCTTAACCAAGCTTGCATGGTTCACCTCAATCCTGTTGGCTAGGTAGATACAGTCATAGGATGATAATCTCACACTCATCCAGCAAAAGCTACGTCCTGTAACACTTCTACGCACTTTTGCGTAATGGATAGAATTCCTATGGCAGGTTGGTGGCCTATCTGGCAGCCCAAACACGGGATGTAGCGGCTGCCGAAGATGCCCTCGGCGAGGCTTTCCTGACGGCCTTAAAAACTTGGATCGAGACCGGAGTGCCCAAAAATCCTGAAGCATGGCTGCTGGTCACAGCGAGACACCGATTGATTGACGCAGCACGGAGATCGCAAGTTCAAGATAAAATCCTCAATACCTTCAAACTGAACGAACTGGAATCACCAACTGAATTCTCTTTTGACGAGACGAACATTCCCGACGATCGCCTGAAGTTACTTTTCATTTGTGCTCACCCAGCCATTGATCCCACCATTCACACTCCATTGATGTTGCAAACGGTACTGGGTCTGAATGCGGCACAAATTGCTTCGGCGTTTTTGGTTGCACCTGCCACCATGAGCCAACGCCTGGTCAGGGCAAAGGCAAAGATTCGGGATGCCGGGATCGCATTTGAAGTGCCAGAAGCGGCAGAATTGCCGACCCGATTGGCGGCTGTGTTAGAAGCGATTTACGCCGCCTATACTACCCCTGTTAAGGTGAGCGTTTGTACTGTTATGGTTGATTGAGTATTTTAGGATTTTCGATAGGATCAAGGCACTGAAGTGAGCACCCAATCAGGGAGAGGGAGCTATGATTAGTGCCATCTTTGAGCGATTTGTGGAAAATACACCAATGACTGTCATGGTGCGAGCCATCATGGAGCGGATATTTGCCCCCAAGTTGTTGGATCAGTTGTTTGAGGAAACCGCAGAACAGCAATATCAGCGAGAACTCCTTTTTTCCAGTGTCGTGGGATTGATGAGTCTAGTGGTGTGTGGCATGTATCCCTCACTGAATGCAGCCTACAAAGGGTTTGAAAAGGTGGTAGGGGTATCGAAAGTAGCGCTGTATGCTAAGGTGAATGGTCTAGAACCGAAATTATCTCAAGCGTTAGTGCGCTACAGCAGTGAGCAACTGCTAGCGGTTCAACAGGAGTTTCCAGCAGCAGCAGTCCCTC
>LUGL01000215.1 GCA_002796835.1 Elainella saxicola E1 | reverse complement strand
ACTTTCGATACCCCTACCACCTTTTCAAACCCTTTGTAGGCTGCATTCAGTGAGGGATACATGCCACACACCACTAGACTCATCAATCCCACGACACTGGAAAAAAGGAGTTCTCGCTGATATTGCTGTTCTGCGGTTTCCTCAAACAACTGATCCAACAACTTGGGGGCAAATATCCGCTCCATGATGGCTCGCACCATGACAGTCATTGGTGTATTTTCCACAAATCGCTCAAAGATGGCACTAATCATAGCTCCCTCTCCCTGATTGGGTGCTCACTTCAGTGCCTTGATCCTATCGAAAATCCTAAAATACTCAATCAACCATAACAGTACAAACGCTCACCTTAACAGGGGTAGGTTAAGGTGCTACCATTGATCGCCGCAGTGGTTAATGTAGGCGGAGTGGTGTCAACTGTGTTGTTGGTGACCGCTTGATTCGAGAAGGCAGCCGCATCATTGCCAGCCACATCTTCCACTGGATTAGAACCAGGAACCACATAGCTAACTGTGACCACGTCACCTGGATTCACTGGATTCGCCAGCGTTAAGGACACCGTAGAGCCATTCGCATCAACGCCACTGACGGTAACCGTAGAGCCATTCACTTTGACGACATAATCCCCAGCAGCAGGGTCAGAACCGCCATTGAGGGCTTCGTCATAAGTGAGAGTGAGGGTGTTGCCATTGATAGCAGCAGTGGTGAGGGTAGGTGGTGTTGTATCCCCGGTCGTGTTCGTCACGGTCTGATTGGAGAAGGCGGCGGCGTCATTTCCGGCTATGTCTTCTACAGGGTTAGAACCAGGAACCACATAGCTGATCGTGACTACATCACCCGGATTAACCGGATTGGAGAGCGTCAAGGTCACGGTTGAGCCATTCGCATCCACTCCACTGACGGTGACAGTTGAGCCATTGACCTTGACCACATAATCCCCAGTGGCAGGATCAGAACCGCCGTTCAGGGCTTCATCATAAGTCAGGGTTAAGGTGCTGCCGTTGATTGCTGCCGCAGTGAGGGTGGGTGGCGTGGTGTCAAGTGTATTGTTGGTGACTGCCTGATTTGAGAAGGCAGCGGCATTATTCCCAGCAACATCCTCGACAGGATTAGAGCCAGGAACCACATAGCTGATCGTGACGACATCACCGGGATTAACTGGATTAGCAAGTGTCAAGGTCACCGTAGAGCCATTCGCATCGACGCCACTGACGGTCACCGTAGAGCCATTGACTTTATAGCGGTTTTCAACTCAGTTAAGAACAGTAGCAACGATAGGTGAACCACCCTCGAATATCTTCTAAAGTCACAGCTTCTAATGCATCTGTAATTGCTTGATCTAGAGCTTCACGAGTCCGAGCAGATGCTGAACGTAAAAATTCTTTCACTTTCGACCAACAATTCTCAATTGGATTGAAATCAGGAGAGTAAGGAGGTAGATCTGGTTGACTGACAAAACTGATTGGGGATGAAACACAAGCTAGAAGGGAAGGAGAGCTTGATTTATGCTGGAAAGTTACCACACCTAACAGCAAAAACAATGGCTCCCACTTCCCGACTCTATCATGCGTTGAATGATTTCCTGCGTCAATGTGACATCGTGTGGCAGGATGCCCGTCACCTGCAAACACTATGCTGGATGATGATTGGCATGATCCAAAGCCAAAACGTTCATCTCAATGGCTTTGGCGTATACGTCGTCAGTCGTGCTCAACTTGCCCAATCGCATCAAAGACGATTTCGACGGTGGTTGTCGAATCGAAGAATTGATGTGGTTTCTGCCCATCATGCGCTCATCGGGCAAGCCTTGTCTCAATGGACGCAGGAACGACTGTATCTGAGTCTTGATACCACCCTGGTGTGGAATTGTTTC
>LUGL01000071.1 GCA_002796835.1 Elainella saxicola E1 | reverse complement strand
AGTCCCAGTGTGGCTGATCATCCTCTCAGACCAGCTACTGATCGTCGCCTTGGTAGTCCATTACACTACCAACTAGCTAATCAGACGCGAGCTCATCTTCAGGCTATTAATATTTCACCTCTCGGCACATCGGGTATTAGCAGTCGTTTCCAACTGTTGTCCCCGTCCTGAAGGCAGATTCTCACGCGTTACTCACCCGTCCGCCACTAGCTCCCGAAAGAGCCCGTTCGACTTGCATGTGTTAAGCAGACCGCCAGCGTTCATCCTGAGCCAGGATCAAACTCTCCATGTTGTTAGAGAATTCCTTTTGCTCTCTCTTCAATAGATAAACTCAATGAATCCAAAACTTAATCAACGTTAAGCTCCTCTCCATCAAGCTCCCTATCTCGTTTTCTTCTTCGGCTCTTGAGTATCTCTACCCAATAACCATTTGATTTAACGGGTTATTAGTGCTATTCTGGCTTCCAAACTATATCGTTTTCTAGGTCCGGTACAGCAGCAGGTAACTCCCCTTCGCTCGCCTCTCGGTCCGCTTTCAGCTCGCCCCTCACCGCCGCTTTACTAAGATAACAGACTGAAATTGCATCTGTGAAGGGGGGCTGCAAAAAAAGTTTTCTTGCAGCTCTGGATTTCGCTTCAGTTACGCTCTGAGTTTGGCTTTCAGCTTGTTTTGAAAGCTTCGGAATCATGTCACTTATTAACTGAGATTGAGCAAGCACAGCCTTATCATGAGGTCGCTTTGAACTTCATTAAGCAATTTGCCCGATCGCCCAACGCTAATTAACCCTTGCTAAAGCAAAATAGAGAAGCAGCTTTCACGGAGCAGTCCTGACTTCAATTGCTACCTTAAATCCACAAGAAACTAACTCGAACTGTGATTGATCGCCTCTCTAAGATTGTTCTAGTAACAGCGATTGCCTGCTTCTTTAGCCTTGTAGTCTTCAACAATGTGACAGACTATGGGACAAACTTTGCTTTTGTCCAGCATGTCTTGCTGATGGATACTGTTCCAGACAGCGCATTATCCTGGAGGGCGATCGCCAACCCAACTTTCCACCACATAGTCTATGGGGTCATCATTGCTTGGGAAGCAGGAACAGCTTTATTCTGTTGGATTGGCTTGTTCCAGTTGAGTAAATTCTTGAGAGCCGATGCATCAGACTTTAATTCGGCCAAGTCTTTCATTTTGATCGGCTTAATTGCAAGTTGCTGGTTGTGGCTATTTGCCTTTCTATGCGTCGGTGGGGAGTGGTTCTCGATGTGGCAGTCCCCTATTTGGAATGGACAGCCGATCGCATTCCGGATGTTTGTGATCACCAGTATTGTTTTGCTATTCGTTCGCCAGCCCGACTCAGAGCTTTAGCTGATCAAGCAAGAGACTCGTTTCCAGCCATCACACCTAACTAACTTCAGAGCAATGAAGGTGTAAGTCTAAATAAGGAAATGCTGCTAAGGAACAGAGAGAAGAGCAAACAGGCTAAACGGTATATCAACAGTTCAGCAAGCTGGCTTATCAAATTATCACAGATGTAGTAAACCTTACCAACTGCCCAAGTCATCCTGGAAAGAACGCAAGCCTACTGATTATCTAAGCTTCAGCAAGCTTTTGCATCAACTTGACGAGTTTCACGAACTAAGATGCGTAAATGCTCAATCTACCTAGCACTCATTACAGCAAGTATGAATAGGGCATTGAGCAATCGTTCAATACTAGTTGCGAAGAAACACGTGGTTTTCATCAATCTCTAATTGATGATTTACTAACAAACGTTGCATTCCAGGATGACACACGAATTCACACTGGTGGTGAGCAGCTATCTCAGTGGAACAGCAACGATTGATCGTAGCAAGTCCACCTAATAGATTTGAAATTTACGGATAATATTATCCGTATTAGAAGTCCGTTATCTTCAAGTTAAACAGCTCTTCGAGCTAAACAACTACGTTGCCTTACGACCTGAACGAGTTTGGGTAGTTGTCGATCTCTGACGACCGCGCCGTGCTGGCTGTTCAGGCTCAGCTTCAGGTTCACTTTCGATCGCCTCAGCGCCTCTCCTTCTGGATATTGCTGTCACTTTATTGTTAGCAGCACGTGCTGGAGCTTGAATCTCTTCTACCTCATCTTCATCTTCATCCTCAATTTTCTGAGTTGCAGTTCTTCGACGTCTAGTTGGTGTGTCTGAAGATTTTGCCTTGCGTTGGCGATTACTACGAGACAAATAGTGTTTGAGAGAAGAGGGAGCAATCGCAATGCCCTGGGCTGCTAACGTTGCAGCAATATCTTCATAAGAATAGCCTTTGTTTAAGGCTTCAATAATTGGCTCATGCAATATCTCTACCGCTTCTCGGAGTGAAAGTTGTTCTTTCGCCCTAGTGGGTAGATCTTGCAAAGCGTTCGATGCGTAGTCAATGATCGATTTTTCAACCAATCTAGCGTTAGGAGAAGTTCTAGAAATTGGAGCCATGGCTTAAATTACAGTTTAGCGTTGAATGGACAGAAGTTATTTTAGCAACCTCGCTTAATGCGACTTCCAAAATAACATTGATTGAGGTCATTGAAAGTTATAGTAAATCAATTACCTACAACTAATATAACGATCCTAAATGATCAGGAATCGATCGGGGCATATAATCAATGAAATTTTCATATTAAAGCAGTTTTTGTGGCAGAATAAATCGAGCGTAGACCACCAGATTTGAAGTTGGTTTTCTCACCCAACCCTTATGTTGTCTCAGAGGTAGAGGTTAGAAACGCTCAAGTTTCAATCAGCAAGTTGGTCAATTCATAATTGATTCATAATCTTTGAGTTCTCTAGATCTGCCTCCTGAAGCGGGTTATTACCCTACCATTAGATAGACTGCTTCTAGGTCAATATCTATAGAATCTCAAACTTTCGACATACGTCAAAGGGTTGACTGGCTAAACTAATCTGATTAGGAGGCTACAGGTAAAGCCATTACGCTGAAAATATTACGCTATTGTCAAGATGCAACGTTATCAATTACATCGTTTCAAGTTGCGTTGTTGTAAGTCAGAGAAGAACCGATCAGGGCATCGGCATTTGAAAAAAGATTGACATGGCCTGCCGATAATCCGTTACGCAAATTATTCCCCAGAACTCCCTCTTGGCTGAAAAAATCAGCTTCCAAGCCAATCGGCTGTTGGGCAGATGTCCAGGATAATTCAAAACTTTGGGTTGACTCTGTGGAGTTGTTCTTAAGCACACCGAAATTTGATAAATGGCCGTCATCCGCTTGCTTCAACCCTCGTGTTTTAGGGTGGAATAGATGACCTTGTAACAACCAATCAGCCCCAGAATCAAATCCTTTAGGCTGATGCAAAGCAAGAGGGGTTGCAGTATTAACCGTATTAAAAAGTGAATCATTATCAGCGATCGTAAAAGCAATCCGATTGACGTTGAGGTCTTGATATTGCAAATCACGGCTTTGAATTTGGTGGCGAATTATACTGCGATGAGATCCGCCAATTTGGTTATCCTCAAGCGCTTTAACCTCAACCGTTTGCGGCTGTTTCCAATTATTTGGCGTAAAGGTAAGCTGCGATCGACTCAGACGAAGCTGTGGATCAGGCAATAGGTGCACCACTACCTTCTTAGCAGGCTGGCTGCTCAACATCACCTCATAGGTTGTGGTCGATCCCTCATTTAATAGATTAGGCTGCTGCTGAGGAATCAAAATCAGTCCCGGATCATTGTCAATCACTGTTATCGGGAGCGTTATGGCTTGATGATCGTAGCGAGTATCCGCACTCTGAGCCTGATGCAAAATTAGACCTTGATGCTTCCCTTGTGTATCCTGATCATCATTCGCAACAACAGTGACCGTTTGAGCCGATTGCCAATTGCGAGGGGTGAACGTGAAGGTTTGTTGCCTCGAAAGAAACATCCCATCTGGACCATTCAGTACACCTATCAACGAGTCGTACCAGGCTTTCGCCATTTTTTGATAGCCGCGAGCCCCAGGGTGAATTTGATCGGCAAGGTCTCTAGTAGAAAGCCGAGATGAAAAATCAACACACCGTACTTTTTGGTCGTGATGGGCTCTTTGATTGACGAGATGGATGATAGCTGCGTTAAACGTTTGAATCTGGTGAGGATTATCCGCCGATCGCGTATTGGGCGGCAGCATTCCAACTAACACTGCTGTCTCCGGAGACTGCTTGAAAATTTGATCAATGAAGTGGCCCAGGCGCTGTGGAGCATGAGCTAAATCCCGATTTTGCATGATGTCGTTCGTGCCGGCCAACAGCAAAACCACATTGGGATGTTGTTGAGCGATTTTTCCATCTACCGATCGCATAATGTCATCAATGACTTTCCCCCGATATCCCTCATGATTCCGATCGATCGAACTAGGCCCACTGGCCTGAGATCCAACAAAATTGATGCGATACGGATCAGCCTTGAGGTGCTGCCAAAGATAGGTGCGGTAACCCCCACTCTGGGTATTTTTGTGGCTATCGATCACTCCATAGGTGATGGAATCTCCGATCGGCATAATTCTCATCCACCTATATAAAGGCTTATGAGGATTCGCGAGCAGTGTTTGACCATCGGTCGTTATTGTGATCGTTACTGGAGCAGAAGGCGCATTCGCCAAGCGAATTCCGTAAGTTACTGGTTTTCCCGCTTCAGTAACCTGAGTATCTCTTAAAGACTGAGTAATTAAGATATCCGTCATCTCTCAACTAGAGCAGGCATTGCCACCCTAGGAAATCATTCAAAACAATAGTTCAGTTGACACAAACTTACTCGTTTAGCAGGAAAGTCTGAACAAACAGCACGGTAGCATAAAACTGAAAATCAACATTCTTCTTCTTCGAAAACCCATGGCCTTCATCATTGGCCACCAAATACCAGACCGGAATACCATTTTGACGAACGGTATCTCGAATTTGCTCAGCTTCTTGTAGAGGAACTCGCGGATCATTCGCACCATGAATAATAAATAGAGGCTTTTGAATTTTATTCGCATTGTTAACGGGTGAAATGTTCAGCAGAAACGATCGCATTTCAGGGTCACGCTCATCGCCATATTCTACCCGTCGCAAGTCGCGGCGATAACTCTCTGTTTTCTCTAAAAATGTGACAAAGTTAGAAATTCCAACAATATCGATCGAGGCTCGAATCCGATCGCCATAGTGAGTCGCCACGGCCAGCGACATGTAGCCCCCATAGCTGCCGCCCGTCACCAAAATTCGATCGCGGTCCAAATCAGGTTGAGTAGCAATCCAATCTAGCAACGCTCCAATATCTTTAACGGAATCCTCCCGCAAATAATCATTATCCAGCTTCAAAAAGGTTTTGCCATAGCCAGACGAACCACGTACATTCGGGAAGATTAGCGCGACCCCCAATTCATTGAGATAGAAGTTACTGCGGCCCAAAAACGAGGGTCGAAACTGTCCTTCTGGTCCGCCATGAATATTGATGATGACTGGATATTTCCCCCGACTTCCGGCAGCTGGGGCAACAGGCCGATACAGAAACCCAGAAATTGGGCGATCGTCAAAACTCTGCCATTCAATGAGTTCCGGTTCAGCAAAACTGCTAACGTTGAGTCCGCCAGTTTCACTCTCGGTCCAGCGTTCTATCTGCCCTGTTTCAAGGTCTAGGGAATAGACATCTGCATTCGATCGAGCTGAAAGCAATGTAAACCCTAAATCACGATTATTGCGGTGCCAGTTCAACCCATACACCTGGCCCAGAGGTAAAGCGGGCAATGGCAATTCCTGTCGGGTAGCCGTATCCAGCAGATGCAAGGCGCTGACCCCATTTTGATTTACCGTAAAAGCCAACTTGCAGCCATCGTGGGAAAGGCGAATTTGCTCCACATCCCAATCGATCGATCCAGTTAGACCAGTCATTAAATCCGTAAATTGTCCGGTCGCTAAATCCAGATAAACCAGCCGCAAAAATTCTGACTCGCGATCGCAAACGACATAGAGTCCCTGACCGAGCGGATCAAAAATGGCAGATTGATAGGCAACCGGTTCACCCCCTTTGGGGGTCAGCAGGGTTTTCTCACCTGAGGCCACATCAACCAGCCAGAGGTAAGTTTCAGTAATGGAAATATACTCAACCACCACCAGCTGCCGATCGTCCGGTGACCAATCACTCAAAAACCAGCCGCCGCCTTCTACAGTCGCCAAGAGGCGATCGCTGGCTGGATTCAACGGGGCAATTAAATAGAGATCGTTGTCTCTGCCGTTGCGCCGCGTTGAGTGATAAGCCATTTGTGTACCGGTATTCGACCAGGCTCCGCGACTATTTTTAGAAATGCCATCGGTCAGCAGTGTCACGGTCCCCGTCGTCAAATCATAGCAATAGTTCTGCCGAAATTCGTTGCCACCTATATCCTTACTGAAGACGAAGTAGTCTCCTTGAGTCGGCTGAAACGTGCCGCCATACACAGGTTCTGGGAAAAAAGTGAGCTGTTTCCGACATCCCAGGGGAAACTTGACATGATGCACCTGCGTCGTGTCGCCAAATCGGGTAGAAATTAGCATTTCTCGTCGTAGCGGATGCCAGCTTGCCAAACTTGCCGATCGAAACTCAGTGTAACGGTTCACCGTTTGGGCCAGGGCAATTGGAATAGGTGGAATGCCCTGTAGAATCAGATTTTCGTTGGGTGAGATCTCAGTCGCTGGAGCTGTGCCCATAGGAAATGTCAGATTTTATTCGGGTAACTTTCTTCGGGTAACTTTCGGAGATATGTTACGGCAGTGCTTGCTATATTACCTTGCAAAAATCTTCATGGCTCAAAAGTTACGCTACTTTTAGAAGTTGAACCCGCTACCTACGGGCTCACCCAAATAGGGCGATCGATTCAGTAAAACCCCTGCTGTACGGTCAGGAAACCGTAGTTTCAGACCAGGTACAGCTCAATATGGCTACTCAACCTAGCCAATGCTTCCAAGGGGATTTGCAGCATTTTTTGTAACAAAATATTACAAGACAGGTAATTCTTTGAGATTTCCCTAATAGCTCCTTAGCGACAAGTTCGCACATCCCTGCTTACAGCATCGAACACCAAGGAGAAACCGCTATGGGAATTTACATTGGAGGCAGCCTCGACGACATTTTCACTGCTTTCATGGAAACCACCAGCTCATCAGGACAATTTCAGGCACTGAGTTGGAAAGTTTGGACCATCATCGGCAATGATGGCGCTGATACTCTAACTGGCGGCGCATTAGGCGACACCCTCTCAGGCGATGAAGGAGCTGATCTTTTGATCGGTCGTGGTGGCGCAGATGATATGCAAGGTGGCAATGGCAATGACGTTATCTTTGGTGGATATCGTAATGGAGCTGCGGCAAATGATGGCGCAATTTTGGGGGACGGAGGTGACACGATCACAGGTGGAGCTGGCAATGATGATCTCTATGGCGAAGATGGTAACGATACGTTGAAAGGGGGAACTGGAGAAGATGATCTCTATGGAGGATTTGGAGACGATATTTTAGAAGGGGGAAATCAGAGCGATCGACTATTTGGAGACAATTTCTACGGCAAAGGTTACAACGACACCATCAGTGGCGGCAATGGGAATGATTACTTATATGGTCAAGGAGGCACTGATACGCTTAAAGGAGGAGATGGTGACGATCATCTCTATGGAGATGACGCATTAAGCGAACAAGGAAATGATGTATTAGAAGGGGGAACAGGCAGTGATGTCCTGGAAGGCCGAGGCGGCGTTGATGCATTGATCGGCTATGGCGGTTCACTGAATGAACTGGATGTATTGACCGGCGGCCCTGATATTGACGGCTTCAACTTAGGCAGCTCAACCGAAGTTTACTATAACGGCGATGGATATGACGGCTTTGCAACAATCACCGACTTCAATTTAAGCGAATCGGATCGGCTAGTGGTTAAAGGTCCTTTGACAGACTACACCTTACAGGCCGTTTGGGCTGCTGGCAATCAAACCATTCAAGATACGGGTATTTTTTATCAGGGCGATTTGATCGCGGTGGTGCAAGATAACTCCAGTATCCAACTCACCACCACTTACTTTATGACGGTTTAATTCAATACAACAGTTTCATTCGATTGGGGGCCATTATCTCTGTGAGAGCTGTGTTCTGCATGGCTCTCATTTCTTATCTGAGCAGGAAGAAAATTAATCAGGCGATCGATCTCGTTCCCAGCGAAACTTTCGTTCAGACTCTTGAATCGGCAGATCGTTAATGCTGGCAAACCGACGCATCATTAAACCATTCTCAGCGAATTCCCAGTTTTCATTGCCATAAGAACGATACCAAAACCCGGCATCATCATGCCATTCATACTCGAATCGGACTGCAATGCGGTTATCCATAAAACACCAGAGTTCTTTCTTCAAACGGTAGTCGAGTTCTTTTGCCCACTTGCGTTTGAGAAACTCTTTGATCGCAGATCGTCCATTCAAAAATTCAGCGCGATTGCGCCACTCTGAATCCTCAGTGTAGGCGAGGACAACTCGCTCTGGATCGCGGGTATTCCAGGCATCTTCAGCCGCCTGTACTTTGGCCTTCGCAGTTTCCAGGCTAAAGGGAGGTAGGGGTGGTTTGGTTTCCATAGGGTTTTTCTAATTGACAAGGACATTAGTAGGGCGATCGAACCAATTTTCAGAGAACGCCAAGGCGATCGAGAAACGGCGAAAACTCTGGTTCCGACCAGCGCAGAGGCAGACTCCCTTCCACCCGATAGCCAAGTTTCAAATGGAAGCGCAACAACCGTTCTGCTCCAGCAAAGGCCAAAACTTCAGCTCCTTCCCAGATGACTTCAGCAGTGCCTGTTAGATAAAGCAAACTGCCGTCCGTAAAATCGATAAACAAGAGGCCAGCATGGGAATTCAACTCCAGGTTGCCAAAGGTATTGAATTGCAAATTACCAGAGAAATCCGGAATGGTTAGTGTGCGATTGTCGTCAATCCTGACAAACCCTGGTTTACCCCCTCGATGGGAGACATCCACTCCACTGGCGGCACCCGCAGATTCAGCCAAATAAGCTGTGGCAATGAAGAAAGTATCTGCTTTTGCGATGATGGCTTGCTCTGCCTCCGCCAATTGTTCTAATAGATGGACGGATTTGGCTACGGTTGAATTCTCCTGATTCCACTCAGACCTGCGGGCTTGAATGTATTGGGGACAATTGCCAAAGCTTTGCCGAACCTGCACCTCAAAGCCATGGGGATGAATTTCGATGACAACTCCATTGATCCGGTTACGGCGACGAGTGGACAGTTCAATGCCCAGAAAGCCAATGTCAATTCCTGCTGTAAGATTCATGGCTAAAGGATCGCCAAATAGCGGCAGGGCAGCAACTTGTAACGTGCGATCGTCTGGAGTGGAGAGAAAACCGGGATTTCCCACCAGGATAGAAGCCCAGGGATTCCCGGTTGCATCTAATGTACCGACGATCACATAGGGCAGTTGCGCGAAAAATTGGCGATGCTGATCGGGAAGAAACTCTCGAATCCCTCGTCGTCCCTGCTGGTCTATGCGTTCATGCACTCCCAAGCGGGTTTGAATGGCCAATTCGCCGGGGTGAAAGGGAGATTCAGTTCTTGTCCAACCTGGAATTGCCATGATGCTTACTCTCCATCTAAATGGGTTGCTTGAACTCAAAAAACTGGAACTCAAGAAACTGGAACTCAAAGAATTTACAGCCCTGTCATCGGCAGATATCCAGGTAATTGTTTGATCCGATCGATCCAGGCCAACACATGGGGATAGGCATCCAGATCAATTTTGCCGTCGCGGGCAAGCGCAACATAAGGGAAAACCGCCACATCAGCAATAGTCGGACGTTCAAACTCCAGCCACAGGTGCGTGCTTAAATGTTGATTGAGCTGGGTCAGAATATATTCTGCTTTCTGCTGTGCCCGTTCAATATTGATATTACTTGCGCCAAACAGGTAATACAGCCTTGCATTTTCAGGGCCTTGGCGAACTTCTCCTGCCGTCGTCGATAACCAACGAACGACCTGGGCAAGCGGTAATGCCTCGATCGGAAGCCAGCGATCGTCCCCATACTGTCGTGCCAAGTAAACTAAAATCGCTTGAGCATCGGCCAGCTTTGTGTCGCCATCCACCAATAGCGGCACCTGTCCAAAGGGGTTGAGCGCGAGGTATTCCGGCGATTTGTGCTCACCCTTCATTAAGTCCACTTTGATCCATTCATAGTCAATATTCAGCAGTTCCAGCAAGAGTCGCACTTTGTAGCTATTACCAGACATTTCGTGACCATAGAGCTTAATCATTGGCGTTTTCCTAATGGGGTATGAGTGTTGCTAATTTTTGGGAAAAATAAAGTTGGTTTTTGTACCGATCGTTCGGTATATGAGTACTGTACCGATCGTTCGGTATGATGTCAATAGGCAAATTTTAGTCTCTTGCTTCAGCTTCTTAACTTATGTCCAGGCAAACCTATGTCCCTAAGTTGATCCAACTATTCCGGCAATTCGGCTATGAGGGACTCTCCCTTGCTAAAATCTCTCAGGCAACAGGTTTAGGAAAAGCCAGCCTTTATCATCACTTCCCAGGTGGCAAAGCAGAAATGGCGGAGGCGGCTCTCACTCAGGTGAATCAGTGGTTAGAAACCATGATTATGCCGATTCTTGCAGATGCTGCATCCCAGCCCATGGAGGCATTCCAGGCCATGTGCGATGAAACCAATCAATTTTTTAATGAAGGAGAAAATTCTTGCCTGTGGGCAGTGTTGGTCTTAGAACAAGCCAGCAATGAGTTATTTCACGCCCAAATTAGTCATGCATTTTCTCAGTGGATTGAGGCGATCGCCCAGGTTCTGGTCACCGCAGGATTGGATGAAACATTGGCAAAGCAGCGGGGAGAAGATGCCATGATTGCGATTCAAGGCGCATTGATTCTATCTCGCAGTTTGCATAATTTTGCTCCCTTTCAGCGCGTGATCAAACAGTTACCGCAGCAGCTATGCCAGGATCTTGAAACCTGACACACTGATTCTCCTGAAGTGTTTTTCTAGAGTATTTTCTTGAAGTGCATGTTGCAATCAAGTTCCCTTTGAATTCAGGGGAAGCCTCGCAGGTAGGATCAATGTAAATGCCGTTCGATCATCTTGTGTTTCGTCCAGAGTCAGGCTGCCACCGTGCGCCCGAACAATTTCTCGCGACAGACTCAGTCCTAAACCAATCCCTTCTACTTTGCGCGTGCGGGCCGGATCGCCCCGATAAAACCGATCGAAAATTCGATGGCGATCGGACTCTGGGATCGTGCGGGACGCATTCATAACCGTTACCTGCACCGTCCTGGATTGCCGCTTTGCCTGAATTTGGATCCAGCCCTCTGGCAAATTGTATTTGATCGCATTACTCATTAAATTCTGCAACACCTGCGTCAGTAAATCGCGATCGCCCCATACCCACAACTCAGATGTAATCTCAGTTTGCAGTTTGAGGTGGGGAGCCAGCAGCTCTAAATCTTCGATCATCACTGCCAACATCTCCGAGACATTCACCTCGATTTTGTGTAAACTCATTTGTCCCGCATCAGCCAGCGACAGCAGCAGCAACTTGCGGATAATGCCACTCAAACGACGCACTTCATCTAATAGGCTACTCAAACTTTGTTGCAACTCCGACCCTGGTTCAGCTTGTTGCAACGCCTGTTCCAATTCACCTTGCAAAATTGCCAGCGGCGTTTTTAGCTCATGGGCCGCATCTGCACTAAATCGAGAGGCTTGTTTAAAGCTGCGTTCCAGCCGCTCCAGCATTTGGTTGAACACCTGGATCAGTTCCACAAACTCAATGTCCGTTGTGCCGATCGGCACTCGTTGATCCAAGCCAGTCACCGTAATTTGTTGCATCATTGCCGTTAATCGCCGGATGGGCTGCAAGGCGCTACCCGACAAAGCCCAGGCTCCACCAGCCACCAGCAACAACGTCCCCGGAATCACCACCAGAAAGATGTTGCGAATGGCCGCCATTTCCTGATCCAAAGACTGCAAATTGACTGCGATCGCCACCTGATTCGTGGAAAAATGGGCGGAAGCAATTCGCCAACTATCCGTTGCAGTTCGCTGGGTGACAATGCGCGGCGTAATATCCAACAGCGGAAATCGATGTTCGGCTGAATTGTGGCGACGAGGCGGATTTTTAGCAGGCGGTTCTGGTTGAACCTGATTCGCGGGCGGCGAGGGCAGAACAATCGGATTAGGCGGAAACAAATCGGATCGGTTAAATTCTGTAGACCAACTTTCTGACTGATAAACCAATTCACCCTCTGAATTCAAGATTTGCAGCGCCGTCACCGTAGTTGCATCAATTCCCAGTTCACGCGATAAATCTGCGGCGGCAGCAGGCCAAACATCCAACGGCAAAGGCCGAGCCAATCGCCGCACCTGATTGATCAAATTGTCATCTAACCGACTCAGTTTGGCGACATAGATCAACTTCCAAGCGATGCTACTGAATCCCACCAGCGCAGTCCCCGCTAGAATGGTCGATAACAGAGCAATCCGCAGTCGAAAAGAACGCAATTTCACGATGACAGCTCTGGTTTGCGAAAACGATAGCCCACTCCCCGCACATTCTCAATCCAACTCGGTTCATCCAGCCGATCGATCTTTTTACGAATCCGCTGAATGCAAACATCAACCACATTGGTATTGGGATTGAAATCATAGCCCCAAACATGCTCCAGGATTTGAGTACGAGTCAATACCCGTCCTGGCGATCGCATCAGATACTCCAACAAATTAAATTCCCGCGTCGTCAGCTCAACCGTTTGCTGATGGCAGGTGACTTCTCGCGTAATTCGATCGAGCTTGAGCGACCCAACCGAAAGCAGATTTTGCCGATCGCCAATGCTACGTCGCACCACTGCATGAATCCGAGCCACCAACTCCTCCACAAAAAATGGTTTAGTGATGTAGTCATCCGCTCCCAGATTCAGCCCTTCTAGACGATCGTCCAATTCATTACGGGCCGTCAGCAAAATCACCGGCGTATTCTGGCCCAACCGTCGCAGTTGCTTGAGAATCGCCAGTCCATCCTTACCGGGTACCATAATATCCAGCACAATCACATCGTAAGTCCGATCGATCGCCTGCTGGTAAGCCTGATTGCCGTTATCACAATAATCCACCGTGAATCCCTGTTCCTTCAGGCCAAGCTGGACGAAATTGGCAATTTTTAACTCATCTTCGACAAACAGGACATGCATCGTTGAATTCCCTGGCTGTGCTGGGCTACCCTCCTCTATTCAAACTGCTTTCCAGCTTTCCCATCCATTACAAAATTGTAATTCAGGGTCGGGTAGAGCCGTCATTTTCATCTTGCTTAATAGAACCAGTTCAGAGATTACAAGTTACCAATTCCAATGAAAGTCAATATGATTCCTGCTCGAATGCTGACCGCATCAATCGCCACATTCCTCACTGGCGCAACCGCGCTGGCTCTCTCGATCGCATCCCCGGCCCTTTCTCAAGGAAATAATCATCAGGGGAATAATCCACCTGGTCCCCCTCCCCATGGTCCGATGCATCATGCAGATTTCTTGAATTTGACTGAAGAACAGCAAGCCCAAATCGAGCAAATTCACCAAAATACCCGATCGCAAATTGACGCCATTCTCACCGAAGAACAGAAAGCTCAACTGCAACGCGATCGAGAAAATCGAGGACCCCGTGATGATAATGGTCCTCGTGATGGCAATGGTCCTCGCGGCGGTGATAAAGATCAGGGCATGCCGCCTCGTCCGCCTTTTGATTCCTTAAACCTAACCGACGCCCAGCGTTCCCAAATTGAAACGATCATGCGTTCCGCGAAAGAACAAATGGATGCCGTTCTGACGCCAGAACAACTGCAAAAGCTTCAAGAACATGAACAGCAACGCCAACAACGTCGCTCTGGCAATTAAGCTAGCTTTTGCCGCTTTCATCTTACCTTTTACTGCTTTACTATGTCTCGTTTACTCCGCAAATATCACCGCTGGCTGGCGATCGTTTGTGCATTCCCATTGTTGCTGACCGTAACCGCCAGCATGTCTTTTTCAATCGCCAAAGCGCTCCATCAGCGTTAGCTCGCAGGCTTCCTGATTCATTTGCATACGCTGGAAACCTTTGGCTTAGATGACTTTTTCCCGATCATCAACGGCCTCGGACTCCCGGGGTGATTCCAGCTCAAACCACCGCTCGCCTAGGTCCGATCGTAGCATTACGAAGTGAATAGCCTATGACTGCCTCGACAGTTCCTGTAGGTTGATGCAAGGCATCGCTCAAAACTACAGGTTGACTGACGCGATGGTTACTATTCTCACGCGTACTGAGATTACCGTAGAGGCATACTTGGGTTGATCTCTGGAGGTAAATCTGGTGAGGGAATCGGATTGGGGTCCGGATCAGGGAGCGGATACGGTTCGGGTAACGGATCGGGAGTCGGACTGGGATTGGGAATTGGAGGTTCTGGTTGAGTGGGGCCAGGGTCCGGCAGCGGCGGGCTGGGAATTTCCGGCGGAGTTTGAACCATCAAGAAAATCATTAGATGTACCTCTATTCAAAAGTTTGAATCACACTTCAACATGTCCTAGAGCACCAGATGTCAATCTATCACTTCGCTATTTTTTGGCTTTCTTGTTCTTTTTCTTCTTCTTGCTCTTACCAGAAGGCTTCATTCCCTCAAAGGCCGTTTTTGCAGTTTTAGTCGCGTCTGCAACTCCATTCTGAACCGATCGCAGTATCTCCTGAGATGCAGATTGAAATCCATCAGAAGACAATCCCATCTGTTCAGTGGTTGTCAGCACATCCCCCGCTGCATTCTTTCCAGAATCAAGTGTCCCTGCCGCTGAACGGTAAGCCATTTCAGCACTTTCAATTACAGCTTCAATCAGCCGAACGATCGCAGGCTTTACTTCATCTAAAATTTCCTGAGCGATTTTTGCAGCAAATCCTTCACCCAGATTGGGATGCCAATTCTCCAGCTTTTCTCCTGTGTTCGATAAAGTATCTTTGAGCCGATCGCCCGTCGTTGAAGCAACACCTTCCAAAGACTCACCCATTGAAGCAGTCATACTCTCAACTCTGCGATGCACTGAGCCATCCTGATCGCCATCGCGGTGATTCTGATAATGGTCATTCTGGTCGATATGGGTCGCTTTATTCAGTGCTGTTTGAGCAATTTCGGTCACTACAGCAGTCGCGATCGCACCGCCGATCGTTTTGAGATCAACACCAAACATTTTTTTGTGATCGTTTCGATCTTGATTTTCAAAGTCTTTGCCTTTTTTAGAATGCTTCTTAGTAACCATGCCTAACTCCCGTGACACTTCATTGCAACTTTAAACCGAATGTCCCCCAGTTTTGGGGGATACAGGAGGCTACTCTAAACGGATGCAAAGCTGATCTGAAATTCAACTCCCGTTTTTTCTAGCCGCGTCCGAATAGACCCTTGGTTGCTTCACCTACATTATCTTTGGCAGTTCGGACATTCTCTTGAACACCGCTTGTGTACTCTTGGCCAAGCTGCTTCATCGCCTCTGCAGAGTCACGAGTAATGTTGTGCAACCGCTCATCCAACGGCACATCTCCTCTCGCCTCATCGAGAAACTCACCCGTTGTTTTAGGTCGGTCAGAATTCCGATCGGTCTGTTCTAACCGCTGATGAATTTGCTTGCCCAAGGCTTGAGAATGATTCCCTGAATCAATCGGTGAAGTGAGCAATACAAAAACAGCTAACAATGCTGCCATATATCGCTCAATATGCAATGCTCGGAAGAATGAGCCCATGGTGGTAACTGCTTTAGCAATGAAATTCATTGTTAACGCTCCCTTGATTTGAATTCATTTTGAGCCTAGCGATAAACTCTCAGCTTCCCCTCTGGCAAAAGTCATATTCCTAGCTGATAAAACTCGATCGAGAATTCAGCATCTGGTCATTTTCTGCCAAGAGCGATCGCAATCCATCTATTTCTATTTATCCCTGTCTATCCAGTAGGGCTGCTGGGAAGGCTGTTGGGAAGAGACTGCATCCTAGGCATTAAAGAGGTTGAATTGATCGGCTTTTGGAACGATGTTTTACGACAGGCCATTCGCCAACATTGACGGAGGTGCTGTTGGAAGGAGATGGCATCTCACTCAAACGTGAATCCTTCTTTTCAGGTCTGTTCTAGGTCAGTTAACCAGGAGTATTTGAGCGCCATGAGCCAAAATCAAAATTTGGGGGAGCAAGCCCTCGATAAGGTTGCAGAAATTGCAATCAACAGTCAGCTTGATCAGGCAGAACAAGTGGATGTTGATATAAAAACCGATCCAGTCAAGTTAATGCAGGGAAAAGTAGATTCCGTTTCCATCGCAGGAGAAGGAATGGTGATCAAGCAAGATCTGCGCGCTGCTGCCGTTGGGATTGAAACGGATTCAGTTGCGATTGATCCGCTCAAGGCCGTTCTAGGAGAAATTCAGCTCAAGGAACCTTTGAATGCAAAAGCCCAAATTCTATTGAATGAGGCTGATTTGAATCGTGCTTTAAGTTCTGATTACTTACAAAGCAAGATGCGCAATTTGGAAATCATCTATCAGGACACCCCGACTCTGATCGATCTAGAACACATTGAATTGCAACTCCCCAACGACAGTGAAATGATGATCAATCTCCGGCTCGGCCTACCTGCTTCAGGGGAGAAAAAAACGTTAAATGCCGTTGCTAAGCCATCTTTGGAAGATAATGGGTATCGGATTAATTTAGAAATCATTTCTGCCCAGGGTGAGGGCATATCGCTTGATTTTGCGACTGCTCTATTTGAAAAAGTTGTCCAACTGCTTGATCTACGCAGTTTCGACTCAGACAGTTTTTCGCTTCAACTGAGAGATTTACACCTCCAACCTGGAAAAATTCTGTTACGAGCAAAAACAACAGTAGAACCAGGGGCTATTAATGAGATGACAAATTAAGACATCTATCTCACATTGTTTATCGATTGAGCGATCGCAATAACAGCGACAAACGAATTTGAATGGCATCGTCGAATTTACGCGGGTCCAAGCCAGTGAACGAGGCGATCTTGTCTAGGCGATAGCTCAAGGTATTACGGTGAATAAACAGGCGCTTTGAAGTTGAAGAAGCACAGCAGTTTTCAGTGAAAAAGGTGTCGATCGTGGTCAGCAATTCAGGTTCATGG
Source organism: Elainella saxicola E1 (assembly GCA_002796835.1). Classification (GTDB taxonomy): domain Bacteria; phylum Cyanobacteriota; class Cyanobacteriia; order Elainellales; family Elainellaceae; genus Elainella; species Elainella saxicola. The sequence continues at coordinate 1,765 of LUGL01000071.1, read as the reverse complement.
TCTAAAGGGCTAAGCAAGTATTTGGCAAGCTCAATTTTTGTGGTTTCATCTGCAACCCCAACAAAGGCCGCAGTTCCCAATTCCGCCAGACAATGGACCTGATTTTGCTGCTGCAAGCGACTCCCTAAACAAAGCGCTGCATGGGCTTCTTCATAAGATCTCGCGATTCCGCCACTGCCGGGGTGATAGCGACCAATACCAATATGGATCGAGGCATTCGTATCTCTTTGAAGCTGCTGTCGTAGCGCATTGGCAGCTCGTTTAAGGGCAGTCAAATTCGCCCAGGACGTATCAATGCGACGCGGAATGTCCTTACCATCTGTCCACAAGTCTAGATTCTTGGTGTCAGTTGCCTTCAAAACGCAAATATAACCCTGACCCAGATCGGCACAAATCGTCTCATCTGGTAAATGAAAAAAGTTAACAATACTGTTAATCACCATTTGAGCCTGTTGCTGACGCTCAATTTCAGTCACTAGATTGAGCGATGTTTGAACATCTTTAAGAATGTAATCAGCCGCATTCACTAAAATAACAGCTCTCGGTGGACTTAAATCAAGACCCAGCTGTTTAGCGCGATTGAGAATGATCGATTCATCGTCTATGTGATTGTGCACTAAATCATGAATAAACTGATTTTTTAATTTTAGATGAGTTGCAGGATGCGTTCGAGACTGGACTTGATCGACCACCAATTTAACCAGCGCTTGAGCTAACTGAGGAGAAATATTGTGCTCACTTAAAGGTTCACCAATTAATACTTCTCCGTTTTCCATGTCATGGCTAAGAGGAATTCGCAGAACGTTACAAAAGTTACTTTTGTTTCTTATCTGCTGCCAGTGAACTCCTGTCAATCTAGCCTCGCTACTGGTAATCACCACTCCTTGATCATTCAAAACGGTAACAGGTGCGTATAATAACTCAGCCACTTTGCTTGTCACAACACCAGCAATTTGAACAAATCGATCGGAGGTCTTTAACATGAAGCCCGTTTAAAGTAACTGATTTTGCATCAATGAATGATGTCAACTTATCAGACCTGCCTATGTCACTCATCCATCTAAAGATGCAGATATCGTTCCAAGCTTTACCATTTCAAGATTTTCTACATGTTTTCTTTAGAATTTAGATTTAAATAATCAAATTGTATTTTATCTTACACTGCTAGTTTACATAGAGCTAACGCATTCCTGTTATCGTCTAAAGATCTAATACCAATTTTACTTGAAGGCACATAGAATATAGGGAGAATCGATATCCTTGGGAAGAGGTATGAGTCGCCCATTCAAACTTGAAATCGCGGAGAGCGAAGCAGAACTGAAAAAACGGCTACAATTCGCCCGTGAGGCAATCCATCTTAGTGGTGCAGAAAACTTTTTGGCGGCTTACGCAGGGAAAACAGTGACCCGAGAGAACTCAATACGTGTCTCTATGCGTTCTCGTTTCTTCAACGATGCATAGGCAACTTGAGGACTCCAAGTTGGTAAGATAGCGAGTCTGGGAATCGCAAGCTGTTGATAACATAAGCGTTTCAACTCACGTAACCCTAACTGTAAAAAGCTCAGTCCCCGTTGACTGTGCCAGTCCAGCCATTTCCGTCTGCCCTCCTGAGTAACTATCACCGCAATTGAAATTGCAATCAACGTTGCACTAGCCAGCAACATCAATAGACAATTTAGGGCAGAAGCACCTCGCAAACGAGAACGGATCAACTCAAAACCTGCCGACTTGTAATCCTTGAAATGCGGTTCTATGCCCCCAAAGC
>LUGL01000214.1 GCA_002796835.1 Elainella saxicola E1 | reverse complement strand
GATGAGGCAGGTGTCAATTTGATGATGGTGCGCTTATATGCACGTGCACTCAAAGGAGAACGGGCAACTGGTGAGCGTCCTTACCACCAAGGAAGCAATGTAACGCTGATTGGTGCGATGAGCTTGAAGGGAATTGTTGCAGCATTGAGCCTGGAGGGTGGGATTAACGGAGATGTGTTTAAGTACTTTGTTGAGCACATTTTAGTTCCGAATCTCTGGATGGGTGCTTGCGTAGTGATGGATAACTTGAGTTCTCATGGGGTAGATGGGATTCGAGAGTTGATTGAAGCAGCAGGTGCGAAACTGGTATATTTGTCTCCTTATTCTCCTGACTTTAATCCAATTGAGAACTGTTGGTCGAAAGTGAAAGAGTTTTTACGGTCAGTGGCTGCTCGTTCTCGTGAAGCGTTAGATCAAGCGATTACTGATGCACTTAATGCTGTGACATTAAAGGACATCAGAGGTTGGTTCACCTATCGCTGCTATTGTACTTAACCAAGTTGAAATCCGCTATAATCAGCGACCAAGCCTTAAGCTATCTACTGGTCATTCGCTTGGAAAACCAGCATCTATTAGGATAGAGGAAAGTTCGATCGCACACAAGCGTCGTCATGATAACATTCCAAATTTTCGGCTTTGACCTGCAAAGTTTCTGTTTAATTCCTTAAAATCTGGGTATTATCCCATCAATCTGCCTGATAGTCTCAGATTAGGTAAGGTGTTATCAGGCAGTTCTGCCGGTGAATATCTAGTTGGGTTGCTGCCAAATTTAAATGCCGATCCCCGTCTCATCATTCCTCGATGAACTCGAATTGCAGCTGAATTACTGCGNGAGGTGTAACCCCCAGCGGACCCGATCCGGCGCGAGCTTGCCATCGCTTTCTGTTTTCACCTGCCTTTCGTGCGGCATCTGTCCTCGAGTTCGAGTTAGGCGTGGCAAATCCCTCAGTTCTCCTCATCGTTCCACTGCAGTCTGCCGCAACGGCTCGTCTGAGTGGATTCGAGATCATCGAGTCCCTGCCTCCGGATCACCTCCGTCACCTTGCCGACGCATTCGAAGAATTGTGCCCACACGATCTGCCAGACGTCTCTACAAACAGCAGGGATGGCATCGCGGTTCGGTATCGGCTCGATGCTCATGGGGAGTCTCGCGGCTTCGACGCGTTTAACCCGGACATTGAGTTAAACGACAAACACTGCAAGTGGCTTGAAATAGCGCTGAGTGTAGCGGCGCATGTGCTGACTGAAGACAAGGCGCAACGATACCTGGCTGAACTTCAATGCCACTTTGTTATCCCAAGACGGCAATCCAACTAGCGACTGCACCGGACGCCGCACAACGGAGTTCATCTCACTTCAGGTTGATCGGGCGGTATAGCGGTTTTCAACTCAATGCATTACACTAAAAAACACTGTTAACAGTAGAGTTACTGATTTATGAAGGCATATTCAGTTGATTTGCGCCAAAGAGTTATAGATGCTTATGAGCAAGAGGAAGGATCACAACGGGAGTTAGCTAAAAGATTCAAGGTGAGTCTGGCATTTATCCAAACGTTGCTTAAACGCTATCGCACTGAAAAGACGATTGAGCCCAAACCGCATACGGGTGGGTTTACGGCTAAATTAGATGAACATCACAACCTGATTAGAGAGATAGTGGAGCAGGATAATGATGCAACCTTAGAAGAGATCTGTGTTCAACTGGAGCAAAAACTAGGACTAAAAGTGAGTGTTAGTACCCTGTGGCGTGCCCTGCAACAGTTGAATTTAACTCGAAAAAAAAACACTTCATGCTACTCAAGCAGAAAGTGATCGGGTGCAAGCGTTGCGTCGTGAGTATTGGGAAACGATGCGAGAGGTACGTCCAGAGGACTTGGTCTTCATTGATGAGACGGGGGTGAATCTG
>LUGL01000213.1 GCA_002796835.1 Elainella saxicola E1 | reverse complement strand
GCCATCAATAATCCGCACTTCATAGCCTGCTAACAGAGGGACTGCTGCTGCTGGAAACTCCTGTTGAACCGCTAGCAGTTGCTCACTGCTGTAGCGCACTAACGCTTGAGATAATTTCGGTTCTAGACCATTCACCTTAGCATACAGCGCTACTTTCGATACCCCTACCACCTTTTCAAACCCTTTGTAGGCTGCATTCAGTGAGGGATACATGCCACACACCACTAGACTCATCAATCCCACGACACTGGAAAAAAGGAGTTCTCGCTGATATTGCTGTTCTGCGGTTTCCTCAAACAACTGATCCAACAACTTGGGGGCAAATATCCGCTCCATGATGGCTCGCACCATGACAGTCATTGGTGTATTTTCCACAAATCGCTCAAAGATGGCACTAATCATAGCTCCCTCTCCCTGATTGGGTGCTCACTTCAGTGCCTTGATCCTATCGAAAATCCTAAAATACTCAATCAACCATAACAGTACAAACGCTCACCTTAACAGGGGTAGTGTATAACCGCTTTCGAGCGAACTACAAAATGGGAACGATCCCTGCCAGCAAATTGAAGGAGACTGTAGGGATTTGGGAGAAAAATATTCTTGCCCTTCCAGCAGCTTCTAACCTGATGCAAGAGTCAGCCTTGAAGCCGATCAGAAAAGCCACGGGTGTGCAAAACCGGGGTTACTACATTGGTTTAATCGATATGGTATTGCGAGAGGCTGCGATCCGTTCTTTGGAAAAAGGGCTGATGTACGTTGATCTGGAGATTTTGCAGCAAGTCTGTGAGGAGTATGGTGGATGAGTCTTGCGGAAATTCCTGCTTGGGTATTTGTTGTTGAACCTTATGCAGGAGAGAGTTTGAGCCATTTTTTAGGCCGGTTTCGTCGAGCTAATTACTCAACGGTTAACGAGCTAGGGGAGAAGAGTGGATTGGGCGCAGTGCTCGGACGGTGGGAGAAATTCCGTTTCAATCCATTTCCAACCCAACCGCAATTAGAAGCACTGGCTGCTGTTGTGCGGGTGGATGCCGATCGCCTGCAGTCAATGCTGCCGCCGCAAGGTGTGGGCATGAAACATGAACCAATTCGGCTCTGTGCAACTTGCTACATGGAGGAACCCTATCACCGATTGGAGTGGCAGTTTAAAACAACCAGAGGATGCGATCGCCATCAACTTCGCCTATTGTCGGAATGCCCTCAGTGTGGCGCAAGGTTCAAAATTCCGGCTTTGTGGGCAGAGGGAATTTGTCAACGCTGCTCGCTTTCGTTTGCTGAGATGGCTAAGCTGCAAAAGCCGCTTTAAGGAGGGCGATCGTGTGAAGCATTGGATCTGTAAATAGTTTTGTGTCAGGAATAAATTTCTCTGGGTAATCTGCCCTCAAACTCAATCGCAAATCGGTTCAAGGCAGGCTTCCACTCTCGAATGGGCATCGTCCACTTCTTTGAAATATTCCCAATCGCAAGATAGATCACCTTCAATGCCGCTTCATCATTGGCAAAGATCCGGTGATTCCGAGTCACTTTTCGTAAACACATGTTCAATGACTCAATTGCATTGGTGGTATACATCACCTTGCGAATCTCGGGCGGGAAGTGGAACATCGGAATGATGTTCACCCAATGACGCTTCCAACTCCTGCTAATGGTCGGGTACTGAGCGTCCCACTTCTCAGCAAACAACTCCAGGTGCAATTCTGCTTCATCTTCGGTCGGGGCAGTATAAATTGCCTTGAGGTCGGCACAAACTGCTTTACGGTCTTTGTAGGACACGTAAGCCACACTGTTCCTGACCAGATGCACCATGCACAACTGAACCAGGGTTTGAGGATAAGTCGCAGCGATCGCTTCTGGAAAGCCCGTTAAGCCATCAACACAAGCAATAAAGATATCCTGCACCCCTCG
>LUGL01000212.1 GCA_002796835.1 Elainella saxicola E1 | reverse complement strand
CACAACAATGGCATCGATCGTGAATGGGAACCTGGCTTTGACCGTGCGAAATGCCGATCGAAGTAAAGCAACGATTTCCGGCTGATGAAATAGCTGTTGACGTTGATAAGTGACCGCTGTAAAAAAATAGGTCGCTCCGGCGGTCTTAGCGCGGCGATATTGCATCGATGGTAATGGTAACGCTTTGCTAAGAATGGACAAATTGCTGGAGAGAAGCAACAGGCTTGAAGGAAGATGTTGGGTTTCGTTCCTCAACCCAACCTACAGTACTGATCAACAGTCTGCGATCGTGGGGGAACGAGAAAAGAGCGATCATGCTGTTTGGTCGAGAGGTGCGATCGCGCTCCTATGTTCAAAAAGGAGCATAAATGGCATTGAAGCTTGCTAGCAAACTGTGGCGATCGCTATTTTCGGCTGCGATCTATCAATAGTGCGATCGAACCCCATTAAATGATGAAAAATAACGTCTGCTGGGCGATCGGATTAATCGCCTAAATTCTCCAAATCAGCCAAATCTTGCAATCGTCCCGAAGCTCGTTTATTGACTCGTAGATTCTCTAGATCGATAAAATTTACCTGTATGCCTGCAATTTCAACCTCAAGTCGTGCCACATAGCAAGTTACAAAATCTACCCCATCGGGAGTTGTTATCAGATCAATTCGATTTGGAGGATACCCCAATTGAATCACCTGATTCGGTGTCATAAAATCTTCAGGTTGCAGATCAAGAGACGCAAATCCAAATTGTCTTAGCGCCTGAAGCATGCGATTTGCATTATCAGGCGACATTTCAATCCAAATATCAATATCTTTGGTGTAACGCGGATAACCGTGGAGCGCTACCGCATACCCTCCAATGACTAAATACCGAACCTGATTATCGTTTAACGACTGTATAAATTCTTTGAAATCCTGGTTGAGCACCGTATCTCCAACTCACAAAATCCTGACGAATCGATTCTAACGCCGCAAGCCGCACGGCATAGGGCTGGGTACGCCAATACATCGCATCTGACTTAGGCGACTTCATACTCACTTTGGTAACGCTAATCTGACGCTGATTAGGTAGCAATGCCATTTGGATAACCCGATCGCATGTGATCTATTATGGCAAAAGTTAGCGATCGCATGACAGGATGGGTGATCGCTATTATACGGTGCGTTCCTCTCCACACAGGCATTGTTACAATCGAGTGCGATCGCCTATGTTGTAGTTCTACTGGGACTGTGCCGATCGCGGGGGAACGAGAAAAGAGCGATCATGCTGTTTGGTCGAGAGGTGCGATCGTGAGATGTCCTAGCAGAAGGGAGAAGGGTTTGCAGTGAGGTAGGGCACGATCGCCAATAGCTTGCTTTATTCACCAGGATTAAAAATCTGATTATAGCGGATTTCAACTTGGTTAAGTACAATAGCAGCGATAGGTGAACCAACCTCTGATGTCCTTTAATGTCACAGCATTAAGTGCATCAGTAATCGCTTGATCTAACGCTTCACGAGAACGAGCAGCCACTGACCGTAAAAACTCTTTCACTTTCGACCAACAGTTCTCAATTGGATTAAAGTCAGGAGAATAAGGAGACAAATATACCAGTTTCGCACCTGCTGCTTCAATCAACTCTCGAATCCCATCTACCCCATGAGAACTCAAGTTATCCATCACTACGCAAGCACCCATCCAGAGATTCGGAACTAAAATGTGCTCAACAAAGTACTTAAACCCATCCCCGTTAATCCCACCCTCCAGGCTCAATGCTGCAACAACTCCCTTCAAGCTCATCGCACCAATCAGCGTTACATTGCTTCCTTGGTGGTAAGGACGCTCACCAGTTGCCCGTTCTCCTTTGAGTGCACGTGCATATAAGCGCACCATCATCAAATTGACACCTGCCTCATCAATGAAAACCAAGTCCTCTGCACGGATGTCTCGAATCTCTTCGCGATACTCCCGTCGTAATTG
>LUGL01000070.1 GCA_002796835.1 Elainella saxicola E1 | reverse complement strand
TGTTGTACTCTTCGCAAGGGCGYTACRGTGAAGCAGAACCACTCTATCTCCAAGCCCTCGACATCAGACGATCGCAATTAGGAGCAGAGCATCCTGTTACCGCATTGAGCTTGAACAATTTGGCATTGTTGTATCGTGCACAAGGGCGTTACGGTGAAGCAGAACCACTCTGTCTCCAAGCCCTCAACATCACCCGATTGCAATTAGGAGCGGAGCATCCCAACACCGCGTTGAGTCTAAATAATTTGGCAGCATTGTACGAGTCTCAAGGGCGCTACAGTGAAGCAGAACCACTCTATCTCCAAGCCCTCGACATCAGACGATCGCAATTAGGACTAGACCATCCCAACACCGCATCGAATTTGAACAATTTAGCAGGGTTATATCATGTACAAGGGCGTTACAGTGAAGCAGAACTGCTCTATCTCCAAGCCCTCAACATCAGACGATCGCAATTAGAAGCAGAGCATCCCGACATCGCTGCAAGTTTGAACAATTTAGCAGAGTTGTATCGTGCACAAAGGCGCTACAGTGAAGCAGAACCACTTTATTTGCAAGCCCTCAACATCACCCGATTGCAATTAGGAGCAGAGCATCCCAACACCGCATCGAGTTTGAACAATTTGGCAGGATTGTATCGTGCACAAGGGCGCTACGGTGAGGCAGAACCGCTCTACTTGCAAGCCCTCAACATCACCCGATCGCAATTAGGGCCAAAGCATCCTAACACTGCAGGGAGTCTAAACAATTTGGCAGGGTTATATTGTGCGCAAGGGCGCTACAGCGAGGCAGAACCACTCTATCTGCAAACGCTGGTAATCGTCATACAAGCTTTAGGAGAAAATCATCCGAATACAAAAACTGCTCAAGGAAATTTCCGTTATTTGTTACAAAAGGCTGTCAAAGCAGGACGAACTGCGGAACTGTCCGATCATCCAATTACCCAAGGTATATTGGCACAGTTGCAAGAATAAAGTGGTTTGAGGATTAAGGGCAATCTTCCTGACCCGTCCGCGCGTAAACGGCGGACTAATGGAAGCAACTGCACTGAAGTGCACTGAAACCGCCACTTTAGGCTTGAGAGAATGGGTGGAATGGACGATCGAGTGAACATTCAAGAACTGAATTGCTCTACAGTGCACTCTAGTGCAGTTTGATTAATAGCTCGCCGTTTACGTACGATCGGTCATGCAGCGCAACGACAAACTCATTGTAAATGTTGCATGGATTGGAGCAGATGCCCCTTCTAGGAGAGCTGCTTTCAAAAATCAGGCCATGACGCTTTGGAGAACCTACTATCATCTGGTTTGGGCAACCCGTAATCGTGAGCCATTGATTACAGAGACGATCGAGCTAGAACTCTATAGCTATATTCAAACCAAGGCACAGTCCCTCCATTGTCCAATTCATGCGATCGGTGGCATCGTCGATCATATTCATCTGATTGTCTCAATTCCGCCCAGTCGAGCGATTGCTGATTTTGTCATGCGCATCAAGGGGAGCAGTTCTCATCATCTCAATCACACTTATCCCAGCCAAACCTTTGCATGGCAACGGGAATATGGCGTCTTTTCGCTAGGGGCAAAGCAACTTCAAGACGCAATTTCCTATGTGCAACAGCAAAAACAACATCACGCAGATCAAACCGTGATCGCTATCGTGGAACCCCAATCACTGTCGCTGCAATAGCAACCCTCAATTCATCACGCAAAAATCACCCCAAACCCTATACCGCTGCTCCCTCTAATCTTTCACATTCAATATCAACTGAGTGCACTTTAGTGCAGTTTGATCAATAGCTCGCCGTTTACGTGCGAGCGGCCATGCAGCAAAGTGACAATCCATTGATGTACGCTTGATAAACGATCGGCCTTGCAACTCAAAGAAAACTCACGATCGAAATTTCATCGATCGCCCATCCTCCAACATATCGCCTGAACAAGCATTTAACCCAGACAAATTTAGGCGACAAATTGCGGTTGCATTTGGGACGTAATCTCGGTATTCTGTCAGATTAGAGCTGCATTCATTGCAGCCAGCGACCCGAAAATCTAGCGCCGCCTATGACTGTTTCCACCAGCCATAAGCGACTAACCTCCAAGCTGATACGAGCAGCAAGGCGGCTAACGGAGTATTTTAACACTCCGTCTAGTCACTCTGTTTTGCGTCTATTTTTGCGGGGTGGCTAGGTTTTTGGGCTTTCCTCCAGGCCCAAATTCACAGGAGTGTTGTTATGGCAGAAGAATTTCTGTCCGATTTGCCCATCTTCACTGATTCACCTCAACGTTTACTCACCGATCCCAGAGACGATCGCGAACGGTTACGCCTGATCTTGATCGGTTCTGCCACCGGAGTGCGCGAGATGATTCACAAACTGCATGTCTGCCGAGTCGCTGATGCCGGAAATTGGAGTCGTTTGTTGCCCGTGCCCAACTCAGACGAAGTGATGAGCATTCTGGTAATCGATCGACCTCGAAGTCGAAATCCGATCGGCTGAATTACAGAGTCAAGATCCCCCCTAGCCCTCTTAAAAAAGGGGAACCGAGCTAAGAGTACTCAAAGTCCCCCTTGACAAGGGGGATTTAGGGGGATCGATCACAATCATGATGATGCAATCAATTTATTTTCGAATACATAAAATCAATATTGAGGCAGTGAGGAGAATACATTAATCCAATGCGCTATCGCGATCCACCAAATCAAAATTCTCCCCAGTGAACTAACCTCTAGCTGACCTCAGATGCCGCCAGCAACCTCACCGTCCCTCTCCTAAACCCGATAAGATGGGAAAAGATCTTTTTTGCCCATTTTGCGATCGCCATGGTTACGTCTGCTTCTGCTCTATCCCCAACGCTGTCACCTGAACTGAAGGCTCGCCTCTCGACCCCGCTAAAGATTGGCAACTTTGAGGTCAACAGTCGGGTGCTGCAATCGCCGTTGTCGGGCGTGACAGATCTGGTGTTTCGTCGATTAGTGCGGCGCTATGCGCCCACTTCCATGATGTACACCGAAATGGTGAACGCCACGGGACTGCATTACGTGAAGCAGTTGCCCAAAATCATGGAAATCGATCCCAACGAACGGCCCATCAGCATTCAGTTATTTGATTGCCGTCCAGACTTTTTAGCAGAAGCGGCTCAAATGGCAGTCGAAGAAGGAGCCGATACGATCGACATCAACATGGGTTGTCCGGTGAACAAAATCACCAAGAATGGCGGTGGTTCTTCCCTGTTGCGTCAACCTGAGGTCGCAGAAGCGATCGTCCGATCGGTTGTCAAAGCGGTTCCCGTTCCGGTGACTGTGAAAACGCGGATTGGCTGGAGCGACAAGGAAATTAATGCGGTTGAATTTGCTCAACGCATGCAGGATGCCGGAGCCCAAATGTTGACTTTGCACGGACGCACCCGATCGCAGGGCTACAACGGTTCGGCTCGCTGGGAATGGATCGCCAAAGTGAAACAAGTCCTGACGATTCCGGTGATTGCCAACGGCGACATTTTTTCCGTTGATGCGGCAGTGCGCTGTCTGGAAATGACCCAGGCTGACGGCGTTATGTGTTCACGCGGCACGTTGGGCTATCCCTTTTTAGTCGGTGAAGTCGATCATTTCTTGAAGACAGGAGAGTTACGCACCCCTCCCACACCGATCGAACGGCTGCAATGCGCTCGCGATCATCTGGAAATGCTCTGGCAATACAAAGGCGATCGCGGCATCCGTCAGGCGCGCAAACATATGACCTGGTATGCCAAAGGCTTCCAAGATGCAGCCGATCTACGCGGTAAACTGGCGGTGATTGAGAACTTACAGCAGGGACTAGACCTGATCGATCGGGCGATCGATCGACTGGGTCAAACAGATTGGCAACCTGTGGAAGCGGATGATTTTCAATTGATAGAAGTTTAGAAAAGGGGAATTGCTGGTTCAGTTTACTCCAGCACTTCTTTCCCCATCCGGAGATAGCGATAGCGCAGGAAAAGACCAAGCGTGACCTGTTTCATCACCCAATAAAACACCGCCAGGATCAAAAATGTAATCAGCATCACGGCAGCAGGCTGTTTGCTCGTCAGGTCGTCCAGTGTTGTGGTGAGAACATTCCCTGGTCCAGTCACTAAATCCCAGCTATTGAAGCGTCGAAAGCGACCAATATAAACACCGACTGCACAAAGCACATGCATCAGCAATTCTGAGCTCCAAACCAATACGCGCCCCACCCCCTGCTTTTTGAGGTAATAGCCCTGATTGATTAAAGAAATCACGTAGGCTTCAAAACCACCCAAAATCGCTGTGATGTGTAGCGGAATCAGCACCAAGGCCACAACCCAGATTGACAAACCCGCTCTTGTACCGCGAATCAAGTGAATAATGTCGGTCAAGAGATAGGGTGCATTGGGCAAAAAGGCCAGGAAAACCACCCAAGCTAACCACCAGAGGAAAGAGCGAGAAATCTTCTTGCGGCGAAACAGCCAGAAGCTGAGGGCTAGCGGAATAAAAGCGAGAAACAGATTCCAGAGAATCCAGCCGCTGTAAACATCTGACAAGGCCATGAAGATTTCAAATAGCTTGTCTCTCATAGGATTTTGAAGGCAGGTAGACTTGTTCTCCCTAGGTTAACCTTTGGGACCGGACTCGCAACAAGGGGAGAGCAAACAATCTCGTCAAAAATTAAAACTTTACAAGGATTGGTAGAGGAGATTAGAACGATCGCCTATAGTGTTGCATATCCAAAATCTTGCTTCATCTCATTCGCTTCACTGTCAACAGTTGCAGGCAAGGATGGTTCAAAAACTAATCAGCTCGATCAGCTTTCGGACTGTCGAAACGCGGCTATTCTACAGGATTGTGGCATGTCTGTACTGACTTTTACATTTTTTAACAATTATAAAGGTTCGTTATCAATCCGCTAAGAAGTTTCAAAGTTGAGCTTATTACATTCCTGATATATTTTGATTGAACCCAACGAACAGGGCGCAAAATTAAGATAATCTAAAGATTGCCAGAAAAATTCTTGCCCTGGTTCGTGCGAACTTCATCACCAGTATTTGCTGTTGCTGAGGCTGCGTCAGCTTCCTTACCCCTGTTTTGGGAGGGGTAGGGCAGGGTTTTTATGTTCGGATCGAAGTGATTCACAGGAAGGGAAATCATGTCTTATTCTCAAACCAAAACCCAAGCTAAAGCTGGGTATCAGGCTGGGGTTAAAGATTACCGCTTAACGTATTACACGCCTGATTACACCCCCAAAGATACCGACATCTTGGCGGCATTCCGGGTAACCCCTCAGCCAGGTGTTCCTTATGAAGAAGCTGGTGCAGCCGTGGCGGCTGAATCTTCTACCGGAACCTGGACGACCGTATGGACCGACCTGTTGACCGATTTGGATCGCTACAAAGGTCGTTGCTATGACATCGAGCCCGTTCCCGGCGAAGACAACCAGTTCATTGCTTACATTGCCTATCCGCTCGACCTGTTCGAAGAAGGCTCTGTCACCAACATGTTGACCTCGATCGTGGGTAACGTGTTTGGTTTCAAAGCGCTGAAAGCTCTGCGTTTGGAAGACTTGCGTATTCCCGTTGCTTATTTGAAGACCTTCCAAGGTCCTCCTCACGGGATTCAAGTTGAGCGCGACAAGATCAACAAGTATGGTCGTCCGCTGTTGGGCTGTACGATTAAGCCGAAACTCGGTCTGTCTGCGAAGAACTATGGCCGTGCGGTTTATGAGTGTCTGCGTGGTGGTCTAGACTTCACCAAAGACGACGAAAACATCAACTCTCAGCCGTTCCAACGCTGGCGCGATCGCTTCACCTTCGTAGCTGAAGCCATCCACAAAGCCCAAGCAGAAACCGGCGAAATCAAAGGTCACTACCTGAACGTGACTGCCGCAACCTGCGAAGAAATGATCAAGCGGGCTGAGTATGCGAAAGAACTCAACATGCCCATCATCATGCATGACTTCTTGACCGCAGGCTTCACCGCTAACACGACTCTGTCGAAGTGGTGCCGCGACAACGGCGTTCTGCTGCACATTCACCGCGCAATGCACGCTGTGATCGACCGTCAGAAAAACCACGGGATGCACTTCCGCGTATTGGCAAAATGTCTGCGGATGTCCGGTGGTGACCACATTCACACCGGTACCGTTGTGGGCAAACTGGAAGGCGACAAGGCCGTCACCATGGGCTTTGTGGATCTGCTGCGTGAGAACTACGTTGAGCAAGATCGCTCTAAAGGTATCTACTTCACCCAAGATTGGGCTTCTATGCCTGGTGTGATGGCGGTTGCTTCGGGCGGTATCCACGTATGGCACATGCCTGCGCTGGTGGAAATCTTTGGCGACGATTCAGTGCTTCAGTTTGGTGGTGGTACGCTGGGTCACCCCTGGGGTAACGCGCCGGGTGCAACTGCAAACCGGGTTGCTCTGGAAGCTTGCGTTCAAGCTCGTAACGAAGGCCGTGACCTGATGCGTGAAGGTGGCGACATCATCCGTGAAGCTTGCCGCTGGTCGCCTGAATTGGCTACTGCTTGCGAACTGTGGAAGGAAATCAAGTTCGAATTCGAGGCGCAAGACACCATCTAATTGGAGGAAATGAGTCAGAGTTATGGGCAAAGTTGGTTCGATCGACTTCAGCTCATAACTCAAAATTCAGAACTCAAAACTCCTATGGATCATAAGCAGATCGCGAAAGATACAGCGAAGGTGCTGATTAGTTACCTGACGTATCAAGCTGTACGCACGGTGATCAACCAATTGAATGAAACCGATCCACCCCGAGCTTTCTGGCTGCAAAATTTTTCAACCAGAGAGCGGGTTCAGGATGGAGAGCGTTACATTCGAGACCTGTTTCAAGAACGCCAGGATATGGCATTTCGCATCCTGACCGTTCGAGAGCACCTGGCCGATCAGGTATGTGAGTTCCTGCCAGAAATGGTGCGAACGGGAATTCAGCAGGCCAATATGGAACATCGTCGCCAACAGCTAGAACGCATGACGCGAGTCGATCCTTCAGCGGTGGAAGAAGTCAGCTCTCATCCTGAGCAGCCAACCGAAACCGAACCTGAAAATTCTTGATGTTTTTCATTCTTTAATTTGAGGAAGCCATGAAAACCCTATCCAAAGAGCGTCGGTACGAAACTTTTTCCTACCTGCCTCCGCTCAGCGATGCTCAAATTGCGCGTCAGATCCAATACACGATCGACAACGGCTATTTCCCTTGCATCGAGTTCAACGAAGACTCTGCGGCTGAAACCTGCTACTGGACCATGTGGAAGTTGCCTTTGTTCAATGCCAGAACTCCCCAAGAAGTTCTGAACGAAGTGCAACAATGCCGCTCTGAATATGGCCATTGCTATGTTCGCGTTGTAGCTTTCGACAACGTCAAGCAGTGCCAGGTGATGAGCTTCATCGTGCACAAGCCCAATGCAGGCGGCAGCAGCTACCGCTACTAAAAAGTGATGAGTTCTGATTTTGTGGGATAAATCAAGCCAAATCATCTTGATTCTGAGCACTGAGTTACTCATTAATTCAAGCTCAGACCCCAAAAATCAGGGCTCTCCAACGCGGGTCAATTCAATACACCAAGGTTTGAGTTGAGTGACTACCGACTGATTTGGTGATCCGAACGAACCCCAATACTGGATAGGAGGTGGGATAACCTGCCTCCTTTCGTTTTGAGCCATTCTGTGAAACAAAAAAGCTTGGCAAAGCCAAGCCAACAGACAAATTATTAAGGAATGAGATTGCGAGAATTAGCGAATTTCAATTCTGCCAGCATAGTTTGCTTCGAAATAAGAACCGCCTAATTGTTCCGGCTTTTTGTTAACTTCGATATAAAGTCCTCGACCTGCCGCAGGACCATATTCCCGAATAACTGCCAGCGTGCTGCCGATCGCAGCGGGAACATTCAGCACCAGTAAGGGTTCACCTGCAGGACCATAGTTGGAAAACGCAACATTGCTTTGGTCTGGGTTGGTTTTGAATTCTACCTTCTCAATTTGGGTGGTATTGCGATCGGTAATTGCAAATGACATTGCTTGATCTCCTTCTTTTGAGTGATTGATTTAATTTCGCTGATGTTTTTATTCTGCAAATTTAGCGAGTGCGATCGCAGTACCCAACCGGGTACATTCTGTTGACTTGGAACATGCTCTCCTCAATAAACTGCCATGACTTACTACCTCTCACCCCATTTTCTCGACAAACTCTCTATCCATATCACTAAGAATTATCTGAATCTGTCTGGCGTAAAAGTGCCTTTAATTTTGGGCATTCATGGCCGCAAAGGAGAGGGCAAATCTTTTCAGTGCGAGCTAGTGTTTGAGCGCATGGGCGTCATTCCTGTTCATATGTCAGCCGGGGAATTAGAAAGTCCGGATGCAGGCGATCCGGCTCGTTTAATTCGCTTACGTTATCGAGAAGCGGCTGACGCCGTGAAAGTGAATGGCAAGATGGCAGTTCTCATGATCAACGATATTGATGCTGGGATGGGCCGAGTTGATCAGTTCACGCAATACACCGTCAACACGCAATTGGTGGCGGGCACCTTGATGAACATTGCTGATAACCCCACCAACGTGCAGCTTCCCGGCAGCTATGACGCGGAACCGATCCAGCGAATTCCCATTATTGTCACAGGGAACGACTTCTCGACGCTCTATGCGCCGCTGATTCGGGATGGTCGCATGGAAAAATTCTATTGGGAACCCATCCGGGACGATCGGATTGGCATCGTCAGCGGCATTTTTGCATCCGATGGCGTGACTCGCCGCGATATTGAGCAGCTAGTGGATACCTTTCCTGATCAGTCGATCGACTTTTATAGTGCGCTGCATTCTCGTCTCTACGACGAACAGGTCCGCAATTTCATTCAATCGGTCGGCATTGATCGGGTGTCCTTGCGAGTCGTCAACAGCACAGAACGCCCCCCTGAATTCCATCAACCCGATTTTGGCTTAGCCCACTTAATTGAACTGGGTCACCTGATCGTGCGGGAACAGCAGCGCATTCAGGAATTACGGCTGGTGCAAACCTACAATCAAAATTTGCAGCAAGCTCAATCTATTGCTCAAGCCACCACACCGATCGCAACACCCAACCCTGTTATGCCAAACGGCAACTCAGACTTCAGCAACGGATCTTCTAAGAGCAATGGGCATGCTACCCCGTCCAATTCAGGGTTGTCGCCTGAAACGCTGCACACCTTGCAGGATATTCTGCGTCGGGGCGATCGTCTAGGGATTGAAGTCGTCGATCCACGTCGGTTCCGCACTAACTCCTGGCAGTGCTATAGCCTGATTCAAGCCGATCATCAAGGATTTGAAGCAGCCCAACAGGCACTCGAAGAATGTTTCCAAACTCATAGTCAAGACTTCATTCGGTTGGTGGGGATTAGTCCAAACGATCGCCACCGGACTGTTGAGACGATCGTGCATCGGCCCCAATAATTCAATCCTTTGAGCTGGAAACCCCTTGAGGTAATAGAAACTGTTGACCTCCGAAATCGAATCATCTCTCTTTCAGGTGGAACGATCGACCTTTGAACCCAAATCATTGAGCCTTGAGCTTGAACAAACACTCTTTGAGCCTGAACAGTCACTCTTGAGACGCGGAGGTTCTCTCTTTGGGGTTGAACGATCGACCTTTGAACTCGAATCATTGAGCCTTGAGCTTGAACGATCGAGCTTTGAGGTTGAGCGATTGAGGTTTGAGGATGAACGATCAACCCTTGAACCCGAATCATTGAGGTTTGAGGATGAACGATCACTCTTTGAGGCTGAACAGTTACTCTCTACACTCAAACAATCATTTTTTGGACGCGAAGGTTCTCTCTTTGAGGATGAACGATCGAGCTTTGAACCTGAATCATTAAGCTTTGAGATCCAATCGGTCTTAACTCCCGATATTGTCTTTTTGTTCTCAGCAGAAATTTCAAAAAATCAGTCTTAGCAATCCACCAACTAGCCAGCCAATTCCCAAACCTAATGCCGATGTTCCAGCTAATATAAGCACTACCTCTAATTCTCTAAAAGAGTCTTGTTGCAATCGCTGTCCAATCCGAACACTAAAGCTAGAACCCTCACCAAAGATTCTGCCACCGAGGTCAAGATATATCAGTAGTAATAATAACAAGAATAATATTACTGCACCTAGATGGAGCCTACCAGCAATAATCACTGCTGTTCCTACAGAGAAGAACAATATTCCCAACCAAGCAATTAGGGTAAGGAACATTCGTGCTTCAGTCAAAAATCGAAACCTGAGCACCGAAGCAGCTCTAGCTGAATTTCTCAACCAGGCTTGATCATACAATGCCCAGTTTCTACCCTCTCTGACATTCGCCAACCCTCCACTCAAAGCGAAACCCAATGAGGTAATCCAAGCAGAAATCATACTGTTCCCAGGTTTTAGGGGTGAATTCTCTAGGTCTGATAGATACGAAATCATACAACCGAGTAGTACATATCCACAAAATGGACCAATTAACCATGTCAAAGGAATTACTCTATGTTGGTTTAAATTGCTTGTTGTATAAAAATATTGAGGTGATTGCTGAGCATTGGATTGAAAACGACCTGTACTCTGTTCACTGGCATGGAACTCATCAGACTCAGTAGGGGAAGTTAGCTGATCACTAACCCCAAGGACCCTGACAAAAGATTCTAAGAAAATTTGTATTCTCTCCCTAAAAGACATTTCTGGTTTTCTAAGAAGCCTCAAAAATTCCTCCATTGACTGTGGACGTTTTTTTGCATTGAGATCCATACCTTGCAGAATCAGACGATTCAAATGTGGCGTGATACGTGGATTGAGTTCCCTTGGATGAGCTAAATGAGCTTTATCACGTTTACGATCTCTAGAAGATATAGGTTGTTCTCCTGTAACGATGTAGTACAAGGTTGCAGCAAGAGCATAAATATCTACTGTTTTCTGACTTTTTTCTCCAAGCAACTGCTCATAAGGTGCAAAGTCCCGATGGCCAGCTTGTCTCAGCATAGTCTGGTTCGAAGATTCCAAATCTCTCGCAATACCAAAATCAATCAATACAGCGTTTCCATCGTCTTGGAGAATGATGTTTCCGGGATGAACATCTCGGTGTATGATTCCTGCCTGATGACAAACTGCTAAAGCCTCTGCTATTTGGCGAATATACTTAATGGCTTCAGATTCTTTTAAAGGACCTGAGCGACTAACCAGATGAAAGAAGGTTTCACCCTCTACACAATCCATGACTAGACATGGTACGTTACCTTCATCAAATAGTTCTCGGACTTTGACAATATGACGATGGGATGTTTGAGACAAGCGTGCTAATGCCTGTCCTTCTTCCAAGAAACGCCTGACAGATTCTTTGTAATCTCGATCCGCTTTATAGTGGTCGTGCAAGGTTTTAATAACTACATAGGTTTTGAGTTTCGTATGCCAAGCCTTGTATGCAACACCAAATCCCCCCTGACCAAGGCTCTCTTCAATAACATATCGACCACCTTGTAGTTTTTTTCCCTTCGCCCAAACCATAGAAGCACCTGCCTGAAATCCATCAAATTGTTTTGTTCAACTACGGATTTACTGACTGAGACGGACTAGGAGAAGGAGTAGAAGGCGTTACCGTCTGAGTTGGACTAGGATTTGCTTTGGGTGAGGAATTAAATATTTGGAATAATGCTGCAATACCCCCTAATCCCCCTAATAAGGTTCCAAATGCAGCAACTGCCGCAATTACCTGTGATGTCTCTATCCGTATTCTGGAATTCTGTTTTGAGCTCCGCCTACCTTGAAGTCGTGTAACACTCTTTAATCCAGCGAGCCAAGCTTCGACTGATTGTGGACGATCGACAGGATCTAATTCCATCGCCCATTCAATAGCTTCTTTGGTTTTGTCGCTAATACCACTGGGGAAAGTTATTTTTTTACCAGATTGCCTTTCCTTATCCGCATCCGGTGGAATATCTCCCGTTACCAATGTGTATAGGGTTGCGCCTAGTGAGTAAATATCTGTATAAGGACCTCTTCCTGCTGCTTTTCTCGAATAAAGTTCTGGTGGAGTATAGCCAGGACTAGTATTTTCTAAGCGGCGAGTTTCTGTTAAATCTTGATCAAATTCTCGAACCAAGCCAAAATCAATTAAAACGGCTTCAGGCTTTCCAGCACGTAGCACAATATTGCTGGGTTGAATATTCCGATGGTACTGTTTGTTCTCATGCAGAACTGATAGAGCTTGAGCAATTTGAGTGATATATTTTATTGCTTCGACTTCAGACAGAACCCGTGGGTTATGCTCAGCTAAAGTACTTCCGTCAATATATTCCATTGCAATGCAGGGAACCCCATCTTGGCGAAATGGCTCCTCAACCTTGACAATATTAGGATGCTGAAACCTGGCTAGTCTAAATGCCTCTTTTTCAAAAGACTCCTGTAAACGGCTTGAATCAGGCCTCTGAAGTGCGTCGTCACTCAAAGTCTTAATAACAACCCAGTCGTCTTTTCGGTTTTTAGCAAGATAAGTTATGCTAAAGCGTTGCTTACTCAGCATCCTTTGAATGGTATAGCCACCCCTTAGCTTCTGCCCTGATGTCCACAGCATTGTTCTATCAAAATAAACTTGTTCAGAACAATTGTGACATGGGCAATATGAGCGAGACTACGTTCCTCATCGTAGTTTTACGAATGAGGGTAAGCGATTCCACTATTTCATCTGTAACCGTGGTTCAGGATGAATTAAACCCACTCAAACAGCTAATTTCAGTGACGACAACAGATATTAGAACCTATCTAAAGTTTTTCAATAACCTACAGTTCGATCGCCCACCCTCTAAAACTAAACCATTGAGTTCCCTGTGTACCTCATGCGCCTGACGTAACCAAATCGGCCTTGCATCATAAAGCGTTCTATTGCAGCAGCATTGATCGATCGAACTAGAACATCACAGGCACGGATCAGAGTGGGCTTTGCTTGCGATCGACTTTCTAGGATTGGAATGAGCGATGGTTGAAGGTAAATACCGTCGTTTAAGTCGGCTCATGAACGATTGAAATTGAGTTCAAATCGGCTAGGTTCTACAAATGCTAGGCTAGTTAAGCAACCTTGGGAAAGCCATAGATGTCAACTGCTCAAGAGGTTTTCAACACAATTATTCGAACCTTGCCACCGACAGAAAGATTGCGGTTGGCGACGCTGATTCTCAATGAGATAGTACAACAGGATTCATTCGCGATCGATCAAAGTGACTTCTGGAGTGAGCAAGATCAGATCGAGATTGTCGATTTTTCATTGCAACATGCGGCTTCCTTGTTTTCAGATGAGGAGGCTGTCTAGTGTCGTTTGCTGCTGGCGATCTAGTAACCGTTGATTTCCCAGGTGCGATCGGCATAAAGCGTCGTCCTGCTGTTATCCTGTCTTCCGCAACCTATCATGCAACTCGCCCAGATGTCATTGTGGGTCTGATTACTTCTCAAATGAAGGGGTTGGGAGCTACAGATTATTTGCTTCAAGATTGGGCGCAGTCTGAGTTACGAGTTGCATCGGCTTTTCGAAGTTTTATTGTCACCCTGCCAGCATCCGCCAACATCATGCAAATTGGTCAGTTGTCAGAGCGGGATTGGAAAGCGGTTCGTGCTTGTGTGAAAACAGCGCTTGCAGAGTTAGCCTAGCAGAACCCGCCCTCTAAAATTGAACCATTGAGTTCCATCTGCATCCCATGCCCAGTCTGACTCGACCGATCGGCCTTGCAGAATGAAGCCGTTCTATTGCAGCTGTCCCGCAAATAAATTCTATCCATTACGCAAAAGTGCGTAGAAGTGTTACAGGACGTAGCTTTTGCTGGATGAGTGTGAGATTATCATCCTATGACTGTATCTACCTAGCCAACAGGATTGAGGTGAACTATGCAAGCTTGGTTAAGCTAGGAGATTCGCAACGCTGCATTCAAAGATTTTCGACATGGCCAACGATTCCGATCGGTTTTGGACATATTGAGTTGTCACCCTGATAAAACAGTGCCTCAGGCCAGTCAGGACCGAACCGAAGCTCAAAGCATCTATCGGTTTTGGGCAAATCCACAGGTCAGTGCCAAACGAATTATGGCAAGTCAAAGGGGCGCTGTCTTGGGACGGGTGAATCGTTCAGATGTCGTATTAGCAGTGCAAGATACAACTGATTTGAACTTTGGCACCCATCGCAAGAAAACAACGGGCTTAGGCTTCTTTGGACGAACGGTAGAACAAGGAA
>LUGL01000069.1 GCA_002796835.1 Elainella saxicola E1 | reverse complement strand
GTCGTAGCTTACGAAGTCAAGCTTTTCATCTTGCGCCCGTCGTCCCGTTGATTGGCGTCCCCGTTTCCCTTTGCCTTTTTGTTGGTCAACGCTATAGTTCTCTTTGAACTGAGGTGCTTTTGCGTCCTTGGATGCACCCTGCCGATGCAAAAGGTCTTTCAGATGTTTGTTTTCGGTTTCCAGTTCTTGATTACGCTGCTCTAGCTCTGCCACGCGCTTTGTCAGGCGATTAATCTCATCGCTTAGCCTTGCTAGAATAGTGCTAGATTCATCAGGCATCACAGCTTTGACCGAGCAACTTAAGAGCAATTGCTCTGAAACTTAGCATACTTTTGAACAACTTTCACCTCGGGGAAAATAGACAGCTACCTTGAGCCTTATTGAATCATAAAGTCTGCGGTAGTTAATGCAGGTTTGGTAGTAAGAGTGACGAACTGTCCACCATCGCCAAAGCCAGCATCTATCCCATTGGCATTGTAGAAAAGAATGCCGGTTCTAATGTTATAAACAATCAAAGCGCTACTAGCGGCAGCGGCAGTAGCTGACTGCACGGTGGCAAATTCAGTGGGGATTGAGAATCCATCTCCGATCGCACTTTGCAAAGCGGGGAACATAGTTTTCGCTAAAACAATCTTATCGGCCTCAGTCTGACTAAAGTCGAGAATGGCTCGCCCTGCCACAAATCGACCCGGTCCAGATGCTGCTGCAAACTTGAACTGATCTGCACCACCCCCACCTGTCATTTGATCGGCCCCTAGATCGCCAATTAGAACATCATTGCCACCCAAGCCAAAAGAATATTCATCGTCACCGTAGAGTTGATCGATGCCATTACCGCCATCAATGACATCGTCCCCGTCACCACCGACTATTTTGTCATAACCATTACCACCGCTGAGGGTGTCATTGTCAGAGCTCCCCCATAAATTATCGTTGCCGTTACCACCGCTGAGGGTGTCATTACCAGAGTTCCCCGACAGATCATCGTTGCTGTTACCGCCTGTCACTGTGTCGGCATAGGAACTGCCAGAGAATCCGAGGCGTTCAACACCTGTTGCCGTCAGGACATTTGGCAGCATAATGGAATTGTTGATGAGACTGAGTGTGATACCTTGTGATGCTGTATCACAAGAGAGGGAGAGAGTATCAATCCCAGTCCCCCCTGAAATGATTGTGTTAGAGAAGTCGCTGATCGTGGTACTTAACGAATCGTTTCCGCTGCCGCCATCCAGGACGTTGCTGCCGTTGTAAAAATCGTAGAGGGTATCGTCTCCGGCTCCACCCAACAGTGTATCATCCCCTTCTCCGCCAGAGAGGTTATCGTTACCACCTGCTCCAGAGAGAATGTCATTTCCGCTACCACCATTTAAGAAATCATCGCCATTACCACCGTAAACCGCAGCATTACCACTGCCGCCCATAAAGCTTAGTGTCTCAAAGTTAGTTGCTGTGATGCCAGGGAGACTGAATGTGCCGTTGGCAAAAGTGATTGTGATAGGTTGAGTGCTGCCCCAGAGGGAAAGCAGTAATCGATCGGTTCCAGCGCCACCATCCACTAGGTTACTGGAAGCTGCATCAGGACTATCAATACTGACAAAGTCATCTCCATCACCACCATAGACTGAATTATTACCTGCTCCAGTATAAAGAGAGTCGTTTCCGTTGCCGCCATTCAGGGTGTCATTGCCGTCTCCACCCTCCAGAGTATCATCCCCATCACCACCCTCGATCGTGTCATTTCCAGCGCCACCAACCAGATAATCATTGCCTGCTAGCCCTCGAATCGTGTCATCGAGAATTGTGCCGACAAGGGAGTCATTCAACGGGGTACCTGTAATTCTAGCCATAATATTTCTTCCTCCTGCCTGAACAAGGCAGAATACAAATGGTTTAAGTTGGATGCAAAAGCGAATAGCAGTGCACAGAGGTTCATCCTCCGGCAGTCGAACACCCTGATGTTGTGCGCGCAATGTTCGGTTCTACAAGCAATGAGTCAGTGACTCTGAAAAACTCGATCGATGTAGTGAATAGATTCGATCGTCTATCTTAGGTGGTTGCCACTATTTAAGAATAAAATCATTGCCAGTAAAGGTCAATGCCTATTGTTTAAAGTTTTAAAGAGAAACGATTAATGAATTTTAAAAATTGAATAATCCATATAAATCAGGTGATAAAGGCTAGGTCGTATATTGGCTTTGAGTGATTCAGAAGAATAAATGACTTTATCAACATAAATGTTGTTTATTTCGTCAATCTTAAATTTTGAAGAGATCATCTCAAGAGACTTGAATTTCAGGAGGTCAATCGGTATTCTAGTTTACGGAAGATAATGCTTCTATTCGATCGGTCTTGCAAAACCAATCAGGGTGCTAGTTCGATTGAATGACCATGACTTTTTCATGCCTTGCGCACCCATTGTTGTACAATTAAGGCATACCTGAAGAATCGTTGCCTTTGTCAAACTGAATTGATTTACATCCTTAGTTCACGACTGGATATCAACCTGATATTCCTCGAGAATGTTTTTGTGCTGCAATTTGCTTTTCCATTGGCAAAGCAATGCAATTGGACGGAGCATTCGCGTAATTGCAGGACAGATTTGCACCTGTGCCTGCTGCGTGAGGATGCAAAACGTTACTCAAGTTCTTAGGTTGATATCCATTTTTGTCAGACCTGCTGTTTGAGCTACTGAAGTTTGGACTACTGCAATAGGCAGGCGATCGGAAACATGAGATATTCCAGAAAGAAGAGTTTCCAGACAAATTGATAGAATCGGGCAACTTCGGTTTTGTGCTGTAAGTCAACTTTAAGGCTGCGTTGCCAGAGTCCAATTAGAACTAGCAAATGGCTTGCTGCTAAAAACACTGGATTCACGTTGGGTAAAAATAGGCCTGCCACAATCATGCCCAAATAGCAAACCGTTAGCACCGATCGGGCCAGATTAAATACGGCTTCAGCACCCAGGCGGATAGTAAAAGTCGTGATGTGGTAGCGGCGATCGCCTTCCATGTCAGGAATATCTTTGAGAATTGCAATCGCGAATGTAAAAACCAAAATAAATAACGTCAGCATCCATGTTTCGGATGGAACTCGTACGACATTCCCAGAATTTTGGTTGAAATGGAGAAACAAGCCCAGATTAACAATCGCTCCCCTGACAGAGAAGATACACAGCGCTGCCCAAACCGGAAATTGCTTGAGCCGAATGGGTGGCAATGAGTAGGCAGTACCAATCAACAAACTACTCCAAACGGTTGCCATTAAAAACGGACCCTGGGCAGCAGAAAGAACAAGCGCCAGCAGTCCAGTAGTAAGAACGATCGCCCAACCCTGCCGTCGCGAAAATTCACCGGATGCCAACGGTAGATGCGGTTTGTTGACCCGATCGATCGCCACATCTTCGAGCTGATTCAAACCGACAATATAAACATTGCCGCAGAGGCAAGCTGCAATCGCGCCGAGCAATACCATACCCCCATGACTCAAACTGGGCTGACTGCTTTCTCCCCAGGCCAGCAGAAATAGACCGATCGCACTCAAACTGGTGCCAATGATCGTATGGGGGCGCGAAAATTTCCAGAATGCGTAGAGCTGTGGAAAGCGTTGTTGTACAAAGTTGGGGGATGGGGCATAAGCAGAAGTAAGCGGGGGCTTTTCGGGAGAAATTTGGCTCATAGGGGATCCTTTGAGGTTTTCGGCTACATCTTAGAGCTTTATGCTAGGAAGAGCGCAAGTGACAAGAGGTAGAATCGTGGGTCAATATGAACGTTTGGTTTTGATGGCGGAAGACGAACTGACGCAATACAGCACAGATGCCCGCAAGATCGAGAAACTGCGGCAAAAGATTGGCTTATCGGTGAGTGCCGCCGAGCAAAAGCAAATTAAGGAGCAGCTGCAGGCAGAATTGCCCACGGGTGGGCTTGCCAAGATCGTCGAAGAACAGCGACAAACCGTGGCTTTACCTTTTTGGGGCATTGCTGGGCTGGGTTTGCTGCTGGGCATTTCCTTTATGCAGCCTGCGGATTTGCTAGCCACGATCGTTGGGACATATCTGGCTATTACAGTTCAGAAATGGGGCTGGAAGTTGGAAGCAAAACGGCTGGTGCTCAAAACCTTAGAAGATATCGAAGAGCGCATCCGCAATCCAGCGAAGGCTTGAGAACCTTTGTCCTGTTTCAGCGGGTGGATGATTCGCGATCGGTAAGAGTGCGTTCGCGAAACGTGGGCTGTGCCCAAATGTCTTGTTTCTCCTAACAGAGAGGCTATGCCAACGCGAACAAGATGTTCGCACTCCGCATCTCTAATTGCCTCGATCGGCCTCAAGCATTCTCTCAACTTTTCCGACCGCTCAAGAGACCAAATTTCACCAAACCTCGCTGATAGCCGCCACTCATGAGATTTAGCGATAGGGCTGCCTGAATCGTGGTCCAACCCGATCGCAGTAATCCGACAATTGCCGCAGGGGTAAAGGCCGAATCGATCACCACACTCCAAAAGGGAGCCACAGCAGCGGACCAATCTGCCGTCTGGATCTCCTGTAAACCGAGATCACGGGCGATCGCCTCATATTCCGGCAGTGAGATCACATGGGGCAGGCAATAAACGCGGTAAATTTTTTCGAGGTGCTGCTGTTCGTCTGGCGTGAGCGCAGGTGGCGTAGGCCGATGACACCAGGTTGCCATTAAAAAAGTGCCCCCCGGTTTCAACACGCGATAGCACTCTTGCAGAAATTTCGTTTTATTGGGCATATGTTCGCCGCTTTCCAGAGACCAGACAAAATCAAATGAAGCATCTGGAAACGGCATGGCTAGCGCATCCGCCACCTGAAACTGAGTTCGATCGCCCAATCCAGCCGCTTTAGCTCGTTCGATCGCTCGATTGGCTTGCACCGGACTGAGGGTGATGCCGGTTGCCTGGGCCTGAAATTTCTCAGCTAAATAGAGGGAACTGCCGCCAATGCCACAACCTACATCCAAAATTTGGCTGGCCTGCGTAACATGGCCCCAACTCAGCAATTCTTCGATCAAATCAATTTGGGCTTGTCGCCGTTCTTTGGCCTGAGTACCATCTGCGCCGTAATAGCCGTGGTGCATATGTTCGCCCCAGATCTGTTCCCACAAACCCGAAGAGGCATCGTAAAACTGCTGAATTTGTTGCTGTAGCGTAAAAGTCATGCTGGCAGTAATCTCAAAACAGAAGATTGTATTGTTGTATCGCTAAACCCTTACCGATCGTAACTATCTCATGACGGTTGCTCGCACAGTTTGTTTAGGATTTTTGGCTGTGATTGCCTTCGGTACGCTTTTGCTGATGTTGCCGATCGCCCATTCCAGCGGCACTTGGGGCGATTGGGTGGTGGCACTGTTCACCTCTACTTCGGCAGTTTGTGTGACTGGATTGGTGGTGGTAGACACAGGCACCTATTTTTCCTGGTTCGGTCAGTTTTTTATCACTCTACTGGTTCAGGTGGGCGGTTTGGGCTACATGACCGCCACCACGTTTCTGTTGATATTGATCGGACGCAGGTTAGGATTGCGAGACAAGATTGCCATTCAGCAATCGCTGGATAAAGAAGGGCTTTCGGGCGCAGGCCAGCTGATTAAGTCGATCATTGCTGTCACGCTAATTTTTGAGCTGACGGGAGCCTTTGCCATGATGCCCGTTTTCATTCCCGACTACGGTTGGAATTACGGCATTTGGCTAGCGCTATTTCACAGTGTCAGTGCCTTTAACAACGCTGGATTCGGCCTGTTCCCCGACAACATGATCGGCTATGCCACTTCAATTCCGATCAACCTGGTGATTCCGCTGCTGATTATTTTTGGCGGCATTGGCTATGGGGTGATTATGGATATGTATTTCCTGTTGCGCGATCGAGTACAACGTCGTCGGTCTCGTTTGATTCTGCCGCTCAATTTTAAGATTGCACTCAGTACAACGTTTGTGTTGTTGGTCGCTGGCACAATTTCCCTTTTGTTGGTGGAATACAGCAATCCAGGTACGTTTGGTCCCTTCAACTTTGGCGACAAGCTGAAGCTAGCCTGGTTTCAGGCAGTTGTGCCCCGCACAGCCGGGTTTAATAGCACGGACTATACCAAGATGACGGAATCAGGCTGGTTTATCACGATCATCCTCATGTTTATTGGAGCCAGTCCCGGCGGCACGGGTGGTGGCATCAAAACCACGACCTTTCGGGTGTTATTTGATTGCATGAAAGCGGTTTTGCGAGGCAAGACAGAAGTCGTTTGCTATCAGCGGCAAATTCCCTTGTCGTTGGTCCTGAAAGCGGTTGGTGTGGTTTTTGGGTCACTCATCACCGTCATTGTTGCAACAGCCCTGATTGAAATAGCTGATCCTCAAGTTGAACTGATTCGCAGTCTGTTTGAAGTGGTTTCGGGGTTTGCCACGGTTGGCCTATCTACCGGCATTACGGCAGGTCTTTCTACTTTCTCCAAGTTAGTTTTAGTGGCCACCATGTATATCGGTCGGGTTGGCGTGTTGCTGTTGATGTCGGCGATCGTGGGTGATCCAGAACCTACAGCGATTAACTATCCGGAAGAGAATTTACTGGTCGGTTAATCCGCGATCGGTCTTCTGTGTCGGTGTACCCGATCATGTTAAGTTTCTGGTAGTTTAGGATCATGGTTTTACGATAAATTACCCTACGTTACAGGCTGCACATTGTGAGTCTTTCTTCTCTCTCTTCACTTAGCTTTTTTAAGAGTCTTCGTTCGAATAATCGGCAATTTGCAGTAGTAGGCTTGGGCCGGTTTGGGCGAGCAGTCTGTATGACCCTGCACCATCTGGGATATGAAGTGTTGGGTGTGGATACAGACGAACGTCGGGTAAATCAGGTCTTGAATGACGAAATCGCCTCCCATGCTCTGACGCTGGACTCCACCGATCCTGCTGCACTCAAGGAAGCTGGACTGTTCGAATTTGATACTGTGATTGTGGCGATCGGCAATTTCGTCCAGGAAAGCGTGATTACAACCTTGAATTTGAAAGAAGGCGGCATTCCCCACGTGGTTGCCAAAGCCTCCTCTGAAATTCATGGCAAGCTGCTGAAGCGGGTCGGGGCCGATCATGTGGTCTATCCTGAGCATGAAATGGGCTGCGAGTTGGCGCGAACCCTAACCCGTCCAGGTGTATTAGAGCGGTTTGAGCTAGACCCCGATAACAGCATTGTGGAAGTGGTCGTTCCGGCTGAATTTGATGGGAAAACGATCGCCGATTTAGACTTACGGAAACGCTATGGCCTCAATTTGCTCGCCGTTTGTCAGGAAGGCAATTTTGAGATCAATCCCAGTCCGATTACCAGGCTGCAAAAAGGCTGGCTGATGGTGGTGATTGGGTCTAATAAATGCATCGATCGCTTGCCTGTTTAGAAGCTGGTTAACCTAGCGCATTCATTCCAAAACTACATCAAGAATCTTGCATCATGAGTCGAATTTCATGCGAGTGATTGGGTTAATCAGCGGTACCTCCGTCGATGGGATCGACGCTGCTCTGGTTGAAATTTCAGGCGCAACCGCAGATCTACAGGTTAATTTGATCCGGGGTGCAACCTACCCCTATCCTAAACAGTTGCGATCGCAAATTCTGTCAGTTTGTGCAGGTGCGGCCTTATCTATGGCCGAGTTGGCTGAGCTAGATGACGCGATCGCTCAAACCTTTGCTCAGGCTGCTCTGCAAATTCAGCAAGACCTGGATGCTGCTCATTTAATTGGCTCCCATGGTCAGACGGTCTTCCATCGACCTGCTTCTCCAGCTTTGGGACCTCTGGGCTATAGTCTGCAGCTCGGACGTGGAGATCTGATCGCCCATCTCACCGGAATCACGACCGTTAGCAATTTTCGGGCGGCGGATATTGCGGCTGGAGGGCAAGGCGCGCCCTTGGTACCACCCGTCGATCGATGTTTGCTGCAGCATGAGACGCTCGATCGCTGTATTCAAAACATCGGCGGGATTGGGAATGTGGCTTATTTACCGGCTCGGTCCAAACTTGGCGATCGGTCTACCCCAAAAATTCTCGGCTGGGACACCGGACCGGGCAATGCGCTACTGGATATGGCGGTCCATCAACTTTCCAATGGCCAACAGAGTTTCGATCAAGATGGGGCCTGGGCAGCTTCCGGCACTCCCTGCCAAGCTTTAGTCCAGCAATGGTTGCAGCAGGACTTTTTCCAACAGCTGCCGCCAAAGTCAACAGGACGGGAATTGTTTGGGCCGGATTACTTGCAGCAGTGCTTGCAGGATGCAGTAGCCCATCATCTCAGCGATGCAGACATTTTGGCCACGCTGACTGAATTGACCGCAGCTTCGATCGCGGATAGCTACCGCCAATTCTTGCCTCGGTTACCCGATCAGGTTGTGCTGGCTGGGGGAGGGAGTCGGAATCTCTACCTAAAACAGCGGCTACAGGCTAATCTGGATCCAGTCTTAGTTTGCACGACTGATGACTTAGGTCTGAGTGCAGACTTTAAAGAGGCGATCGCCTTTGCTGTCCTGGCCTATTGGCGGTGGCAAGGCATTCCTGGTAATCTTCCGGATGTAACAGGTGCAAAACATCTTGTTATCTTAGGGGAAATTCACCAGGGGACTCACTAATTCTGCGTGATAGCATGAGGTGCTGTTGAGATTTAGCATGTGCATTGCGCGGGCAGAATGACAAGGACTCGCACTGTGGATCACAACTTTCTTCTAGAATCCGGGCGCTGGACATTGCAAGGGAATTGGCTCGATCGGGATGCCATGCCTACGCCAGTCAAGGGAAGAATCCTCGTGGCTTGGAACCGCGATGACTGGTTTACGATGGTCACCAAGCTGATTTTCCCAGGGTCGGAGCGGGAAGAAATTTCGTTGCAATATCGTGGACGCCTCAATGCTGGCGAGCGACAGTACACATTTGTGCTGCAACACAGCCTGTTGGGACGGGTAGAAGGAGAAGGCTGGATCGCACCAGAGTCGATCGTGCAGCGCTATTGGGTATTGGGCGATCGTCAACGCCGAACTGGCTTTGAAACCCTGCATCAGTTTGGGATCAATAAGTATTGTCTTTCCAGCAGCATCATGGCAGGGCATTATTTAACTAGCACGATGGAAGCGATCATCGAGCGTCAACCTGATGTAAACTCCTGAAACCCTATAAAACTCTCTTTCAATCAGCCCCCGGAATTCTGCCATGTCTCGACTTTCCGCTGAAGATGCAGCCCAGCTTGTCAACCTGATGGCACAACTGCTACAACTCTCCATTGCTCCCGATCATCAACCGGGCGTCATTGCCAATCTTTTGCGCACTGCCGAAATTGCTGAACTGGTGATGGAATTTCCACTACCCGAAGAAATTGAGGTGGCTTCGACCTTTGAACCCTAAAACAGCGGTTTAGAGCTTCAGCTTCACGCACAACATTTCCAATTCAAAATACAAATCTCGCCGCTCAGGATTCACCTCACTCAGCTTTATACTGATTCACAGGGAGTAAGGGCTAAGTGATGCTATGACCTTCAACTTTGAACAGGCAGATGCCATTGCTACTGCAACCGCAGTTCGATCGGGCGAGGTAACCGCAGAGGCAGTTGCACGGGCTGCATTGGATCGAATTACTGCGAAAGATCCCCAGTTGAACAGTTTCACTGCCGTATTGACAGAACAGGCGCTTCAACAGGCAGTGCAGATCGATCGCAAAGTTGCCCAGGGAGAAGATCCAGGCGTGCTGGCCGGGGTTCCCTTTGCAGTCAAAAATTTGTTTGATGTGGCAGGGTTAGTCACGGTAGCGGGGTCTAAAATCAACCAGGACAATCTGCCTGCGACCCAGGATGCGACAGCCGTTGTCAGACTCAAACAGGCCGGTGCGGTATTGGTGGGCGCACTCAATATGGATGAATATGCCTATGGCTTTGTCACCGAAAACAGCCACTATGGACCTTGCCATAACCCCCACGATCTAAGCCGAGTCGCTGGCGGTTCTTCAGGCGGTTCTTCTGCCGCAGTTGCCGCTGGATTGGTTCCCTTGACGTTGGGTTCCGATACGAATGGCTCAATTCGGGTGCCCGCAGCGTTTTGCGGCATTTTAGGTTTAAAGCCGACCTATGGCCGACTCTCCCGCGCAGGGGTCGCTTTGTTTGTGGGTAGTCTCGACCATGTCGGACCATTTGCCCGCTCTGTGCGAGATCTCGCGCTGGCTTTTGATCTGATGCAAGGTCATGATCCGCAAGATCCTGTCTGCACCACCCGTCCGGCTGAACCCTGTACTCCCTGGCTCGATCGCGGCATCGAGGGCCTGCGCATTGCCATTGCGGATAACTATTTCCTCAAAGGAGGAGAGCCGGAAGTGTTTGCTGCGGTTGAGCGAGTCGCCCAGGCGTTGGGTGCCACGCAACATGTGACGATCCCAGAAGCGCACCGAGCCAGAGCCGCAGCCTATGTGATTACCGCCAGTGAGGGCAGTAACTTACATTTAAACCATCTCAAAACGAGAGCTCAAGATTTTGATCCAGCCACGCGCGATCGATTCATTGCCGGAACGATGATTCCCAACACCTGGTATCTACAGTCACAACGATTTCGCCGCTGGTATCGCGATCGCGTCCGAGAAATTTTTCAGCAGGTTGATCTGATCCTGGCTCCTGCAACCCCTTGCCCTGCCCCCAAAATTGGTCAACAGACGATGATGCTAGATGGGGTTGAGGTGTTGGTTCGTCCTAATTTAGGACTGTACACCCAACCGCTCTCATTGATTGGATTGCCGATCGTTTCTGTCCCAATCCAACGTCCGGGCCAGCTCCCCCTTGGGGTACAAATCATTGCGGCTCCTTATCAAGAAGCATTAGTGTTGCGAGCCGCAGCGGTATTGGAAGCTCAAGGCATCATTAGGGCACCGATCGTCTAAGGGATGAACAGCAGACTGTTTAGGATTTATGACTTGCTGGAATTTCCCATCTGCCAGGTTGCGCCAATTGCGGCACCCGCTCCAGCAAACAAACCAATACCCATGCCTTCCAGACGTTTCTGCACTGGATTTTGGGTGAGGCATTCATTGCTTGGATTGGGTTCAGCCAAACATTGATTCATTTCGGCTTGACTTGCCGTTGCCCCTAAAACAATTCCCATCAAACTACAGACAACAATCGTGAGAGAAAGACGATCGATTTTTCTACCCATGGATAGATACCAAGCGAGAACTAAAGTGACTGTTGATTAATCTCGCTGATTTGGGGCAATTTCGACAGGGGTATTTATGCGGATTTTAAAAGTTTTTGTAGAACTAAGAAGTTTCTGTAAATTCCTTGCCTGTTTAGAATTGGGGCAGCAAGTCATAGTGCAAACACACTTGAACGATCAGCATAGTAGTAAACATCACCTTCTGTTATTAAACAGTAATATTTTTTACTAGCAGCTATTTTCACAGGAGCTAAAAAGGGGCTAAAAAATTCTGGATGGCAGTCGAGCTGTTCGATCGAGAATTTGATGAATCAATTACATCGAGGCTGAAAATTTGTATCCTTTGGGATTCAATCTTATCACCTTCTAAGGTTATCGATCGATTTATCCAAATTACACAAATCCAATCAATTGAAATTCTATTTGACTGGTTAATTGTTATTTGCCTCTTGCTGCTCGAATGCTGTTGATCCAATGATGACAAGTTATTTCTTGGGACTGCGTGATTTTCAGCGATCGATCCACCAGTTTATGGAGAACTATAACGAACTCTCTTGATTGTGTTAAGGAGTTTATTGAAGATTGCAAATTTGACGATCACAACCCATGAATTGTAAATGATGCGAATTTAGCGTTATAAATTTTCACGAATCGATTGGTTCAGGTGGATTATCAACAGGTTAATCTAATACTAAAGCAGTAAGCTTTTGGTTGCTTTACATTTAAGCAATTTGCATTCTCCCTCCGGCAATTGGCACTGTCCACCTCTACAAGTTCGCTTTTGATTCGTCACTATTCGTTAGTGTTCCCTGGGCCAATTGTCACTTTGCGAATGTTGATCGCTTCACATCAGTTTGGAATGCAGCCGTTTTTTAGATTGTTGTGGAACTGTATATCGGTTTCTATTGAATCGTAATTCGATCGTTTCAAGCTTGCTGCTTTTTATTTACAAACATAGTTCAGTCGAAAGTGAGTGTCCTATGAACGATAAAGTTGTTTCCGGCTCACGAAATGTGGCGATTGTGGGTCCGTATCTGAGTGGTAAAACGACTGTTTTAGAAAGCATTTTATCTGTTACGGGGGTAACCTCGCGCAAAGGTAAAATTGCCGATAAAAACACTGTCGGAGATGCTTCGCCAGAAGCCCGCGATCGCCAAATGAGTGTGGAAGTGAATGCCGCTAGTACTGAATATGGCGGCATTTGTTTTACGTTTCTAGACTGTCCCGGTTCCGTTGAATTTTCGCAAGAAACCTATCATGCCTTGATGGGAGTTGATGCTGCGGTTGTGGTTTGTGAACCCGACTGTAGCCGTGTGCTTACCTTGGCACCTCTGTTTCAGTTTTTAGATGACTGGGAAATTCCGCATCTCGTCTTTGTGAACAAGATGGATCGTTCCCATGACTCTTTTGGCGACTTACTGCAAGCCCTGAAATCTGTCTCCAGTCGTCCGCTCGTGCCGCATCAATATCCGATCGGACAAGGCGAAAATATTCGGGGTTTTATTGATCTGATCAGCGAACAAGCCTTCCAATATCATCCCGGTGCCCCAGCCGACCCCATTCCATTGCCAGAAGAATTGAAAGAAGCAGAACGGGCGGCTCGAACCGAAATGCTGGAAACCCTGGCCGATTTTGATGATCACTTACTGGAAGAACTGCTGGAAGACATCAATCCACCCCAAGAAGAGATTTTGCAAGATCTGAAAATGGAGTTGGGGGCAGACTTAATTGTGCCGGTCATGGTGGGCATCGCTGAACAGGATTTCGGCATTCGTCCCCTCTTAGAAGCCTTGCTGCGTGAAACGCCTGAACCCCAAACTACAGCTGAGCGACGTGGCTTATCTGAAGCCAACTCTACACCCGTTGCTCAGGTGCTGAAAACCTATGCAACCTCTCAAGGGGGCAAGCTTTCACTGGTGCGAGTTTGGCAGGGCACGCTCACCGACGGCATCGTGCTGAATGGGGTGCGTACAGGTGGCATCTATCGTCTGATGGGTCAGCAACAAATGGCCTTGACGCAGGCCGCAGCAGGCTCAATTGTGGCGCTAGCTCGGATGGAAGGCATTAAAACTGGTGAAACATTGAGCACGGGTACAGTGAAAGCGTTGCCTCAAACAGAGCGGCTGGATCCGGTATATGCATTAGCGATTATGCCGGAGAAACGCAGCGATGAAGTGAAGCTGAGCAGTGCGTTGAATAAGCTGCTGGAAGAAGATCCGGGCCTGATTTGGGAGCAACATGGCGATACCCATGAAGTGATTCTTTGGGGCCAGGGCGAAATCCACCTCCAGGTGGCGCTCGATCGTCTACGCCGGAAGTATGGCCTGCCGATGACAACGCATTTGCCACAGGTGCCTTATAAGGAAACCATTCGACGAGCAGCCAATGCAATCCACGGGCGCTATAAACGGCAAACGGGGGGGCATGGACAATTTGGCGATGTTTATCTCGACATTCAACCCATGCCACGCGGAGCAGGATTCAACTTCGACGAAAAAATTGTGGGTGGCGTTGTGCCCCGACAATATATTCCAGGGGTTGAAATGGGGGTGCGGGAATACCTCTCCCATGGTCCGCTCGGATACCCGGTTGTAGACGTAGCCGTAACGCTGACCAACGGTTCCTACCATTCGGTAGACAGCTCCGAACAAGCCTTTAAGCAAGCAGCCCGGATTGCCATGCAGGAAGGCATGCTGAAATGTGAACCGAGTTTGCTGGAACCAGTTTTGGCGATCGTCATTTCTGTTCCCACAGAATTCACAGCTAATGTGCTGCGGCTCGTGAATGGTCATCGCGGTCAAGTGCTGGGCTATGAAGCTAAACCCAACTGGCGAGGCTGGGATGAGGTGCAGGTAAATTTGCCCCAGGCAGAAATGCAAAACCTGATCGTTGAATTACGCTCTCTGACAATGGGGGTGGGCACGTTCCGCTGGCAATTCGACCATTTGCAGGAAGTTCCAGAGAAAGTGGCTGAAAAAGTGCTGGCCCAGGCCAACTCAAATGGTGGTTAGCTATTGAAAGTGAGACTCACGTAGATCGAAAATGAGTTCGTTTTGATGTTAATTCCTGCGATCGATCCCCCTAAATCCCCTTAATTAGGGACTTTAAGACATTGCTTGGCTCGGTTCCCCCTTTATTAAAGGGGGGCTAGGGGGGATCTCAACAAGATTTGTGATCGACTGAGATTGCCCGATTCTCTCTAAAAACTACGAACTTCACTGAACCGAACTCGATTGCTTCAACCAGGCAGCCAGGGTTCGGTTTTTTCATGGATTGTTGACATAGCTGATTTTCAGCTAATATTTCATCGATCGCTGACATTGACGGCACAAAGAAGGCAAAAATTGCAATAAAAAAAGGAGTGTAAGTCACACTCCCCGATTGTCGAATTCTCTCAAACCGAATAGATTTAGACGGGCACTGCTTCCGGTGCAGCCAAAGCCAAGATGTGATAGCAAGAGGGGGTTTCTTGGCCTAGAACTTCATTGATCCGTTGCCGAATCTGGATATGCAGCGATTGAATGGTGTCGTCAAAGTTATGTTTGATGTGCAGAACCGCAGTTTGCTTTTGAAAATCCTTACCGTAGTAAGCCACAAAGTAGGTGTAGCGGTTGGCATTCGGTGCATCTAGAACAAAATCTTTCATGAAATTCGTTTCTCCCGTTTAGTACGGAGGGCTAGTGAAGAGGTTTCCCAAGGCGCGTTAGTGCTTTTCAGAGGAGGCAGTTAGACTACATCTTTGGACTACATAACAGATCCAGTTGCGATCGCACCGTTTCCGGGGAATGGTCTGGGTGGTTTCAGGCTAATTGGTTTTTAGTCAATTTCACCTGCCATGAACTCTAACTGGATTGAGCTTAAACTGAAGGGCGAAACAGCTCCACAGTATTTTTACCTCACAGGAAGAGAGGCCGCGATCGACCAATCCGTAAAATTCAGTAGTACTGCATCCCTAGTCAGTGTAGGACGAAATTTCAGAGTTTACATGTTTTATTTTTTGATTTTCAGAATTTAATTGCATCCTGCTTTCAGGTGAACTGATGAGGGTAATTGCCAGTGATAAACAATTGCCAGTGATACACTAGGATGCACGCTGAAGCATGTTGAGTCCCAGCCATGATTTTTCCAGACTTTGAGCAGTTTTCGCAGTTGGCCCGTCAGGGAAACTTTGTTCCGGTTTATCAGGAATGGGTTGCTGACCTCGATACGCCAGTCTCTGCGTGGTACAAAGTTTGTGCAGGTCAACCCTACAGTTTTTTGCTGGAGTCGATCGAAGGGGGCGAAACGATTGGGCGATACAGCTTTCTAGGCTGCGATCCGCTTTGGGTGCTCGAAGCCCGTGGCGATCGGACGATTCAAACCTATCGGGACGGTACAGAACAGGTGTTTGAGGGCGATCCATTTCGCACTTTAGCCGCCTGTTTAGAACCATTCCAGCCGGTCAAATTACCGCAGCTTCCTCCCGGCATTGGTGGCTTGTTTGGCTTTTGGGGGTATGAGCTGATCCATTGGATTGAGCCGCGCGTGCCAATTTACCAGCCTGGGCCGCAGGATTTACCGGATGGCTTGTGGATGCAGATCGATCAGTTGATGATCTTCGATCAGGTGAAGCGCAAAATTTGGGCGATCGCCTATGCCGATTTACGCGATCCGAACGTCGATTTAGCGCAAGCCTATCAGCAAGCTTCCGCCAAAGTGCAGCAGATGGTGGAAAAGCTGCAATTGCCGCTGACTGGCAAAGATACCTTGTTGGAGTGGACGCCTAAGGAAGCGCGAACCACGAACGCAGAGTTGCAATATCGCAGCAACTTTACCCAGGCAGAATTTTGCGATCGAGTTGAACGAGCCAAGGCACACATTAAAGCAGGCGACATCTTCCAGGTTGTGATTTCGCAGCGGCTAGAGACGGAATATCAGGGCGATCCATTTGCCCTGTATCGATCGCTGAGGTTAATCAACCCTTCGCCCTACATGGCCTATTTTCACTTCCGCGATTGGCAAATTATTGGCTCCAGTCCAGAGGTGATGGTGAAGGCCGAGCGAGCTGCCGATCCGCAGGCTCCGTTGAGTGCCGTGCTGCGACCGATCGCCGGAACGCGACCGCGTGGCAAAACCGTCAAAGAAGATCTGGCCTATGCGGAAGATTTGCTGCAAGACCCGAAAGAAATTGCTGAACATGTGATGCTGGTGGATTTGGGCCGCAATGACTTGGGACGGGTTTGTGCTAGCGGTACCGTGCAGGTGGATGAGTTGATGGTGATCGAGCGCTATTCGCACGTCATGCACATCGTCAGCAATGTCGTGGGTGAGTTAGCTGCCAACAAAACCGCCTGGGATCTAATGAAAGCCTGTTTTCCCGCAGGCACAGTCAGCGGCGCGCCCAAAATTCGCGCCATGGAAATCATTCACGCTTTGGAACCCTGTCGGCGGGGCGTCTATTCCGGCGTCTATGGCTATTACGACTTCGAAGGGCAGTTGAATAGCGCGATCGCCATTCGAACCATGGTCGTTCGTAGCCAACCTGAAGGGGGGCATCTGGTAGCGGTGCAGGCCGGAGCAGGTCTAGTGGCAGACTCTCAGCCAGAGCGGGAATATGAGGAAACGCTCAACAAGGCCAGAGGCATGCTGGAAGCGATCCGCTGTTTGCAGTAACAAACCTTAACCAAATCTGAATCTTTTAATTACCGATTGGTAAAGATTTGATTACCTCTCCTTTAGATGGGCCTCCTATGCTGAAGGTCAGACATTACCAGTGTGACCGTCATGCTACATTCTTCGATCCTGGAAGCAGACTCTAAGCCTGAGCTACGCCAACTGTTAGAGGAGCTTTACAGAGGTCGAACGCTGCAAGCTTATAAGAGTGGTCAGGTAATCCGTATGTTGCCGGACGAGGTTTGGGTAGTCTGTCGGGGCGTGGTGCAGCTGGGCACTCTGTATGACAGCGGTGATGAGGCTCTGTTGGGCCTAGCCTGTCCTTCGATGCCGTTCGGTTTACCGTTGGCGTTCATTCGTCCCTATCAAGCCTCTGCCTTAACCGATGTGGATCTGATGCGCCTGACCATGGCCGAGATTGAGCAGTCGCCTGTGTTAGCGCAAAGTTTATTTCGTCACTTGACCCGTCGGTTACAACAAACCGAAGCGGTGTTAGCCA
Organism: Elainella saxicola E1; assembly: GCA_002796835.1. GTDB lineage: Bacteria > Cyanobacteriota > Cyanobacteriia > Elainellales > Elainellaceae > Elainella > Elainella saxicola. The sequence continues at coordinate 23,606 of LUGL01000069.1, read as the reverse complement.
TGGTGGGCTATCGTCGGGTTGAAGATCGGTTACGGCATTTATTATTGCTGCTGAAACAGGAAGTGGGACAGCCCCATCCGAGCGGTACTCGATTAGGGGTTCGTTTGACGCATCAACAGCTTGCCAATGCGATCGGCACAACGCGCGTCACAGTGACTAGATTGCTGAGCCAACTACAAGAAGAAGGCTGGCTAATCGTCGATCCATCCCGCCATATTTTGCTGCCGCCCCATGCCAGAGCAGCGTAACGTGGAAAAATGGCAACTTCTTTCCATCCATAATTGTCTAGTGCTAAAAGAAATAGAGGATCCTTTGATGATCCTCTGGGTTTGGATTCAGGAGAACATTTTTGCGAATAACACAGGTTAGAAGGCAGCTGTCACAATCAGTAAATCCGTTGCTGCTAGAGTCGGTTGATTGTCAAATGTGGCAATTTTCACCTGTCCAACCCCACCTCTACCGTCGGCATCATAGAACAGAGAACTGGTTGTTACATCATAGATAAAGCGATCGTTGCTATCCTTAGCTCTTGTGCCTGCGACAAATTGGTCGGCAGGAACAGCACCAGCAGGCAAATTACCAAAGCCACTGCTGAGGAAGACGACTTTATCACCTTGGGGTCTGGAGAAACCGGCAATGCGATCGATTCCATCTTGAGGACTCACGAAGGTGAATCGATCGGCTCCCGTGCCACCTTTCAAGGCATCCCGTCCAGCATTGCCGATCAAAATATCATTACCCGCTCCACCAGTGAGTACATTGGCTCCTGTGTTGCCAAGCAGGACGTTGTCGATCGCATTACCAGTCGCGTTGATATTTGCTGTTCCGAGCAGTGCGAGACGTTCTACATTATTCGGCAATGTGAAGCTGAGAGAAGCTGCAATGGTATCTACACCTTCATTGAGAATTTCTCTGACTTGATCTCCTGCATCACTGACCGTATAAACATCGTCGCCCGATCCGCCGATTAATATATCATTTCCGGCTTTGCCATCGATTGTGTCATTTCCTTGGCCACCTTCGAGGGTATTGCCATTTGGAGTGCCGGTAATGATATCATTGCCACCACTGCCGATCAGATTTTCGATATTCACTAGGGAATCTGTTCGATCCCCAGTACCCGGAAAGCTCACCACACCCGTTTGCAAATTCGCATTAATGCCGCCAAAGTAGAAACTGTAAGTAACAGTATCATTGCCGTCGCCACCATCCAGGTAATCGAAGCCAAAGCTACCATCCAGGAGATCATCACCTGCGCCGCCAAACAGATTGTTATCAAAGCCATCACCAATGATAGTGTCGTTACCATTGCTGCCAATCACATTCTCGATATTCACCAAGGTATCTGTTCGATCCCCAGTACCCGGAAAGCTGACCACGCCCGTTTGCAGATTGGCATTAATGCCGCCAAAGTAGAATGCATAGGTTGCAGTGTCGTTACCATCTCCTCCATCCAGGTAATCAAAACCAAAGCTACCATCCAGAAGGTCGTCGCCTGCACCGCCAAACAGATTGTTGTCAAATCCATCACCTGTAATTACATCATTGCCGTTACTACCAATCACATTCTCGATATTCACTAAGGTATCTGTTAAAGTCCCATTCCCCGGAAAGCTGACCACCCCTGTTTGCAGATTGGCATTGATGCCGCCAGAGTAGAATGCATAAGTTGCAGTGTCATTGCCATCGCCACCATCCAGGTAGTCAAAGCCAAAGCTGCCATCCAGGAGGTCGTCGCCTGCACCGCCAAATAGATTGTTATCAAATCCATCGCCTGTGATCACATCATTACCACCACTGCCGATCACATTCTCGATATTCAATAAGGTATCTGTTCCCGGCGAGTTACCCGGAAAGCTAACTACTCCTGTTTGCAAATTCGCATTAATACCACCAAAGTAGAATGCATAGGTTGTGGTGTCGTTGCCATCTCCTCCATCCATGAGGTCAAATCCAAAGCGACCATCAATTAGATCGTTACCTCCAAAACCATTGATTTGATCATCACCATCTGTACCGATTAAGGTGTTATTTCCGTTGTCACCGTTGATGATAGCCATGATATATATCCTTCCGTTTCCCCGGTAATGTTGATGTTTTTAGCAAAGCTGATGTTTTTAGCGAATCCAGTCAATAAGTTGCGATCGATCGGGAGGTGCCCGCAGCAATTTCAGGGAGCCGCAGATGGGAGAAGATGGCGCATTGAGAAAGGGCAGATGACTGATCGGTGACAATTTCATCGTTCTCTCCTGGTCAGGGGTGAATACACACGAGAAAATCAGCAAGACAAACGACCCAATCTGGGCTGCCTTGGGAGCAAATCGATCGGTAGGAGGTCCAGTCACTGGTGCAGAAATGAATCTGCCGCAGGATGGTTTACCAGATACTTCAAACTTGGGTTGAGGGATTGACTTAAGCTTGGCTTTTGTTTTCCCTCGATGTCTTTAACTGTACGTGCAAATTCCCGGCAGCACGATGCCTAGAAGTTGAGGAAAATTAAGGAGGTAGTTAAGGATCTAGGACACCTTACTCGCCTGACAGGCCATTGAGAAATGCGGCATCTACTTCTGGCAGGGATGGATTAATGCTAATTCCCGATCCCATTTCAAACCCTGCGGCTGTCGTCAGGCGAGGCCGAATTTGGCAGTACCAGTGCAATTGGGGTTGATTAATCCGGTAACGCGCTGCGGTTAAAATGGCGTAGTTATAGTCCGGATTACCCAGTTTGAGATAGAGTTTTTCGAGCACCGCTTTCAAGATGCTGGCAAAGGCAGTCATTTGATGGGGCGTAATTGAGCCAAAGTCTGCATTGTGGGTTTTCGGCAAAATCAGAATTTCAAAGGGAACCTCTGCGGCATAGGGCACAAAGGCCAGGAATTCCTCATTTTCACTTACCACCCGATGGCGATCGCCCATTTCAAATTCCAGCATGTCGCAGTAGGCGCAATGATCCCATTCATCAAAATATCGCTGGGCCTCATCTTCACGCCAACGGTAATGTCGAGGCACGATCGGCGTGGCAATAATTTGGGAATGGGGATGCCGCTGGGAAGCTCCAGCCCCTTTGCCATGATTGCGGAAAATAATGATGAACAGGTTCTCCGGAATTTTCATCAATTCCAGGTAGCGCTGGCGATAGCTTTCTACGATCGCTCTGACATCCTGAAGCGACATGGTAGCCGGATTTTGGTAGTGATCGGGATGCTCGATCACAATTTCATGGTGACCATAACCAGGGAGCTGGAGGTAAATACCGCTGAATGCCCGCTTAGGCGTCACATCTGCAGACAGGGCCGGATATTTGTTGTGCACGACCCGAGTTTGCCACTGGCTGCCGTTAGTGCCAGGGATTTCGAGGAGAATCGGATCGTCTGGATCGGGGATCGATCGACAGAAAGGACAGTGATTACACTCGGTCGGATCATGGAGTTCTACGGTTGCCGATTGAAGCTCTTGGGGCCGTTTGCGGCGGCTCGGCGCATAAATCACCCATTCATGGGTTGCTTGATTGAGTCGGATGTGGCTACCACTCATTGTTTAACCTCAACCCAGCTGTGGCTAACCAGATCCTACCTCGTAATTTAGCGGACTCGCTCAGGTGCATTGTCAATTTTAATATTGCCAGCTCGCGCTAGTATTGCCAGCTCACACTGAAGTAAATGCCCTGATCCTGCGCATTTTCCCCCCGATCGTCCAAGTTGACCAAAGGCAAGGCAAAGTCAGTGCGCAGATTTAGATTGGGTAATGGTTCCCAGAGTAGTCCCAGCCCAATTCCAGCCAGAAAGGTTTGATCGGGTAAGTGATTCGGGTTATCTGAGGCATTCCAAACCGCACCCAGATCAACAAAGGGTGCAACTTGAAAAATGGAGCTACCATCCTCTCGCCGCGCAATCGTAATTTGGTCTTCGATCGACAGTCGGAACCCATTATCTCCGATGCGGACATTCTGGCGATAGCCCCGCACAGATTGACCACCGCCAATCACAAATTGCTGAACGGGCAGCAGGGGATCGGGCGTGAACTGCATATCCAGCTGGGCGATCAAGAGCTGATCCGGACTCAAAATTTGTACCCGCTGTACCTGGCCAATCCAGCTCCAAAACTGGCTATCCGGCGAGAAGTCATCCGTTTGAGTGGCGTCTAATAGTTCGGTACCAAGGTTAAACTGCGATCGCAAAGCCCAGGCTCCAGCCGGATCGCGCCGCACATAGTCCTGGCCGAATTGAAAGATGCTGGTGGTGCTGGCATCAGTGAGCAACGAAGAAATCAAGGTTCTGCCATCTTCATAGGTAAAGCCGATCGACAGGGCAAGCTCTTCACGCGGGGTGCGGATCAACGGCTGTCGATAGCTGACTTCATAAAGTTCCGTGTCGCCCGTGATATCCAGATCGGCAAATTCTGAATCCGTAATTCGATAAAAACTAGGAGCAGCCCGCAGTTCTATCGTGCCATTCATCGGATTGACCGGCAGACGATAGGAGAAATCAAATACATTTGATCCACCTGTGGTCGATCGGGCATAGGAAGCCAGAAGCTGATCGCCCAAACCCGTCACGTTGCGGGAACCAACCACAGCAGTCGTTCGTTCTGAGCCGACGCTAGGCGGAGAATAGTTATCAGCTCCCAATCCAGCAATCCAGGCATTGGCTTCCGTGATGCGAACAACTAGAATGCTTTGACCGATCGCACTACCGGGCCGCAAACTCGCTTCCACATTTTCAAATAAGGGATCGAGGCGCAAGAGTCGGAGTTGATCTTCCAAACGGTTTTGACTCACAGGCGTTTTACCGCCCAAGGCAATCCGACTGCGCACATAATCTGGATTGACGCGCCGCAAGCCTTCAATATCGATGCGTTCTAACGATCCTTCGATCACCCGAATTTGAACCATGCCCTGCGCAATTTGTTGATCGACCAACACCGCTCTGGAGGTGAGGTAGCCTCGATCGAGATAGAGCTGGGTAATGGCATCGGCAAGCTGTCGCAGTTCTTCTAACGTCACCGATCGGCCTTCATAGGGGGCAACGAGCGGTTCGAAATCGCGATCGCGAAAGACAGTGCTGCCCACAACCTGAATTTGGCTGACGGGGATCGGAATTGGAGGGGCAGGGGGAATCGGACTGGGTTCCGGTTCTGGAGCGATCGGTGGCGTGGTGTCGCTAGGTAAGGGATTCGGTAACGGAGCAGGTTGCAGGAAAGGAGACTCGCGCGCAGGCGGCAGGGGATCGGCGTTGAGGAGTGGGGTGGGATTCGGAGTCGGTGGATTTTCTGCGGGCGGAACCGCCTCAGGACTTTCTGGAGCTGGGGCTGGGGCTGGGGCCGCAAAGCCGATCGGACTGGCAACTAAAAAATGAGTGACTAATAAAGCAGCCGTGAACCAGCCGATCGTGCGCTGATCTTCCCGATTTGTTCTCCCGCTGAAATCCTGTTGCATAGATTCTTCCCTGGAAATAGTGATTAACGGAGATTGAACATTTTGACGATGCATCAGGGTGAAATCGGGGGATTGTTGCTGAGATAAGTCATCGAACTGGGAATTTTGATGGAGAGCAGAGCTACACTGACAATTTTCAATGCCAGTGGCCGATGCCCGGAATCAGGGTGAAGTTAACGATTCCCGCCCATGCCGCACGGAGATCACTATGGCTGAAAAGATGGCTGGACTAATTTTATCTGCACAGATGCTAAAAATTGCTTTGGGACTGGTGCCGATCGCATCGGTTCTCTTTGCAGCACCAGCCGTGGCCCAACGGGTTGTCCCCGCCCAAGACGGCACTCATACTCACGTGACTCGGAACGGCAATCGGTTTGAGATCGATGGCGGACAGCGTTCCAGGGATGGCAGAAATTTATTTCACAGTTTGCAAGAATTTGGTTTGAGCCGAGACCAGATCGCCAATTTCCACTCCAATCCTGAAATTCGCAATATTTTGACTCGCGTGGTCGGCGGCAATCCTTCTGTGATCAATGGCCTGCTGCAAGTCACGGGCGGTCACTCCAACTTATTTTTGGTGAATCCTGCCGGAATTATTTTTGGCTCCCATGCTCGGCTTGACTTGCCTGCTGCTTTTACGGCCACAACGGCTACCGGGATTGGCTTTGAAGGCGGCTGGTTTGATGCGATCGGCCAAACCGACTATGCGGCGCTAGTGGGCGATCCAAACAGTTTTGCTTTTGCCCTCAGTCAGCCGGGAGCCATTTTAAATGCTGGAGATTTGAGCGTTGCGGCTGGCCAAAATCTTTCACTGCTGGGCGGCACGGTGGTAAACACGGGTCAACTTTCGGCTCCCGGTGGGCAAATTACGATCGCGGCAGTTCCTGGCGAGCATCTGGTGCGCCTCAGTCAGGCCGGACAGTTGTTGAGTCTAGAATTTGAGCCCCTCAGTGCCGAACGCCTTACGGACTGGAGCGTGGCCTCTCTGCCTGCTTTGTTGACGGGTGGTGAAGTCGGCAATGCCACAGGGGTAACCGTTAATCCAGATGGCACTGTACAGCTCACCGGGTCAGGACTGACGATTCCTACTGATGCAGGAACGGCGATCGTCTCTGGGCAAGTGAGTGCGGCCAATCCGGCTGCTGGACAAACGGGTGGATCGATTGCGGTCGTGGGCGATCGAATTGGGGTGTTATCAGCCAACTTAAATGCGGCAGGCAGCGGCGGCGGTGGTACGGTACGGATTGGGGGGGATTATCACGGGCACGGCACGATTCCCAATGCAGCACGAACAGTGGTCAGTCCTGATTCCACGATCAATGTGGATGCGATCGAGCAGGGCAATGGGGGACGATCGATCACCTGGGCGGAAGAGTATACCGGCTTCTGGGGCAATGTCAGTGCGCGCGGTGGTGCGACCGGGGGGAATGGCGGTTTTGTGGAAGTGTCAGGTCGCCAACAGTTGACTTTTGATGGTCAGGTAGACTTGAGCGCCATTGCAGGCAATTGGGGCACGTTGTTACTCGATCCAAGAAATATCCTGATCTCAAGTGATGCCAGTAATCCTGGAACAGTCGTCAGTGCTCTACCCGATATTCTCTCTGGTGATTTTCCTGCTCAAGACATCACGATCGATTACACTCTGCTGCAAGGTCTTACCGGAAATATCATTTTGGAGGCCACCAACGACATTGTGATCGACAACTCAGTGCCTGCTCCCTTTGCGTTTAGCTTTGAGCCAGGAACAACCATCCGGTTCACGGCGGATGCTGACAATAATGGGATTGGTTCTTTTCTAGCGGGTCCTGCTAGCTACATTTCTACCAATGGCCGAAATTTGATTATTTCTGGAGCTAGCATTACAGCAAATCGGATCACGACGGGCTCTGGTGCTGGTCGATCGGGCAATTTGACGCTAACGGCTCAAGGCGATATTCAAGCCGGAGAACTCCTTACAGATGATCTCACAACCTTCTTAGCAGGAGCAGGCAATGTCACAATTTCTAGCGCTCTAGGCAATGTCAGCGTACAGTCAATCTCAGCCAGAAGTCTTTCAGGTCGAGGCGGCAATGTCAAAGTTTCTGGCGATCGGGTGCAGGTGACAGGAAGCTTAGCGTTGCCAGGAAATCCCAGCATTAGCACGGCAGGAGGTTCGCCAGGTACCTCTGGAACGATTACTATTCAACATGCAGGTGGACCGGATAACTTGCCCTTTGTAATTGGTGCACCCAGTAACAATGGGACAGTCGGAGCATTGGACGCAGGAACAGGCACCTTGGCCACGGGCAACTTTCCGGTGGCCCCCAATGGTGCTACAGTACCCACGCCTCCGGGCATTACGCTGACTTCGGTTAACTCACCACCTCAATTACTTTCAGCCAATTCTCTCTTTAACACGACAGCAGGTCAATCGGTAACGCTGACTTATGCGGATCTAGCCGCCAACATTGCCGATGCTGATCGCGACAATACCGTATTGAGAATTCAATCGATCGCACCCGGTGGAACACTGATAGTCAACGGAGAGCCAGTCACAGCCGGAGCCGTGATTACACTAGGGGCTGTGTTAGTCTACACGCCACCCGCTAATTCATCAGGTACGGTCAATGCCTTTACAGTAGAAGCTGCTGACCTCAACAACGGCCTACCCGCTCTAGCGACCTCCGCCCCATTACCGATTCAAGTTAACGTTGCAGTCACACCAACGCCAACCCCTGTTCCAACTCCTATCCCGACTCCCATCCCGACTCCTGTTCCAGCCCCTATTCCTTCCCCGACCCCCACGCCTGTTCCAACGCCGACCCCCACGCCTATTCCTTCCCCAAACCCCACGCCTACTCCCTCTCCCTCTCCTTCCCCTACTCCCTCTCCCTCTCCTTCCCCTACTCCCTCTCCCTCCACAAAACCACCCAATGCACTCCCACCTAACTTTGAAGATCCACGCAATCATTTACCGCCGCCTACGGATGTTCCCCAACTGGGTGTAATCGTTCCAGAAGTTTCGATCGATACAAACATCGCCCGGATTGAGCAACAATTTACGAACGACGTGAGTACATATTTGGGAATTGCCCCCCGACCAACAGCAACGGTAGAGCAGGCTAAGGAGTTGGCGCAGGCGATTGAACGAGCAACTGGCGCGAAACCCGCCTTTATTTATGTGGATTTCATTCCCAGTGAAGTGCAGTCTTTGACAGAACCGATCGTTCCTCAAGATAACGATCAGCTAGAGATACTGGTTGTGACTGCCAAAAGCGTGACTCGCCAGCGCATGCCTAATCTGACTCGATCGCAGGTGTTGGCAACTGCTCAAACCTTTCGGGCTGAAATTACAAATCCGCGCAAAACCCAAACCACGAGCTATTTGCCCTCAGCTCAGCAGCTCTATCAGGAGTTAATTGCGCCGATCGCTCAAACCTTGGAAGCTGAGGCTATTACGAATCTAGTGTTTCTGCCAGATGCGGGATTGCGATCGTTGCCGTTCGCAGCGCTACATAATGGACAGCAGTTTCTGGTGGAGCAATATAGCATTGGTTTAACGCCCAGCTTAAGCTTGACGGACACACGCTATGTCGATATTCGAGATTCCCAGATGCTGGCGATGGGCATTTCTGAAAGCACTCAAGGACAAGCTCCCCTGCCTGCTGTGCCGATCGAACTTTCGACCCTTGTGTTTGATCTGTGGAAAGGTGGCAGTCTGTTGCTCAACACCAAAGCAACCTTAGAGAATTTGGCGGCCATTCGGCAGGAGCGTCCGTTTGGCATTATTCACCTGGCAACCCATGCTGACTTTGCGCCTGGTGTCATTAGCAATTCTTACATTCAGCTCTGGGATGAAAAACTCCAAATGGATCAGGTGCGACAACTCGGCTGGAATGATCCGCCGGTGGAAATGCTAGTGTTAAGCGCTTGCCGAACTGCTTTAGGAGACGAGGAAGCTGAGCTGGGGTTTGCTGGACTCGCCGTTCAAACAGGCGTGAAGACAGCCGTGGCAAGTCTCTGGTATGTGAGTGATGCTGCAACGGCTGCTTTGATGAGCCAGTTCTATGAGGGACTGAATGCCGCTCCGATTAAGGCAGAAGCTTTGCGGCAGGCCCAAATCGCCTTGTTACGGGGCCAGGTTTATTTGGATGGCAATCAGTTAAAAGGTATTCCTGGGGTGGATGCGCTGCAACTGCCTGCGGATGCATTGAACATTAGCGATCGCCAATTGACTCACCCTTACTACTGGGCAGCCTTCACGATGGTTGGCAATCCCTGGTAATCAAAATGAATTGGCCAAATCAGGTATTAAAAATCGCCTGCAATCAGCAAGCGATCGAGGAGGTGTCAGATTAAGTTTTTAATCGAGCTGGCTTACCACATGCCTCGAACAGGCTGAGGCTGAGGTTGGGCTGCCGGAGCTGGAGCCGGACGAGGAGGAGGAGCAACGGGAGCCGGAGCCGGAGTGGGAGCCGGAGCGGGACGAACTGCTTCTTGGCGCTGCACTTCTCGACGCACAACGGGAGCAGGTTCCACAACTGCAGCTCGGTTATAGATAGCTACCACATTGTTTCTTTCGATCGTCAAAAGCACTTCCGCGCCCACTTCTAACCTTTTGCGATTCTCAAATTCGGCTGGAATTTGATAGGTCTCGGTATCGCCATTTTCTAGTTCGAGCGTAACGCTGTTGCCACCAACGCGGGTCACAGTGCCGCGTACAACCTCTGTTAGAACGCGAGGCACCCCTTCTTCAGGTGGGCGATTAATTTGGCTGATTGCTGTTCCCGATCCTGGTTGATTCAACGGCAACGCAATTCCAGGCTGAAGCACGCCTAAATAAGTTGTCAAGAAAACGACCGCGCTTGCTAATCGCTTAGAGTTGCTAAAAAGCATCATTGCATTCTCCTAATCTCAGGCACTAATTTTCCTGTCTTTCGATCGCGTCAAGCTTCAGAGGCAAAGCCGCTAAAACTAATCCAAAAACCAATTTGCTTTGGATCAATCAAGTCTCGATTGATAATTTGAAAGACGTATTAAACGACAGTTTTTTAATCATCATAAATATAATTGATTGAAAATAGATAGTTAATTTGTGTTACGAGGAAAAACCATCTTGAGACAGATTGTATAAATCCCATCCATGTGATACATAGATAGTGCTTCAAACGGTTAGAGTTGCGTATCTCAGGTTATCCAATCAACCAGGTATGTAATTGAAGTTAATTTTTCCCATTTCAAGACCCGACGAAATGGTTTGTCACTCATCCATGTTGCGTTGATCTATGCCGCGTTGATCTGCCATCCACTCAGCACATCTAGACAGATCCATACTGAACGATCGATCCTTCAATTAGGATGAATGACAATCCCCTGGGCATTCTAAAGGGGTGAAACCCCTATGCAGGTTTAGCAAGCGTGAAGGTCAGACCACTTCGTTTACTTTATAGATGCCCCAAAGCAATCTATGGGCGATCGGCCAGTCGGCTGAAACGTCTTGGTTCCCATTTGCCTGCTCAGGCTTCAGCCGTACTCTTAGTCAGCGTCGTCGCTACGCTATTGGTTGGTGGTGTGAAACAACTTGGGGGGGTAGATGCGCTAGAACTCAGAGCCTATGACCAGATGATGCGGTTGCGGCCAGATGAAGGGGTCGATCCGCGACTTCTGCTTGTGGCAGTAACAGAAGATGACCTGCGGATTCAACAGCGATCGACCCTTTCGGATCAAACTATTGCTGAAGCGTTGGCCATCTTGCAAAGCGATCGGCCTGCTGTCATTGGGCTGGATATCTACCGTGATTTACCCCAACCGCCAGGGAACGAAGCATTGCAGACCCAGTTGCAGGCACCAAATTTGATAGCGATTACGAAACTTGGCGACGATAATATTACCCAAGTGCCGCCGCCGCCTGGAATTCCGACTGAGCGGATTGGATTTAATGATATTCCGATCGATCCAGATGGCGTGGTGCGACGAGCCTTGCTATTTGGTGGCACGAACCGCTCTTTTGCCCTACAGCTTGCTTTGCATTATTTGCAGACCCACGGAATTCAGCCTAAACCCAGTCCAGCAAATCCCCAAAATATGCAGTTGGGTCAGGCAATTTTTGTGCCGTTAGAGGCGGATTCAGGCGGATATCAAACCAATGACCCTGAGGGTTATCAGATGTTGTTGGATTATCGCAACCGCCATCGCGCCGCTCGCCAAGTCACCTTAGAACAGGTATTGAGTGGTCAACTGTCGCCTGAATGGGTGAAGGACAAAATCGTTTTGTTCGGGACCACCGCAGCCAGCAGCCGCGATTTATTCTACACACCCTACAGTGCCGGGGAAGTCGCAAATCATCAAATGCCAGGAGTCGAAGTCCATGCTCAAATGGTCAGCCAGATTCTTAGCGCGGCAGTGGCAGAGCGATCGCTATTTGGGTTTTTCCCAAATTGGGCAGAATGGCTGTGGTTATGGAGTTGGGCGATTGCAGGAGGAAGTCTTGCTGCCAGCCTGCGCCATCCCATTCGGTTGGGCCTCAGTGGCAGTGGATTGCTGATCGCTTTGGCGGGAACCAGCTTTCTGTTGTTTTTGTCATCAGTTTGGGTGCCAGTGGTGGCTCCTATTCTGACTGTACTATTAACCGCAGGAACGATCGTGGCTTATCAAGCACAGCAATCTTACCGGCAGCAACAAATGGTGATGACGTTATTGGGGCAAAACACCTCTAAGGAGATTGCAGACGCGCTGTGGAAAAACCGCGATCGGTTGCTCAATTCAGGCAAATTACCCGGACAGCGATTAACTGCCACCATGCTGTTTACCGACATTAAGAATTTCAGTACGATTTCCGAATCCATTTCCCCGGAAACGTTGCTAGATTGGCTGAATGAATATCTGGGTGCAATGGCCCAAGAAATTCAACGCCACCAGGGGATTATTAATAAGTTTACTGGAGATGGCTTACTGGCGGTGTTTGGGGTGCCAGTTCCGAGGGTTGCACCAGCAGAAGTTGATCGAGATGCTTATCATGCAGTGGCCTGTGCGCTAGCGATGGGCGATCGGTTAGCGGAGTTGAATCAGAGTTGGCAGCAGCAAGGCCTGCCGGTGATTCAGATGCGGGTGGGTATCTCAACTGGATCTGTGGTGGTGGGCAGCTTGGGTGGAAAAGATCGGATGGAATATGGAGTGATTGGCGATCATGTCAATACAGCCGCTCGCTTAGAAAGCTGTGCGAAAGACCGGCAGGTAGATCTCTGCCGCATTTTAGTTTCAGGGGAAACGGTTCAGCATGTTCAGGGTAAATTTATGCTAGAAGCCTGGGGACCTATGCCGATGAAAGGGAAACAGAACAGTGTCGATGTTTATCGTGTCATACAGAAAGAATTCAATCAAGCCGAGAATTTAGACATCATCTAGAGATATGAGCTTGTAATTTAAAAAGAAATTGAATGGACAAGAGAATGAGCTGTCGTATGAGTATTTTTAGAATAACGAAATTATCTGCCCTTCTTTCTAAGACAGTCCTTGTTGCTTTGGTTGTTAACTTGAGTCTAGCAACCCTTCCTGCCATTTCTCAAACCTATGTGCCGCCCGATCGCGGCTTGCCAGGACGACGAGAAGGAGGAGGGACCCGTGGGGGTTGTGTCAAGGAGCAACCAACGCTCACTGCGATCGTGCCACAAACCAACTTGGGATTAACAACACAGGCTCAACCAACTTTGCTCTGGTATATTCCAACCTCAACAGCCAAGATTGCTGAATTTGAGTTGCGTGATGCTCAGGAATCGGTCATTTATACTCACCAAATCCCAATTACAGGGGAAGCGGGACTGCTGAAGGTGCAGTTATCCTCAGCAGAACAAATTTCTCTAGAACCGGGTCAGCGCTATCACTGGTATTTTTCTTTAGTATGTGATCCGCAAGATCGATCGGGCGATATCTTCACGGAAGGTTGGATCGAGCGAATCCAGCCGAATCCGGAATTAGAAAATCAGTTGACTCAAGCCAGCGAGATCGATCGGGCCACCCTCTATGCTGAAGCGGGCATTTGGCATGATGCATTGGCAACCTTGGTGAATTTACAACAGGTCGATCGATCGGCGGTAGCGGCAAATTGGGCAAACCTACTGACTTCTGTGGATCTAGCCTCCTTTGCAGATAAACCCTATCTCCCTTGAGGATGTAGTCATCTATCTATTTATTTTCCAACACATGCACGCCGTCCCAATTGTTTGAAGGTGGATTGAGATAATGTTCGCTGGCTCGTTTTAGCTGAACAGCAACCGCCTTGTCATTCGGGCGCATTTGTTGGGCAGTCTGGAAGATCTGGATAGCATGTTCAAACTCCCGCTTCAGATAAGCGGCCCGTCCAGCATGATAGATCGTAATAAATTCCTCTGTTTCTGAGTTCAGAGCCTGCTTGCGATCGTCAATTAACTCATAAATTGAGATGGGTTTAGTTTTACCTTTGACGCAAATCCGATCGAGTTCACGCACCCATACCCGATCTTGACAATAGCGATAGGTATACTCGCTCAGGATAATATCACAGCCATATTCCTTAGTTGTTCCTTCCAGACGAGAGCTAATATCCACACCATCGCCAATCACAGTATAGTCCATGCGTTTTTGGGAGCCAATATTGCCAGAAACTACTTCCCCAGAACTAATGCCAATGCCAACGCGAATCGGATCAGTCTCTGGACGATATTGCTGATTAAATTCCGCCAGCCGCCTGCGCATATCCAATGCCGCTTGAACCGCCATCCAGGCATGATTTTCGATCGGCAGAGGTGCCCCAAAAACCGCCATGAGCGCATCACCAATAAACTTATCCAGGGTGCCGTCAAAATCGAACACGGCCTCCACCATCGTCTCAAAATAGTTGTTGAGTAACGCCACAACTTCAGCAGCTTCCATCCTTTCGGTGAGGGAGGTATAGCCACGAATGTCAGCAAACAGGATCGAGACATCCTTGCGTTCGCCAATCATCAGCACATCTTCACCTAACGCCATCACTCGTTCTGCTACATCAGGGGTCATATAGCGGTATAAAGTTGTTTTCATCCGCTTTTCCTGGCTAATATCTTCCAATACAACCAATCCACCTCGAACCTTGTCTGCAGGATTTGTTAGTGGTGTCACCGTTAAATTAATGCTGCGTTCAATTTGTTGCAAATTATCTGATTCATCTGGAATGTCAAGTATCAGGCTTTGCTCCGGAACATAACACCGAGTAGCGTGCTTTAGCGTATCTTCAACCCGCATTTGCAACAAATCAATTGGGGCGACTTCCCAAACGAACCTGCCAATAAACTGCTGTGTAATTTCCTGCGATCGCAGCTCATCAGTCTTTGCATCGGAACAGCCCAATAACAGCAATGCCGCATCGTTGATCGTAACAATTTTGCCCTGCATATCTGTTGAGATGACCGCATCAGAGAGGCTACGCAGCACGTCTTTTTGATATTGCTGCTCCAGCATCACTCGTTCAAACAATTGGGCATTTTCCAGGGCAATCCCAGCCTGAATGTTGAATGCTCGCATAAATTCTTCATCTGAGGCGGTAAAACAACCTTGCTGCTTATTAATTAACTGCGTTACGCCAATCAGGACTTCTGCCGAGTTGTAGACTGGCATACAGAGGATCGTGCGCGTCTGATAGCCTGTTCGTTGATCGACTGTTGGATCAAAGCGAGGATCTTCATAAGCGTTAGGAATATTCAAAGTTTGTCCCGTAGAGGCAACAAATCCGGCGATACCCCGATCGGCAGAAATCCGAATTTCCATCATTTCCTGCCCGTCAGACGTAGCCACCTTGGACCATAGTTCCCGTCGCTCGCGATCCAGCAGAAATAAGGTGCTGCGATCGGCCTGCATCAGGTCACGAGCTTCATCCATCACGGCTTGTAACGTTCGCTCCAGATTCAAGCTTTGGCCTAAATAGGTCGTTGCTTTTAGCAGTGCCGCCACCCCTCGCTGGTTACGAGCCGCAATATAAAAGGAATTACAGCTTTCTAAAATGATCCCCATGGAGTCAGCAAACTCCTGGAATAGCCGCTCATCCTGCTGATCGAACGCCAGATCACCAGCCTTGTTGAGCAATTGCACCACTGCCACAACCTGCTGCTTCGTATCAAAAACTGGCATACAGAGAATATTGCGAGTCTGGTAGCCCGTTTGTCGATCGATCTCCCGATTGAATAAAGGGTGATTATAAGCATCGGGAATATTCAAGCCTTCGCCGGTGGTTGCCACATGTCCAGCAATACCAACCGTAATCGGCACCCGAATTTCTAGCGGCTGTTGGGTTTCAGTTTGGGCAATCTTCGACCAGAGTTGGCCTTTGTCTGCATCGACCAGGAAAATCGTCGTGCGATCGGCCTCTAAAATCTGGCCAATTTTGAAGGTGAGTGCTTCTAGAATTTGCTCCAGCAAAGTCTCTAGAGCGTTGTTATTGATTAGATCGATCGCCCGTAAAAAATGTTCAAACTCTTTAGTGATCTGCTCCAGCAATTGGCGAAACTGATCCACGGGTAAATCACGGACCCGATCGGTCAATTCACCTTTGCGATTAATGATTGAAAACGAAAAAGTTGCCAGTGTGCCATTGGGAGTGGCGGAAACCATGACTGACTCCAGGAAACAAAGGGTCTAGGCAAGGAAGTGCAAATCAGGTAGAAATGTCTGGTCTAAAGGAATTGTCTGGTTAAGTCAATGATCTGGTCAAGTGATTACAGTAAACGTCTAGTCACTAGATTGACTGAAGGGTGTCACCCCTTCCTCAAGCAGTAACTTCAAGCAAGATCACAAAACAATCGCATCAGATAGGAGAAAGGCATTAACGACGATATTCATCCCCGCAGTCTCCAATCAATTGAAAGAGATTGCGAGATTGACTGGAAACAGCCTCGATCGCTTCATAGTCCTGATTATCGAGGGAAAACCCAAACACATCTGCATTATCGGCCACATGTTCCTTAATTCCCAATCGAGCGCCAATAATTACCCCTGCCACCGCAGCCCGATCGAGCACAAACCGCACAGCAACGTTCGCAATGCTGACCTGATGCTTTTGGGCGATCGAGTCCAAAGTCTGCAATAACGTTTGAAACAGCGACCACCCCCCCCAGGCATCGATCATGTTTTTGTATTTCCGCAGGGAGGCAGTGTCCAAATCCCATCGGCCCGGTTCTGTACTTTTCAGATAGCGCTCAGACAGTAAACCCCCGCAAAGACTGCCATAGGCGAGCAACTTAACCCCATGCTGCTCACAAAAGGAAGCCATCGCTACTTCGGGTCTGCGATCGATCAGCGAAAACTGTACTTGATTAGAGACGATGGGGATGCCCTGCTCCAGAATAATTTGCAAATGTTCTGTATCAAAGTTCGTCAGGGCTAGATGCTTGATTTTACCTGCGGCCTGGAGTTCCGCCATGTATTTGAGGGCGTCGAGGTAGTTAGAATCGCCATACTCCCACCAGTGAAACTGCATCATGTCCAAACTGGAAACATCCATGCGCCGCAGCGAGATGTTGATGTTGTCTTCCACAATTTGGCGCGTCATGCGGCCCGGGCGAGGCACCCATTTGGTGAAGGCTTGAATTTGGGCGAGAGCGGCTTCCCCTCGCTGCGCCACCCACTGACGACGAAACTCCCCGATAAAATCTTCAGCCGGTCCATAGTGATCAGCTAAATCCCAGGTGGTAAATCCCGCATCCAAATAAGCGAACATGGCTGGAATTGCTTTCTGGCGATCGATCGAACCGTGCGCCCCAGAAACCTGCCACATCCCGTTTAAGATTCGGCAGAGATTGAGATCGGGCGTCAACTGAAGGCGTGCAGATTCTGGTAGACTCATAGACGATTTTAATAATTTTTAACTAAACAATACTTAACTGTACAGGACTGAATAAAGGAGTGCATCGATTTCTTTGATTTTAAGTATCCTGAATGAGTAGTAAATCTTGAGTAGAGAATAAAGGCGGTTCGCCCTATCATCTACCTTTCTCAGGAGACGACTGCTAAGATGGTTGGCTGATTCTCCTTCATCCTCAAACTGAATTTGGGTCTGTGAACCCATGCCCACTTTTAACCCCAGGTCTTCGTCGATCGATATGATGCAAAACCAGCCGCAGAAACCGATTAAGCGTATCGCGAAGCTATGTTTTTGGGCCAGCATCGGTCTGGCTTGCATTGCTGCGATCGAGGCAGGGCAAGAAAGGGTGAAGGCGATTGATCTGCTGCCATCTACTCAACCGCCCCAGGTGACTCAGGCTCCGCCGCCGCTCTCAGAAGTTGAGAAACCGGCTCAAGCGAAAGAAGGATCACTGCAACCGATCGATCGATCAGTTCAACCTGCCAATCAGGGCAGCAAACCTCAGCGACAAAAACTGGCAATTAATACTGGTGCAGCAGATAACCATGTTGCTCAACTCACTGCAACTCAAGTCGCGACCAATACCTGGACAGGCGCTTCTTTCCCAGTCGAGAATTTTCAGGCCTACACTTCGCCATTTGGTTATCGGTCCTCGCCCGATGGCGGCTACAGTCAAGAGTTTCACTATGGCCTGGATATGGCCTCTCCAGAGGGTAGCTATGTGCGCAGTTGGTGGACTGGAAAAGTGGTAGAAGTCTCGGATGACAGTAATTGCGGCACTTCTGTTGTGATTGAATCTGGTCCGTGGATGCATATTTATTGTCATATGCAGGGTCATGTCGAAACTGAAGACGGCAAGCGTTACATGATCGATCGCGATGGCGGCATTCAAATCTGGGAAGGTCAGCAAATGCAGGCTGGTTCGCGGATTGGCCGAGTCGGCATGACGGGTCGCACCACTGGACCTCACCTCCATTGGGGCCTGAAGTACAACGAGAACTGGGTGGATCCGGCCTTAGTGCTGCGAGCCATGTATTTCAACCAGAGTCAGACCGTGGTGAATTCTAATCGAGAGTCAGTGCAGTAAGGGAGTGGGGATTAAATAAGTTCGATCTTGGTTAGGGGCGGGTTTTGCTGCTAAATCCATTTCAGAATGCAGGTTGGTCTGCTAAACTCGCCCGTACAATTTGCTCACATATTACTGCTCGATCGCACCACCGCAAGAACTGCCAGCACCTGCCGTACAGCCGAAACAATGGCGATCGGTAACAATTTGTCGCTGAGTCAGCAGTTCAGGATCGAAGTCGCGAATATGAGGTCTCTGACCAGTCAGGAGCTGAATCTCTAGATCCAGCATTTGGTTGAAGTCGCAATCAAACAGCCGCCCATCCCAGGAAACTGAGAGGGTATTGCGGCACATTAGCCCTGCGACCGTGGCCGGATTGAAGGCATTAACCAGCACTTCCATATAGCGCTGCAAATTGCCCGATGCCTCTAGCCATTCCAGAAAGCGGGAAATAGGCATGTTGTTGAGGGTAATCAGGCGATCGAACCTGATGTCATGATTTTTCAGCAATCCTGCTTTCCATTCCTGCTCCATTTTGGCCTGACCGCTGGCTAAAAATGCGCCAACCGGATTGGACATGAGAGTGAGCTGGCGATCAGGATTACCCTGTCCGTAGCCTGCTGCATTCAGCCGCCGCAACGCTTCGATCGATTTTTCAAAGGTGCCATCTCCCCGCTGATTGTCCGTATTCAACTTGCGGTAGTGAGGCAGCGAACAAACCACTTCAACCCCACGTTCTGCCAACCAGCCTGGTAAATCTTCTAGAGGCGGCAGCAGCAAAACCGTGAGATTGCAGCGATCGATCACATGCTTGCCACGCGCCACGCATTGGTCCACCAAGTAGCGAAAATGGGGATTGAGTTCAGGGGCACCGCCCGTAATATCCACCGTGTGAGCCGTGGTTTGATCTAAGGCAGCAAGGCAGGCTTCGATCGTGTTCCGATCCATAACCTCACGGCGATCGGGACCGGCATCGACATGGCAGTGACGGCAGGTCATGTTGCAAAGCTTGCCGACGTTGATCTGAAAAATTTCGAGCTGAGCAGGTTGCAATGACGGCCAGCCATGATCGGTTAGGCGATCGGCAAAGTGGCCTTGCTGAGGGGTATGGCTGAGGTCTAAACTGGCCAGCGTTTTTAGCTGGTAGTCAGGTGAGGCCAACAGGGATTGGCGTCTTAGGAGCGAAGTTGTTGGTTTCGGGCCGGTTGTGACGCTCTCTAGGTCCAATTCAAATGGAGAGGTTGCTTCAAACATGCAAACTGCCTTGGAAAAACCTTACATGGTCAACTGTTTAACGTGATCGAGCATTTGCATGCCGTGAACGAGTGACGCGCCACCTCGAATCGCCGTGGCAACATGGATCGCTTCTGTCATTTGTTCGAGATCAGACCCTTGCTGTAAGCACTCTTTGCTGTAAGCATCAATGCAGTAGGGACATTGCACGGTGTGGGCCACCGCTAGAGCAATCAGCGCCTTTTCTCGCACCGACAAAGCGCCTTCAGCAAACACTGCACCATAGTAAGCAAAAAACTTCTCGGCCAGTTCAGGATTGCCCTGACTCACCTGGCCAAAATGGGCAAGATGCTCTGGTTGGTAATAATCAGCCATAGATGCTCAACCTCAATCATGATTCAGCTTTATCCAAGCTAGCGATCGTAACTGAGAATGGACTGAGTGCTCATAGACTTTAGAAGAATTTCCTCCGTTAGACCGACTGTTCGGCCAATCTCTTAGAATGGAGAGAGACAACTGTTAAGAACTGTATAGGAATTTCATGGCAGATCAGTTATTGAGAGCAACGGCTGCGGATGGAGGGATTCGGGTTGTCGGCGCAATTACCACTCGTCTCACAGAAGAAGCACGGCAACGGCATCAACTCTCTTATGTCGCCACAGCAGCGTTAGGTCGCACGATGGCAGGCGGTTTGCTGTTGGCTTCCAGCATGAAACGCATGGATGCCAGAATTAACATTCGTGTCAAAGGCAACGGTCCTCTGGGTGGCGTCATGGTAGATGCTGGAGTAGATGGGACGGTCCGGGGCTATGTCGATCGTCCGGAAGTTGAGTTACCCCCCAATGCGAAAGGCAAGCTGGATGTGGGTGGGGCGATCGGTCAAGACGGTTATGTTTATGTCGTGCGCGATGTCGGCTATGGCTACCCTTACTCCAGCACGGTGGAATTAGTGTCGGGTGAAATTGGCGATGATTTGACCCACTATCTAGTAAGTTCTGAGCAAACCCCTTCTGCTTTAATTTTGGGCGTGTTTGTGGGTGCGCAAGGCGTAACGGCAGCAGGCGGTCTGTTGGTTCAGGTCTTGCCTAAAGCGGCACGGGATGAGGCACTGGTTGAAAAATTGGAATCTCGACTGGCTACCCTGGCTGGATTCACGCCATTGCTGCAAGCAGGCAAGTCACTACCGCAAATTTTCGAAGATCTGGTCGGCGATATGGGGCTGCGCATCTTCCCAGAAACCCAGCTAATTCACTTCCAGTGCGATTGCTCGTTCGATCGCGTCATGGGTGCACTCAAAATTCTGGGCGAGGATGAGCTGCATGACATGATCGAAAAAGAAGGCGGTGCAGAGGCAACCTGCCACTTCTGTAACACGATCTACCAGGCTGGCGCGATCGAGCTGGAACAGCTGATTGAAGAACTGCGCGTTGAACGAGCCGAGTCGATGCTTTAGCAATTCAATGAACAGCCCTCTGGCGATCGCATTATTTTCAAGTGATTTCGGCGACATTGCTAGCAAGTTCTCTGTATCTCTGGGCATCCAATCGAAAATTGGATTAAAACGGAGGCAGTGCTCCCCCATGCCGAAAAGTTGATATGTCGATCGATAGATTAAACCAGCTTGCCAATCAGTTGGAGTTGTTGCAGGAGCAGCTTGCGGGTGTTGAAGAAGCCAAAATTCTGGCACGTCTGGAAGATAAAGCGTTATTGGAACAGCGGATCCGAAAACTGAAGCAGGAAATGCAGCCGATCGATCAGGAGTATTGGCAGCTTGTTGCTCGATCGGCCAGTCAGCTCAGCATTCCAGAGCCAGAGGCCGAGGTGGCAGTTGGAGAGATCGTAGAAGCGGTGACGCAGATTGAAGCCTATCCCACGCCTGCCTATTCTGCGGAGATGCTGCAAATTCTGACAGAGATCCGCGACAAGCTGAATCAGCCCGGATCGCCTGCTGCGGCCAAATTGAAAGGCGTAATTTCCTCAGTGCCGCCGTTTGTGAGTTTGTCCTATGAGGCTGAACTGGATACCGAGAATTTCTTAGCAAAATATTTCCCTACTTTCACGGGGCTGATCAGAGGTGCAGTAAAAAAGTAGGTTCCTCTGATGCGCATGGGACTGATCAGAGGAAAGAGCGTTACTTTTTAGCT
The DNA here is from genome assembly GCA_002796835.1 of Elainella saxicola E1. GTDB lineage: Bacteria > Cyanobacteriota > Cyanobacteriia > Elainellales > Elainellaceae > Elainella > Elainella saxicola. Next base: position 1,884 of record LUGL01000069.1, on the reverse strand, counting down.
CCCGGTTTGGGTTCCCGCAACTTTGTGGGTCGATCGCAAGACTTGATCGATCTGCATCGGCTGCTGCAACAGGGCGATCGATTGGCGATCACCGCAGCAACAGGCATGGGCGGCATTGGCAAAACCGACCTGGCTTGGCATTATGCCGAGCAATATCAGGCTGATTATGCGGCTGGCATCTGGTGGATTGCTGTCGATCAGCTCGTGGTCAAGGTGTTGGAATATGCGTTGCGGATGGAGCTACCGCCACCTCCGGAGCAGTTTGATGAGGCGGCCAAGGTGCAGTGGTGCTATCAGAAATGGGCAGAGGCGATTCCTCAGGGCGTGCGGCTGATCATCTGGGATGATGTGGGCGATGTGGAGGCTTACCGATGCCTACAGCCGTTTCTGCCAACTGACGATCGGTTTCGGCTGTTGATCACGACCAGAGCCAACTTGCCAGAGGTGCAGCAGCTTCCCCTGGAAACCTTACCGCCACTGGCGGCTTATCAACTGCTGTATGAGCAGATTCATTTCAACCGAGACAAGAGGGCAGAGATCGATCGGCGGATTTTAGCCGAACAAACTGAGGCTGGAGCACTCTGTAAATGGCTGGGCGACTTGCCCCTAGCAATCCGAGTGGTGGGCAGCTTCTTGAATGCTGAACCTGATTTATTGTTCGCCGAGATGCAGCAGCGACTGCAGGCTGAAACCGTCCAGAATGAGGCATTGCTGCCGGTAGAAGCCGCCTTTAACTTGAGCTGGGCCAAATTGAACCCGGCAGAACAGCAGTTAGCGAAGCTGTTAGGCTTGTTTGCCCTCGTGCCGATTCCCTGGAAGCTGGTGGAGGCGGCTGTCGAGCACTGTCGGCAATTGTTCCTTCCGCGCAATTTCTGGCAGAGGTTGTTTAGTAAAGCTGTAGAACCAGTGCAATGGTGTTTGCTGCTGGAGCCTGGAACATTAGAGCGAGCCAGACGGCAACTTGTCAGCTTAAGTTTGTTGAGCCGAGTGGGAAGCGAGCAATATTTGCTGCATGCGCTGATGCGTCAGTTCTTTGCCGCCAAGCTGGAGCCGGAAGCCGATGGACTGCGACAGGGGTTTGCAGTGGCAATGACGGAAGTGGCCCAAACCATTCCGCTGACCGTGACGCTTGATGTGATCGCCAGAGTTAAACCTGCGATTCCTCACCTAGAAGCAGCCACAGTCTACACATACTTGGTCAGTGGTGAAGATTGTGATTCGTTACATATTGGAGTTGCCTGGTTTTATCAAGGGCAAAGTGTCTGGCAAGAAGCAGAGCATTGGTTGAAAGCTTGCCGAGAGATGACGATCAAACGCTTTGGAGAAAAACATTTCGCCACAGCCACGAGTTTGAACAATTTGGCATTGTTGTACTCTTCGCAAGGGCGTTACGGTGAAGCAGAACCACTCTACCTGCAAAGTCTCGACATCACTCGATCGCAATTAGGACCAGACTATCCCATCACCGCATTAAGTTTGAACAATTTGGCAGGGTTGTATCGTGCACAAGGGCGCTACGGTGAGGCAGAACCGCTCTACTTGCAAGCCCTCAACATCACCCGATCGCAATTAGAATCAGACCATCCTATCACCGCATTAAGTTTGAACAATTTGGCAGGGTTGTATCGTGCACAAGGGCGCTACAGTGAAGCAGAACCACTTTATTTGCAAGCCCTCGACATCACCCGATTGCAATTAGGAGCAGAGCATCCCAACACCGCATTGAGTCTAAATAATTTGGCAGCATTGTACGAGTCTCAAGGGCGCTACAGTGAAGCAGAACCACTCTATCTCCAAGCCCTCGACATCAGACGATCGCAATTAGGACTAGACCATCCCAACACCGCATCGAATTTGAACAATTTAGCAGGGTTATATCATGTA
>LUGL01000228.1 GCA_002796835.1 Elainella saxicola E1 | reverse complement strand
AAATCGTGCTTTCGGTAATAGGCATTGAGCCGAGATACGTGTTAGCCTCTGCAAAGTCCTCAATTAAACATGAATCCTTCCCGAAATATCGGCGCTAGCAACAATGCCATATCCATCTAAACCCTCTGCTGAGCCTTGCGTAACGACTTTCGATGAGTTTGTGCAATTGGCGGATTATTTTTTGATGGATACCTTAAATGCCGATCCTGATGCCACGGTCGATGGTGATGATCACCGGCCCCGCCAGGTTTTTTCTGGTCATTTCGTACCTGTGACACCCACGCCGCTTGCAGACCCAGAATATGTAGCTCATAGCCGCACTTTTTTTAAGGAACTTGGGTTGAGCGATGAGCTGGCGCTGAATGAAAAATTTCGCCGTGTATTTTCTGGTGCTCTCTCTGCTGCCCATGAGCCGATGCGACGGGTGGGCTGGGCGACGGGTTATGCCCTGTCAATTTATGGCACCGAATATACCCAACAATGTCCATTTGGTACGGGTAATGGTTATGGCGATGGTCGAGCGATATCTGTATTTGAAGGAATCATCAATGGACAGCGCTGGGAAATGCAATTGAAAGGGGGTGGCCCAACGCCTTATTGCCGGGGTGCCGACGGGCGGGCTGTCCTCCGATCAAGTGTGCGCGAGTTTCTAGCGCAAGACTATATGCAGGCGTTAGGTGTGCCAACATCGCGCTCTTTGACACTGTATGTTTCTAAATCTGAGACTGTTACCCGGCCTTGGTATTCTCAAGACTCCGACTCGATTGACCCTGATGTTTTGGTGGACAATCCTGTGGCCATTTCAACTCGCGTTGCACCCTCCTTTTTGCGCGTTGGTCAGCTAGAGTTGTTTGCCCGCCGCACTCGCAGCAATGCTCATCCAAAAGCATTAGAAGAGTTGAGCATGATAGTGTCGCACTTAATTGAGCGAGAGTATAAAAGCGACATTCATCAAAGCCTTGGTTTTGCCGATCAATTAGTTGAGTTAGCTAAGCTATTTCGCCAGCGTCTCACTTCACTGGTGGCTAATTGGCTACGGGTTGGTTATTGTCAGGGTAATTTTAACAGTGACAACTGCGCGGCTGGAGGCTTTACCCTAGACTATGGACCCTTTGGCTTTTGTGAAAAATTTGACCCTTGGTTTCAACCTTGGACGGGTGGCGGCGGGCACTTTTCATTCTTCAATCAGCCTATCGCAGCAGAAGCAAATTATCTCATGTTTTGGAAAGCTGTGAGACTGCTACTTACAGAAGATGCTGAAGCGTTAGAACAGTTCGACCAAGTAGGCCGTGGCTTTTCAGAAACCATGCAAAAACAAATCCAAAAAATGTGGGCGGACAAACTTGGCTTGACTGAATATCACCCAAAGCTATTTGAAAAATTAATGCAGTTAATGACTGACTCAGCGGTCGATTACACCATTTTCTTCCGCGAGTTATCCCATAT
>LUGL01000068.1 GCA_002796835.1 Elainella saxicola E1 | reverse complement strand
TCGCAATTAGGACAAGCCCATCCCGACACCGCCTTGAGTTTGAACAATTTGGCAGCGTTGTACGCTTCGCAAGGGCGCTACTCTGAGGCAGAACCGCTCTATCTCCAMGCCCTCGACATCAGACGATCGCAATTAGGACMAGMCCATCCCCACACCGCAGGGAGTTTGAACAATCTGGCAGCGTTGTACGCTTCGCAAGGGCGCTACWSTGAGGCAGAACCGCTCTATCTCCAAGCCCTCGACATCAGCCGATCGCAATTAGGACAAGCCCATCCCCACACCGCAGAGAGTTTGAACAATTTGGCAGCGTTGTATCGGTNCGCAAGGGCGCTACGGTGAAGCAGAACCGCTCTATCTCCAAGCCCTCGACATCAGACGATCGCAATTAGGACAAGCCCATCCCGACACCGCCACGAGTTTGAACAATTTGGCATTGTTGTACGATTCGCAAGGGCGCTACAGTGAGGCAGAACCGCTCTATCTGCAAGCCCTCGACATCAAACGATCGCAATTAGGAGCAGAGCATCCCTCCACCGCCACGAGTTTGAACAATTTGGCAGGGTTGTACGAGTCGCAAGGGCATTACGCTGAAGCAGAACCGCTCTATCTCCAAGCGCTGGCAATCTTCATGCAGAGCTTGGGAGAAAATCATCCGCATACGCAAACGGTTCAAGGGAATTTTCGGTATTTCTTGCAGCAGGTTGTTGCAGCAGGACGAACCGCAGAACTGTCCGATCATCCAATTACTCAAGGTATATTGGCACAGTTGCAGGAATAAAGCGGTTTGGAGATTGAGGAGGATTTTATCTTTGTTGATCCTCGTTGGTTCGACCTGGAAATAACCAATTTGGGATTTTAGATTTGCGATTTTGGATTCTAAATTTGTATCAGCTATGCTATTTCAAAGCAGAATCTCGCAATCAGTTCAAGCTACAATAAGACCAAGCATCGTCAACATTATGAGTGAAGCCGTTTCGCAAAATCTACTTCAGCTTCAGCAGTCAATTGCGGCCCTCTCTTTATCCGAAAAACTCTGGATGTTAGAGCAACTCGTGCAGCAATTACGCACCGCTGTGCCGATTGAACCAGAGGCCGCTGATACAGAAACTGCCTACTTACTTCGTAGTCCTGAAAATGCCAGACGGTTGCTAGAATCGATCGCCCAACTAGAAGCGGGAGGGGGAACTGAGCGGGAGATGATCGAGTGAAGCTGATTTTCTCAGAAACGGCCTGGGAAGATGACCCATAGAGATATTTTGAATTGAATAACAGGCATTCAAGTCGGGCGAATTTAGCAGGTTCAATCAGCAAATTGCGGTTGCATTTGTGGCGTAATCTCGGTATTCTGTCAAATTAGAGCTGCATTCATTGCAGACAGCAACCCGAAAATCTAGCGTCGCCCATGACTGCTACCAACAGCCATAAGCGACTAACCTCCAAGCTGTTTACGTCAGCAAGGCGGCTAACGGAGTATTTTAACACTCCGTCTAGTCACTCTGTTTTGCGTCTATTTTTGCGGGGTGGCTAGGTTTTTGGGCTTTTCTCCAGGCCCAAATTCACAGGAGTATTGTTATGGCAGAAGAATTTCTGTCCGATTTGCCCATCTTTACTGATTCATCCCAACGTCTACTCACCGATTCGAGAGACGATCGCGAACGATTACGCCTAATCTTGATCGGTTCTGCGATCGGAGTGCGCGAAATGATTCACAAGCTGCATGTGTGTCGAGTTGCCGATGCCGGAAACTGGAGTCGTTTGCTACCTGTGCCCAATTCAGACGAAGTGATGAGCATCCTGGTGATCGATCGGCCTCGAAGTCGAAATCCGATCGGTTGATACCAAATACTTCAGTGAATGATACAGATGCCGAACCGCCCCCCAACCCCCAATTCTGGGGGAGCCGAACCGCTCAAAGTCCCCCAAACTTGGGGGATTTAGGGGGCCAGAATTTGTATCATTAACAAACATATTTGGTATGAGTTACCCAGCAAATCTCGAAGGGGCAAAGCATTTGGCGAAAATATCCTACATCAATGCCAGATATTTCGATCCAACTGCTTCGCCCATACCGATTAAAGGGATCACTGCTGGTCCCAAGCCTTCATTTTGCCGGGATTCAGCAAACCATAAGGATCGACCTGCTGCTTAAAGGCGAGCTGCACCGGATCGACCATTTTCATGCCGCCATCTTCCAGAATGTAAGTATGAGGATTGGCAATAAACGCACCATTATTTTCGTGATATTCAATAATTTCCTGAAGTCGTTCCGGCGTGGAATAGCGGACAATTTGCAATGCCGCCGGTAACACTACCCCATTCACCCGAAAATATTCCAGATGCATCATCACCTCATCGCCAAAATGATCATACATGTGCTCCAGCAGCTTCAATTCTTTATCCGGCGGAAATAGCGTTTGCAGATAAGTCAGCGTTGGATCCACACTGCGAGCGTGCAGCGTCGTATGGTTCCAGCTATATTCATAAATCGCCGTGCCTTTGCTGGCCTCCTGCGCCGATTTCTGATAGACGATCGATCCACCCCATTCCTTCACCAGTTCTGCAAACGGTTCCAGGCTTGATTCAGCAATCATCAGCAATGCACAATGGCTGTCCGTGGGAATGACATTCCGCAACGCCGCAAAATAATTGGCGATCGGCGAGGCACAAATACAAATCAACTTCTTGATAATGCCAACTGAATCCCCCAGATCCTGACCAAACCGAGCTGCCGTCATAAAATCCGGGAAGGTGACAATTACCTCTGCCCAGGCATAGGCTGGACCCAGCGGCACTTCCAGTTCAGTAATGATGCCGTTTGTGCCGTAAGCATGGTTCACTTTTTGAACATCATCGCCCCGCAGCTCAATCACACGCGGTTCATCTTCCATCGTGACGACGCGAACCGCATGTAAATTACCCCGATCGCGCAACTGACCGTAAGTAATCGAACCAATGCCGCCGCTGCCGCCACCAATAAACCCGCCGATCGTGGCCGTCCGATAGGTGGAAGGGGCCATACGAATTTCCCAGCCCTGCTCCCGCGTTTGTTTGTCGATCGCCACCAATTTAGCCCCTGGCTCGACGCAAACTAACCCTGGCTTAATCCATTTGATCGCCTGCATCTTGGTCATGTCCAAAATGATGCCGCCTTGCAGAGGAATGCATTGACCATAGTTACCGGTTCCCGCGCCTCGGATCGTCAGGGGAATGCGCTGCTGTACACACAGAGCTGCCACTTTCAGCACTTCCGCTTCATTTGCTGGACGCACCACCAAATCCCCAACTTTATCGGCCAGCAAGGGTTGCAGAATCGGGCTGTAGGTGTAGTAATCCTTCGACAGCTTCGCCACCTGCACCGCATCGCGAAGCACTTCAATGCCGTCCAATGCCGATGCGATCGCATCCCAATCCCGCGATTCTGTTGCAGCAACCGTCATCTCCCTTCATCTCCTTCATTCACGTACTAGAGCAGCCAGCCCGATCGCTCCAGTTTACTTTAAGTTACTTTAACCGGATCGCTGTTGCTTTAGCGTATCCCATCACGCAATCTCGGCGACTTGGATGGATACCCGATCGGCCAATTCGATTGATATGATCCTTTGATGGTTTAGCGACTAGCCTGTTTGACTGCTTAGCTGGATCGGCCCCCTAAATCCCCCAATTCTGGGGGACTTTGACCTCGGATGGAAGAAAAGTTTAGATTCATTGAAGTGGCTCTGACCGATCGACGGCAACATCAGCGATTTCGATCGCTCCAGTCCGTTCAGCCGATCGATGCCGTCCAAATTCAGCGGCAAGGCAAAATCCTGATCAACTTCAGCAGCAATGATTATTTAGGGCTGTCCAAACATCCGGCCCTGATTGCTGCCGCTCAGCACTACACAGAGAAATACGGCACTGGATCAACTGCTTCTCGCCTGGTCACAGGCACTTATGAAATTCATCAACAGTTAGAAGCCAAGTTAGCTGCTGCCTGCGGCTATGAAGCGGCGTTGCTGTTCAATTCTGGATTTCAGGCGAATGCCACCATTCTGCCCGCTCTGCTCGATCGACAATCCTTGGTTTTGTGCGATCGGTTGGTTCACAATAGTTTAATTCAAGGCATTCTGACCAGCGGCTGTCGCTTTATTCGCTATGCCCATAATGATCTGACCCAGCTAGAAACCGAGCTGCAAAAAGCCGCGCAGAAGTCTTACAGCCGCCTTCTGATTGTGACGGAAACGGTATTCAGCATGGATGGCGATCGCAGTGATGTGTCAGCACTGGTGCAATTGGCCGATCGCTATCAGGCCATTCTCTATCTCGATGATGCCCATGCTCTGGGTGTACTCGGTTCTAAAGGCATGGGATTAGCTGCCCATCAGGGAGTTGATATTGTCATCGGCACGTTTGGCAAAGCTTTCGGAGCTTTCGGAGCCTTTGTCGCCTGTTCGCAAATCATGCGTGACTATTTGGTGAACTGCTGCCCCGGATTCATCTACACAACGGCCTTGCCACCTGCGGTCATTGGTGCGATCGATGCCACCCTGACACTGATGCCAACTTTAGAGGCTCAAAGAGAAGCCTTAATGCAGCAAGCCGAAACTCTCAGGCAACAGTTAAATGCGATCGGTCTAGACACCGGCCAATCCTCTACCCAAATTATTCCGATCCATTTAGGCCCAGAAGAACAGGCCCTTCAGCTTGCCAAAACGTTAGAAACAGAAGGGATCTTAGCCGTTGCCATTCGTCCGCCAACCGTTGCCAAAGGCACATCTCGGATTCGGTTGGCCCTATCCAGTCAACATACACCGAACCATTGTGATTTTCTAATCCAAAGTATCGATCGCTGGCATCAATCTCGTTTTTCTGTTTCTCCTCAAAATTCATGATCGCGGCAAATCAAAATCTGACTTCTCCTGATTCAACCGAAATCCTGGCCTATCATGGCTGGGGCTTGGATGCGACTTGCTGGCAGAATTGGCAGACTCAATTCACACAACAAGGTTATGTCTGGAAAAGCTTCGATCGCGGTTATTTCAGTCGTCCGGTTCAACCAGAATTCTCGTCATTTGCTCAAACGAAAGTGATTTTCGTCCATTCCTATGGTCTACATCTTTGCCCGATCGCCCAACTCCAACAGGCCGATCGACTGGTCATTTTCAGCAGTTTCCTCAACTTTCACCCAGAATCACCCAGCCTGCGCAAGCGATCGCAACAAATGGTGCAGCGCATGATCGATCAATTTGCGATCGATCCAGTGCTTGTTCTAGAGAACTTTTGGCAAAAATGCGGTTGGTCTGTAGGTGACCCCTTAAATTCCCCACCAGTAGAAGGTTTCAAAACAATGTCCGGTCCCCCCCAGAATTGGGGGGCTAGGGGGGCCTCCCTAAATACTGATCTCCTGCTCCAAGACCTACAGCAGCTCAATCTTGCCGAGTTCGATCGCAATTACCTGACTAAAATTCCTCAAGTGGTTGTGCTACATGGCGCGCAGGATCGAATTGTGGCAGCGCAGCGAGGTCATGCTTTGAGCGATCAATGTTTTGAAATCGAAGCGGCAGGTCATGCATTACCTTTCACCCATCAAGAAGCTTGCTTGCAATTGCTGCAACCCATATTTGACAATCATGTTTGAAAGTGAGATTGCCGGATGACCGATCGAGATTGCCAGAAACAGCAGATTGCTACAGAATTCGGACGGGCTGCCTCGACCTACAATGCCCACGCAATTGTGCAGCAAACCTATGCCCGATCGCTCCTCCAACTGATCAATAAATACGAATCCGTTTTGCCAGAAGGAGCCGTTCTGGAAATTGGCTGCGGCACGGGATTTGTCAGCCAGGGATTGATGCAACGTTTCGGTCAACGTCAACTTTTTATTACCGATTTATCACCTGAAATGGTACGATTTTGTCGGTCGTCGTTTCCTATTTCTGATCATCGGATGGTTGCTTTTGCATCGCTAGATGGAGAGCAGATCCACCAATTGCCTGCCAACCTTCCAGCCCAATATGCCGCGATCGTCAGTGGATTTGCATTGCAATGGTTCAAACATCCGCAAAAGAGCCTGCGCCATTGGATCGATCGCTTACCTATTGGCGGCTGTTTATTTCTGTCCTTTCCAACCAAGGACTGTTTTCCAGAATGGCGAGCCATTTGCCAACAGCTCCAAATCCCCTGTACCGCTAATCTGCTTCCAGATCCAGCCCAGCTTCTGCAATCTCTGCCAGATTCAGTTGCAGTTCTACACGCCACCACTGAATCAGAAATGCTGACTTATGCAGGAGTCACCGACTTTTTTCGCAGTTTGAAGGCGATCGGAGCAGGCACTAGTCAAACCCAACAGCAACTGTCACCCCGACAAATGAAGCAGCTAATTCAAGGTTGGGATGCACAACTTTCTGGTAAATTACAAATTCGTTATCAAGTTGCACTTTGGGCAATTCAACGCTGTGTTTAATTTGGAATGAACATGTCCCTACCCGATCGTTTTTTTGTCACAGGTACCGATACTAACGTCGGTAAAACCGTTGTATCTGCAATGTTAACGCTGGGATTACAGGCCACCTACTGGAAACCGATCCAATCTGGCTTGGAACCCATCACTGACACCAAATATGTGCGGCAAGTCACAGAATTAGATGACTCGCATTTTCTCAGCGAAAAATTTCGGCTTACAGAACCGCTTTCTCCCCATGCTTCAGCTGCGATCGATGGGGTTGAAATCCATCTCAGCGATTTCCAACTGCCTGCGATCGATCGGCCCCTGATTGTAGAAGGCGCAGGCGGTCTAATGGTTCCATTGAACGATCGCGATTACATCATTGACCTGATTAAACAATTCGGCTTACCCGTTTGCTTAGTCGCCCGCAGCAGCCTCGGCACCATTAACCACACATTGCTGTCGATCGCCCAACTGCGTCGCTACGAAATTCCGATTCTGGGCGTCATCCTCAACGGTGAAAAGAATCCCAGCAACCGAGCTGCCATTGCGCATTATGGTCAAGTTCCCATTCTCGGCGAACTGGAGCCACTTGAGTCGATCGATCCAATGACGCTAAAACAAGCCTTCGATCGGATGGAATTGTAGAAATATTTCGTTCGCGAGTGATTTTGTCCGCGAGCGAGACGCTCGCACTACTCCCTTGCTCCCCTGCCCCTCTGCACTCCTTCACCCTTTCACCCCTATGCACCCTCACCTCTGGCATCCCTACACTCAAGCGAAAACGGCTCCTCTGCCGCTAAAAGTCAAAGCAGCGCAAGGGGTTTGGTTGGAATTAGACGATGGTCGTAAATTGATCGACTGCATTTCCAGCTGGTGGGTCAATTTGCATGGTCATGCCCATCCCAAGATTGCGGCGGCAATTTATCAGCAGGCCAAAACCTTAGAGCAGGTGATTTTTGCCGGATTTACGCATGATCCGGCTGAGCAGTTGGCAGAACGATTGTTGACCAAATTGCCTGCTCCCTTAAGCCGCGTATTTTATTCCGATAACGGCTCAACGGCGGTGGAAGTGGCGCTAAAAATGGCCTATCAATATTGGGTCAATACCGATCGCCCCCGCACAACTTTCCTTGCCTTTGAAGGAGCCTATCATGGCGATACATTTGGCACGATGGCGGTTGGGGCGCGCTCGATCTTTTCGGCAGTGTTTTCCGATCTGCTGTTTGAAGTGGAATTCTTGCCGTTTCCTGCTATCCATCTAGAGGATCAAACGATCGAAGAACGCCAGTCAGCCATTCTACAAACATTAAAGGATAAATTAGAACGATCGCCCGATCGTTATGCAGGAATCATCATCGAACCCTTGGTGCAGGGTGCAGGCGGGATGCAAATGTGTACTGTAGAATTTCTGCAAGGCTTGCGGCAGGTAAGTCAGCGATACAATACTTTGCTGATTTTTGACGAAGTGATGACCGGGTTTGGCCGCACTGGAGATTGGTTTGCCTGCCTAAAAGCCAATGTTCAGCCTGATATTATTTGTCTGTCCAAAGGGATTACGGGTGGGTTCATTCCTTTGTCGGTCACAGTTTCCACCGAAGCAATCTACGACGCGTTCTATAGTGACGATCCAACAAAAACGCTCTATCACGGCCATAGCTATACAGCAAATCCGCTCGGCTGTGCCGCAGGGCTGGCTTCCTGGGAACTGATGCAGGAAAATGAGCCCGCTTTCAAGGGGATGGAAACCAGGCATCTCAACCATTTTGCCGCTTTGCAAGGACATCCCAAGTTAGAGAAATTGCGAATCACCGGAACGATCGCCGCAATGGACATCATTACAACCGATCGTCCCGGCTATCTGAATCAAGTCGGCCCCTTCATTCGTCAACAGGCGATCGAACGAGGAGTGTTATTGCGTCCTTTGGGCAATGTGCTCTATTTAATGCCACCCTACTGCATCACCGATGAAGAACTGGTACAGGTGTATGGAGCGATTGCTGAAATCTTGGATCTGCTGTAGGACTTACATCTCACTCGCATGTTCGCGGCTTAACTGACGCCGCTGCGAAAGACGCTTTTCAGGATCGATGCCTTCAAACGTCGGAGGCAACCAAACCCGCACAACCAGCAGTACACCCAACACGAGCAGGAAAGCACAGGCGACTAAAACTTGAGTCCAAGGCGTTTCCAGCACACCGCGTACAATGATTTCTCGCAGGATCGACACGATCGAAACCTCAACCGCTACACCGATCGACACTCGCTGCTCTTGAAGATAGATGATCAGCAGACGAAATAGCTCCACCAAAATCAGCAAAAACAAGATATCTGCTGTGACTAACTGGAAATCCAGCGGCGGCAACAGAGACAAAAACATATCCCGGAGCTGGATCGCCATAAAACTAAACAGACCAATGCAGAGCGAAACAACGATCAAATCTTGAACCATTTCCAAAACTCGAACGACTCGGCCTCGCGTCAACCAGGTAGTCCCATTGCGAGCCTCTGACTCATCGATCAAAGATGAGTGCTTGACTGGAATTTGCATCAGGGTTTCTCTCCTCTAGGTGCTTGCTTTCCAGATTACATTCCTTCAGTTTATCAGTCACTAGGATAAATATTAGAATTATTAATGATTAGGATTGAGATTTCATCTGTGACCAGTGTTCACTTATACGCAGTGTTCACTGTATCAGTGCTCAATCTTTGCTCAATCCCTTCTGCGACAGTCAGCAACACCTCTAAGGATAAGCAAGATTTTGGGAGGCTGCGTTGTAATTAATTGAATAGCCAATGTCATCCAGGATCGCTAAATCCAGAATGGTTGGCAACAGGCGTGTGCCGATCGGATTTAGCGGTGACATCAGCGGTATTCCTGTGTTGCCAAACTTATAGTTTGTTTGAATGTGTAAACCATCTGCTTCCATTGGAATGGGTTTACCCCCATTGTTAGCAACTGCATTGGCTCCATTAAAGCCTTGGTTCCCCAGTTGTTGATCATAAGCTTTTGATCCCGTTGAAAAGCCGAGTACATGCCCCATTTCATGAACTGCAACGCTAATAAAGTCATTTTGATAGGCTGAAATATCATCAGCTGTGCTTGGCGTCGCATCAAAGAACCAATTCGCAGTGTTGTTAAATGTAATGCTACCTACCCAGGGTTCGAAGTCATTGCCCTGCCAACGATCGCCAAATCGACCTGCTGTACTTAATGAGGAGCCACCCAGGCCAAGCACCGATGAACCAAGATCGCCCGCGCCTACGAAAATCAACAAATCATCGATCGGGTGTTCTAAGCGGATCGTGGTGCTCTCAAATTCTGGCGTGATGGTTGTATCAGTTTTTGTGACGCGAGTGGGCTGAGGATTGCGCGTAAAAATTTCGGTTCCGGCTGCCACATCCGGAAATTCATCTTGGAGAATTGTTTCCCAAACATTGGCGGCTGCTTCCAAAGCCAGTTTTCGTTCAGGAGTAAACCATCCTTGCGTATCAAACCGATAGTCAAATTGAATATTGAACGATCGGGCAACGGAGGCTTGCTGGACTTGTAGCGGAGTGAAATCTAATCCTGAACCCAGGTTGGCATTATTGGTTTCATTCCCTTCAGAGACCACATCGAGAGAATCAACAATCATACCAACGTAGTAATTGCCGTCTCCATTCCAGAAAAAATTGCTGGACAAATCTGGCAGCGTAAATGACTGAGACAGGATTCCGGTTGTACTATTGGCCGCGATCGGTCCGACATCATAAGTGCCCAATAATCGATCGCCCGTTGTAATTTTCTGATCGCCCGACAAATAGAAAGCGATTCTGGCCCCTGCTGCTGATCCTGGCCCATCATTTTGCAGTCCAAAATAGATGTTGAGCAAATCACCTGGCGCAAGATTAGAATTCGTTGCAAAAGTATTGCCCTTCAAATCGGGTCGCAGTACAGGCACTGGCACTGGCTCAGGTAGCTCAAGCACTGTAGCAGCAGCCTGCAATGCATAGCGAATTGAACGACGAAACTTTCCTTTCTCTGCGATCACTTTTAGATAATAAACACCAGGCTCCAGCGTTTGGGCGATCGATTCAGTTTGGTTCAGGTGCTGCGATTTTTGCAGAATTTGGCCCGACTGCTTCAACAGCGACATCTTTGCCTTTGACTGCTTTGATTGGATTGATAAAGCAACACTACTGCGCTCGTTCAACCAAAATCGATAAAAATCCTGTGGATCTGTTTGCCCGATCCAGTCACGATAACGGCGTCCCTGTGAAGTCAACACAATGGGACGAGCAGAGTGAAACCGATTTCCAGCGCGATCGGGAGTCATGCACTGTCAAGGCAGCGGGCCAAGGCAACAAGGGTTATCTTTCCCTATCTCCTAACAAAAAACTTGACCATCAGGAGAAAATTTATACAACGTTTCACGCAACCTCAACCTGCCCATAGATCAAACGAAAATAGAGCAGTCAACAATGCCAGTCCCAAAATGCTCAGCAGAGACCAGATGCGATCAAACAGGTCATATTTACCGAATTGACCCAGCATAATAAACACAGAAGGAATGGTGAGCAGGTAACGCGACATACTCCAAGCAGTGCCGCAAGTCAGAGAAACTGCCAGGATAAACAACCCATAACCAGAGAGACCGGGATAGCGTTTCAGGGTAGCAAAACAGGCCAGAAATCCCAGAAAAATTGCGGAAAATTCGATCGTATAGTGCACGGCTGTTGCGGGATTATCGCCCCATAACGCCCAAAATCCGTTCGACCAGGCTCCCCATGCGGCAGACCAGTTCAGCAACTGACAGTTGAAAAATTTTGCCTGCACGATTTGAAATGCGCTGCCCCAAATCGAAAATCGCCAAATCAAATGCACGATCAGCGGACTGAGTAAAGCCAGCCATTGCCAAGCGATTTGTTTATGAGTCTGGGTTTGAGGAGTCTGAGTTTGAGGAGTCTGGGCCGATCGCTCTATGAGATACATCTGCCACCACCCCAGCACCATTGGAATCATTAAAGCCACACCAACGGCACGAGTCAGAGTTGCGACTGCGGCCAACCCCCCAGCCCAGACCCAACGTTGATGCTGCACAGCGACCAGACAGCTCAGGGATAGGGCGACAAATAGTCCTTCGGTGTAAACCTGCGTCAGGAAAAAACTGGTCGGGAAGCTAATCCAATAAAAAACCGATCGCCAACCCGTTGCTGCGTCGAATTCCGCACTGATCCAGGTATACATTGCCAGCATGGCCACCAGCGTTGCACTGGCTGAAATGATTACGCCTGCCAATGTGGCTGTGGCGATCGGAGTCAGTCCTAGTAAAGCCAATGGCAGCGATAAACACCGGATCAGGAAGGGATAAACCGGAAAAAACGCATAGTTGAGGGCTAAAGGCCGATCGAGCGGCGGTTTGGCATTGGCATCGGGTGGCACTGAGCGAACCTTCGGATCGTCATAGCCTCGCAGCGCGATCGACAGGTAAAACTCTGAATCCCAACCCACCTGAGCATTCATAAAGGGTTCTGTCAGATAGGGCCGATCGATCAAACTCTGGGTATCGGTGCTGGCCGCCGTCCAGAATAAGACGCGATCGGGCTTTTGCACCTGATAGCGAGCCGTGACTGCGGCCTGATAGCTCAGCAGCACAATCAACCAAGCCAACCACAGCAGCAGGATTTGTCGAAAGACCGATCGTTTCATAAAGGCGTTCCTCAGCGAAACCCGTTGTGCTAATCCGCCTGATTGTTTGTTTGGTCTTCTGTTGTAATCTGATCGACTTTCCCATCATCCGCTGCGGTGGCATCCCGTTTTGCATCTGCTAATCGATCGCTCGAGAACTGAGTGGGAATATCCTCTGGCAGTAGCGTCGTCAAAACTTCATCGGTAAAGGAATTGAGCACTGCTAATCGATTGGCCTGCCGTTCAATACTCTTCTCAAATAGATTGCGGACGATGCGGGCATTGCCGAAGGTGCGATCGCGATTGATATACAGCTTTTCGAATAATTTCATCAACTGATTACGAGTCGCATCAGTAAGTTTGAAGTGACTTTTGCCGCAAAAACTCTCAAAGATAGCCAGTAATTCTTCAGGTTTATAATCGTTAAAATAAAAGTAACGATTAAATCGCGATTTCAAACCGGGATTTGACTCAACAAAAGTGGTCATCTCATCTGTATAGCCGGCAACGATTACAACTAACCGATCGCGGTAATCTTCCATGCGTTTTAGCAACACATCGATTGCTTCCTGACCAAAGTCTCGCCCACTATCTCCTGGAACTAATGCATAGGCTTCATCGATAAACAGCACGCCATCCAGTGCAGATGTCACTAATTCATCTACTCGCTTTGCGGTTTGGCCAATGTAGCCTGCAACCATCCCGGCCCGATCGGTTTCAACCAAATGGCCTTTTTTGAGGAATCCCAGCCCTTGAAAAATACGACTCATTAAGCGAGCGATCGTCGTTTTGCCTGTGCCTGGTGGACCGCAAAATACCGAATGCAGCGAAACGGAAGTTGTGGCTAATCCCCGCTCCTGGCGAATTTTTTGCACCTTCAGGAAGTTGGTTAGCGTTTGCACCTCTTCCTTGATATTTTCCATGCCGACTAAATCATTCAGCTCCTTCAAGGCTTGATCGAGAATTTGCGCCAGGTCTTGTTCGGTTTTGGCAGGGGTTACCGGCGTTGCCTCTGTTGGAGCTGTTGGAACTGTTGCGGCTGGAGTGGGTGCCGCAGGAGTTGTTGGAATTGGTGTGGTGGCGGGTGGAGCGATCGGCGTTACGTTGGCCAGCCCCTCTTCATAGCGATTCAACTTGGAATAGGTGTGCAGCAGTTGCCAGACTTGAGAAAGGGCTTCCATCTCCTGTAACGAAATCGTGCCATCTGACTTGACCACTGCCTGCGCAAATTTATAAATGGCGTTGACGGCCTGATCGAGATAATTAGTACCCTTTGCTTCATCCAGTTTGTTCAGCACAGCAGGCAGCATTAACGAGTCTGCTTGCCCCGCCTGTCCCTTAGTGATATCTAGCAAAATTTGTAGCGTGATTTTCTGATATTTGAGTCGATCGGCCTCTGAAAAGTCCCAGCGGTTGAAGGCCACATTTAGTTTCTCGCTGTCTTGCTTGATCGATGCATAGACAACTAAATAGGCCAGCAGTTCATTTGCGGTAATTTCTCCATTGCTGCGCCCACAAATTTTCACGATTTTGGCCAAATCGATCAGGATCAGATCTGCAAATTTGGGGTCTATCTCTAATAGGGGTTTCAGTGCCTGATACAGCGCTTCGGCATCCTGGCGCACCAATCGGGCATTCATTAGCTGGCTGAAATTCACAACACACTCCTGTTGCAGTCGATCGCTGCCCCTACGCTATCACAATCGAGCCGACCCTTTGCTTCTGCTAAAAGCGCTACCCCTCTTTGGGAGGGTGGACTGCTTGTCTGGAATGAGCATCTTCTTTCGGACGCACTTCGGCATTTTTACCCCGAATGGGTGGCAATCGATCGACCAATCCCATCTCGAAGGCGATGCTCGGCAAATCTCCTGCAATATACTTACCCGGTTCAAACATGCGTCCTGCCGTGAAGCAAATCTGCCGCAGTTCCACTACCTCAGTGGGCAAAAAGGTCGATCGATACTGACGATGCTCAATTCCCATAGTGCTGCATCCTGTTTTACTTCCCATTTTAGGCAGTGGGATGGGAGGCAGTCAGAGGAATGGTTTGTTCCAAGGCAGCTTGAATTTGCTCGACCTGCCGCTGATAATCAGCCTCTGCAAAAACGGGTCTGGCAGCGTTTGCGTCCAGATCGGGTAACTCAATCCAGGATTTGCAGCCGCCATACTCAGCAGAGTAGGGAATTTGTACAGGTTGCTCCAACTGATAGACACGCAACAAAAGGAGCGAGACGGGCGATCGCGGTTGCCATTTCAGCCGGTCAGTCACAAAAGTTTCAGTCCAGATGTGAAAGGGCAGAAGCGCTTCGATTGCTGCTGCCTCACTAACCTGATAGGCATGAGTGACTTCGACCCAGGCCTGAATTTCCACCATTTCTGGGTGCCAGCCCGATGCAACCGACTGAACGCGATCGGCATAGGTGGTTTTCAACAAGTGAGGCTTCTGATGCTCGAAAGTCGGGTAAAGCCAGAACCGAGGTTGAACTAATGTAAAGCCACCTGCTTGCTCTCGAATGCCGCCTTTCCGCAACAGCAAAATCATCTCTCCCTGGACTAGCGCCTCAACTGCGATCGCCCATTCTTTCAACGCAGTGTTCATCGTCTTCCCTTCAAGGTTCGCTCAATTGATTTTGACTAATTTGGATTGGAATCTGCTCAATTCTTGCCTGAAATTCCAAACTCAAAACATAAAACTCAAAACTTTCCGCAATTTCATCCAATGAAAAAAGACCAACCCCTCCCAGAGTTAGCCTTGAGCAATCTACAGATTTTGTCGTGTTCTCAATTGGAAGAAACCCATACTGCGCGTTCCCAAATCGGCAGTGGGCTTAAGGATCTCTACAAGCCTGTTCAATCCTTTTCCAGACAATATCGTAACAAGATACACAGACATTTTTTATAAATCTTTACAGGTCTTTTACAGGAACAGATAACTCCAGGTAATCAGTCGGTAGGAGGAACTTCATGCTGATGCTTGAGCAATCAACCAGCGATGTCGATCGCCGGCCAGCCAGATGTAAAGATTTCTCAAAGCTCCCTTGACTCTGACACTTTTTCAGGAATCCCCCCGTCTCGAAAAGAAAAGCAGGCGAGTAGCCGACTCTCATGGCCGCTAGCTTTTGAATAGGCAATTTAGTTAATTCTGATCAAGCGATCAATTTGATTTTCTGAGGATTCGTTATGGTGTCTAATGTTCGTTCCAATCCCTCCCGCCTCAACCTGATCAAGAAAGTGGGTTTATCGCTGAGTGCGATCCTATTAGGAAGTCCGGTTCTGTTGACCCCTCCGGCAGAAGCTCTACCCAGTTGGTTGCAATTCGGCAACAACGGCTCCTCGAACAACACTCAATCGACTACAACCTCGCGATCGACCACGGCTCGTCCAACTACAACCGCCCAAAGCAATCCCACTTCGTCAACTCAAAACCTGGACGATATCCGGTTTAGCTGCCAGATCAGCAATGGTCAGTATACCGTGATGTACAATCCCCAGAGTCAGGCCGGACAGTATTATCCCTGGGCTACACCTACCACACTAGGAGGAGGATGGGGTCCAGAGCGCCGATGCAACGAAATCAGCCGCCGTTTGGAATCCTATCGACCTGATGGGCTACTAGAGCTGAAAACCGGCCAAGAGAACGGCTATAACACGATTTGCGTCACGACGGAGGATTTGCCTGCTTGCCGGATTGTGCTGACTGTACCGCCGGGACAAGATCCAACTGCTATTCGCGATCGCATCTTCAACAACTTGTTAGTGGCGGATAGCGGCCAACAAACTAGTGCTGTCACTGCTTATCAGGGCAACGGCAGCGATATCATCAATCAAATCGGTCAGGCTTTAGGTCTCAATTCTGGTGGAAATCGCCGGACTAGCCGAGGAGCGATCGATCTGCGTCCCTTCCTCGATCCAGCCGATGGGGGCACAGGCGCGAGATTGACCAACACGCCCGCAGCTCAACCGACTCAACCGACTCAACCCAATAATTCCGGTGGAACTCGGTTGAATCCCGGCAATTTTAGATAGATGAGTCGGTAAGCAAGGAGCTGTCGATCGAGCATGAAATTGATTTCGAAATGAGGCTCTTAATTTGATCCCCCTTTATCCCCCTTCAAAAGGGGGACTTTTTTNCTGCAAGGGTGCATTGGGGGATTTTAAGTTTAGTTCCCTGCTTCCTCTTCTTCGACAGCTTCAGTTAACCCTCTGGCTTTGAGGGCTTCTTCTGTTTTTTGGCGATCGAGCTTCAGCACCAAAACTCCTAATGGTGGCAGGCAGAGATCGATCGAATAGGGACGATTATGGAAGGACCATTCTTCGGCCCATTTGCCGCCCAGGTTCCCCATGTTGCTGCCGCCATATTCCCGCGCATCGCTGTTAAATAGCTCGGTGTAGAACCCAAACTCTGGCACACCCACGCGATAGTGAGAGTGGGGCTGGGGTGTGAAATTGCAGACGGTGATCACATAGTCTTCGGAGTCATCTTTCGCTTTGCGGATGAAGGAAACCACGCTATGACGATTGTCGCTACAGTCGATCCATTCAAAGCCATCAAACGAGAAATCTTGGGTGTAAAGCGCAGGCTGGCTGCGATACAGCTCGTTGAGGCGGCTGATGAAATTTTTCAGCTTCTGGTGCGGCTCAAACTCTAATAAGTGCCACTCTAAGTCACCCCACACATTCCATTCGGTCCACTGGCCAAACTCCATGCTCATGAACAGCGTTTTCTTGCCGGGATGGGTGAACATGTAGGTGTAGAGGCAGCGCAGGTTCGCATATTTCTGCCATTCATCACCGGGCATTTTGCCGATCATCGGACTCTTGCCATGCACTACTTCATCATGGGAAAGGGCCAGCATGAAGTTTTCGCTGAAGGCATACATGATGCTGAAGGTGACGTTGTTCTGATGGAACTGGCGGAACCAGGGATCCATGTGGAAGTAATCCAGCATGTCGTGCATCCAGCCCATGTTCCACTTCAGGTTAAAGCCTAAGCCGCCCACATAGGTCGGCCAGGACACCATCGGCCAGGTTGTGGATTCTTCGGCGATCGACAAAGCGCCGGGGAAATAGCTGAAGATCACATGATTCAATTGCCGTAGAAAATCAGCTGCTTCAATGTGCTCCCGTCCGCCATAGCGGTTGGCTACCCATTCGCCTGCCGGACGCAAATAGTCGAGATAGAGCATGGAAGCGACCGCATCGACCCGAATCCCATCAATGTGGTACTTGTCGAACCAGAACAAGGCACTTGCCAGCAAGAAATTGCGGACTTCGTTACGGCCATAGTCAAAGACCAGCGTGCCCCATTCCTTATGTTCACCCTTGCGCGGATCGGGATATTCGTAGAGCGAGGTTCCATCAAACTTGGCCAAGCCATGCCCATCTTTGGGGAAGTGACCGGGTACCCAGTCTACCAGCACGCCAATATCGTTTTGGTGACACTGATCGATAAAGTACATAAAGTCTTTGGGCGAGCCGTAGCGGGAGGTCGCTGCAAAAAAGCCCGTCACCTGGTAACCCCAGGAACCATCAAACGGATGTTCCGTAATCGGCAGCAGTTCGATATGGGTAAAGCCCAATTCTTTGACATAAGGAATCAACTTATCGGCCAATTCTCGGTAGGTCAAAAATCTGGCTCCCGGCTTCAAATCGGCCACTTGAACAGGTGGAACGACGTTGCCAGCTTCGTCGATCGCAGGCTGATCATAAGAAGCATGCATCCAGGAGCCGAGGTGAACCTCATAGACCGAAATGGGCTGTGTGAGCGGATCACTATGGCGACGCTTCTCGATCCAGTCTTCATCTTTCCAGACATGAGCGTTCAGATCAGCCACGATCGAAGCAGTTTTAGGCCGCACCTCTTGTTGGAAACCATAGGGGTCCGTTTTTTCGTAAATATGCCCCGCCTGGTTCTTCACTTCATATTTATAGGCAGTTCCAGCCTTCACACCAGGAATAAACAACTCCCAAATCCCATGCCGCACCCGCATTTGGTGATCGCGCCCATCCCACTGGTTAAAGTCACCCAGTACCGAGACGTTACGTGCATTGGGAGCCCAAACTGCAAAGTAGACACCCTGTACACCGTTCATCTCAGTCAGGTGAGCTCCCAACTTCTCATAAATCCGGTGGTGATTCCCTTCGCCAAACAGGTAAATGTCAAAATCGGTGAGGAGGGGCGATCGAAACGCATAGGGGTCATAAATGACTCGCTCATGCTCCCCTTCTTGAACCCGCAATTGATAATTATTGAGCTGCTCCTTCTCTAAAACACATTCAAAGAAATTGGGATGGTGAACGGAATGCATTGGATATTCTTGCCGCTCTTCTGGGCAGACCACCCAGGCAGCCGATGCCCGAGGAAGATAGGCTCGCACCACCCAAGCCGATTTACCATTTTCTTGAACCTGATGCGGTCCCAGAACTTCAAATGGGTCGTGATGCTGGTTCCAAACAATTCGATCGATCTGGTCGGGAGCAACGGTCATGGACATGGAGTTACCTGCCTGAATCGAGTATTAAACCAAAGGTTAGAAAACACCGTTTTGACAAATTCGCTAGAACACTTCTACCACGGAGTGAACCGTAGCGACTGTGTTTCGATTCGCCCTACAGCCATTTTTGGAAAATGGAGTTGAATCGTGAAAATCACGTCTCTAGAGTTATCGGGTTGATTAAATCCAGGTTTTGTGAACATTCGCAAATAAACTTTAACAAAGCGTATCAAATTGCGCTTCAACTCTCAAACTTCAGGACAAAGAATCTCTCAATTCATTTTTTGATTTTGCCTATTCAGCCCTAGCTGATCGAGCCGTATTCCTTGCCATAAGCCTGCCAGGCGAGATCAACTAAACTATTGACAATTGCTGCCGCCACGACCGCACTTCCTTTGCGTCCCTCAATCCGAATATGGGGAATCAGAGAATCTTTTAACCGCTCAACGGCTACATCGACCCCAACAAAGCCAGCAGGCGTACCAATCACCAGGGCAGGTTTAATCTCTTCAGCTTCAATTAAATCAACCAGCGAAACCAGTGCGGTTTGGGCCTGTCCGATCACAAAAATGCCTTCTGGATAGCGCCGTGCCAGCGTTTCCATCCCCCAAGCAACCTGGGTTTTCTCCCGTTGGGGCCTGGTTAGGGCTTCCATACTGCAATAGACCGGATTGGCAAAGGTTTGTTGAATCATCGGCGCAATGCCAACCTGCACCATCGGCACATCTACAATAATGGTGCTGCGAGCTGCTAGCGCTGCCGCTCCCGACTGCAAAGCCTGATCAGAGAACCGAATTAAAGATTTATAGTCAAAGTCTGCAGTAGCATAAATCACACGCCGCACAATTTCATACTCAGAGGGAGAAAAGGCATGCTCACCAATTTCTCGATCGATAATGCTCAAGCTTTGAGCGTCCGTTGTATGCCACTCCATTGCAACCCCGAAGCCTAGGAATTTTATCCACCTCCATTAGACCCTAATTAGGCAAAGATGCAGATGGAATTCCACGCAAAGTTTTTGATTCAGCTAAAAAATTTTCAGGACGAGCCAGCCCAAAACTTTTGAAAAATAGCTTGGACTTTGGTTCTCAGAGTCTCAGTATCTAAACATCTAAGTTTCTGAGGATTGAGACGAAGAAAACATCGGAGACAGAAAAGCAACCAGCGCACCGAGGGCAAAGCCAGCAAAATTGCGAACCAACGGTAACCAATCGCTCGTTCGCGTCACGACTGGACCAATGCCAAACGCAATGAACAAAATGCCCCAGAGCGGCGAAAAGATTAATGCCCATTGCCAGGAAAATAGCTTGCCCGATTCTCGTGGCTGAGCAGCAAAGCCAAACACAACGCCTCCGATCACCGAGGTCACCAAAGTCAGCAGCCATTGCTCTCGCGGCAATCCCGGCACGACCTGACAGCCTCCTTGACGAATACAGGTTTTAATTGAATTCAATGCGCCTAAAATCGATGCATCTTCACCGTTATCCCGCACAAAGAACTGATTGCCAAAGCGAGTTTGCAGCTCAATCCAGAAGGTGCGGGGCATTAGCTTAAACAAATCATCGCCCACACTGAAGTTGAGCAAATTGCCCCCTCTGGGATCGGCAACCAGCATGACACTGTGGTCATCTAGACCCCAAAACTCTTTGACGGCCCGTCCGGGAGTGCGATCGTACTGCGTCAAGACGCGCAACTTCCAGCCTGTTTCAGCTTCAAACTCAGACAGATCTCTCTCTAACGCTTCACGCTGAAAACTGGTTAACGAATCTGCCAGATCGATGATCGGAGTCTGGCGATCGGGCAACAGATCTGGGTTGTCATAGGCATAGGCCGCAGGAGCTCCCAACCAGGTCAAGACAATCAGTGAAAGAGCAGCGACAAAGCCCAAAAGTGAACGAGAAGTGCGGGATGACATTGGCAAATTAAAACTGAATTCGACGCGAGGGATGAATCGAGAAATCTAAAGCAAAAAGTATTTACATTTGTTTACTTTAATCTCATTTAATCACATCCCATGGGATCTGCACTAATCAGGTTGAGAATGGCAATCGGCGATCTGATCAAATCGATCAATCCGATGAGTGCTGGCGTTGCTGCTGAGGCTGAAGCGCTTGAGGGCTGGGCAATTGCTGGCGATCGGGCAACTCAGTTTCAGCCGCAATAGCCAATGATTCTGTCTCAAACGACGCGATTTCCCAGGAATTAGCTTCTGTACAAGACTCAGAATCAACCTTCTCAGCAGCCAGGTTGGATGCTTCTCGCAATCGAGCTGATTTGGATCGAGAAGGTGATTTGGGCGATCGACTTAGCACCTGCCATGCGGCTCTCACGCCAGCCATCATGCTGCGGGTGGTAATTTGAGCCTGGTGGGCTTGCTGCTTCATTGTGGTCAGGCTTTGGTCGATCTGCTCCACCACACGACCAGCAGACTGGACATTCTGTCCCACATCTTCAGTCAGGTTCGTAATTTCCAGGCCGGTTGAGCGGATCGCTTCTAGCGTGGGTGGCAATTCTCGATTCAGGGTGTCAAACAGCTTTTCGGCGCTGCGGGCCGCACGGGCTAATTCTTGCAAAGCGGGCAAGGCAGCAACCAATACGGCTGCCAAACTAACGGCCACCAACAGAATCGATAATCCTAACCAAAACAGCGGTTCTGTCACAAAACCTGCCTATACCGTACTGGAATCTTGTTGAGGCACCGAGGGTGGTTTGTTTGGCTCTGGCTGCTCTAGCTGCTGACGCTGGCGTTGACTTGCTTCAATTCCGGCAACCAGGGCTTCTCGTAGACGAAACAGCGTTTCATCCCAACTGCGCAGGGCTGATTCTGATAGACGATCGGCCTGAAGCTGCACGGTCGTAGAGAGATCTTCTGCGAGTTCTGGCAGGGCATCGGCTGATTTTTTGAGAAGCTTACGGGTTTCTTGGCCTGTTTTGGGAGCTAGCAGCAATCCTGTCACTGCGCCAATGGCTGCCCCCACAAATAATCCGCCTACAAATAATCCACCCGATCGATTGTCAGACATGCTTGCTTGCCTCTTCTGTCATCGTTTAGATCCTGTTTAAGTACGCTATGCCTTATTAAATCCTGCTTCTGCCTGCATGCTTGCCTCGAAAGTTCAGAAATCGATGAGAACGAGTAGATGCTTCTGGTTTTCCAGCATATTGTCTCCAGATAAACCGTCCTAACCCCAACAAGGTAAGCAATTGCCGAACCTGCTGAAGCCGCAGCAAAGCGAATTGGTACTGATGATGTAAACGATGGGTATTAATTTGTCCTTGCAGCCACTGCTCAGGAGCCGCCTGTAAAACCCGATGGGTATGACGCTCAGCCAAAATTAACGCATCTGCTGCTCCTGTGAGGGCTCGCCGCAACTGGAAAATGCGCCAGACGAGATACCAACAAAAGCCAGCGATCGCTAAATTGAAGATGAGAACAAGGGTGAGCATTGCGCCGTCGCGCTCCTGAAGTAATGGATTTGGAGTGATGCAAGCGGGTGATACCAGCCGAGTTGTCTGAATTGCCCGATCGGCCACTCAGCATTCATCCTGGCTCAATCATACCTACAGATATCTTAAAGGGCTGGAGTGTCTTTGTAAGGGCCATCCCACATTCAAGTGGGGCGAGTTGACCCAAATTCCCGCAAAAAATCCTCTCTAAGCCAGACTATTGCGACTAGAATTCACTGTGGGCAGACCGTATCTGCCAGGGATTTGTCAGGGAGATAGACCATGCAGCCTCAAATGCCGATCGAACTTTACGTCCATCCTGTTAAAGGAGATGACACGTTCCCTGGAAATTCGCTCTACCCTTTCAAAACGCTGACTCGGGCTCTCCAGAAAGCGACGCCAGACACCTTAATTCAGCTCAGTCGGGGCACTTACAATGCCGAGAGCGGTGAAGTGTTTCCGCTGATTGTGACAGCAGGGATCACGATTACAGGTAATGTGGCTGGGCAAGGAGGTGGCGTGGTGATTGACGGGGGTGGCCTCTATAAAAGTCCATCCTTTGGTCCGCAAATGGTCACCCTGGTTCCATTGGCAAATGCTGAAATTCGTGGCGTTACAGTTATCAATACCGCAGAAAAAGGGACAGGCATTTGGATTGAAACTGGCGCTCCGACGATCGCAGGCTGCACCTTAACCCGATGCGGACGGGAAGGCATGTTGGTCACAGGGACAGGGAATCCGATGGTGAGTAATTGTGTCTTCCAGGAAAATCAGGCCAGTGGACTGACGTTGGTGCGTCATGCACGCGGTGAAATTCGCAATAGTTTGTGGCGGCAGAATCGCTTTGGCATTGCAATCAGCGATCGGGCAGCACCCCTGATCACCAGTAATCAATACCTGGAAAACCGCAGCGGCATCGTCCTTTCAGGCGCAGCGGCCCCAGTTTTGCGCGGCAATGTTTTTGCCCAGAATCAGGAAGATGGCTTAGCGGTGTTTGGCAGCGCCCAACCCGATCTGGGACGGGAGTTTGATCCGGCAGGCAATCGGTTTCGAGAGAATCAGGGCTGGGATTTGCGCAATGCCACCCCACTGTCGTTGATTTCTAGTGGTAACCAGCTGAATCCAACACGGGTGAGCGGAATGGTTGAATTTGTCACAGCCCGATCGCCTGCCCTCCTCACAGTCTCTCCTCAATCTGCCCTCCTCCCTGGGGCTCAATCCTCAGATCGGCGGACACCCCTGATCCAACCCTTGCTGAATCAAGGCATTGTGTCGCGATCGGCAGATGGCCAGTTTCATGCTGAAGAAGCCATTACGGGAATGGAATTTCAGCGCTGGTTACAGCAGGCAGGATTCAAACCAGACGAGGTGGCTGACCGACCTTTAACTCGATTACAGGCCATTGCGATGCTGGTACCACTGCTGAATCTAGCGGCGGGCAATCCGAGTGTGCTACAGACCTATCGCGATCGAGTGCAGGTGCCCAGTGCCCAAACCAGTCTGGTGGCAACGGCAATTCGCCATCGGCTGATCATTGCTGCTGGCTCCGATCAGCTCAATTTGTTTGCGCTACTGACTAAAGCTGACGCAGCCATCCTGCTATATCAAGCCCTGGTCACTCAAAAAGCGATGCCTGCGATCGATCTGCCGGATTTGATACCTGTGCAGGCAGGCGCAGCGGGAAGAACCGCACTTCCCAGTCCCGAACGTCCGCCGATCGTGCTGCTTGATCCGGGCCATGGAGGTGCTGACGCAGGAGTTGTAACCAAGAATGAGCCTTTAGAACCCGAGTTGATGGGCGAAGCTGGCATGATGGCACTGCCGATGGAAGAGAGTTTTCGCATGTCGCCGCTGCCAGCAGGAGGATTTGGGAGTTTAGAGGAAATGATGGCCGGAATGCCGCCTGAAATGGTTAACATGCCACCTGGAATGGTTAACATGCCGCCTGGAATGGCCATGATGCCGCTCGAACCACCGCCACCTGGAATGCCACCGTTGCCCGGAGAGGGACCGGAAATGCCAGATCTGGAGGAGAAAACCATCACTCTCTCTGTCGCGCAGGCCATCGCCAATTTTTTGCAGCAGCAAGGCGTGCAAGTGTTTTTGACGCGCAATGACGATCGTGCTCTCTCCCTAGACGAACGGCTTGCCTGCATCGAACAACATCAAGCTGAGGTGATGGTCAGTCTCCATGCCAATGCCAATATTGCTCGTCAGGCGGATATTAACGGCATTGAAACTTATCACAATCCTGATTCGATCGAAGCGACGCGCCTTGCCTGGGCAATTCATAAAACGCTGACTCGAACGCCGGATGTGATCGATCGAGGGGTTCATCCCGCTACGTTTTATCTGTTGCGACAGGCTGCCATCCCAACGGCTCATCTTGAGGTGGGGTATATTACAGGTAAACAGGATGCTTCTAGTCTGGCCAATTTGGCTTATCACCGCTATTTGGGACGGGCGATCGCCAATGGAATTTTGCGATATGTGCGGCAGAAGCGATAGCACAGGTTCTTGGGGCTGTTCAGTGCTAGGGTCTTGGAAGATATCCCTTTCTCCGGACCTGGAAAGATGGCAAGATTAAGTTTAGGCTCACGGTAAATTTAATTAAAGAAGCATGGCTGAAATTCAATTCTCCAGAGGTGTTACAGAAGATGTTGTGCCTGATGTGCGGTTAACTCGCTCTAAAGATGGTACCAACGGCACTGCAACCTTCTATTTCGAGAAACCCAAAGCGTTAAGCAATGAGCGCACAGACGACATCACAGGGATGTACATGATTGATGAAGAAGGCGAGATCAGCACCCGCGAGGTCACGGCGAAGTTCATCAACGGTCAACCAGAGGCATTAGAAGCCCTTTATGTGATGAAGAGTGTAGAAGAATGGGACCGATTTATGCGGTTTATGCAGCGCTACGCTGAGGAAAATGACTTGGGCTTTAACAAAAGCTAGATGCCAAACCGGGATGAGGTGATAGGGTGATTGGAAAGGATTGCGAACGATTGCAGACAGTGGATCCATGACCGTGACTCCCCATCCCGACCAAACGCCTCTGACGGTTCCATGCGCTGTTTTAACCGTGAGTGATACGCGCACTTTCGAAACCGATCGCAGCGGTCAACTGATTCAACAAGCTTTACGAAGTGCAGGCCACTCGATCAGCTTCTACAAAATTTTGCCAGATGAACCGGACCAAATTCGATCGCAGGTTTTGGCATGGTGCAATTCTTCTGAACTAAAAACCATCATTCTGAATGGCGGCACAGGCATTGCGCCACGAGACACCACTTATGATGCGATCGAGCAACTGCTGGAGAAGGTGCTGCCAGGATTTGGTGAATTGTTCCGCAGCTTAAGTTATGCAGAAATCGGATCGCGGGCCATGGCTTCCAGAGCGATCGCAGGCGTTTGTCAGGGGAAACTCATCTTCTCTCTGCCCGGTTCTACCAATGCCGTGAAGTTGGCAATGGATAAGTTAATCTTGCCAGAATTGACTCATCTGGTGGGGCAGCTACACCCTACAAACTGAACCAGGACTACCTTTCCTCTGAATTGCTACTGCTCAACTCTGGCAAAATGGGCAGAACTTTCCGCACGAGCGCTTTGACGCCAGTTTCGGTCTCTTGAATTTCCTTACGAGCTTCAGCGATCGCCATTTCCCAGGCTGGCGCAAATCCAGGCGAATTGGTTGTCATCATCCGCAGGGCCTTATCCCACAAATGCAGCGTTTTCAGTTCAATCCGACCGGGTTTATTGGAGAGAGTGGCAACGGTGATGCGCAAATTTTCGTTTTCTTGCTTGAGGCGTTTGAGCTCCTGCTGGAGCTCTTCGTAGCCTTTTGCGGTGATGTTCATCTGGGTCTGGAGATGCTTTTTCAAATCCTCCAATTCTTTTCGAGAAACCGCTGCCGATCGCCACTTGTTAATCCATGTTGCAATGGTCAGCAGTAACCCCACGCCTAAACCTGCACCGAAAATCGCAATGTCAAAATCCATGCCCTACCTCAGTGTGGATGGTTGCCAAGCTAGATAGCTATAACGAACTCAACGTGCTATCTCAACGCAAGGCTCTGCAGATAACGTGATCACCTAACCTCAGTAGACCGCAAATCCTGTTGAGATCCCCCCTAGCCCCCTTCAAAAAGGGGGAACCGAGCCAAGAGTGCTGAAAGTCCCCCTTAATAAGGGGGATTTAGGGGGATCGATCGCAGGAAATGAGAGCAGAATGACTTCATTTTCGATCTACATGAACCTCGCAGAGCCTCTATTTTATCCGGTGTTGATCCTTAATCAATTAGCCGATTAAGCCTTTCACCTTTTGGATAATTCCGGCTGGATCCAGGCCTTGATGGGGATATTGCTCCCAGAGGCCGCCGCAACCTTCTTCATGAGTTCCCAAATAGGCAAACTTTGGTGTGTAACCCCGCTCTAGCAGCCACGAACCAAAGCGGCTTCCCAAACCTGTTTTGCGATTGAACGGCTCGACTGTGAGGACAAAGGGAGATTTACCAATCTTGGCCATCACTTCCTCATCCACAACATTCAGCGTTGCTTTGTTAATCAGACCCACTTCAATCCCTTCTTGTTTGAGGCGCTCGACAGCATCCATAGCCCGGTACAGTGCATCACCAAACGCCACAATGTAGCCAGCGCTGCCTTCCCGCACCACTTCATCTTTGCCAGGAACAAATTTGTAGCCTTCGCCATACAGAGAGTTGCCGTTCGCGTCCAGAATATTAGGCGTTTTGGAACGGGTGGAGAAGATAAAGCGGAGACCCGGATCGTTGAAGACAGCCTCGACGCAGGCCTTCATTTGACCTGCATCAGCCGGGAAATAGAGACGAGTTTCATAGCCATCATCCAGGCCATTATCGGCGAAGAAATTGTTCAAACCGAAGTGACAGGTGTTATCTGCCATGTCATCAATGCCGGAGTGAGAGAAATGGCAGAGCAGATTGGAATAATTCAACCGCGCCATTGTGATTTCAGAAATACACATTTCCAAAAAGGCAGCGAAGGTCGCAAAAATGCCTTGCTTGCCCTTCTCCATGCCAAAACCGGCAGCAGCAGACAGGTTGCCCCGTTCCATAATCCCTGAAGGAATGAACACTTCTGGGTGGGCATCATGGATTTTCTTCAAACCGCAGGAGCCTTCCAGGTCACTGTCAATCACTACCACATTGGCTTTGCGATCTTCCTCACTCATTTTGCCGAGAATTCCCACGACTGCATCGCCAAAGACGTTGCGGTTCGAATCCCAAACATCACCCGATCCAATAAAGGTGTAGTCTTGCTTCGGCTTTTGAATCCCTTTCAGATATTCAACCGCAGCAGTATGGCCTCGTTTTTCCAGATATTCCAGCGCCAGCTTCACCGAAATGACGTCATGGCCGTGATTAGAGCCTTCCAGACCTTCAATACCGGGGCACATCGGACGCTTGTTAATCACGGCGATCGGTCCAGGGGTGTTGATTGCCTCACAAATCCGAGCATAGAGACCATCAATATCTTCACCATCCCCGCTGAGCACCTTGAGCCCATGGCCTTCGAGCGTCTTGGCAACGCTGAAACCGGGTAGATACTTGGATGGGTGTCCAGCGATCGTCACATCGTTGTCATCGATGATCAATTTCACATTCAGGTGTTGTGCCACTGCCAGTCGTGCAGCCTCCGCATCATTGCCTTCTTGCTGCGATCCATCAGAACCCAGACAGAAGACAGCTTTGCCAGGATTGGCCAGCGCTACCCCATTCACATAGGGCCACATATGACCTAAGCGTCCTGAACTGAATTTGACGCCGGGAGTCAGCCCTAGCTCTGGGTGCCCAGGCAATTTGGAATTGGCAAGGCGATATTTCATCAGCTGTTCAGCAGGCATCGATCCTTCCAACACCGACAGCAGGTATTGAGTGCCCACCCGGTGTCCAGCCTCATCGAAAAAGATGGGAACAAACTGATCAGGGGCGCTACTGAACAAGGCATCCAGAATCACCACTTCTGGCACTGTATCGTAGGGTCCGCCTGTGTGGCCGCCAACGCCGCTTGCTGCCCCGGTCGCTGTGAAGAAGACGATTGCATCCCGACAGAGCTGAATATTGGCCTTAAGCGCGGCCCGTTGTTCATCGGTTAATGTGGGCTTGCTCGGATCTAACTGAATGCGCTGATAAGCACCAAGATCGATCGGAAAGCTAGGGGTTGCCATGACTAAAATTTTCCTGAAGGTGAGAGTGGGTATAAGAGACACCCGGAGCACATGAATTTCATGAACTGAGCGCCGATCGCTGGATCGCGAAAAATTGGGGTCAGTTTGTAGTTAAGCAAACAAAACGACTGACCTTGCCTACGCTGATAGTAAGGAATTGCGGTTCTCAATTGCAAGATAATCTTGCTCCTGCCATTGATCTTGCTATCAACGATTGCAAATTTTCCTACCCTTTCATCCGCACGGTAAGTTTGCCGGGAGTTCGACGAGCCAAGCGAATCGTGTAGGGCAGCACGCCAACCATGGCGGCAAAGGCCTCATCAGGAATGCGAGCGATCGTCTCTTGATCGAAGTAGGTTTCAAATTGATTCAGAATTAATTGGGCTCGTTGCAGCGGAGTAGATTTGTCGGTAACTTGCTGCGTCAACTTGATCCACTGCCGCCGGATCAGATAAGCATTTTGGCGTTCCTGATGGGAATCAGGCCGAAGGAGTGAAAGCTTGCCAACCGGAATCACCTGTTGACAGTCAAGATCGAGGTGTCCCCCCACTGCTGCACCTGGCCCAGCAAACTCTGTATGAAATGGCTTACAAAGAATCACACCATTCCGTTGACGGCTATTGACCACCCAGACCTGACCACTGCGAATATAGTCCAAGAGCTCTTCTGTGCTCACACCTTCAATTGTTGCGGGTATTGTTTCAGGTAAAGGCTTCACAACAGGCTTTGTTACCAGCATTGAACGAGAAGGCTCAACCAGGGGATTGATCACCCGAGTAGAATCTATCGTACTGGAACTTTCTGGAAGGGTAACTTGGTAGCGCTGCTGATTTTCGCTATCCATCTCAACTTAACTCCTAGGACTGCCTGAATGTCTTCGGGTCAACTAGCACAAGTTTCTCAGGGAGTACTGTAAGCGTGCACAGTGAAAGTACCCATTGTTGGGATAATTGTGATGAAACCTTGAACAAACGGCATTCACTCACAGGCTATTTAAATCTCTCACTGGAGGCGCGATTCGTTAATAGTCACATTCTAGGGTATTCAACCCAAGCTCAATCAGTACAACCATCAAGAGATGTTGAAGCCCAGATGAAGATTAACTCGAGTTTTCTTGCCAATTGTAAGTATCTGATAAAGCTTTGCCCAAAAGGGGCTTTTCGATATAAAGCAACTTCTGACTCATTAGTCACAATCGCAAGCTCCTAAAATTCAATCGGCAAATGCTAGGTTGCAATTCCCCTAGCCCCCTACAATTGGGAAGGTAAGAACCATCGAAGAGTGAGTTGAAGTTGTGGCTTTTAAGGTTGGTTTGTTAGGGTTAGGCACTGTCGGAGCAGGCACCGCAGAAATTTTGCTCAATCCGGCTCAACGGCACCCACTGCTCCAGGATATTGAAATCCATCGAGTTGGGGTACGATCGCTCGACAAGCCTCGTTCCATCAGTCTTCCAACCGAAATTCTCACAACTGACCTGGAATCCATTGTCAGCGATCCAGCGATCGATATCATTGTCGAAGTAATTGGTGGATTAGAACCTGCACGATCGTTGATTCTGAAGGCGATCGAGCATGGCAAACATGTAGTCACAGCAAACAAAGCGGCGATTGCTCGCTATGGGGATGAGATTTTTACCGCAGCGAACCAGGCTGGAGTTTATGTTCTGCTGGAAGCAGCCGTTGCAGGCGGAATTCCGGTCATTGAGCCGCTGAAGCAGTCGCTCTGTGCTAACCGCATCCAGGCCTTGATGGGTATCGTCAATGGCACCACAAATTATATTTTGACGCGGATGCAGACCGAGGGCAGCGATTTTGAATTGGTTTTAGCCGATGCTCAGCGATTGGGCTATGCCGAAGCCGATCCCACCGCAGATGTAGATGGATTAGACGCTGCTGATAAAGTGGCGATTCTGGCTTCCCTGGCCTTTGGCGGACGCATCAAGCTGGCAGAAGTTTACTGTGAAGGCATTCGCAAAATTAGTGCTGCCGACATTACTTATGCCGATCGTTTGGGTTTCGTGATCAAACTCTTAGCCACAGCCAAGCGAGACACACAAACTGCCCCAGATTCCGATCGCCTCCAGGTACGAGTTCACCCAACGCTGCTGCCCAAATCCCATCCGTTGGCAAGTGTTAACGGAGTCTACAACGCCATTCTGATTCAGGGTGAACCGGTTGGGCAGGTGATGTTTTTTGGACCAGGCGCTGGATCCGGGCCAACGGCGAGTGCTGTTGTTGCAGACATTTTGAATATTGCCGCTATCCTCAAAGTTGGAAGAGATGCTATTCTGCGAGCTGATGGCACACCGCTTCTGGATCCGTTATTGGCCTGCTCTCATCAGGAATATTGCACGATTGCCCCAATTGAACAGCTATCAACTCGGTTTTATGTCCGGTTCCTTGCCAAGGATAGTCCGGGGGTGATTGGTAACCTGGGCACCTGTTTTGGTAACCACAATGTCAGCATTGAATCGGTTGTGCAGATTGGCATGCGCGAAAAACTAGCCGAAATCGTGGTGATCACGCATGATGTGTGCGAAGGTAACTTCCGGCAAGCCTTGAAAGAAATTGAAACTTTTGAAGCGATCACCAGCATTCCCAGCGTCCTGCGCGTTCTAGGCACAGAGGACTGATCCACTCAAAAGTCTCCAAACTGCCACAAAAAAGGGCAGACACTTTGTCTACCCTTTTAGCTTGATTTGCTCATCCAGTAGCAGCGAGATGGAGAAGCCTCAATACAATGAGGAAGTCAATTGCTTGCGATACTCTTTAGTTAAGGGGTGCTCATCTCCTAGCAGGTCAAACACCATCAAAAGCGCTTTGCGAGCACCGTCATCTCGATACTTTCTATCTTGCTTCACAATTCCTAAAAATCCTTGCAGGGCCGTTTCGTAGTCTGCTGCCAGGGTGGATTGCACAGCGCTGAAGAAAGGTTCATCCAAAGCATGGGTATAAGGTTTCGCGCTATCCAGCTTCAAGTAAATCAGATTCCGCAACGCTTCAGCCTGGGCAAAACCTTCTGTCCCTTCATAAATTGGGGCAAGAATGCGTTCAGCTTCTCCCAGTTCATCTAAGCCGATCAAGAAACTGGCATTAAAAATTTTGATGGCTACATTATCAGGATTCTGTTCCCGGATTTGAGTCAATTGGTCCTTGGCCTCTTGAATCTTACCGGAGACGATCAGTTGCTGAACCGCTTCAATCTGGCTTTCTAGTTCTGATTTTGAGCCAAGCTGTCCATAGAAAGCGGTGAGCTGAGCCAGAAAATCTCGAATTTGCGGTTCTGGCAACACGCCAACAAACCCAGCATACATCTTGCCCTGCATCACGACGCGCACATCGGGCACTCCTTCAATACGGTAGGCTGAAGCGAGGTCTGGACTGCGATCGATATCAACTTTAGCTAACACCACATCATGCTCTTGCACCACTTTCTCCAGGAGCGGCTTCAGCATTTGGCAAGGACCACACCATTGCGCAAAGAAATCAACCACCACTGGTTTCTCAAAGGATTTCTCGGCAACTTCTGCCATAAAATTTGCGCTGTCAACTTCGATCGAGGTTCCCATTTCAACCGCTCCCACCTAAATTTGAATTGCAAATCGCCAATAGAATTGCGAGTCTTGCATTGGGTATTTATTTTTCTCGTCTACCACTAAACGATCGAGCTACTTGAGCTTGTCTCAGTAGTGCTACTAGCATAAACCTTGATTCCCAATATCGCAGGGGCAAAATTACACCTGTAGTAGGGAGGATAACTCTACCTCTAGAGAATAAAGGCAATTTAGCCAAACTGTCAGAGGTTTTGCTGAGTAAAGGATTGTAAACTACTGTTAACTCCTATCTACAGGCTAATTCCCCTTAAAGAATGTAGAGCAACAGGAATAAAACAATCCAGACGACATCGACAAAGTGCCAGTAAAGTTCTGCTGCCTCCACACCAAAATGGTGCTCGCTCGAATAATGCCCTTTTTGTTGAGCCCGCCATAACACTGCCAGAATTAATCCCAATCCCAGAAACACATGCAGGCCATGGAACCCTGTCAGCACGTAGAAGGTGCTGGCGTAAAGGTTCGTGGTTAGGCCAAATTCCAGATTGTGATATTCGTAAAGTTGTCCAGCCAGGAAAACAACCCCCATGAGGGCAGTGAAGGCAAACCATTTGCGCAATCCGCCCACATTGTTCTTCTTGATCGCAACATCAGCTTGATGAATCA
Source organism: Elainella saxicola E1 (assembly GCA_002796835.1). Classification (GTDB taxonomy): domain Bacteria; phylum Cyanobacteriota; class Cyanobacteriia; order Elainellales; family Elainellaceae; genus Elainella; species Elainella saxicola. The sequence goes on along the minus strand of LUGL01000068.1, from coordinate 21,686 downwards.
CAAAGCTGCTGGAAATCAGAATCAGAGTATTGATTCCAGGTAGTAATAGTTCTCGTTCAGGCGTTCCTTCCGGTGGCCAACTGGGATAAACCGCTCGGAAAGTTAGGTAGGCCATAAACAAGCCCAGAAAGATCATGCTCTCTGCACCCAAGAACACGATCAATCCAAAGATACGGTGGTCAGGATGTGCCTCATGACCTGCCGTCTCGGCTCCGTGATAATTGAGTGCAGCTTTTGCAGAATCGACAGTTGAACCTTGCATAAGTTAAGTGAGTTAAGGTGGACGGCGAATATTTTGGGTTACGACTTCGACTTTAACTTCCAGAACTACCGGATAGCGCTGCCGATCCAGGTTGAGCTGTAGGAAGTCCTGCGACATCCTCATGTTCTAGCCCATAGTCATAGGGTCCGGTTGTAAGGATCGGTAACACTTCAAAATTTTCAATCGCAGGGGGCGAAGAAGTTTGCCACTCTAGCGTCAACGCTCTCCAAGGATTGTCTGCAGCTTTAGGACCTTTTGCCCAGCTCCAAATGGCGTTAATCAGGAATGGAATGGTAGATACTGCCAGGATATATGAACCGATCGTTGCCAACTCATTGAGGCTGGTAAATCGAGGATCATAGACAGCAATGCGGCGGTTCATTCCTTGCAGACCCAGTTCATGCATGGGCATGAAAGTGAGATTCATACCAATGAAAGTCAAAACAAAATGAACTCGTCCCCAGGTCTCGTTTAACATGTGCCCCGTCATTTTGGGAAACCAGTGGTAGATTCCTGCATATAGGCCAAATACACTGCCACCAAATAAGACATAGTGCATGTGAGCAACAACAAAATAGGTGTCATGCACATGAATATCAAAAGGCACAGAAGCCAGCATCACACCTGTAATACCACCAATTACAAAAACGGCAACAAAGCCCATGCCAAACAACATGGCGCTGTTAAGCGAAATTTTACCGCCCCAAATGGTTGCCAACCAGCCAAATACTTTGATTCCGGTTGGTACAGCAATCACCATCGTGGCAATCATGAAAAACATGCGCAGCCAGGCTGGAGTGCCACTTGTGAACATATGGTGCGCCCAGACGATACAGCCCAAAAAGGCGATCGCCAAACTGGAATAGGCAATGGCTTGATAGCCGAAGACCGGTTTGCGAGCATGCACTGGCAAAATATCTGAGATGGCTCCAAACAGCGGCAGCACCATAATGTAAACTGCCGGATGGGAATAGAACCAAAACATGTGCTGATAGACGATCGGATCTCCTCCCCCCATGGGGTTGAAGAAGGCTGTGCCGACCAATAAGTCAAATGCCAACAAAATCAGCGCACCAGCCAAGACAGGAGTGCCGACCAGAATCAAGAGTGCGGTTGCCATCATTGCCCAGCAAAAGAGTGGCATCTTGTTCATCGGCATGCTAGGAACGCGCATTTTGAGGATGGTTACCAGAAAGTTGATCGCCCCCAAAATGGAAGAAGTTCCCGAAATTAAGATGCTCAGAATCCAAATCCCTTCGCCAACCTTGCCTGTCATTAAACTAAGCGGTGGATAGGAGGTCCAACCAGCCTGAGCTGATTCCCCGACCAGCAAGCTAACCACCAACATAATTCCGGCAGGCGGAACCATCCAAAACGCAAGGGCATTCATTTTGGGGAAGGCCATATCCCTTGCCCCAATCATGAGCGGAATCAGAAAGTTCGCCAATCCTGCGCCTGCTGGAACGACCCAGAGAAAAATCATGATCGTGCCGTGTAGCGTCAGCAAACTGTTGTAAGTTTCTGGACTGACAAAATCAGAAGCAGGTGTTGCTAACTCAGTTCGAATGGCAGCTGCCATCAACCCACCGATCAGATAGAAGACGAAGGCAGTGACCAGGTATTGAATGCCAATCACCTTATGATCGGTGTTGAACGTAAAGTAGTCCTGCCACTTCCGCTCAGCGCTGCCATGATGCGTAGCGGTTGTTTCAGAAGAATGCAGCTCTGTTTGCGTCATAATGTGCTCTTTCAGAACTCTAAGACAGAAATAATAGGCTTACGATCGCAAGTGATGAATTTCAGTGATGAACCGTCAATCCACGTTGAATCAATCCATTAGTACCGATATATTCCAGCATCAGTGCATCCCAGCCGACGACATTGCCGGAGCAACCAAGGCTGCAGTTGGCTGGGGACGAAGTTGCTCTAGCAAATGACCATTAACGCCAAGCTGATCAGCAAAAGGTGCAAGATAAGCCGCATTGGGATCTTCTTGATCTGAAGAAGCGGCGATCGTCTGAGTTCCATCTGGTCGGCTGGCTACCTGCGATTGCAGCCAGGTATCATAATCTTCTTGGGTATGCACATATAGCTTACTGGCCATTGCCCCATGGTAAGGACCACACAGTTCAGCACAAATAATCGGATATTCACCAACTCGTTTAGGCGTAAACCGTAACTCTGATTGCAAAGAACCGGGCATCACATCTTGCTTCAAACGAAACTCGGGTAGCCAAAATGCATGAATTACATCTTGCGCTTTGAGAATTAGCCGCACATCTTTGCCTACGGGAATGTGCAACTCACCAGAGGTGATATTGAAATCTGGGTAAGTAAAAATCCAGGCATATTGCAGACCCAAGACATTCACCGTCAGATCAGCAGGCTTACCCACTGTTTCAGGACTTGCTCCGATTCCTAATGCAACGTGGTGGTGGCCCATTGGATGGGAATGCCCCTCCATCAAAGGGGTTAATGCTCCATCTCCGTCTGGCAACATCGCAACCTGCACAACGCCAGGATCTTCTGCCGCATTGGGATCAAATCCACCCATGTTGCTATAGACATCAAAGCTATAGATGCCAAGGACTAGGACAATCACAACAGGAATTGCTGTCCAAACAATTTCAAGTGGAATGTTGCCCTCGATCGGTGGCCCATCTGTCTCGTCTCCCACAGGTCGGCGGAATCGGATCAAACAAATAATCAATATTCCTTCCACTAGCAGAAAGATGGCCGTTCCAATCGTCATCATCGTATTAAACAAACCATCGATCAGAACCGCATCCTGAGAGGCTTCTACAGGCATCAAACCATGATTTTGCCCATACCAGATGCTGACCAGAGTCAGGGCAATCCCTGCCAGCATTGTGAGGATACTACTTGGAATATTCACGGTTACTCATCAACTCACTTCAATACAGATTCAGCAATTCAGCAAAATAATAGTTGAGCAGTTTTCCTGACCGAAATTGACCATCCTCCACTTTCACTATCTCCCTATGGTGAAGGCATATTGGACGGAACAAAGCTAAACTTCACAAAGATGTAAGAAGTTTTGCAAGCCAAACTGTAAAAGCAAAGATGCCATTTCCTTACCAGACAATTACTTAATGAGTTAGCTTTCACCCAATCCCTAACCGCTCAAAATCTACCTTCTCGTCACCAGGAGCTACTTAACAAGGTAGACGAACAATCCGAGTTTGGACATGCAATTGATACACTTAGTCAAGCAAAATCAGCTATTTCGATATATCTTAACTTTTTCTTTGGGATCAACCGAGGTGAATGTAACTTTTATTACAAAGCCGTAATGACAATTCCGAAATTTTTATTGAATTGAGCATTTGAAAGTACACAATCCGAAGAAATTCCAAAAGCTTTTTAAATTTCCGAAGAGCATCACTAGAGTATTGGCAGGGCTTATGTTAAGTTCACCGGACCTGTGAACTCGACATCTCCCTCTGAAGATGGGTTCGTTGTTTTAGCTTTCCATGGTATTTAGCGATCGAGCTGAGGAGGCAATGTGTAATGGCAAATTCAAGCATGAGATCAGGAGCACTTTTAGATCTAGGCTCTGAGAGCTCAGGTAGTAAATCTTCTGCTTCTCTTCAATCTGCTCCTCAAGTCCTAATCCGCAGATTGGTGTGGAAAATTGCGATCGCGACATTGCTTTTAATGGCAGTTGGAAGCGCAACTCGCGTCATGAATGCGGGACTCGCCTGTCCAGATTGGCCCCTTTGCTATGGCACTTTGTTTCCTAGTCAACAGATGAACCTGCAAGTTTTTCTAGAATGGTTTCATCGACTCGACGCAGCTTTGATTGGGGTAACAACGATCGGACTAGTTGGTTTAGCATGGTGGCATCGTCAAGATTTACCCAGTTGGACCCCTTGGATGGCAACGCTTTCTCTAGGGTTGATTGTATTTCAAGGTGTTCTAGGTGGTTTAACTGTCACTGAACTGTTGCGATTCGATATTGTCACTGCCCATTTAGGAACAGCCCTTTTGTTTTTCACCACACTGTTAATTATGGGTGTTTTGCTACTACCTTTTCCCTATAGCGGAACCGGGACAGTGGGTCAGTTACCCTGGATCAGCACTGCTGCTGCTGGGTTAATTTACTTGCAGAGTCTTTCAGGGGGTTTAGTTGGCTCCCGCTGGGCTTTGCATCAATGCCTGTCCGTGGCTCAACTGTGCAGCGTGATGAATACTCATTTATTGGGTGTCTTGCCTGCCTGTATTGGGACATTGCTTGTTATCGTTTTCGCTTGGCGAACTCCCGCTTTGTACCACTCCCTTCGCCAGCTTTCAAACTTGGCAGCAGTGCTATTGGTGATGCAGATGCTTCTGGGTGTCGCGACTTTCCGCCTGCACCTGCAAGTTGAACTCCTGACAGTCTTGCATCAAATGGTAGGGGCTAGTTTGCTGGGTACATTGGTTTGTTTTACGGTACTGGCTTGGCGCGATCGCTACAAGCTACAGCAAGTGGAGGGATAGATACCAGAATCTCTATATTCACCATCCTTAAAAATTGAACATTACACTTTTCCGTCTCTATCGATCGACCGTGAAAACCTGAATGAATGAGCGGGTGATCGATCGCGTTCCCTAAACCAAAATTGCATAGGAAGAGAACACGAATGCAAGAAACAACTTGGACAGATATTACACGCCACCACGATAATGTTTGGCAGGTGATTCAAAGTTACTGGCAGCTGACAAAGCCTCGGATTATTATTCTGCTGCTGGTCACGACTGCCGGAAGTATGTGGATTGCTGCTAATGGGCAGGTTGATCCGTTTCTACTTTTGATCACTCTGCTGAGTGGTGCCCTGGCGGCTGCATCTGCCAACGCCATTAACTGTCTATACGATCGCGATATTGATTATGAGATGGAGCGAACCCGTCATCGTCCGTTGCCCTCAGGTCGAATTCAGCCGCGCGATGCCCTAATTTTTGCGATCGGATTAGCAATTCTTTCCTTTACGCTGCTGACTATTTTTGCCAACCTCCTCAGTGCGGTTTTGGCAATGTCTGGCATTGTTACTTATGTACTAGTTTATACTCACTGGCTGAAACGACACAGCACTCAAAATATTGTGATCGGAGGAGCGGCAGGAGCAATTCCGCCTCTAGTGGGCTGGGCTGCAGTCACGGGTGAACTGAGCTGGACTGCATGGCTCTACTTTCTGATCATTTTTCTGTGGACGCCTCCTCATTTCTGGGCGTTAGCAATGATGATCCAAAAGGACTATGCAAAAGTTGGTGTGCCAATGTTGCCTGTTGTGGCCGGAGATGAGCCCACAGCTAAACAAATTTGGTTCTATACACTGTTGCTGGTGCCGACGACCCTGCTGCTAGTTTATCCGCTCAATGCTTTAGGCTCAGTCTATACTTGTATTGCTTTGGCGCTAGGAATTGTGTTCATTTCTAAAGCTTGGTCACTGCTGCAAACTCCATCCGATCAGCAAGTCGCTCGATCGCTGTTTAAATACTCAATTCTCTACATGATGCTGCTCTCTGCTGGCATGGCGATCGACAGTTTGCCAGTCACACGAAATTTGATGGCAGCCCTGACGGATAACTTGACGACCGTTTTGAGTAACTTGCCAGTCAGTTAATTTTTGAAGAAAGTTACTCAACAAATAACCCCCGGAATTCATCCTTCTGGGGGTTTACTGTTCTCAGAAATTTGATTGATTCATTAGCTCATGATTTGGCGAGCGATCGCGTCAATCACTCCTGTCATAGGATGGTCTGGATATTTGAGAGAAAAGATACCGCTGCTTGCCAAAACCATCATCTCATCTGAATGGGGTAAAACTCCCGCCACAGGTGCTGCATAGGTGTCTTCAACACGCTGTTTAAGCTGATTAAAATCAAACGCTGTCGGTGCTTTATTCACAACCATCAGCAGTTTAGGAACTTCCAGCTTGCGAGCAATATCAACCGTGACTGCTGTTCCTTGATAGTCTTGTTGATCGGGGCGCAGAATCAAAACCAAAACATCTGAAATAGTAATTGACAACAGCGTCTCTTCATTCAGACCAGGATGGGTATCGATAAACAGGTAATCCAAGTTGAGCATTTTGATCAGGTCTTGGAATCCTTCATTCAGCAACCCGACATCATACCCTTCTCGCAAAATTCGAGCAATTTCGCCCGCTTTCACACTTGAGGGAACCAGATGAATTTGACAGCCCGGTTCTGCTTGCCCATTTACGATCGAAGTTACATCATAGGCCACTTCTTTGATATCACAGCGTCCCCACAGATAGTCATTCAGCGATCGCTTGATGTCTTGTTCCTCAAAGCCAAACAAAACATGGATACCAGGAGATTGAATGTCTGTATCGACAATGCCAACCCGATAGCCATAGCGAGCAACTCTGGTAGCCAGGTTTGCAGTTGAGTTGGATTTGCCAGTTCCGCCTCGGTAGGAGTGAATCGACACAATTTTGGACATGGGAAGTTTCTGCGCTGTAGAAGAGGGCCAAGTACTGATTTAGTAAGCCCAATCCCCGATAAAAAGTAACAAGGACTGGTTTGACAGAAGATAGTTGTGATAGAAGACAGTTCGCTTAAGAATCAAATTTCATAAAGATCAGTTTGATCGAGCTGCATTGTTTCGCCTCGATAGTTTTCTACCCAATATTTATCTTCCTGAAGATGTAACTGTTCTTCCCAGAGCGGAATCTTGCCAATGGAGGTAGTAATGATATACTGGGGCACTGCAAAGCCCGTCATATGTCCTAGCAGACCACGCATAATCTCTTGGCCTTTGGCGATCGAGGTCATAAAGTGGGAAACGCCAGTTACATTATCACAGTGGTAGAGGTAATAGGGACGAACGCGAATTTTCAACAATTCTCTCAAAAGCAACTTCATGGTTGGCAAGTCGTCATTGATCCCTTTCAACAAAACGGTCTGATTCTGGACCACGACCCCATGGCGCAATAGGCGATCGCAAGCTGCAGCCGCTTCGGGCGTAATTTCTTTGGGATGGTTAAAGTGGGTGTTGAGCCAAATCGGATGATACTTTTCCAACATGGTGCAGAATTCAGGTGTAATCCGCTGGGGTAACAGCACTGGATAGCGGCTCCCAATGCGAATAATTTCCACATGAGGAATTTGCCGTAATCGAGAAATGATCAGCTCCAGTTTGGTGTCGCTATAGGTAAGGGGATCACCTCCGGTCAGCAAAACATCACGAATTTCCGGATGACTGGCAATATATTCGAAATCTTCCTCCCAAGAAGCCGCTTCATTTTTTTCAAAATAGCTACCTCCAAGATCAGTTGTGTGATATTTGCGAGTACAGTGGCGGCAATAAACTGCACAGGCTTCCGTAACCAGCAAAATGATACGATCGGGATATTTATGCACTACTCGATTGGTCTTGCGGTAGACCGTGTCGCCTACAGGATCAGGCGATGCATCGGGTGAAACTTGAAATTCTGCCAGGTTAGGAACAGCCTGTAGCCGAATTGGACAATTTTCATCCTCTTTGTCCATCAATGCTGCATAGTAGGGTGTAATACTCCAGCGATATTTGCCCTCGCAGGATCGAATGGCCTGTTCTTCGCGATCGGTGACATTAATCCATTCCCGCAACTGTTCTATGGTTGTAATACGATTTTGCAGATGTGATCTCCAATCTGACCAAATGAGCTCGTGAGTCGTTTGCATGTTCCTGTTCTAGCCAATAGTAACTGGTTAAAGTTGAAGATACTGAATGTTTAGGAGATACCAAGATGTTCTCCAAACTTGAGAAGCAGCCATCAGACTACTGCAGCTTTTGTTGGATCACTGAGCATTGTAGTTTTCTAGAGAATGGTTGTTCTCTGAAGTATTCCGCAATTTTCGAGCCTTAGTTACGAGATCCTGAAAGAAATCAGTATCAACGATTTCACTAACCTGCTTTTGTCGCTTGGCTTGATCGATCTCAATCTTGAGTTCTGTTACCTGTTGTTTGAGTTTTTCTTCCCGTTGGCGAACTTTATCCACCATCGTTTCAAATACAGATGTCAGGATATTAATCTCATCTGGAAATGGTGCTTGTTTGATTAATTTCAAATTCTCATCATAATTTCCTTCGCCAATTCGTTCAGCTGCATCTGTCAACTGATCGAGGGGACGGGTTAATACACCAGAAACAAGAAAAACCAGGACAAAAAGCGTTCCATAAGTGATGGTGAAAGTAGCCAACATTTTTCCCTTAATCTCGTTCTGGAGGTTTTTCACATAATCCGCTTTAATATCAACACCCAAAATTGCGACGACTTTACCATGCTTGTCGATCAGTGGTGTATAAGCAGAGAGCCAGCTTCCCCATTGATCGGTATATAAGTCTCTGATTACAGTCTTCTCTTGTTCAAACGCTTCGCGGGCCGCAGGATAGGCGGTATTGGGCTCCAGGAATTTGAGCGATCGCTGTGGTTCCGTCAACCACAAAGAATCAACTAAATAGACAATTTCTAAATCCTCGTTAATTGGTTTGCCAATTCGACGATTCTCTGAAGGCTTACCGACAATGAAGCTGTAGGGATATACTCGTGGATCAATATGCTGAACTTGCTGAAACCAGTCCAGTTGATCTAAGTAGCGTTTATCATCTGAGAATCCGCGGGAATTGCGTTTGCCGTGGCGGTACAAACCCATCAGATCAGGAACATCCACTCCTTCAGCCGTACCGGTCGCTGTATTGACTAAATCTTCCTCAAGTCGGCTCAGCGCTTTTTGGGTAGAGAAGTTATAGAACCAGTAAAATGCACCAGCAAAAACACCACTAAAGATCAGCGTAAACGCAATTAAGAATTTCCAACGAAGGCTGAAAAATTTCTCCAGTTTGATTGGTTTTGGTGGCATCGTAGTTTGCTGGTTCATATCGAATATCCTTTTCCTCAACTGCTCTAAAAATCAAGCTTGTCAAAGACACTTTTGCCGCGTTGTCGTCGTTTAAGCCGCCAATTAAGCAAACTGCGATCGTAAACAGAACACATTTTGAAGACTGACCACAGCGCAAATAGAGAAACTAAAACGGCGATCGCTAAGTATCCGTAAAAGTAGCTTGATATCTTCAGAGCAATGCCAATAAAAACGATGGTTCCTGTAATGCTGGATCCAATCAAAATTCCTGCTGCATTCAAGTAACCATCCATAAACAAACTAACTCGTCCTCGGCGCTCTTCTGGGACCAGCCCTTGAAATGACTTGCGGGCAGTTTCATCAATGCCATATTGTGGAATTTTTTGCAGCGTGAATCCAATTCCACCTCCCCAGATATTGGGTAGTGTGATCATGCAAAGTAATCCAATCAACCCGCTAAAGGGCAGGATGAAGAAAATATATTTGAGATTAATGGTTGCAATGATCGATCGAGTTAGGAAAGTTTGAACTAGAATCAGCGCTAAAAATCTGACGAGGGTAAATAAGCTGTAGAAAGTTTGATAGCTGGCAGCACTACTAAATGCAGATTCAGAGATCGCATAAAAATGATATTCAACAATATTTTCACAAATAATAACGGCTAGAAAAGAGAAAGTCAGATAGCGAAAAGCTGGTACTTCTCGAATAAAATCGAAACCTTCAGATAGGGTTTCTTTAACAGTTTCAGGCTTTTGTCGCGTCTTCCGCAGTTTAATGTTCTTCAGCCCTGCTTCCAGCAGAAAGTGAACGAGCAAATAGAGCATGATATTAATCATCAACAGCTCTTCTGCTTTGATATTGAGATGGCTAAATAATGTGGGAGAAACGGCAGTAATTCCAATTCCTAACAAGCTGCCCACAAATCCCCAACTGGCAAGGAGTGGAAATATTCGTTTGGTTTGTGAGATGTCTAAAATATCATTGGACAAGACCCAAAAGGCCATTGGGAAAAAGATAAATTGCTGTTCAGACAGGAGATAGAGAAAGCCATAGTTGAACCAGGCGGGAGCATGAAATAAAAACAAAATCCGCAGGAATACAAATGCGGCTGCCAAACTAAAACTGATGCCGCGCAGTAGCGTAATTCGATCGAAACGATCGATCAATAAAGACTGTAAGCCTGTCATGAATAGACTCACGATGCTGCTGATCGCCAGCACAATCAAAAATTGGGGTGGACCCACATCATTCAAAAAATTACTGATGGATGCGATTTCAGAGACTTTCTGAGCTAAGGAATTACTCAAGATCACAGTTCCCAAGAGGAGCACTAAACTTGCTTCTCCGGCCTTTAGTCGAAACACTTGACCCAGAAATTTTTCCATTGCTCAGTTGATTACCAGGCATTTTATAGATCCCACAGGTTTTTGCCAATGCTGCTGCCTCGTTTAGGGGCAATCCGAATTTGATAATAAGTCTCATCTGCATGAGTACTTGCTTCAACAAAACCCTGCTCTATTAGAATGCCCAAGGTCGTCTGGACATCGACTTCTGCTTGATTGATATGCTTTGCGGCTTCTGCTAGGGTAATCGGACCCTTTCGCATCATCCAGCTTGCAAGCTGACGTTGGGCGACAGGCAGGTTGACTAACTCTGCCATATTCAATCCAGGCTTCTGAGCCATCGTTCCAGTCGCAGATGTTTTACAGGAGGTTGGCGCGATCGCTCGACTCGGCAATTCCAGATCAATGAGATTTTGAGCGATCGTTTGGATTTTCAGCGTGAGTGGATGAGCCGGATATTTTAAACAAAATAGGCCATTGCTTGCTAGCAATAGCATGTCTTCGCAAAAAGGCAGAACACCCGCAACCGCTTCCTGATAGGTTTGCTCAAGCTGCTGTTGAATTGTGGCTGGATCCAGCGTTGTTTGAACCTGATTGGCCACCAGGAGAATTTTTGGAATCCCCAGCTTATGAGCAATATCAACCGTTACAGCCAATCCTTGAAAGTCTTGCTGGTTCAAGCGCAATATCAACAGCAAGATATTTGAGAGTCCCAGGAAGAAAAGCGTTTCTTCACCCAAGCCAGGAGGGGTATCAATTAATAGATAATCAAGGTGGAGTCGTTGAGCGAGCTGTAAAAAGCCCTGATTCAACCTATCGATGCAATATCCTTGATGCAGCAGACGGGCAATATCTTTCGCTTGAACATGACAATTTGGCAGCCTGACTCCGCCACCCATTAGGGCAATATGCCCCCGATCATAGGGCAGAAATAGCTTGGTTTCGAGCAGATCGGCTGTAATGGACCCGTTGTCCTGTAGATCATTATTCCAGTCTTGGTCGATCCGATCATTGTCAACGCCAAAGACTGCATGGATGCCGGGAGCTTGACCATCTGGATCCAGAATTCCGACTCGATATCCTAACTGGGCAACGCTCAGCGCTAGATTCGCAAGCAGATTCGATTGACCTGTCCCAGCCCGACAAGAATGGATCGAAATAATTTTGGCCATATCCTAAATCTTGGCAATCCATGTTATCTTTTGCATCCGCTTAGCCATCCTTAGGACTGGGAGATTCTGGTTCTCGCCGCACTGCGATCAGCGTAATGTCGTCAAATGGGGCCGTATCTGCAATATGCGCATGCACGGAATGATCAATTCGATCGATCAATTCGGTTGCAGAAGGCATGGCGGCAGATTCAACCAGCTTGCAAAGTCGTTGTTCCGTATAGCGTTGACGCTGAGGATCACAAGCATCTGGAACACCATCAGTATAACCCAGGAGAATATCACCCGGATCGAGCTGAGCCATTTCAATCTGAAAGTCTGCGTTGGGAAAAATTCCGACCGCAGGTCCAGTCTTCGTCAAGCGTTCTTTAATCTTGCCGGTAGCATCGCAAATAAAGGGGGATTCATGCCCGCCATTAATGTAAATCAGTTTGCCGGTAGCAGGATCGAGCACACCAAAAAAGATGGTGGCAAACATATTGGTGCGAAAATGGGTGTCAGCAATGTAATTGTTGGTGCGTTCGATCGCATTTTTCAGAGCCTGGGTCCCAATGCTAGGTAGGCGCGATCGCTTATCTTGAGGAGTTTTCCGGCTTTTAGAGGGGGTTTCCGTGAGTACATCCAACAAGCCCAGTGAATAGTTTTGTTGAGCCAGAATCCGCAGCATGCTGCGAAAGAGCGACATAAATAGGGCAGCTCCGACTCCCTTGTCACACACATCTGCGATCACAATGCCGATGCGACCATGTCCCATTAAAAAGGCATCGTAGAAGTCCCCTGCGACATCGCGGGCTGGATAGAAGCGGGCCGCAATTTCCCAGCCTTCGACTTGGGGTAAGGTTTCAGGTAAGAAGTCAAGCTGAATTTTGTGGCCAATTTGCAGTTCCTGATCCGCTTTGGCCCAATTTGCCTGATTTTGCAGGAGCTGGTGATCGTGAAGCGTGTTCCCTGTGCGGGCTGAAAACCACTGCATGATCTCATACACGGTGGCATCAAAGGGGATAATTTCGCCTGTTTCAGGATGGGTTGCGTTAATTAATTTCAGGACTCCAAGGAGTTGCTCATCACTACTCTTCAGAGGGACGACTAAGCAGGATACAGAACGGTAACCATAGTCCTGATCAAGTTGTCGATCGCAACCCCAGGCTGTGGCATCGTACTGGTCAAGATTGGGAATTTCGAGTAAGGTCTGTGTCAATGCGACCTCTGCTACCAGGGATTGAAACTTTTCCCCGATTGCTGTCAGTTGAACCGGGGCATGCGCTGGTCTGGGGTGAGGATTTTGCAGCAGATTCACATTAATTTGCAGTGAGTCAATTTGGACAATCGCGCAGTCCAGTGTGTCACTTGTTTTTTCTAGATCCTTCTGCAAATACAAAATTCCGGCATCTGCATGGCAGAGTGACTTGGCCGCATGGACAATTTTCTCAATCAGCCGATTAAAGTCTTGCTCTGCTGATAAGCTGGTGCCAAATGACAACAACTGTCGCATCAAGATGTTCGATCGCTGCATCTCAGAAGTTTGATCCGGTAATACGCCAATCATGAGCGATCTCCATTTTGAAAAACAGCAGCTTGTGGTCGATTCATCACAAAAATGTTGCGATTGCGATCACCGACCCGTTCATAGCGAAATTGATCTACGCCCTGGATAGCCAGATAAACTCCCAAGCCACCCATGCGGCGCTCTGCCAGTGGACGCTGAAGTTCTTCCTCTTCCACGGCTTCTGTTTGCAGCGGATCGTAGGGAACAGCCTGATCTTCTAGCGAAATTTCTAGTTTTTGATCGTCAATGACAGCAGAAAGCTGAACTTCACCTTCCAGTCCAGCTTCCTCATAGCCATGCAAAATAATATTCGTTGCGATCTCGTCAATCGCCAAACGCAGCTTATAGGCTGTTTTCTTATCTAAGTCAACAGCAGCTGCTGCTGCAAGCACAAAATCAGCGATCGGCTTCAGTGAATCTAGCGTGCCAGGTACGGTGAGGGATTGCATGATGCATTCTCAAAATCATATCTTAGTCAATCAAAATAGGTCGGACAACGGCTGAATTTACCATTGCCAGACCTACTTCACTAACAAGCAATTAAGCCGTTACAGCAGGCTCATAGCTATCCACGATGATCACGCTTTGATCAAAGCCGGTTTTTTGCAAAGTTTCCAGCACCATTTCTTGAGGTGCGACAATATAGATGTCAACATTAGCCCCCATTTTCTGCTTCGCAAAAATCAGCACTCGCAGTCCGGCACTGGCCATAAATTCGAGACCGCTCATTTGCAAGACCAGATGTTCAGGATTGGCTGCTGCTGCTTTCTCAACTTCTGTACGAAAGGCAGAGGCAGAAGCGGCATCAAGTTCGCCGACTAGCGTAATGGTTGCTGTTTTGTCAGCAATGATAGTGGTCGCATTAAAAGTCATAGGTCTGATAGTGAATAAAAGGACAAAAACAGAAGCCAGATTTACTTGCCAACAAGAATCGTCACCGATCGATCGCGCATCAATAAACCATGCTGATGTTCCAACTCTGGTTCTGAGCCGATCGAGAAGAAATCAGGATTGGAACCTGTGTTGACAGAAACATGCCATTTCAAGCCGGGAGGCAGGCCGGGAACGTCAAACCAGAGCGTGTCCCAGTGCATATTCATGGCAACGTAGATATAGTTATCTTCTACAGTCCCATCTTTTGCATGTTTGCCGCATAGCATAAAGGCCAATGTCCGACTGGAGGCTGACCAATCTGCATCCCAGGCCCGTACACCATGCCAGGAGATATCCGCATAGCCGCTGCCCACATAATCTCGATTTTGGAAGTGATGGCGATTGCGTAATACCGGATGGGCTTTGCGGAAATTGATGCAATGGCTGACAAAGTTGAACAAACCCCGGTTGTTATTGAGTAAATCCCAATTCATCCAGTTGAGTTCATTGTCATGGCAGTAGGTGTTGTTATTGCCATGTTGACTGCGACCAATTTCGTCGCCCATCAGCAGCATCGGTACACCCTGACTCATCATTAACATGGCGATCGCATTGCGCATCTGGCGCTGCCGCATGGCATTGATGCCGGGATCTTCCGTCCAGCCTTCCGCACCACAGTTCCAACTCTCGTTGTCGTTTGTGCCATCGTTGTTATATTCACCATTGGCCTCGTTATGCTTGCCGTTGTAGGACACCAAATCCGCTAACGTGAAGCCATCATGAGCCGTGATGAAATTGACCGAAGTGGCAGGACTGCGACCAGCCCAGGCATAGAGATCCGGTGAGCCTTGGAGCCGCTGCGCCATATCGCCTACCATTCCCTCATCGCCTTTGAGAAACTGACGAATGCTGTCGCGATATTTGCCATTCCATTCAGCCCAACGCCCGTAAGCTGGGAAGGAGCCGACCTGGTACAAACCACCTGCATCCCAGGCTTCAGCAATGAGTTTGCATTTAGCCAGAATGGGGTCGAATGCCAGGGTCTCCAACAAAGGCGGATTAGCCAATGGTGCACCCCAGGGATCGCGGCCTAGAATTGAAGCCAAGTCGAATCGGAAACCATCAATATGATATTCCGATACCCAGTACCGCAAACAATCCAACACCATGTTTCGGACGATCGGATTATTGCAGTTCAGCGTATTGCCACAGCCACTAAAGTTGAAGTAATAGCCTTCGGGCGTCAGCATGTAGTAGGTCTTGTTATCGATCCCTCTAAAGGAGATATAGGGACCGTTCTCATTCCCTTCTGCTGTGTGGTTGAAGACTACATCCAGGATGACCTCGATACCGTTCTTGTGCAGATCCTTGATCAGCGCCTTCAGCTCATCCACCTGCATTCCATATTTACCGGTAGCAGCATAGCCTGCTTTGGGCGCAAAAAACCCAACGGTGCTATAGCCCCAGTAGTTCATCAGCAATTCGCCGGTTTCCGGATGGCGACGAGAATTTTCAAACTCATCGAACTCGAAAATTGGCATCAGCTCGATCGCATTCACGCCCAGCTCTTTTAGGTAGGGAATCTTCTCCCGAATCCCGGCAAAAGTGCCTCGGTGGCTCTCCTTTAGTCCGGAAGAGGAATGGCGAGTGAAGCCCCGCACGTGCATTTCGTAGATGATCTGATCTTCTGGTGGGATTTCCAGAGGACGATCGTTCTCCCAATCAAAGTCATCAAAGGCCAAGCGAGACCGATGCTGATAGGGTTCGCTCCAATCGGGCTCCTCACCCCAGACATCCCGCCCACCAATAATCTTGGCATAGGGATCCATCAGGATTTTTTTGGGATTAAACCACTGGCCTTCCTGGAAACTGAAGGGGCCATCCATGCGATAGCCATATTCAATATTCTCGTAGTCCAGATCGAAGACGATCATGCTCCAGACGTTACCAATCCGGAACTCCTCAGGAAAAGGAATTTCAGCGATCGGTTCTGGCATCCGTTTTTTGAACAAAACCAGCGTACAAGCCGTGGCATGACTGGAATAAATTGAAAAGTTAACGCCACCTGGCACTAGCGTTGCCCCAAACGGCAAGGGACGACCACAGCGCAGCTTATAACTGCCAGAGGTATGCGTTGGATGAATATCAATGCGCTCCATGACAGCTCCTAATTACAAAGACTATGAGACAGAGAGTGCTGGAGTCTTCAGATCAAGAGCTGCAAACGCTTGATCCAACGTATCTGCGATCGTGAAAAAATCTAAGAATCCGGTGGCACTCATCGTATCTTGAATCTCTTCAATCAGTCCGACCAGAACAATCTTGCCCTCTTGGGTGGAAACCTGGCGGTAAGCAGACAGCAGTACCCTTAAGCCTGCGCTGGACATAAACCCAACCTGCGACATGTTCAAGATCATCTTGACGCCTGGTTCTGCAGCAGCCAACACGTCAGCCTGAACCAGGGGAGCCGTACTGCCATCCACATCGCCAATCAATTCAATCAGCGAGACTGACACAGGCATATTGGTCTCGATCGCCGTTGTGGCAATCATTTGTTTTTTGAGTTCCATCGTTCCTGTCCCCTAGTTCGGCATAATTTGCACTTTCACCTTCACCCGTTCTTGGGTATCAGGCAGTTGGACTGTCAGGCCTTGCGCATCAAACTTCTCATAGGGTTGATCATTTACCCAGCACTGAGCGATCCGAATGCTGCCGGTCGGCAGAATATCCGGTGAAACGCGCAGGATATTATCCTTGAAGCTATTGGGATAGGGCTTGAAGTAGAAGTCCATCGGCTGCTTGGTGATCAGCAGATTAGTATAAACCGCGCTCAGATAGCACAACTCGGTCGAGTGGTAAGCACTCATGGAGTGGGAACCTTTGTAGCGCTCTGTGCCGAGCAGGAAGGGTAGACCGTTGGCTAATACGTTAAAGTACACCGCACCGTCATCATGATCGAGGAAGAAGGCATTATAGAAAGCGGCTGCCTCACGCGCATGACGCAAGTATTCCTCTTTGTTCAACGTGCCGTTCAAAATCAGATAAGCGAGAATGGCCTGCTCCTGTTGCCACCAAGCTTTGCGATCGTGCCAGACAAACCGATGCTGCTGTTCTCCAGGCTGAAGTACCCGCTCAACCACATCATACCAACCGCCGCGCTGGCGATCGCTACCCACTTCCGGCATCAGGTCAGCAATTTTCTCAGCCAGAGTGACATATTCTTCCTTCGACTTGAGGGACTGCATCCGCATTAAGTTCCAGGCAATCTTCAAGTTATGTCCTACGACTGCCCGGTTTTGCTGCCAACCCCAGGACTGGTCATGGCTCCAGTCTTCATGAAATTTTTCTTGTACAAACGGGCTGTTGTCGTAATCTGGGAAATATTTAGCGATCGTATCAAAGGTATATTCCAGGAAATCAGCATACTTTTGATCGCCTGTAGCCAACCATAGGTTGATCAGGTAAGCAGGGGCATGGTCGCCCACCGAGTTCCAGTTCTTGCGTGCCCGATTTTGCTTCAAGGATTCAGCACGCGGATCGAGCGTGAGTGGATCGATGTGAGAGAAATAGCCCCCCTGTTCCTTATCAATAAAGAACTTATCGAATAAATCCACTGTCATTTCAGCATCTTTGAGAATGCGTGGATCACCAGTAATTCGATAGGTTTGGATCGGTCCTGCCAGAGCATAAATTTGTTCGTAAGCTGGAATCGCATCATAATCATCCCCAAATTCAGAGGTGAATAGTTTCTGCTCGCGATTGCCAGTTACTTTGACGCCATGATACCAGTAGATCAGATCCTCATCTGGATCATAGAAGCGCATGTGATCGCGCAAATACTCCGTTCCTTTCTCAGCCGCTTCCAAGAATCGATCTTCGCCCGTCATCAGATAGGCCGAAGCCATTCCATAAACCAATCGCGAAATCGTATCGGTTTCTTGCAAATAATCGTCCTGTTTCTTCTCACCCGCCAGATTCAACATCGTGCGGTAATTATGATAGTCAATCTCCTCTTTAGGATGATTGAACTGCCATCTCAGGTAAGAGTCCGCAATCGATCGAACCTGCTTCACCCACCAGTCTGATTCTTCATGGCGATATTGGGCTGGTGCTTCACCAGGAAATACGAGCGACTTGACTTCGAACTTGAATTCGCTGCCGTGAGGATAAAACACACCATAGGCGAAAACATGTTGACCAGGAACCAACAATTCTGCTAAACGACCTGTGCAGTCCATGTAAGACTCTTCCAGGTTTTGGCTAATTCGGCCGTAGGTAGTGTCGGTTAAATAAGCTTGATACTGCCGCCCATCCGAGGTTTTGACCCCAAAGCATTTTTGCTGGCGATCGAAACTCGTGACATATCCAGCGATCGTATCCGAGAAGGAAAAACTCATGTGTTCCATAGCGCTTGCCTCTTTGATGCAGTGACTTAGTGAACCATTTCCAGCTTGCGCTGTTGCTCTTGTTCAATTGCTTGAACAAACGTTTCCATGAACAGATCCGTAACGCCGGGATGCTTCGCCGTAATCAGATCGCCATCCACGACTAAGGGAGCCGTTTCGTCGCCTTCGTAAACAATCTCTGCACCTGCATTTTCAACATCACAAACAATATTGTGAGCACAGGTGACTTGACGTCCTTCCAACAGATCGCGATCGGCACAGAACAGCCAGAGACTATGACAAATGGCCCCCTTCTTGACACTGGGATTTGCCATCGCATTGCGCAAGAATACTACCGCAGGAGCCTGGTTTTTCTGGCCTTTTTTGATGGATACCTGATAGCGTAGACGATCGCTTGCATAAGCACCAATCACGATAATGCCAGCATAATCTGCGGGAGAAACCTGGTTCACTTCGGTTGTCACCGTCACATGTTCCTCTACATAACCATTGTCAGGGTTGGAACCAAACGTTAGCTCTGCATTTCCCCAGAGGTGGGAGATATATTCCACCGCATAGCCATGCTTCGGAAAGTAATCATTAAACAAGCGATACTCAGTTTGATCGAAATGTTCCTCGATCAGTACACCGATTTTTCCCTTCATTTCTACCATAATGAATTCCCAGAATGAATTGAAAGCGTGACCAGATTAGAGCGTGACCAGATCAACTAAATTCTGCGGCGCAAATACATCACGGTAGAAGGTTAGCTGTTCACTCTTGAAGTGGCATCCGCCTCGATGTCCCCGACGCACCCAACAAACCATCCCTTTCGCAATCGTTTCGTTGGTCTCGTTGTCTTCACACTTCCATTCAAAGTGAACGAACTCACCATGGAACATGACGATCGGCCAGCACATAGTAACACCGGGCTGAGCAATTAAGGCCCACCAGTGCTGCTCCCGTGTTTTTTGCTCTTCAACGCCGTAGTAAGGACCGTCTTGGCAAAAATACACCAATTCATTGCGATACTCACCCGTCAAAATATCCCCTCTAGATTGACGTAGGGCTTCGCAGTGGGTGGGCCACCATTCTTTGTTTTCCCGCTCAATTTGCTCCAGCGTGTAAGTTGCATCTACTTGTGGCAGCACATCTTGCTTCATGGCCACAAATTGCTCGCCCATTGCAATCAGCTGCTGCTTCATTTCCTCGGATACTAGACCAGGCTTAGAATAATCAGCAGCCAAATCTTGGTAGTAGTTCGTCCGTCTACCCATTACAAAGTCTCCTGAAGTTGAGTAAATGAAAGTTGGTTGAATATTGCGTAAGATCAACCATTCTCAATCTGAATGGTCTACTCAGCATTCCCAGTTCCAACCGCGAAGGAACAAACTGGGAAAGATTAAATCCACAAAATTAAACAAACGAGAATTGGCTGGACTTGGATAGGGAGAGAGAGTTCGATGCATTTTCGACAACCCCGACCAATTCACCTTGCTTGGTGAAGATGCCAGTGCCGCGCAACTCATCTTCGGTGCCAATTCCCGCAACTGAAATTTTCTCCAGTTGGTAATCGCCCTTCTTGCCTTCTAGCTGAATCTTGTCCTGGCCGTTGGTGAAGTCTCGAACGATCGCATAGTCCAAATCGCCACCGCTGCTGTAATAAACCCGGTTACTGCCACCCAGGATGAATTTATCTTTACCACCGCCACCAGTTAATTCATCAATCGTACCAGCACCGGCATTTTTCTGGCCAACGCCAAACAGACGATCGTTGCCGTCTTCTCCAAACAGTTGATCGTCACCGATGCCACCGTAGATCACATCATCTCCAGCTCCTGCCTTCAGCAGATCATTGCCTTCAAGCCCTAGCAAGGTATCATTACCCTTTCCACCTCTCAACCCATCCAGGTTGTCTAGATTATCAACCAGGTATAGATTTTCTCCTAAAGAATCGGTTTTAGCCAGAATCTTTTCCCAAAGCACTTCATGGAAGCCAATCGTATTATCTCGGCCATCTGCGCTAATTACACCGCCTTGGTTATAGTTAGGCAGGGTAATATCGATGTTGCCAGTATAGTTTCCTGCCGCAACATTCACAGGTAGACCCGTTGCAGCCCCCATTGTATCTTTGACCCCACTGACAACAGCAGAAACCAATTTGTCTTGGATGGATTCGTTCAGAGCAAGTTCAACAATTTGGCACTGAACCTGAGCGTTGACACTATTCGTTGTGTCTTTTTGATAAACCGATGTTGGATATTCTTGGGGATGAACATCTACCCAGATATAGCCAGGGAATGCAGCCCGAACCTCTTCAGTTGCAATTTGGACTTGTCCAGACTGTTGAAAGCCTAGCTGGTAAGGAAAATTCGCCGACAATACATTTAAGAGGTTGTCATTAATCGCCTTTTGAACAGCCGCAACTTGGCTCTTAGTTGGTGCAGATGAAACTCCGTTATTATTGATTCCCAGAAAGACATTAACAACAGGCATTGATTGTACTCCGAGTTCTTAGTTAGCAGGATGTCTTAAAAACCCACTAACGCTTTGCCTCTAGGATGCTAAACAAATGAGATACGCTTATCCTAGGGAAGAACCAGGAAAGTTTGAGAGGGATGATAAATTCTTTGTGAGAAATTCAGTGTTTCTACTCAATTCTGAGGTTTTGAACTCAAAAATACTTTAGAGAACTTTGAGAGCAGTGGATGCAAAAGAGCAGGCAAATCAAAAAATTTCCTCCTGTAAATTTTCCATTGATGCTCTAAAGTATGGGAAATAGGAGAAAGCCCATCGAGGAGCATCGGTATGAAAGCCAAAATTGAGGTCATTATTCGCGACGAGCAAGGCAACGTGCTGGGGCAGATGGCACCGCAAACGATGGATTTAGGGACTCAAAGTTTGCACGACATAGAGGGAGCCGTTGAAGATTGGCGACGGAAAGCGCTGCCTGATATAGAAGCAGAGTTGCTCAAGGCCGCTCAAAGCCAGTTCGACAAGCAGAAAAAAACCTCAAGCTGAAACGGAATGGTCAAATTCGGGTGAAGGTCAAGACACTGCATGGTCAGTTTGAGTTTTGGCTGCAGAAATATCTCGACGATGGCAAAAGTGTGAGTTATTTCGGGCTGACGGAGCCATTGAGGGAGGGCTATGTCAGCCAACGGTTGCAAGAATTGAGTGCTTACTACAGCAATCGGATGAGCTATCAGGACGTGGAGGAGCTAGTAGAGCGAGTGA
>LUGL01000211.1 GCA_002796835.1 Elainella saxicola E1 | reverse complement strand
ATCACTCTTTTAGCTTGATCGTTCTCTCCTTGAACTCGATCAATGACTCTTTTAGCTCGGATGATCACTCTTTTAGCTTGATCGTTCTCTCCTTGAACTCGATCAATGACTCTTTTAGCTCGGATGATCACTCTTTTAGCTCGATCGTTTATATTCTGAGGCCAAACATTGGCTCTTTCAGGTCAAATGATCACTCTTTCAGGTCAAATGGTGACTCTTTTGTTTATGGAGCGGCTGAAGCTAGATCTTTACTGGCTTTGGGACGACGATGGCCACTCATTTTGAACCGTTCTCCTAGCTGATCGGCAAGGCTTTTCATCTGAAATTGCGGATTGGTTAGCTGAACAATGGCGGAATACAAACCGCTTTCGAGCAGCCGTTTCAAGCCATTCGCAAACGTTGTGGCTCAGCAATTCTGGCGGACTGTGATTGAAGCTTATACATCCGGCAATTATACAGAGACTTTGCTAGAAGACGAAGATTGGCAAGGTATTGTTCAGTCGATCGCCCCTTACGGTAAATCTGCATCACCCGTCAGATAGCGATCGCACATAAGCTGCTCAACAAATTTTTCAGTATTTTTCAATAGAATTTGGACGATCGACCAAAATTCTCAATCGATCGCCCTTTATTCCTTCTGTACGAACATAGTCATGCTATGTCCCAACTGACTTTAACGCACTAAGACAGACATATATTTGCCTTCAAAGGGTGCGGGGATGATCGGTGTAAATTTCACGCGATCGGTCGCAATTCGTTTCACGTAAAATTCGTTGATCGTGTGCAGAACTTGTTCTCGCGTTCCAATAATCCAAATTTGGGATTTATCGGTAGGCGAAACAGGCAGCAGTTCGTTGAACTCTGTAGTCATATTGATGGCCTCGCTAATAGTTGAGCTGAGAAGACAAGCTCAAGACTTGGCTCCCTAAACCACTTTTCAGCATTAGCGAGGCGTTGATCGATTATCATGATCAACAACCGTGCCCTCTGCTCGTATCAGGGGGTATAGGCCAGCTGGTTAGGAGTGGAACCAACACTCTTAATCAGCGACCAAGCCTTTAGCTTGTCTACTGGTCATTCTTTTAGAAAACCAGCAATTATTAGGATAGAGGAAAGATCGTTTGCGCACAAGCGTATCGCAAGGGTTTGTTAGCAATTGCTGAAGGTTGGGCGATCGAATGTTTACCTTCGGCCTTTCATCTTTTGCCTTTTAGGTTAGCGGTCAGCCAGGAGAAGGAAATACAAATTACTAAAGCACCTCCATATTGAGATAAAGAATGCATGAATTTATCTGCACAATGTAGATATGAGAGATAATATTGGGACTACATATCTGTGCAAATTTCTTTCTAGAGGATCTGAGGCGGAACCCTAATCTACCTAACACCCCTTCTTAGATATTTAACCCGAATGAATTCGAGCTAAGACCCCCTATCAGGTAATTGGCCCCGACGAAAATTTGCCTAATACTTCTAGACGGTGGCTTAGCCAGATGAGGATGGGGAATTTCAGTCCAAATCAGAATTAGCTTGCTATCGTACCTGAATTCTCAAAATTGATCTACACTCACTTCAAGCTGCAAGTGCTTCACTAGAGACTGACTATCAGAGTTAGCTTGCTATCCAGGAGTCTACAGGTGATTGAATATCAAAGGGTCGTTACATATCTAAAAAAGAATGGGTACAGTGAACAAGAAAACATCGCAGACTATTGGTTTTCCAATCATGAAGAAGCTGCAAGAATTGTCAACCGAAAATTCCCTAATCATAGTCAAATCTTTGATTTGCAAGTAAGGTGGAGATCAGCAATTGGGCAAACCTGTGTGGGTTTGACTAAAATTTGATGTGAGCGATAAGACCTGATATGCTCTGGAGATAGGTTTTCTTTCAAGTCTTGTGGAGGGGAGATGAATGACTGCAACCATTGTCCAGAGTACAACGGAGTTAATCACTCTTCAAATCACCATTCCTCTGAGTCAATCCTTTCTAGACACCGAAGAAACCATCCAATCAGTACTGAATGAAGCAGGAACACTGGCCAGTGGAGAAGCTCTCAAACAGTTTGATACCGATGGCAGTGCTATTGAAATGGGCAGGATGAATTGGACGAGTAAAGGACAATTGCCCAAAACCTATCAAACCCCTTATGGAACAGTAGAAGTGCCTCGGCATGTGTACCAAACAAGTGCCGGTGGAACCACCTTTTGTCCCCTGGAAGTCGATGCTCGCATCATCATGACCTCAACCCCCCGATTGGCTAAACAAATTTCCCACAAATATGCGGAGATGAGTAGTGTGCGGGTGGTGGAAGACTTGCGGGAAAACCATGGACGGGTGGTACAGCGTTCTTTTGTGCAAACCTTAGC
>LUGL01000227.1 GCA_002796835.1 Elainella saxicola E1 | reverse complement strand
ATACACTTCAATATCTTTTGCTGCTCGTGCATACGACACTGTGGCACTGGCTCTCAGACAACAGGCTTCCAGATATGGGCTGATTTGCGTCCCTGCTGCCACACCTAATCGAGCAGCTTGCTCACTGGTCACTTTTCACGTTCCCAAGATGCTTTTTAGGGTGCGCTCGTATCCTTCAGTTGTTTCGCTAATGCTTGTGATAAAAAAATTCCCAACTCCGGGGTCACATGTTTCTGGACTTGTGAGCGTACCATTGCTTCGATCTCGGCTAAATTGGTCATTTTGCTCTTGTCCGCATCCTTGTATAAGATTTGGGCAATGGCTTGGACATGCTCGTTAAGGGTTTGTTGATCTTCAGGTGTCATCAGACTTCACCATTAAAAACTGACTATTTCTATTCTCATTTTTCTCTCAAGAAGGTGACACGCTCCCGTTTGAAAGGACCGCTACCATCAACCACTGCCAATTTTCTAAGCTTCTGGTTTCAGTCCCCTTGCGGGGAAGAGATTTGAAAGTCGGAACTTGTTCATGAGCTTTTGCGTGTAACCGGGTTGATGTTTCAGTCCCCTTGCGGGGAAAAGGTTTTGAAAGGCTCGGAGGTTATTGGCTTCTCCCACGCCGTGAAAAAGTTTCANGTCCCCTTGCGGGGAAAAGGTTTTGAAAGAAGGCTTAAAAAACCTCTCAGAACAAATTTCTACGTTTCAGTCCCCTTGCGGGGAAAAGGTTTTGAAAGAAGGCTGAAGCTATAAAAGCGGAGCAACGCGAAAAAGAGTTTCAGTCCCCTTGCGGGGAATAGGTTTTGAAAGTTTTGTTTGATCTCTTGTAATTTTGAGGATTTTTTCAATGGTTTCAGTCCCCTTGCGGGGAAAAGGTTTTGAAAGTTTCCAACCGTAAGCAACCGTTTCGGTGTGCTACAAGTTTCAGTCCCCTTGCGGGGAATAGGTTTTGAAAGATGCATTGCACATCAACTTGACCACAAAGTCTGGCTACAAGTTTCAGTCCCCTTGCGGGGAAAAGGTTTTGAAAGCTGACCAACTTCCTCAAATCGTAGTTGAAAACGACTCATTGTTTCAGTCCCCTTGCGGGGAATAGGTTTTGAAAGTACAGCAATTTTGGAGAACAGACCGGTGGGATCGTTGCGGTTTCAGTCCCCTTGCGGGGAAAAGGTTTTGAAAGACGAGGATGTTACTGCACAGAAATCTGTGCAGAGCGAACTGTTTCAGTTCCCTTGCGGGGAAAAGGTTTTGAAAGTTTCACGATCGCTCGTTCCTGGGTTCACTGGCGGCTTGTTTCAGTCCCCTTGCGGGGAAAAGGTTTTGAAAGTTGAACAAATCTCGCTGGGTCACGTTGACCCTGTTTCAGTCCCCTTGCGGGGAAAAGGTTTTGAAAGCAGTTCTACTCTTCATGGTAACTATCATTACTGCTACCGTTTCAGTCCCCTTGCGGGGAAAAGGTTTTGAAAGAACTAGAAACAGTCACGGAGGATGGGACCAGCAAAACCGACGTTTCAGTCCCCTTGCGGGGAAAAGGTTTTGAAAGTCTCGGGAACTTGTCTGAACAGTTTAACGTCGGGTTTGAGTTTCAGTCCCCTTGCGGGGAAAAGGTTTTGAAAGCCTTCTGGGTCTTTCGAGACGTACGGAGCATCGACCGAGTTTCAGTCCCCTTGCGGGGAAAAGGTTTTGAAAGCTTGTACATCAACTCGGAGAAAAACACCCAGGAAATTCTTGAAGTTTCAGTCCCCTTGCGGGAAAAAGTTTTGAAAGACCCTTGGCGATGATCGACTTGGAATTCCATATGCTGGTTTCAGTCCCCTTTCGGGGAAAAGGTTTTGAAAGTCTATGGCTAAGTGTTCTTGTTGCAAAAACGGAAAAAATGGGTTTCAGTCCCCTTTCGGGGAAAAGGTTTTGAAAGGATTGAAGTTCTCGAATTAATCAAGGGAGTGTCAACGTTTCAGTCCCCTTGCGGGGAAAAGGTTTTGAAAGATGAACTGGAGATGCTCGCAACCTGCTCATTGCAGGTGTTTCAGTCCCCTTGCGGGGAAAAGGTTTTGAAAGTTCTGTTCCCTCAAGTGCAAGCGTTTTATACGTTCAGGCATGTTTCAGTCCCCTTGCGGGGAAAAGGTTTTGAAAGTGGACGCATGGATTAAGTCCCACGAGGGGCGCGACGCGTTTCAGTTCCCTTGCGGGGAAAAGGTTTTGAAAGTGTGGACAAGCGTAAACAGCTTGAACAAGAGGCATCTGGTTTCAGTCCCCTTGCGGGGAAAAGGTTTTGAAAGTTTGTATATAAATATGATACAGGTGTCTCTGCTGATGAAATTGTTTCAGTCCCCTTGCGGGGAAAAGGTTTTGAAAGGTCTCAGCGAGTTTCGTCTAAATAATATCTAGGAGGTTTCAGTCCCCTTGCGGGGAAAAGGTTTTGAAAGGAGATTGCGCGGCAGCTCTGGCGGCGCTAACCTTGTTTCAGTCCCCTTGCGGGGAAGAGGTTTTGAAAGCAGCAGTTCTTATTGTCATCCATCCCTACTGTAGTGGGTGTTTCAGTCCCCTTGCGGGGAAAAGGTTTTGAAAGTAGTTGACG
>LUGL01000067.1 GCA_002796835.1 Elainella saxicola E1 | reverse complement strand
TTCGTCTCCAGCATGAGCTAATCAATGGCATTGATGCACTGTTCGTGTTTGTCGCCAACCCCCAAGTTGAACCCACCAATAATCGCTCTGAGCGCAATTTGCGCCACGAAGCTGAAGTTCGTAAAGGGGGGCGTACCAGTAAAACACAAGCTGGTGCTGAGCGTCGCAGCATTATCATGAGTGTCCTCGCCACCCTCAACACTCGCTTTGAGGGGTTTACGTTGGAGCATCTCCTTGAGGAATTAGCGCAGTGGACGCAACTCGGACTCTCCCGATTTCAAATAGAACTGGCAGGTATGACTCAAACCAATGCGTTGTCGAGTGCCTAAACTCCAATCAAGCTACTCCAAATCCTGAATATTGGCTTCGCTATCGGTGAAGCTACGTTTCGTTTTGAAAATAGACACTTACGTTCCTGCACTTCTGGATCAAGCACCAATGCTGTCGCCAAGACCGATTTACCCAATCCTCCCAATCCCGAAATGGCACTGACTACCAGCGTTCGATCATCTTCTGCCAGCAGCTTTTGCTTCACTGCATTCAAGGCATCTGGTCGATCCACATAGTTGTCCGGCAATCGCACTTTGGGAAACGGTACGCCTTGCGGAGGCTTTGCTTGGGACTCCGTCGATGAGAGTGAGTGATGGTAATGCACTCCTCCAATGAAGGTCGTATTATTTTCTCCTGTTTGAGTTTGATAATTTGTGCCGCCCGAATTGATCTGACTCATTGGGTCAGCATCAGACAGATTGACAGTCGTAC
Organism: Elainella saxicola E1; assembly: GCA_002796835.1. Taxonomy (GTDB): domain Bacteria; phylum Cyanobacteriota; class Cyanobacteriia; order Elainellales; family Elainellaceae; genus Elainella; species Elainella saxicola. Next base: position 146,371 of record LUGL01000067.1, on the reverse strand, counting down.
CCGTTTGGTTCAACGTTACATTTCCTTCCGCCTGGATCGCATTGAAGGAGTTATTGTTGCCACTCATCAAGACATTACCCGTTGACTGCGATTGTCCAGCACTAGGCTTCTCAGATCCAGTTCCTTCACTCTGTTGGGTTTGAATCGCTGTGATGCCCAACCTCCAACGATCGTCACTCTGATGAAACTGCTGCTGAAGCGATCGCAGTTGGGGAAATTGCGCCAGAATCACTTGTACAGGAATGGCACCGCCACCCAAATCAATGGATCGATCGCGAGTAAATTTGACCATGCCACAAATCTTACCCGTTCGCTGGTTCAGTAATGGCGAGCCACTCATCCCCGATCGAACTTGTCCAGCTTTGAATTTGATAAAGGAATTCCCACCTGTCAACGCCTCACTTTGGAAAGTTGCGAATGAACCTGCTGTAAAATCATCTGGATAACCATAGCTACATAGAAGGTCATTCAGTTGAACTGACTCATCTAGATAGACACAAGGATGCTTCAGAACTGGTTCTTGCAATCGAAGTAGGGCCACGTCAATGTAGTCAAACTCTGCTTCTGATTCAAGGGTTGCGAGATAACCCTGCCCTTGTTCTGGATAAAGCACTTGAACTGGATGATTTGCTGCATTCTTCAGTACATGAGCACAGGTAAGAACCAAACCTGGAGCCACAAAAAAACCTGTTCCCCATCCTGAACTACCAGAGAGAATTTTGACGGTACAGTGTTTTAATAACTTCTCCAGTTCCTGATTCATGCTTATGCTCAACAGAAGTCAGTACAGAATCAGGTAGGATTGCTGGGCTTGGCTGAGTTTGGTTGAGTTTGGCTAGATTGTTCCCACTCCAACGTGATTTCCAGATTCGCCTTGCCAGACCCTTTAACGATCACTGTTGTCAATTGACCAGCTTCGATCGCCAACTCCATGCCAAACTTCACACATGCTTTCTTAGGCCGTACCTTCTTCAGCGGCTCTGCAATCATCTGCACCACCCTTTCGATCGCATCAGCTACTGGCTGGAACTGCTTGGGGTCAAAGCTCGCCACATCCTCGCGCCCTGTCTGCGTCACCTCAAATTTGACGGTTGCCCCGTTGGGCAGCGCGACTGGGACGGTTTCACTCCGGAATTCTGCAAAAGTCATCCAATCTTCTCCTCATCTCCAGTAGGGGCATTTCACTTAAGCGATCGGTTCTGATGCTTTCAGACTGCGGATAAACTCTCGAATCACGTCAGACTGAGTTCGCTGTGTGGTTTTGCAATAGCGTCTGAGGATCGTCATCTCTGCGATCGGCACTCGGACGACATTGAGATGTTCAAACAATCGTTTGCCAAGCCGGGGCATGGTGTGATGAGAAATGAATTACAGGATGCGCCAACTATAAAGCAGGTTCCCAAGCTTTGCCTATAGGTCTATCTACACAGCCATCTAGTGAGCAACATTCCTTCAAGATGAAACCTCTTGACGATTGCTCTCAGATATAGATCGCCTCTGATCGCCTAAAGTGAATCAATCGATTAAGTCGATAGTCAAACGATGACCATAAGCTTCAAAATCTTTAAACTTTGAGTGCAACAGCAACGGCAAATTCGATCGTGATGACTACGACCAGATACCCCGACTTACCCAATCCTGGAAAGTGCGATTGCCTGAGTTCTTCAGAATAATAATGCGGATCTCACCGGTACTTTTTCAAGATGGCCCCATAGCGGTACTGATGAAATAGGATTGAAGTGATATGTTCTGATCAAAGGTGGGTCACAACTCTACTGTGTGTAACCCTTGGTGTATAAGTACTCCAGAATCTAAAACGTTTACATAGAGTAGGTTACACACAGCAAGGATTAACACCTCCGAATCCAACCTGCAGGTTGAGAGACTACTAAGGCAAATTGTGGGCACGCTCCAAAACGTATTCCGTTGTGACTCAATTCAGGGATTATTTAGGGATTTGATTTACCCCGATCCCTGAAACCAATGGGCAGTGAGGGACTCGAACCCGCGACATCCTGCTTGTAAGGCAGGCGCTCTACCAACTGAGCTAACCGCCCGTGCGTGTTTGTTGCACGATTAATAATGTTAGCAGATAAATTGCGATTTGGCATTAGTCGAGCAAAATTAAATCGCGACATTGTCAGGACGATCGCCTCCTATGTAACCATATTGCTTCGGTGCCGCAACGAATGCGCTAAAATCTGGCGGTGAGCGATCAAGCAAGTAATTATGACGAAATTTGTATTTGTAACCGGCGGAGTCGTCTCCAGTATTGGGAAAGGCATTGTAGCAGCGAGTTTGGGGCGATTGTTGAAGTCACGCGACTACTCTGTCTCAATTCTCAAATTAGATCCATATATCAACGTCGATCCGGGAACGATGAGTCCGTTCCAGCATGGAGAAGTGTTTGTAACGCGGGATGGGGCTGAGACTGACCTTGATTTGGGTCACTATGAGCGCTTTACCGATACATCCATGTCGCGCCTTAATAGTGTCACGACCGGATCGATCTATCAAGCCGTGCTGAATAAAGAACGACGGGGTGACTATATGGGTGGCACCGTCCAAGTGATTCCTCACATCACCAATGAAATTAAGGAGCGCATCCTGCGGGTTGCCAAGGACACTAATCCAGATGTGGTGATTACGGAGATTGGCGGCACTGTGGGAGATATTGAGTCGCTGCCCTTCCTGGAAGCCATTCGTCAGTTTCGGAAAGATGTGGGCGGACGTAAAAACGTAATCTATGCCCATGTGACGCTGGTACCCTGGATTCCTGCAGCGGGAGAAATGAAAACGAAGCCAACCCAGCATTCGGTTAAGGAGTTGCGATCGATCGGGATTCAGCCCGATATTTTGGTCTGTCGGTCAGATCGCCCCTTGCCGCCCGGTCTGAAGGAAAAAATGTCGGAATTCTGTGATGTGCCTGTGGAATGCGTCATCACCTCTCAGGATGCCAGTAGCATCTATGAAGTGCCATTGATTCTAGAGCAGGAAGGCTTAGCGCATCAGGTGATCGATCTACTTCAGCTCGAACAACGCCAACCCGACTTGAGAGAATGGCAAACCCTCGTCGAGCGACTGAAAAATCCGCAACAAACGGTGGAAGTAGCGATCGTGGGTAAATATGTGCGGCTGAGTGATGCCTATTTATCGGTGGTTGAATCATTGCGTCATGCGGCAATTGCCTGTAGTGCCGATTTGCGTCTACGCTGGGTCAACTCAGAAGACATCGAACCCCAAACGGTCGATCGGTTGCTGTCAAGCGTGGATGCAATTGTGGTTCCGGGCGGATTTGGGCCACGCGGCATTGATGGCAAAATTACGGCGATTCAACATGCAAGAGAGCGTCAGATTCCTTTTTTAGGCCTCTGTTTAGGCATGCAATGTGCGGTGATTGAATGGGCACGGCACGTTGCCAAACTTGAAGATGCCAATAGCACTGAGTTTGAGCTGGATTGTCAAAATCCGGTGATTGCGCTGCTGCCTGAACAACAAGATGTCGTCGATTTGGGTGGCACGATGCGATTGGGCATTTACGCCTGTCGTATTACCCCCAATACACTGGCCGAAAAACTCTACAAAGAAGAGGTGGTCTATGAACGTCATCGCCACCGCTATGAGTTCAACAATGCATACCGCAATCTCTTTCTGGAGTCGGGCTACCAAATTAGCGGCATTTCTCCCGATGGTCGTCTAGTCGAAACGATCGAGCTATCGAACCATCCTTTTTTCATTGCGACCCAATCTCATCCGGAATTTCAATCGAGTCCCAGCCATCCCCATCCGCTGTTCTATGGTTTGATCCGAGCGGCTCTGGGCCATCCGATTCCTGGAACTGAAAGCCAAGCGGAAGCAATGCCGCTGAGTGAGGTGAAGGGTTGAAGGGATGAAGCAGTAGGAGTGGCAAGCCTTCTTTTCACTGCAGCAAAGTGATTGCAGAAGTTCATTGCAGAAATTTATCTGAATTCCTGCTTCATTTCTTCTCTTTCTCCAGTTTTGCTTTTGCTAGCTGCCACAGTTGTTCCAACTCCTCTAACGAGAAATCGGCGATCGTTCGTTCCGGCCCTAAGGCTTGCTCCACCTGACTGAAGCGTTGGACAAACCGTTGATTGGTGCCCTGTAGGGCTGCTTCCGGATCGAGGTCATACCATCGGGCCAGGTTGACGATCGTAAACAGCAGATCACCAAGTTCGGCCTGCTGCTCCGCTCTGGTTTCGCTGTGCAGGGCCTGCTCAAATTCACCCAACTCTTCGTGAAATTTGGCCCACACGCCTTCAATGTTTTCCCATTCAAATCCTGCACCTGCTGCCTTACGCGAAATTTTCATTGCGGCTGTTAAGGGAGGCAGCGATCGGGCATAGCGTTGCAGTCGCGGAGAGAGTCCTTGTATCTCCGTTTTGGTCTGCTCTTCTTTAGTTTTGATGGCTTCCCAATTTTGATGGACTTCAGCAACGCTGGTGACGGATACATCACCAAACACATGAGGATGGCGACGAATCAACTTTTCAGCAATGCCATTGGCCACAGTCCCCAAATTAAACTGCTGCGCTTCACTGGCAATCTGGGCTTGCAGAACTACCTGCAGCAGCAAGTCCCCCAACTCATCAGCGATCGCCTCTGGATTATCTTGCCGAATAGCATCTACGACTTCATAAGCTTCTTCTAACACATAGGGAATCAGCGATTCGGGTGTTTGCTGCAAATCCCAGGGGCATCCTCCCTCGGGCGATCGGAGCTGGGCCACCACCTCGATCAGGTGTTTTAGCGCAGTCAAACTGTCTATCTGGTCAGCAAATGGAGTAGACATGAAGACAAACCATCAAATCACTTTACCTTGATTACTGTAAAACATCTTGGGATGCTCCCCGTTGGTTGAGGTTCAGAGCGCTATAAAATCATCTGTATTTGTCTCCGCCAGATCTGACCTTTCAGAGGGAATCAGCAGACCCCATGATCACGATGCCTCGGCTGCTTCAAAGCTTACACAATCCGATCTTTGCCAGACTTTACGCTGCACAGACGATCAACCTGATCGGAGACTCTCTCACCTGGGTGGGATTAGCCTTACTGGCATTCGAGCTAGCGGGATCCAATGCGGGCGTTGTGCTTTCGATCGCGCTCACGCTTCGAGTCGCCACCTTTGTGCTTTTGGCTCCATTCGCAGGGGTTATAGCCGATCGGACTGATCGCAAGCAAATCATGGTGATCACCCATCTGGCCCGCATGGTCATTGTTTCCGGATTGCCCTTTGTGCATCAGGTCTGGCAGATTTATGCGATCGTGCTGGCCCTGAATGGATTTTCAGCCTTTTTTACCCCAACTTACAAAGCGACCATTCCTCTGGTGACAGAAGCTGAAGAATATCCCCAGGCGATCGCCCTATCAAGTGCAACCTATCAACTTCTTGGGGTTTTGGGACCCGGATTAGCCGGAAGTGTAGCTGCTTATATGGGAGCGCGACAAATATTTTTTCTCGACGCCATCACCTTTCTGATTGCGGCGCTCCTGATTTTTTCCCTGTCTGTTCAACTTCAAGTTCAATCGGCTCAAACTCAAGTCAAGACAGTTTCAGGAATTCTCAAAGATATTTACTTGGGAACAAATAGTCTATTTGCTGACTCCTCCATTCGATATGCATTGCTTATGCAGCTGATTGCCGCAATCGCTGGAGCGCAAATTCTAGTGAACACCGTTGGATATGTTGAAGGAGTGCTTCACCTGGGGAAACTGGAATATGGTTGGATGATGGCCACTTTTGGGGTTGGAGCAGCGATCGCCTCGGTGATTCTTGGCAGCTGTCCGCAGGCATGGTCCCGTCCTGTTGCAATTGGATTAGGAGCTATGCTGATGACCGTTGCATTGCTCCCGGCAAACAGCGTTGGCTGGATCGGACTACTGATCTTGTGGGGAATTGCAGGCGCAGGCCAATCGATGGTTGATCTCTCCACCCAAACTTTGATTGCCGATCGAGTTGCGATTGAGCTTCAGGGGCGGGTATATGGAGCACACTTTGCCTGGAGTCACTTATGGTGGGGATTCTCCTATCCTTTAGCCGGATGGATGGGACAACATTGGCCGACCTTTAACTTTTTGTATGGCGGATTACTTGGTTTAATTCTTTACTTTCTCGCGCAAGTTGTATTTGGCTCTAGATATTTAACTAAGCGAACTGTAAGCTGATAAACAATAATGCTCCAGTGACAAGAATTTATTCTAGACTTTCCTGCCTCGATTTTATATCTTCTAAGTACTCTCTTTGTATCATGATGAATGGGCAGTTTCACGATGGCAGGTTTCACAATGGGCAGCCTTACAGTCTCAGAATAGACCATTTCACCATGGAAGTGCTTGTCCAGTTAGCATAGTTTTAATTTGATAGTTTCAATTTGAAAGATCGGTTTGAAAGATCATTTTTCAAGTTAATTTAAATAGCAAACTTTAGGCTCAACTTATGTCATTACTGTGACAATTAGATGGAGAATTTCTGACTTTAATTTCTCAGAATTCTATAGTTTGAAGATTGGATCATTTGGGTAATATTGTTCCAGACGGAGAATCATTAAACTTTACGCGATTAATTTTCGCTGACTGCTAAAGTTTGTGATTAAAATGTAGCAGGTGTAATCATCTCTGAAGCTCATTAGTTTAGTAGCCCTTTGGCATTTATCACCTGCTGACTCACTGTCTTGTTACTTTCTAGCGCTTCATGACTAACCCTTACTCTTTTTCCTCACTCATGCAGAAAAAAAATGCGATCGGTCGGTTTCCCGGTTTCCTGATGTTGGCTGGTACGCTTGCACTGATCAGTGCTCCGGTTGTAGCCGTTAAAGCAACCACCAGCCTACAAAATAGTCCGAAGGCCGTGCTGGATGAAGCCTGGCAGATTGTGAATCAGGATTATGTGGACCCGACGTTCAATCAGGTGAACTGGCAGCAGGTGCGTCAGGATCTGCTCTCTCGTTCTTACACCTCTCCAGAAGAAGCCTATTCTGCATTGCGAGATGCGCTGAAACGCTTAAACGATCCCTACACGCGCTTCATGAATCCAGAGGAGTTTAAGGCATTTAGTGCTGAAACAAGCGGCGAATTAGTTGGGGTGGGCATGCAGCTCAAATTGGAAGAAACCACGAAAGCCCTGACTGTGGTGAAACCGATCGAGAATTCGCCTGCTTTACGTGCGGGCATTCAGTCGGGCGATAAGATCTTGAAAATTGAAGGCCAAAGTACCCAAGGCATGACTGTTGAGGATGCTGCTCGCATGATTCGCGGCGAAGCCAATACTCAAGTGCGTCTCCTCATGCAACGACAGCAGCAGGCCCCCTTTGAATTGGTGCTAACCAGAGCGCAAATTGCGGTCCCCACGGTAGAATCGGCTGTGCGGACAGAAGGCCAGAATCGGGTAGGCTACATTCGGTTGTCCGAGTTTAATAGCCATGCTGCGGAACAAATGGAGAAGGCGATTAAGCAACTGGAAGACCAGAATGTCAATCAGTTTGTGCTCGATTTGCGCGGCAATCCGGGTGGCAGACTCGATCAGGCTGTGGCGATCGCCCGCATGTGGCTTGACGAAGGAGATATTGTGCGCACCGTCGATCGGAACGGCAATGCGGAGCAGGTGCAAGCCAATAAAACAGCACTGACAGATTTACCATTAGCGGTCTTAGTGGATGGCGGATCTGCAAGCGCCAGCGAAATTCTCACCGGAGCGTTGAAAGATGATCAGCGTGCTGTTGTAGTAGGGACCCAAACCTTTGGCAAAGCGCTGGTGCAGGAAGTTCATCCCCTATCGGATGGCTCTTGCATCAATGTGACGATCGCCCATTACTTCACCCCTTCAGGGCTGGACATCAATCACAAAGGCATCACGCCAGATGTGGTGGTTAGCTTGACCGATCAGCAAAAACAATCCCTCTCCGGTCACCCCGATGCCTTAGGGACGAGCCAAGATCCTCAATATCTGCAGGCAATCGCCCAATTGCACGGAGCTGGACAACCCATTTCTCAAAACGCTCCATCTCGATAAACCAGGCCCCGTCTGCCTCCGCTCCAATCCGGATCAAATGATAAAGTGGGTGGAGTGGAGCAGGCATGAAGTTATGAGTCCAACGCTGAGTGCAATCTACATTTATCCGATCAAATCCTGCCGAGGGATTGCCGTTGATGCTGCATCCCTGACCGATTGGGGGTTGGAATATGATCGCAACTGGATGGTTGTTACCCCAACGGGACGCTTTTTGACCCAGCGAGAACTGCCGCGTATGGCGCTGATTGAAACGGCGATCGCTGCTGATGCGTTGCACTTGAATGCACCGGGGCAGGATGGGCTTTCCGTCCCGCTGAATTTAACCATAGGAAATCCGACGATCGCGGTTGAAGTGTGGGGCGATCGCTGTATGGCCATTGATCAGGGAGAAGCTGCGGCCCACTGGTTGAGCCAATTCCTGGAGGTGGACTGTCGGTTGGTGCGAATGGGAGCAGAGTACGATCGGCCCACCAATCCTAAATATGCCGAGAATGCGCAGGTGAGTTTTGCAGATGGTTATCCCCTGCTAGTGATCTCAGAGGCATCGTTGGCTGACTTAAATCAGCGCTTGCCGGAACCCATTCCTATGAACCGGTTTCGCCCCAATTTGGTTGTGGCAGGTTGTACCGCCTATGCAGAAGATGAGTGGAAGCAAATGCGGGTGAACCAGGTCCTGTTTGATGTGGTGAAGCCTTGTTCCCGCTGTGTAATTACAACGACGGACCAGGAAACAGCAAAGCGATCGGGAACAGAACCCTTGAAAACGCTGGCTACTTATCGTCGTAACGGCAAGGATGTCCTGTTTGGCCAAAATTTGGTGCATCGCGGAATTGGAGAATTGCAAGTCGGTAGCGCGATCGAAGTGTTCTAGCCTCTGTCATGAAAGCACCCAGGGTGATCGAAGTTCGGTGAGAAGTGCTAAACTTCGGGCAATCTCTCAGGTTTGTCGGTATGAAACCGATGCAGTTTACCTTTAACAATAATCAAGCAGCGGTTGCTGTGCAGGTGACCCATGACCAGGATTTGTCGGTTGCAATCAAGCAATTGCAGCTACCAATTCCTAGCGTCGTTTTAGTGGTCGTGGGAGGAGCAAGCGGTTTAGCCGCAGATACGTTACAACAATTGCAGTTTTTATTTATTGATGTACTTTGTCCGATCGCCGAAAAGGCCGGCTTGACTGTGATTGATGGTGGTACAGATGCAGGTGTCATGCAGCTAATGGGGCAAGCTAGGGCCGCAACAGGTAGTACTTTTCCCCTGGTTGGGGTTGTGGCTCTATCCAAAGCGATCCTGCCGCAGGCCCAGCCAGTCGATGAAGATGCAGCGCCGCTAGAACCCAACCACACCCATTTTCTGCTGGTTCCGGGCCATGATTGGGGTGATGAGTCAGCCTGGATCGCCAAGGTGGCGGAAATTCTAGCGGGTGGCAAACCCTCTGCGACAATTCTGATCAACGGCGGCCTGATCGCCCTGAACCAGGATGTGCCCAATAGCCTGGAGCATGGTCGTCCGGTGCTGGTCATCTCCGGTAGTGGTCGATCGGCAGATAGGTTGGCTGCTGCAATCGAAGGTCAAACCACCGATCCCAAAACGCAGAAGCTGGTGGATTCCGGGTTGATCTATACGATCGATTTAGCCGAGGACAAAGTCTCTTTCGGTCAGGCACTTCAGCAGGTACTTGCGGTTTCTTAATTAAAAGATTAAAGATTCAGAAGTTTTATGATTATTTTCATCATCTCCGGATATGATTATCTAAATTTCAGCGTAGATTCATTGAACGAACGCTGAAGCTTAGAATCAGGTCTCGCAGTTACGGTGGGTCGAGTAGGTCGGATTGTCGGCCTTATTGTGTGTTCGCATCTATCATGAGTCGCTTTCAGGATGCCTTCATCTCCTATGGCAGGGCAGACAGCAAAACCTTTGCCAAAAAGTTGAACGATCGCCTCGTCGAACAGGGATTGGAAGTTTGGTTCGACTTTGAGGATATACCACTGGGTGTTGATTATCAAAGCCATATTGACCAGGGGATTGGGGCGACGGATAACTTCCTGTTTGTGATTTCACCTCATGCAGTCAATTCACCCTATTGCGCCAAGGAAATTGCCCTGGCGGTCAAGCTGAAGAAGCGAATTATTCCACTATTGCACGTAGAGCGAATCAGCCGCGAACTTTGGCAGCAGCGTCATCCAAAAGGCACTGAGATAGAGTGGCAGGAATACCGATCGCAGGGATTACACTCCAGCTTTCCCAATATGCATCCTGAAATTGCCCGCATCAACTGGGTCTATTTTCGGGAAGGGGTAGAAGATTTTGATCACGCTCTATCTGATTTAATCTCTATTTTTGAACGACATCGCTCCCATATCCGCCAACATACCTATTTCTTGAATAAAGCCTTAGAGTGGGAACGGAACTATCGGCAAACTCGCTATTTGTTGATTGGAGAAGAACATCAGCAGGCACGGAATTGGCTAAAATTTGGGACTCAGGTGGAACAACCACCCTGCGTACCAACTGATTTGCACTGCGAATTTATTACCGAAAGCATCAAAAACGCTAATAACTTGATGACTCAGGTTTTCCTTTGCTGGGAAGACCAGGATCGATCGGTGATGGAGCAAATTCGGATAGCGTTGATGCGGCAGAGCTTCACCGTCTGGATGAACAAATCGGATATTCGAACGGGAGCGAACTATCACCAAGTCATTCAGCAGGGGATTGAAGAGGCTGATAACTTAGTTTGTTTAGTCTCTCCAGCCTCGGTGCAGTCAATTTATTGTCTGCAAGAAGTTCAATATGCGCTCAGTCTGAATAAGCGGATCGTGCCCATAATGGTGCAGCCCGTGGACTTGATGCAAGTGCCACCAGAATTTCGATCGCTGCAATACATTGACATGACTGACTCTGCGGCTGGCACTTCTCCTGAAGAACGGTTGCAGCGTGGTCTGGCAGAATTAATTCGCATTTTGCGGCAAGATGCTACCTATTTTGAAGATCACAAGATTTTGTTATCGAAAGCCTTGAAGTGGGAACGGCAGCGACGTAATCCCTGTTTGCTGTTGCGGGGGTACAATCTGCGCTATGCAGAAACCTGGCTGAAAATCGCCCAGCAGCGATCGCAACATCCAGCAGTGGCATTGCAGCAAACCTTTATTGAAGAGAGCCTGCGACAGCCGCCAGGACTGGCGTTAGATGTGTTTGTCTCCTATTCGCGCAAAGATTCGGATTTTGCTCGTAAGTTGAATGAGATACTGCAAATTCAGGGTAAAACTACCTGGTTTGATCAGGAAAGTATTGCCGCAGGAACTGCCGACTTCCAGCAGGAGATTTATCGCGGCATTGAGTCTTCCAGCCATTTTCTGTTTGTAATTTCTCCAAATGCAGTTAATTCCCCCTACTGCAACGATGAAGTGGGCTATGCGGTACGACTGAACAAGCGGATTATTACTGTATTGCACCAAGATGTCGATCCCGGCATCCTGCCGCCTGGATTGGCAAATGTTCAGTGGATTGACTTCAACCACCATGATCAGGATTTTGATGCCAATTTTCGAAAGTTGCTGCGGGCGCTCGATACCGATCCAGACCATCTCCGCATTCATACCCGTCTACTCATGCAGGCATTGGAATGGGATCACAACAACCGGGATGAAAGTTTGCTTCTACGCGGTAGTGTATTGAAAGAGGTGCAGCAATGGTTATTAGAATGTGAACATAAAGTGCCTGCCCCGACCGAGTTTCAACGGCATTATGTAGCGGCCTCAAATATTGCTCAAATTCGACGACAGCGATCGACCTTACAGCTCCAGCGAGTGGGATTAGCGCTCATTTCAATGGTCAGTCTAGTCGCGATCGGATCGACTTGGTTCGCAATTCAGCAGTATAATACTGCAAACCGGATCCAGCTCGTTGCCAAGCAGGGAGAAGTCTTAGCGCATCAGCGGCAAATCTTAGCAGAAACCAAAACATCAGAGGCGCTGTTTCAGTCCAATCGAGAACTGGAAGCTCTGTTGGAAGCAATGCGAGCAGGCATTCAGTTGCAGCGGGATCAGTCCCTTCAGCAAAGTGAACTCCCAGCGGGAGACTTAAAAGCCTCGGTGGTGACGGCACTCCAGCAGGCTGTCTTTTGGGTACAGGAAAAGCAACGCATTGAAGGCCATCAAGGCATTATTTGGGAGGTGGCAATTAGTCCAGATGGTCAGTTGATCGCATCAGCCAGTGCCGATGGAAAGGTGAAACTGTGGCGAATGGATGGCACATTGCATCGAGAATTTAAGCAATCTCATCCGCGTCTGGCAGTCACGTTTACCCCAGATCATCATTTGGTTGTCGGGGAGGCAGATGGAACAATCACGATTTATTCCCTGGACAATGGGGACACCAAAGTGATCTCCGGACATGATGCAGCCGTTGTCGGGGTGGCCGTGAGTCCTGACAATCGCTGGATTGCGTCAGCCAGTGAAGATGGAACGGTAAAGCTATGGGATAGGAACGGCAAATTGCTGAAAACGTTGGTGCATCAGGCAGCAGCTCGATCGGTCACGTTTAGCCCGGATAGCAAAACCCTGGCTTCCGCAAGTGATGATGGCTTGGTGCGGCTCTGGAACTTGGAAGGAACGTTGTTGAAAACTTTGCGGGGACATACAGCAGAAGTGAGAGCAGTCGCATTCAGTCCAGATGGTAAGCTACTAGCTTCTGCCAGTTGGGATGAGACAATTCGCCTCTGGAAAGCGGACGGTACCCCAATTCGCACGATCGAAGGCACAAATACCCTGATTTATGATGTGCAGTTTAGCCCGGATGGCAAAACGCTGGCCTCTTCAAGTTGGGATAAAACGATCAAGATCTGGACCCTGGATGGGGCGTTATTGTCTACCCTGGCAGGACATAGTGCGCTTGTTCGCAGCATTCGTTTCAACGCAAAGGATAATACGATCGTCTCTGCTGGGGCCGATCGAACGGTTCGCATCTGGGCACTCGATCGTCCGTTGCTGGCTGCTTTGAAAGATCATCGAGCCAGAGTATATAGCGTAGTGTTCTCTCCGGATGATCAGTTAATTGCTTCAGCAGGAGCAGACAATCAGGTGCGGCTATGGGATCGGAAAGGTCGGCCTCAGGGGGTGTTGCGCGGCCATCAGTCGGTGATCTGGTCAGTAGACTTTAGCCCAGATGGTCAGACGATCGCTTCGGGAAGCTCAGACCATACCATCAAGTTATGGAGCCGAAATGGCCAATTGAAACGGACGTTAGAAGGTCATGCTGGTCCCATCTATGCCGTTACCTTTAGCCCAGATGGCAAGCTGATCGCCTCTGCCAGTGCCGATCAAACGGTTCGATTATGGCGATCGGATGGAACGTTAATTAGAACATTGCGCAACTTTGATAATGGATTACTGAATGTCCGCTTTAGTCCTGATGGTAAGCAATTGGCAACCGCCAGTTGGGACAATACGGTGCGACTCTGGACTCTGGAGGGTGAGCCGATCCGGACACTCAGTGGTCACCAGGGTTGGGTTTATGGCGTCAGTTTCAGTCATGATGGCACAGAAATTTTGACCGCTAGTTATGACAATACGGCAAAGCTATGGACCAAAGATGGTCACTTAATTACAACCTTACGAGGACATGAAGATGGTGTGGTGGCGGCCCATTTTAGTGCGGATGATAATCTGATTGCAACTGCAAGCCACGATGGCACCGTCAAACTTTGGAGACGCCAAGGAACATTAATTACTACATTAAGGGGACATGCCGATCGGGTGAGTGATGTCAGCTTTAGCCGCGATGGACATTTGTTGGCAACCGCCAGCGAAGATAAAACAGTGTTGATATGGAAGATGGATATTCAGGGTGGATTAGACAAGCTGCTGAAACAGGGCTGTTCCTGGACCCAGCATTATTTGAAATATCAAGCCAGTCGATCTGATCTGGCAAATTTACCAGAGAACGATACGCAACCAAAGGTGGATTCGCTGGATGATTTGCGATCGTACTGCCAATCTGTTGAGTTCACACCAGCCAGACCGGAGGTTACCCCCTAAAATGCATCAAATCCACCAGGGCCTTGTTTCCTGAGTGCTTTCCGTCTACTTCGAGTCCACTTTATGTTTTAACCCCCTCTACCCATGCCAAACTCTGCTTATCATCGTGCACTGCGTCAAGAAATTAGCAGTATGGTTGATCAGTTGGATCTACCAGAGCTGCATAAGCAGGCAATTCGATCGCGCTGGCTCGATCAGGTGCTGTGGATGGATCAGAAGGCAGATCAATGTCGGCGCTGGCATTATCGGCTGCGGTTAACGACGATTGTTGGTGGTGTCATTTTGCCTGCTCTCGTAGGCCTCACCTTTCAGGTCCAAAATAATCCATCCTTGAAAACCTGGTTGCCGATCGCGACTTTTGGGTTAAGTCAGGTGATTGCGGTCAGTGCTGCAATGGAGGAGTTTTGTCGGTTTGGCGATCGGTGGCGGCAATATCGTCAGACGGTTGAGTCACTCAAAACAGAGGGCTGGCAGTTTCTTCAGACGAGCGGAGCCTATGCCCAGCATGAAGATCACGTTGCTGGCTATCCGCTATTTGCAGCCAGAGTGGAAAGCATTATTACCGATGATGTGAAGACCTATATTACCGAGATGGTGAAACAGAAAGTCAAAGAAGAAGAGGTTGTGCAGCAGGGTGTGGTAGCAGCTCGTCAAGCTGCCCAGCGGATGACCTCATCGAATTTACTGACTGCCGATCGATCTCAAGCTGCTGAATTTTCGACTGGAAGGATGCGATCGACTGGATCCCATCCATCTGCTTCCGCTTCTGCAAATCTAACCCCAATCAGATTCAATGGTTCAGACTCAGCTCCATCTGCTAGCTATCCAGCAAACACGGTCATGGCAGACACGGTCACGGCAAGCTATGTTCCCGATTATGGGACGGATCAATCCTTCACGAACCATGCCGCAAGTCCGGTTGGATTAATGACGACTGCTCCCGTTGCGTTGCATAATTCCTATGCTTCGGCTTCATTCATCCCGATCAAAGCGGTTGCCGGACCGATCGAATCAGCAGGAATGGTTGCCACACCAACGGGAACGGTCCTGAATCTTCTGTATGACACGATTTTGAAATCTCGACCCGAGCCTGCTGAGCAGTTGAGCGACTCAGAAAAAGTGTTGGTGAAAGGTGGCAGTATGTATGCGCTTCAGGCTTGCGTTTTAGGAGAAAACAATCACTATTGCGTTACCTTTTCTGACGTGGGGTTTGGATTAAACTTGCAAACCACCTGGTATGTCTACGCGCCTCATGTCAATGTTGTTGGCAAGGCAGTTGATCAGACCAATCTACAGCGATTATTGGAGATCACAGGTAAAAACCAGGGCAAAATTCGCTTAAATGTTCCTTTCTTTCAACAAGTAGATAATTTGCATGAACCCTATCGCACCTGCAACACTTCCAGTTGTGCCATGGTAGCCAAATTTCTAGGTGCGAAGATCAGCGGCGATGATGATTATTACCAAATTGTGCAAAAGTATGGGGATACAACCGATCACAATGCTCAAACCCAGGCACTGGCAGAATTAGGGGTTCAATCAACCTGGCATACAAATTTAGACTATGATGAATTAGACCATTCCCTTGCAGCGGGATTACCGATCGTAATTGGGATTCTGCATCGGGGACCTTTGGAGCAGCCTACCGGCGGTCACATGCTGGTAGTGATTGGCAAATCGACCAACGGAAACTATATTTGCCACGATCCCTTTGGCAGCTTGCTGGATGACTACACCAGCGATCCGAATCAGGGTAACGGCGTCACCTACCCCCGGTCGATTCTCGATCGTCGCTGGCTCTATGAAGGGAAGCAATCGGGCTGGGGCCGCTTATTTTATGGCAATACCAATGTGGGAAGGTGAGCCATGTATGTCCTGCAAGTCCTGCAAAACACGCTATTGCAACGCCGTCCGGTTGCCCTGCCAGAGCTCAACTTTGACGAAAAAGTAGCTGTCAGTCCACAAGCAGTCTTATTATCTGCCTATGCCACAGTGGAAGGGATGGATCGGCAAAATTACCTGCAACTAGAACTGGCTGAGCCTTGTCATGGCCATCGCATTTGGTATCTTCCCAATCAGCAAGGGGTAGTACAGACGATTGGATCTGAGCAAGCCCACACAAATGGTCAAGGGCCTATAGGAGCGATCCAGCCTACTAGAACTGCGGCTGATCCGATCGTCAAGCAACCCAAAGTCCCTCGGATCAATGCAGCAGGTTTGGCGTTGATCAAAGAGTTTGAAGGACTTCAGCTAGAAGCCTATCTCTGTCCAGCAGGGGTGCCCACGATCGGCTATGGCTCAACAGCAGGGGTGCATTTGGGCGATCGAATTACCGAAGCAACAGCAGAGGCATTGTTGAAAGAAGAGTTGCGGCAATTTGAGGCAGCAGTATCGCAGGCCGTACAGGTTCCGCTCACCGTCAATCAATTTAGCGCCTTGGTTTGCTTTGCCTATAATGTGGGGACTGAAGCGTTCCGCTCATCGACCCTGTTGCAAGTATTGAATCAGGGTAGTTATGAGGCCGCCGCTCAAGAATTGCTGCGCTGGAACAAGGCTGCTGGCGGAGTATTACCTGGATTAGTGCGTCGTCGAACCGCCGAACAGCAGTTATTTTTAAGCGATGTTTAGGCAGTTGAATTCAAGCGGGCTAATCTTTACCTTTTGTTTCAATTGGCTCCTTGACTCTCCACTCGACTGGATAGTTCATCATGAAGGGAAATGATTGAAAGATCTGGAGTTTAAAGATCATGACGCTGCAACTCACCGTTCCCAATATGGCTTGTTCAGCTTGTGGAGAAACGATCACGAAAGCTATTCAAGCGATCGATCCAGCCGCTTCTGTGCAAACCGATCTGAAAACCAAGCTAGTTAGCGTTGAAACGCAAGCATCTGAAACGGCGATTAAAACTGCCATTACTGAAGCAGGATATTCGATTGCGTAAGAGCTGATTGACACGCTGTTGATTCATCCACGGATACCCAAGGAGGGGGCGATGGAGAATGCCACACTGAAATTGCGGGGCATGAGTTGTGCTGCCTGCGCCAGAAATGTTGAAGAGGCGATTCGATCGGTTCCAGGCGTCGAGTCCTGCAACGTGAATTTTGGAGCTGAACAGGCAGCCGTCACTTATGATGCTGATCAAACTGATGTTGCTGCCATTCAGAATGCTGTAGATGCGGCGGGATATGCAGCATTACCTATGCAAGAGGATATCTTAGCGGCTGACGATGATGCTGAACGACGAGAACGCCAAGCTGAACATCAGAAGTTGGCCCGGAAAGTATGGGTCAGTGGCATAATTAGCGCAATTTTGGTGATCGGCTCTTTCCCTGCCATGACGGGCCTATCGATTCCCTTTATCCCCATGTGGCTACATCATCCCTGGCTGCAGTTAGTCTTGACGGCTCCGGTACTGCTGTGGGCAGGGAGCAGCTTTTTTATCAATGCCTGGAAAGCGCTCAAGCGTCATACCGCAACCATGGATACGCTGGTCGCCGTAGGCACGGGCACCGCTTATCTATATTCCCTGTTTCCGACTTTCTTTCCCCAGTGGTTCACCGCTCAGGGACTGAAGCCAGATGTGTATTTTGAAGCCTCTGCGGTAATTATTGCGTTGCTGTTGCTGGGTAGATTGCTGGAAAACCGGGCTAGAGGACAAACTTCAGAAGCCATCCGCAAACTGATGGGATTGCAGGCTAAAACGGCAAGGGTGATTCGCAACGGTCAAGAGTTGGATATTCCCATTGCTGAGGTAGTTTTAGGAGATATTATCCTGGTTCGTCCCGGTGAGAAAATTCCGGTGGATGGGGAAATTGTGTCCGGCTCCTCAACGATCGATGAAGCAATGGTGACCGGGGAAAGTGTACCCGTGAAAAAGCATCCGGGAGATGAAGTGATTGGCGCGACGATCAATAAAACGGGCAGCTTTCAGTTTCGGGCCACCCGAATTGGCAAAGATACGTTCCTGGCTCAGATTGTCAAACTGGTGCAGCAAGCTCAAGGCTCAAAAGCTCCGATTCAGCGATTGGCTGATCAAGTTACCGGATGGTTTGTGCCTGCGGTGATTGCGATCGCCCTGCTCACATTCATCCTCTGGTTTAACATCATGGGAAATGTGACGATGGCGCTAATTACAATGGTGGGTGTGCTAATTATTGCCTGCCCTTGTGCCCTTGGTTTAGCCACGCCTACTTCGATTATGGTTGGAACTGGGAAAGGAGCTGAGAACGGTATTTTGATTAAAGGAGCAGAGAGTCTGGAACTGGCTCATCAACTCCAAACGATCGTTCTGGATAAAACTGGAACGATTACGCAGGGTAAACCGACCGTAACGGACTATATAACCGTAAATGGGACTGCGAACAGCAATGAGCTGAAGCTATTACAGCTCGCTGCAGCGGTTGAACGCAACTCAGAGCATCCCCTCGCTGAAGCCGTCGTGCAATATGCCCAAGCTCAAGGCGTTAAGTTAACCGATGCCCAGGCGTTTGAAGCGATCGCAGGCAGTGGTGTCCAGGGGTATGTTGCGAATCACCTTGTCCAAATTGGCACTCATCGCTGGATGAACGAACTGGAAATTGATACGAATGCATTACAGCAACAATGGGACAAGCTGGAATATCTTGGCAAAACGGCTGTTTGGATTGCGATCGATCGAAAAGTCGAAGCCATCATGGGCATTGCTGATGCAGTCAAACCCTCTTCTCTGAATGCAATTCGCACGTTGCAGAAAATGGGTTTAGAAGTCGTGATGCTGACCGGAGACAACCAGCGCACCGCTAACGTGATTGCCCGCGAAGTGGGAATTCAACGGATCTTTGCCGAAATTCGTCCAGAGCAAAAGGCCGCAACGGTTGCCACGATTCAGTCAGAAGGCAAAGTGGTCGCCATGGTGGGAGATGGGATTAACGATGCCCCTGCCCTCGCTCAAGCCGATGTGGGAATTGCGATCGGCACAGGAACGGATGTTGCGATTGCCGCCAGTGATATTACGCTGATTTCTGGAGATTTGCAAGGCATTGCCACCGCAATTCAGCTCAGCCGCGCGACCATTCGCAATATCAGGCAGAACTTATTTTTCGCCTTCATCTACAACGTGGCTGGAATTCCGATCGCCGCTGGAATTCTCTATCCTGTCTTTGGTTGGTTACTCAGTCCGATTATTGCAGGGGCAGCGATGGCATTTAGCTCAGTTTCAGTGGTAACGAATGCATTGCGTTTACGCAACTTTCAGCCCAAAGTATCGCTATATCGATAAAGTGCAAGCAAGGATAACGTCCGAGTAAGAGTAGAGCGTAAATATTCTGAGGGCATCCCATGAGGACGAAAACGGCAATCATCATCAGCATCACCAGTTTAGGTCTTTTATTTAGCATCGGTTCGGGGCAGGCGATCGCTCAAATGCCTCATACGAATATGCAACCTGCTGAACAAACGGGAGAATTTCAACGGATTGACCAACCGTTATGGCTCAAAGGAACTTTAACCGCAGGCGGTTTAGGTTTAATTGGCCTGGAGTTATGGTGGTTTCTTTTCAGTAAACCAAAGTCTCGTCAGGCAGCCAGTCAGAGCGGCATCCAAGAAGCAACGGTAACAGTTGATGGCGGATATGAACCAAGCCAAATTGTTGTGCAAGCAGGCCAACCTGTGCGGCTGAAATTCGATCGCAAGGATCCCAGTAGCTGCCTGGAAGAAGTCCGATTGCCCGATTTCCGCATTGCTCAAGCCCTACCGCTTAATCAAGTGACTGCGATCGAGTTCACCCCTGAGAAACCCGGCAGATACGAATTTACTTGCGGCATGAATATGTTTCGAGGAGTGGTGGATGTCCAAGCTGCGGAACAAAACGGAGTCGCTGCAATCCCACCTGTTGCTCAACCAACGCCTGCGGCCAATTCTGCTCATCCTAAAGTGCAGCATCATTGAAGTCCATTAGTTCGAACGATCGCACCCTTGTAAGGATCGGACCGACAGCACTCTGAAAGTCAGGTCAAACCTTGTGATGCAACTTCCTGCAAGATCTTGATAGTGGCACAAGAATTTGATAGTTGAAGACGATAGCGTTTCTCTAAACTGAAACAGTGGCCATGCAGCAGAGTCAGGATGAAACTGGGTGGACATGATCACAGGTTCGATCGAATTGCTTGAGAGAGGCTAATCAGGAGGTTTTCTAGCCATGACCAACCATTCATTGTTCGCCTTAAAACTGTTCTCAGCATTAGGGTGTGGATTGATCGCAGGCGTTTTTTTTGCTTTCTCGACCTTTGTGATGCGTGCGTTGGCTCAACGTCCTCCAGCCGAAGGGATTGCTGCCATGCAAGCCATCAACATTACAGTGATTAATCCGTGGTTTATGACCGCATTTCTTGGAACAGCCGTTACCTGCTTAACTTTGGCAATCGCCTCACTGTTCAAAGGGCACCAACCGGGTACAGCCTATTTGCTGATTGCCAGTCTACTCTACATCGTCGGCAGTGTGGGCGTAACAATGATGTTTAATGTACCGTTAAATGATACGTTGGCAACCATTAAACCTGACAGCAGCGAAGCGGTCAACTTCTGGGCAAAATACTTGAGTGCTTGGACATTCTGGAATCATGTGCGAACGATCGCATCATTGGCAGCAGCAGCTTTGTTCATGCTTACCCCTTTGAAGTAGCTCTGGGATTGGAATAATTTAAGGTAAATTCCAAAGACGCCATTTCGACGATTGAGGATGGTGTCAGGTTTTTGATTGGTCTTGAAAAGTTTAAGTTGCAATTATTCAATTTTCGATTCCGTCAATGGCACAGCATAAATATCTGTTCCTTGACCCATCGCAAATCGCCAAGAGCAAGGCAGCGTTTTACTGGATTGGGTCAGAAAAACAACGATCGCCAACAGGCCCAACCCTACACAAATTCCGAACATGCCCCGATAGCCAATTTGAGTTGCAAACGTTCCCAACAAAGGTCCGGCGATCGCAATACCAACATCAAAACCCACCATACAAATGCCAAACATCCTTCCCCGCTCATGAGGATAGGATCGATCGGCCATCAATGCCGCCATCATGGGAATTAAAGTGCCAGAACCCGCTCCCTCGATCGCCCCGGCCAGCAGAAAAGTTGCTGCATTATGCGCTTGCCACAGCATCAGCATCGACAGCGTATAGCACACCAAACTGAGGCTAATAAAAGGCCCCCGCCCTAACCGATCGGACGCTGGACCTGCTACCAGACGAATTGCAAAACTGGCGATCGCGGCTGCCGTATAAAACAGGCCTGTATTTAAGCTAACGCCGGCTTCTTTGATATAGAGCGGCACAAACGTACTGAGCGTCCCAAAGGTCAGACCAATCAGCAGCAAAATCACCGCCGGAATCCGAACGCGCGGATCGCCCAACAGACGCCAGAATTGACTATCTGTCTGGTTTTGGGTCATCTGCCTGACCACTTTCGACTCCTGCACTTGAGCCGTATAGAACAAACCCAGCAAACCCATGCCGGCTGCTGCCAAAAACATCGGCGTGAAGCCGAACCATTCATAGATGAAACCACCGATCGCCGGACCTAAGGCCAAACCAGTCGGGTTGACCAAACTCATATAGCCGATCAGTTCACCCCGATGTTGCGGAGGCGAAAAGTCCACGACCAGCGCACTGTAGGCCAGGGCAAAGGCAGCAATACTGATGCCATGAAAGGCGCGAATGCCAATCAGCAACGGAATGTTGTTTGTCAGCAAATAGCCTAGGGGTGCTACGGCGATCGCGGTCATCCCAATCAGCAACACCACTTTGCGACCTCGCAAGTCTGCCAGTTTCGCCAACCACTGCCGTGAAGCCAAGAGACCGATTGCAAATGCTCCCATGACGATGCCGACCCACTGTTCATTCGCACCAGTGGCTTGAATGTAGAGAGGCAAAGTCGGCAAATGAGCCGCCAACCCTGACCAAAACAGTAGACCTGCCGCAAAGAGCACCAGCAGATTTTGACGAACTTTCGGTTCCAGTTGAGTAAAAACGTTCAAGGTAATCGGGATGGGTAGCGTGAGGAGCGATAGACTCAGATAACAAACCTGAATCTATTATGAAGATATATTAAGCAATTGGGGAGCGAGATGGGTGATCGAAGTGGTGGACTAGAACCATAAGTCATCGCTCGATCCTGGGCGGATCTGACCGAAGTCAGTGAGAACACTGAAACTAATGGGTGCTGCGCTGTGTCGCGATCTGCTGCCGTTGAGCTGTAAACTTCCAGGGCAGCATGCCGTCCATACTCAATTGGCCCACTGCTGAACTCGCTGCCGCACCATCGGGTTGAGGGACGATCGTTGCTTGCCAGGTGGCTTGCGTCTTTGAATTGTCCAAGCCACAACTTGCTAAGGCTTGGGTTTTTCCAGTGAGCGACATTTGCGATTGCCAGTGGCCTGTAAACGTTAGCGTTTGAGGTTGGGGCGCTTGGGGGTCTGAAGTTGCATCGACCAAAGCCAGTGCTCCGTTGAGGTAAATTCCCGATTGTTGGATGGTCATGGCTAAGCGACTGTTGGCAGGGCAGCCCAGTGGCGGTTCTGTGGTCAAATAACGACCATTCACGTTAGGCGGTGCTTTCAGGTTGGCTTCTCCATAGGCGGTTGTCCAACGAAATAGAAGCAGCACAACCAACAACGTCACGCCATAAAACAGGAGAAATCGTAATTGAATTGGGCGCATTATTGGGGCACTCCTGATTGATCTTTGGGCAAGCGGGCATTGTCTGTCGCCAGAACGGTGGCGAGGTGGGAAGTCATTTGGCTATAGCGACGAGCAATCAATAACGAAGATCGACATTCAACCGCTAGCGCATCGGTGTATTGCCCTAAGGTTTGTCGCTCGATCCCCCATTCTCGGCTGGCTCCCGCGATCGTCAAATCCACAGCCTCTGAAGCATTGATCACGGCAGATAAAGGCTCAGCTGATTCCACAGCATCCAGCGTAATCCGATCGCGAACCGACTCTGGCAATTGCTGCATCACCACATGAAACTCGTAGCTCAATTCGCTGACAGGTTCTCCCGGCACCGTGACTTGCAAAATGGTTAAGTAGGAATAGGGCTGATTGACCAGAATCCGCAGGGCAAGCTCCAAGCCTAAATCAGTATGAATGCCCACCACGTAAGGTAGTAATAATCGTTCCAAGGTTCGGTTTTGGCGATCGATGAAAACGGCTACATCGGTCTTAGCGGTGCTGAGAATTTGACCAACACGGCCTCCTAACCGATTGGTGCTAAATGCCGGACGATGCCACCCCACTAAGATTAAGTCGGCTTGCTCCAGTTCAGCAATTTGGGCGGTTTCTCGCGCCACATCATTAGCGATCCGGACAATGGGCTGCACAAAGGCTCGAATCTCTGGCGGCTCTAAACTCTGAATCAACACCTGTAAGCGATCCTGCTGTTCGGCAATGCGACGATCGGCTTCCAGGGGCGTGCTTTCAAAGGCATAGTCTTCTTCGAGTTGCAGCAAACTCAGGGGATTGACGATCGCCGGTTGCGTGCGGTTACCCGCAATGGCAGCCGCTAATTGAACCAGTCCCTTTTGGCTGTTCGGATTCGCCACCGGCACCAAAATTCGATAGGTCGGTAGTGTGGGATCGATCGCACTCACCCCAGGTGGATCTGCCGCTTCCACTAAATCTTGCCGAATCAGCTTTTTGGCATAGGTCAGTTCGAGCAGCGGTGAGGTCATAAAAGTGGTAACCAGGGCCATGATCACCAGCATGGTAAACAGCAGGGGGGAAATGACGCCCAAACTCAAGCCAATGTTCAANCACAATCAGTTCTGTCAAGCCGCGAGTGTTCATTAGCCAACCTAAGGCTGAGGCTTCCCGATTGGACATTCCCGAAACCCGAGCTGCCGTATAAGTTCCAACAAATTTGCCGCCGATCGCCACCAGCAGCACCGCGCCACACAGCAACCAGAGTTCGGGCTGATTCAGCAAGCCAATTTGGGTGCGTAAACCACTGTAGGCAAAAAAGATCGGCAGCAGGAACGTTAGCACAAAATCTTCTGTCTTTTCAGCAATTTCGCGCGTAAGACCTGCATTTTTCGGCATTGCAACGCCCAGCAAAAAGGCCCCAAAAATTAAATGAATGCCAATTAGCTCTGTGATCAGGGCAGAGGCCACCACTCCCATGTAAATGCCTGCCAGCACAAATTGGGTGAGCTTGCCAGTACGTTGATAATGACTCGCCAACCGCTTGAGAAACCATCGCCCGATCGTCAGCATGAAGCCGATGTAAATCACCGCCTCAAACATGGTCGGTAAAGCGGCCAAAAAATGATTTGTGCGGGTGACTGCGATCGCCAAAGCCAAAATACACCAGGCCGTTACATCATCCACTGCTGCGCAAGTCAGAGCAAGTGTTCCCAACCGCGATCCCTGCAAATTATTCTCAGTAATAATTCTAGCCAGCACTGGAAAAGCGGTAATTGACATTGCTGCCCCTAAAAATAAGGCAAATGCGGTGAATGAAACATCTGCATTCGAAACTAAGGGATAAAGCAATAATGCTAATAGCGCCCCCAGTGAAAAAGGCACCACAATGCTGACATGGGAAGTTAAGATAGCTACTTCAATTTGGCCCTGCAGGTATTTGGGATTCAGCTCCAGGCCGATCAAAAACATGAAAAAAATCAGCCCTACCTGCGATAGGACATTCAAAAATGGAATCGTTTCGGGGGGAAACAGCGCTGCTGCCCAAGTTGGTGCAATTAAACCAAAGAGGGAAGGACCAAGCATAATTCCGGCCACAATCTCTCCAATCACCAGCGGTTGCCGCAACCAGCGGAATCCTAATCCAACCAGGCGCGACAAGCCAATTACTAGCAGCACCTGCAACAGCACCAAGACAATGGTAGACATACTTCTAATTAAGCTCCTTGGGCGATCAAGCTTTTTGGGGCGAACAAATTAGCTTACTCAACGACCCAAAATGTAGCTGAAATTTGGATCACAAATGAGAGAAACATCAGGAAACACCGCAACAAAAACAAATTTTTCTCGATCCAGTTTCTCGTTGAACTCCTATAGAGTAAAGCCATTATCAAGAATCAATAAGTTCAAAATTTGGCAACAGGCAGAAGCGGATGCCGTCGCAACTTTCAACCAGGCCAATGAAAAGATCAATCACTCGATCAGCACCAGTCGAACAGCTGTAGATCGAGATCAAGCGATCGGCCAACTCCAGCAGATCATTTTTCAGTTGGAAGCGATTGATAATGGCACAACCGTTTACTCCGAGGTGCGGCAACTTCTAATCTCTGCCAAACAAAAGCAGCAAGAATGGCAGCACTAGGCTCAAGTCAAGTTCTACACCTGATCCGGATCAATTCCCAAAGCCCGTAGCCGCTCTGCTAATTTTGCGGCTCTAGCCTCGGCTTGTTCTGCTCTCACTTCGGCTTGTTCTGCCCTGACTTCCGCCTGTTCTGCCTTTGCTGCAATTTCGCCATGGGTGAGAAACGCAGCTCCATTAGGGTGATAAAGCCGTAGTTCTGACTGAGAGAGATCAAACCGGATGTTCAGTCTGGGGCTGATCCATTGGTCGATCGACTCGATCACATCCAGGAAATCATCCTGTCGCAGCCAACCGCTTAAGACAGATTTGTCTGGGTCATACAGGTAATATTCTTCAACTCCATAGCGATCGTAAAACAACAGTTTACGGTTCATTTCGGCCTTAGTGTTGCTGGGTGACAAAATCTCAAAAACGACTTGAGGTGGAATATTTCCTTCTTGCCATTGCCGATAGGAGCCTCGATCGCCTTTGGGTCGGCCAAATACAACCATCACATCCGGTGCTTGGGCAGTTCTGTTATCACCCTCCACCGGATACCACAGCAAATCTCCCGCCACAAAAACAATTGGATCTTGAGCAAACTGCCAATCTAAATTCTCCTTTAGAGTGACAATCCAGCGAAATTGCTGCGTGTTATCTGCCATCCGCTTGCCATCGCTTTCGGGGTAATCAATTTCAGTTTGGGAAGGCTGGAGCTGCATCTGCTTACCCTCTGCAAGACCGTCAGTGATGTTTCAACCTAACACGCCATCTCATTTAGACCCATGTTTGACTTAACTTGAGACACAGGTTTCAAATTTGCTCACTTGCTGCGGCACGATAATATAACCTTCGATCGCACAAACTGCCGGACTTTCTGCCCCAACCACTAAATTTCGCTCCAATCCCCAGTACCACCAATGAGCAGCGACATAGGCACACATCAGACTATCTAACTGATCTTCCAAATTCTTCAGCGCAGGACCACTTTGCAACACCTCTGGCAGCAGAGGAACGGAAGTCAACGGATCCATTAATACCAACCGAGGCTTGAGGGTAGGCATCAGGGTCAAAATATAGTGACGGTATCGCACCAGCTCAGCATAGCGCTCTGCCACGCGCCCCTTTTTGTATTTCAAAATGCGATCTAGATTGAACAGGTGCACGATCGCCGGATGGGGAAATACCTCGATTTGATAGCGCCCTACCTGCCGAGGCTGAATCGAAGGCGCATGTACAAATCCCCTTGCCTCTAAGCTGCGGCCAAACTCGATAGTTCGCTGAGCAAAAGGCCGACTGAGGTTCGCCGGATAGCAGCCCGCGTGATAGCGACCAAAATACTGATGAGCCAGACGATCGGCCTGCCGCATTCCAGTTGGATTGGCAATTAAAGTGGGAGCATCAACCGCAATCACAGCCGATTCCACAGCACTTACCTGGTCATCTAACCAGGCTAAGACCTCTGAGATGAGGGACCGACGGGTTAACTCTAGCAGCCGCAACTCACCATCCTGCCAGAGCAGGCTACAAAGACCACTCGGCTGGGACTGCCATCCCAGATCAATGCCGACAAATTTCACAAATCTGACATCCTCAACGCATGAGGCACAATCAGACTCGACTTACGAAGCAATGTAGCCGTAGCCTCGCCACACTGCCACAAGTACGCCTTGAACAGCGACATCCACCGCAGATGCTTCGATCGTCGAGAAATTAGGGTTCGCAGGTTCTAATTTCACCTGATTGCCCTTACGGTAATAGTATTTCAGGGTTTGACCATCGCCATTCACCCGAGCTGCAACGATCGTGCCATTCTTGATAGCTTTGGGGTCAGGAACGGGGCGCATAATCACAACATCGCCATCTGCGATCAAGGCACCGATCATGCTGTCTCCCCGGACTCGCAGCGCATAGTCACCAGGGCGCAAGAACGAACTTGAAAAATCGAGTTGCTCGACTGTATCATCAAACGATTCCACGACGGAGCCTGCGGCAATTGCTCCGACAATCGGCAATCCTTGCGGACGCAGGACACGAATTGTTCTGGCTCTCCCCTCAGTCCAATCAATGAAACCCTTTGCTCGTAAATGCTCCAAGCGACTCTGGATCGGCGCAGGAGATTTCAACCCCATTGCCCGCATCATTTGACGGATCGATGGCGAATGCTGATTTTGCTTGATATAGTCCACCAGCCAGTCAAAGAGCTGCTGTTGAACCTCAGTAAGACGGGCGTCCATAAGGCATTATTGTTGGCAGAATAGTGTACGGTTAACCAATCGCTCTCAAGAACATTTGTACCATTAAGGCAAACATTTGTCCAGTTTTTAGAAACAAAGCCAAGCGGCAGGATTGGGATGAGATTTTCAGGAATATTTAAGTAAAGACAGGAAAACCAAGAGCTGAGGCAAGCCCAATCAAGGTGAAGTCTTTCAACTCAACATCACCCTGGCAACCTATCTCAGCTAAGTTACTCTCTAGTTCAACTAGAACAAATTCTTAATAAAAACAGGATGCCTGTACTATAGATTACCGGATCTCACACACAATTTCTATGCTCTGAGTAAAAAATTTAGCCAGGAGATATATTTCTACAAACTCCCCTACAAACTCTTCTACAAACTCTCTAGGTACTTCAATAAGTCCGCCATTTCTTGAGAAGTTGGCTGAAATTGAGGCATGGGCGGCGTTTTACCACTCGTCACCTGGTGAATTAGCCCGACCCGGGACTTACGAGAAGCGACATGGTGCAAGCTAGGTCCAACCCGACCATCCGCATCAATGCCGTGGCAACCTGCACAGTTCAATTGAAAAATAACCTGACCTTGCAACGAATCTCCTTGAAGGGCTAAAACATTCTGCACGTAAGGATCAGTGCGACGGAACGCGAATACCAATATAGCAACCAGCAACAATACCACGATCATAGCCAGAATGGGCCAAATCGTTTTCTGCGCTGGTGTGTCTGGCGTGACGATCGGATTATCCAACGTTCCCTGCTTCAGCAAAATGCGAATGAAAATTTCAGACAACAATATACCTCAAGAATTTAACTTACTTCACGTAAGACTGAGGTACACTTTAACTTTTCTAAAGCATTCCCTGCTTGAAATCAATGGATTGAACCGTGCGGAATTCTGATGCAAGGCCCAGAACCGCCAAGGCAAAGGACTTTCATGCTTAAGCCCTCTGCTGCTTTCGCCGATCGTCCCGGCTTAAATCTTTTGAAGAAATATCATAGAAGACTAAAAAGCATTAAGAGAGTGTTGAGGGCATTAAATTTGATAGAATTCCGATTGACGCTAAAGGAGATCGAGCTGTGGTTGAACCTTTACTTTCAGGCATTGTTTTGGGTCTAATTCCGGTAACGCTGGCAGGTTTGTTTGTTGCAGCCTATATGCAATACAAGCGCGGCAATCAGCTCAACCTCTAGAGAATTCAAAGCTTGAGCAAAGCTTTATCCGATCCTCCCTGGTTGCGGTTCAGCCGCATTTATGTTTAGCCGGGGGGGCTTTTTAGATTTCGTTCATGCTGTAAAACGACAGGCCTGTGCTGCCATAAACTTTTTGCCGAATCTGCACTAGCGACAGCACCTGCTCTGGCATGGTTCGATCACATCCATGTTCAGCAGCCAATTCACCCATTGGTGCTAAGAGCTGATACTGACTAATTGCTTCCAGCACAGGCTCATATAAACTGCTGCCGTAAGGTGGATCAAAATAGATGCGATCGAACCGTTGTCCAACCAGACTCGATAACTTCTGGAGCACATTGCCGCGAATCACCTGGAAAGTCTGCTTTGGATGGGCAACCTGCTGCCAGTTCTGTTGAATCACGGCACAAGCCTTACCGGATTGCTCAATGCCGATCGCCATTGCTGCGCCACGTCCCAACGCTTCTGCCCCCATTGCGCCCGATCCGGTACACAAATCCAACCAGCGACAGTCAGCAATTGAACCCTGCCAGATGTTAAAGACGGCCTGACGCACTCGGGCTGGGGTTGGTCGGGTATCTAGACCGGGCAGCGTTTTGAGAAGCCGATTGCCATAGATTCGCAAGCTCATTGAGCGGCCACTAGCACTCTTTGCTGCACCAGAGCGACAAAATTCGACAAAATTTGCAGCCCTGCACTGGCTGATTTTTCGGGATGGAATTGGGTTGCCATCAAATTGTCGTGGGCGATCGCCGCTGTCACCATCTGACTGCCATGGGTAATCACCGCTGCATTCATGCTGGCATCGATTGGATCGGCGTAATAGGAGTGGACAAAGTACACCCAGGGAGTTGCGGGCAACTGTTGCCAAAGCGCCAATTCGGGCTGGGTGAGCTGCAATTGATTCCAACCCATATGGGGAATGGTTAGCCCCGGTTCTGGTCGAAATCGCCGCACGATACCTGGAACCAATCCCAATCCAGGTTCATTGCCCTCTTCGCTGCCTTCAAACAGAATTTGCAGCCCCAAACAAATGCCAAGAAACGGTTTACCGCTGGCAACAATATCTCGAATGGGCTGAATTAAATCGCGCGATCGCAAATGCTGAATCGCTGGATCAAACGCTCCGACCCCAGGTAACACCACTGCATCAGCCCGCTCCAAATCCTTGAAATGATCCGTCACATGGGTCGTTGCACCCGCTTTCTCCAAACCTTTACAGGCAGAGTGCAGATTTCCCATGTCGTAATCAATGACGGCGATCAAAGTCATGGTGTTCTCCTGACGCGTGGAACCATCCCTATGATAAAGCGAAGCGCACTTTATAGAGTTGAAAGAGTTCTCCCGGCTGCTGTTTGACGATTTGCGCCCCTGTTGCCTGAATCGCTTTCTTCCAGTCGGCCAGAGATTCCAGAAACACTTCTGCCCCCAAATAGGTTTCCAGAATTGCCCAGTTTTCCGCCAGCTCTGTGTCTGGATCGATCACATCAAACACAAAAAAGCCGTCGGGCTTCAGAATGCGCTTCACGGCAGCCAACACCTCCTGCCAATAGGCGATCGGATAATAGCAGCTAAAGCCTGTCGCAAATACGAGATCGAACTGGGCTGGCTCATACTTCAGATCGTGAGCATCAGCTAACTGTACCCCTTTAAACAGTTTAGAATTGAGCTGGGAACCGCGTGAATTCAGCAAATCGCGAGCCACAACGCTAATATCTTGCCCATAAAAAAATGCCTCCCAGGTGCTCCAGGGATAAATCAGAAAACTTACCCCACAGCCCAAATCCAGGCATTTTTGATTCTTTTTAGGTTGGGCCATTTCCCAGAAAGGCGAAGTGATGCGGCTGGTGAGCAACCCTGCTATCCATTCCTGATAGATTGGCATGGCCTGCACTTCTTCGGGAACCTCAAATGGATCTCGACGATATTCTCGGTTGAAGCGTAAGGCCACTGCTTCTAAGTTGTCTTGCCAGGTGGAAGAATGACTGCCTAAAAATGCCGAAAGATCTTGCGGCTGGGAAGAACCGCCTCGCTTTTGAGCCAT
This sequence comes from Elainella saxicola E1, assembly GCA_002796835.1. Taxonomy (GTDB): domain Bacteria; phylum Cyanobacteriota; class Cyanobacteriia; order Elainellales; family Elainellaceae; genus Elainella; species Elainella saxicola. The sequence goes on along the minus strand of LUGL01000067.1, from coordinate 115,538 downwards.
AGGTGAATCACCAAGCTTTAGGGCTAGATTGAAGGTCCTCAATCCTAACGTAATTTACCGCAGATCACCTCATCTCAAAAGTTTGCAGGGGGCTATTCTACCAGGATTGAACAGGCTATTCAGCCGAAACTGGACAACCTCAATCGCTTTAGCCCTTCAAGGCCCGGTTGAAATTTTGACGATAGGAGCGGGAAACCATAAACACAGGCCAGAATAGCGCCAAATAGGGGCGTCCAGCACTAAAGTTTGTGCGGTGAAACCCAGTCCAAAACTTCCAGACGCCGCCAACGTAAACGACGATCGCAGCAAACAGAAGCAGATTGAGCATGAATGTAACCCTCCTAAATCATCAGGTTAGGAATATTGACTAACAAACAAAAGCTAAAGCTTTCCTTCAAGTGTAGAGTAGCCAACTAAACACCTGCTACCAGTCAGAGTATGTTCAGTGATGCAGTTTAAACTGGCTGGGTTTAAACTTGGCTCTTCATTGATGGCATGAATCTTGATCGCTTCAGGTTCGATCGCCCCATTTACCTCTAGTCCCACTGCTACCCTCACTCAGAGGAGAACCATTTCTCAAAATCTTGCTAAAGCTCCGAAAAAATCAATCATCCAACTTTAATTTTCTCAATAATTGTTAACAGTTTTCTCAGGCTAAGATCTCTGAGAGGGGAGGCCAGCAAAATCCCCTGATTTGAAAGATGAGAGCTAGATGAGAAGGCAGTCGAAAATTTATTTCCTATATAAGTATCGCGGATCACAAAGGAGGAATTATGAGAGCAGTGCTGATGGCAGGTGGATCGGGAACACGCCTGCGTCCCCTAACTTGTGATCTGCCCAAACCAATGGTGCCAATCCTGAACCGTCCGATCGCCGAACACATTCTCAACCTGTTAAAACGTCACCGGATCCAGGAAATTATTGCAACATTGCATTATCTGCCGGACATCATGCGCGACTATTTTCAAGACGGCAGTGACTTTGGCGTACAAATGACCTATGCCGTTGAGGAGGATCAACCTTTAGGCACAGCAGGTTGTGTCAAGAATGTCGCCGAATTACTTGACGATACGTTTTTGGTGATTAGTGGTGATTGCATTACTGATTTTGACCTGACTGCTGCCATTCGGTTTCACCGAGAACGGCAATCTAAAGCCACGTTGATTTTAGCCAGCGTCCCCAATCCGATCGAATTTGGGGTGGTGATTATGGATGAACAGCAGCGGATCAAGCGGTTTTTGGAAAAGCCTTCCAGCAGCGAAATTTTCTCCGATACGGTCAACACCGGCACCTATATTTTGGAGCCAGAAGTCCTCGACTATTTGCCTGCTAACCAGGAAACCGACTTCTCGAAAGATCTATTCCCGCTGCTGCTGGAAAAAGGAGAGCCGATGTATGGCTATGTCGCCCAGGGCTATTGGTGTGATGTGGGCCATCTGGATGCTTACCGAGAAGCCCAATATGCAGCCCTGTATCAACGGGTGAAGCTGGAATTTGACTATACCGAACGATCGCCCGGATTATGGATTGGCCAGAACACTTATGTCGATCCTTCGGCCCATATCGACACCCCTGCCCTGATTGGCCACAACTGCCGGGTGGGAGCCAGAGCCCAAATCGCTGCGGGAACTGTGATTGGCGACAACGTCAGCATTGGCGCAGATGCCGATCTGAAGCGGCCCGTGATCTGGAATGGGGTAATTGTTGGGGATGAGGCGCACTTACGCGCCTGTGTTGCGGCCAGGGGAACGCGAGTCGATCGGCGGGCCCATGTTCTGGAAGGAGCGATCGTCGGTTCTTTGTCTACGGTCGGTGAAGAAGCGCAAATTAGTCCAAATGTGCGAGTCTGGCCTAGCAAAAAAATTGAGCCTGGTGCGATCCTCAACATGAACCTGATTTGGGGACAGGCAGCGCATCGCAACTTATTTGGTCTACGTGGCGTGTCTGGATTAGCCAATGTGGACATCACTCCTGAATTTGCAGTGCGGCTGGGCGCAGCGTTTGGCTCTACCCTCAAGCCTGGAACCTATGTAGCAGTTTCTCGCGATCAGCGACCGATTTCTCGCATGGTGTCACGATCGTTGATTGCAGGTTTAATGTCCGTTGGCATTAACGTCAAAAATCTGGAGTCCACAGCAATTCCGGTTTCGCGATCGGCAGCCCCTACCCTGGCTGTCGCGGGTGGAATTCATGTGCGGGTGCATCCAGAGCGGCCTGACCATATTCTGATCGAGTTCTTTGACCACAAAGGCATCAACCTATCCAAGGGGCGCGAGAAAAAAATTGAAGGCGCTTACTTCAAAGAAGACTTCCGGCGTGCCCAAATTCAAGAAATTGGCAATGTCTCCACGATTTCTCAAGCGACTGAAATCTACAGCACTAGCTTTGAGCGGCACCTGAACGGAGAGGTGATTCGCAGCAGCAATTCCAAAGTGGTAATCGACTATGTTTACGCCGTTTCAGGCGCGGTGCTGCCGCAAATTCTTGGCAAATTTGGTTGCGATGCCGTCGTGCTGAACGCCAGCCTCAGCCAGATGATTCCTTCGGTATCCGATCGCGAAGCCCTGTTGAGTCAATTAGGTCATGTGGTCGAAGCACTGAAAGCGAATTTAGGCGTTCAGGTTTCAGCGAATGGGGAGCAGTTCATTTTGGTCGATGAGGCAGGCAGTGCTATTCGAGGAGAAATGCTGACGGCTTTGATGGTGCACATGATTCTGACCGATCATCCACGCGGCACGGTCGTGGTTCCAGTTAACGTGTCCAGCATCGTCGAACAAATTGCCCGTCGCCATGACGGACAGGTGATTCGCACCAAAGCCAATCCCACTGCTTTAATGGAAGCCTGTCACACCAACAGCAATGTTGTGCTGGGTGGCAGTGGTGAGATGGGCTTTATTTTTCCCCAGCTCCATCCCGGTTTCGATGCCATGTTTTGCATCGCCAAGCTGATCGAACTGTTGTCAATTCAACAGCAGCAATCCTTCGGCAGCAGTCCTCGCACCCTAGGCCAAATTCGAGCCGAATTGCCGCGCGTCTCCCATCGCAGCTTGACCGTACGTTGCCCTTGGGCTGTAAAAGGCTCACTGATGCGCCATTTAGTGGAAAGCCATCCACCCGAAGATCTCGACCTCACGGATGGGGTGAAAATTTTTAATGGACTGCACGATAGTTGGGTGCTCGTTTTACCAGACGCAGGCGAACCCCTGGTGCACCTCTATGCCGATAGCCAAAACCGAGGCTGGGTGGATGAGACATTGCGGGAATATCGTGCCTTTGTGCAGGAATTTGTCGATTCTGATCCCGAAGAAGGTCTGCTAGAGGAAGTGGAGTAGGAAGACGTGCCGATCGCCCCAGGTTTGGACTAGTATATAAAATACACTTGAATGATACATTTGTACGCGAGGAGCGCGATATGAATAGCTGTGTCTTGATGGCAGAAGTTGTACAAGATCCAGAGCTACGCTATACCCCGGATAACCAGACGCCGATCGCCGAAATGTGGGTGCAGTTTTCGGGATTGCGCGAAGAAGACCCGCCCGCCAAAATCAAAGTCGTGGGCTGGGGCAATTTGGCTCAGGAAATTCAAGAACGCTATCATCTCGGCGATCGGGTGATCATTGAAGGACGACTGCACATGAATACGGTCGATCGACCAGAAGGCTTCAAAGAAAAGCGAGCCGAATTAACCGCGCAGAAAGTTTACTTATTGGGAGCAGATACCAACCTGAGTATCAGCAGCACTAGCTCTGCTCCAGTGGCAACTGTTACCCCAGAACCCGCCAAAGCCAAACCTGCAAGCCGCCCTGCTAAAGCGGAAGCAACGCCTGCCAAAACTCCGGTCAAAACGCCTGCCTATTCTGCTCCCGCTAGCGATCCAGTCGATTACGACGAAATTCCGTTCGTGCGACCTGTTGAATTTAGAACTGCTGGTGTTGATGGCAACTTAGTTGATTATATTGACCAGAATATCCACAAACCACGGGTAGGATTCGAGGTCCATAAGTTCTAGAAGAATATGGAACTTAACTTACTCCCAATGGTGGTGAAATTTTATCCCTAGAAGCATCTGAGTGACAGTACGACCCACTGAGGAGCCGGATGAAAGTGAAACGTTTGTGTCCGGTTCTTAAAACGAGTTTAGATAGTGACATCTGAGCTTGGTTTAATTAGAACAACCTGTATTGAAAACACTCATCTCGACCCTCTTTATTAAATGTGAAGAGGGCATTTTTGTGGATCAAAACTGGTGTATGCACTCAATGTATTGGTTCAACTGCACTAGAAAACGGCTGTGCAACCTATTGAAAAATAAGGAGTGAAAAATCCTTTACCTAATCTGCTGATTCCAAACCAATAAACCAACTAGTGGAATCCGCCTGTTCTTATAGTTTCTCAACTAGAAGTCCCTGCACGGAACAGCCATTCGACTTGCCATCTTATATATTCCAAGCTTTATGGAACTAGAAATTATAGTGCAGAGATTGGTCCTCAAGCAGCTAGTTTTTAGGTCTTTTTTGCCAACCTCCTATCGATTATTAATGTATGCTGCTACTGTCCTTTACCTGAACACTACATGTAGCAAGGCTTACATTAGCTGCTCTAGGGTCTCGTTTCCACTCAAGTGCTGCTGTGTTTTATTTCAATGCAGAAAAGCACAACCTCTGCCTAGTCATAGACAAACGAGATCGTGCCTCAAATACTCTGTTGAAAAGACTACCATCAAATCCTGGGCAGAGGACAATCACGATTTTTTTTGGAACAAAACCATGTCTGAAAATTCAAACAAGTCCACTGTCACCCATGTCCAGCCTTCTGGCAATCCTGTTGCTTCAGTTACTTCAACTCCAGATTTTTACCAGACTCTCGCCCATGCTGTTGTTCGGGTGGTTGAAATAGCTGGTCCAACAGGAGCATTATTCACGCTCGTAACCTTATCATCTTGTTTGCTCATATGGGTCACAAAACGATGCGAGAAAGCTAATTAGAATTTTCGGCCCGGGGCTTCCGGGCTTTCTCTACAGTCATTAAACCTTAAGCCCATACACAGGGCATAAATTAAGGAAATCTACTAGCTATTCATATTGGAATTCTTTCTAAAGATGGAGAATGTAGTCCTATCAGCCGTTAAAAATCATAGTGTTGCTAGTCTCATTGCCTCCTAATCTCGGCTCTTGATATCGACTTAAGAAATTACTGGAGGACGAGAAGTTACTGGAGGACACCAAAATTATTTTTTTAAATGGCTTTACTGTTTTCAACCTCTTTAGTATGCTGCTCTTTTCAAGATCTAGCGTGTCATTATTCCTTATTTAGAGTAAAACCACTAGATATAGCGTACTCTCCAGGGGAGAATTATGAGTTATGGTTCAAGATCTCGAACGCAGCCGTCAAACTAACCAACTTCCTGAAGGCGCGCCTGCCGCCTATCCAGTTTTCTTTCGGACCTACAGCCGTCGTGACGTCACCGCAAATCGAGAAAGAGAAAGTTGGGAAGCAGTTTGCGATCGCACCCTTGCAGGGCTAGTCAAGCTAGGACAGTTCACCCCTGCTGAAGCCGAACTCGTCGGACGCATGCAGCGGCAGTTCAAAAGCTTACCTTCTGGACGTTGGCTCTGGGTCGGCGGCACCGGTTGGATCGAAAGACTGGAAAACTTTTCGGGAGCCTATAACTGCACCAGCACCAATGTTCTGGACTGGCGTGCCTTTGGCTTGATGATGGATTTAGCGATGATGGGTTGCGGCACTGGCGCTGTGTTGGAACCGAAATACATCAATCAGTTGCCTGCCATCCGCAATCGCCTCAATATTGTGATGCAGGGTGACATCGGCACCACTCCGATCGCAGAACGGCATGATCAAACCGAAGTAACGATCGAAGGGAATCAAGCTACGATTCGCGTCGGGGATAGTCGGCAGGGATGGGTGATGTCCTACCAATCTTTGCTGGAGCTTTCAACCAATCCGCAATTCACAGGCGATGTGCAGGTAGTAATTGACCTCAGCGATGTGCGGCCTGCGGGTGAAAAGCTAAAAGGCTTCGGCGGGGTTGCCAACCCGATCCGCCTACCGGACCTTTATCAGAGATGCGCTCATATTCTGAATCGGGCGATCGGACGACAGCTCACTTCTGTGGAATGTTGCCTATTGATCGATGAAGCGGCGGCTTGCGTGGTAGCCGGAAATATCCGTCGCAGTGCCGGGATGCGGCAATTTGACAGCGAAGACCAGCTCGCAGCCGTGGCAAAAGATAACCTGTGGCAGCAAGACGAAGCAGGCAACTGGCGGATTGATCCAGAACGCGATGTGCTGCGCATGGCCAACCATACCCGCGTGTTTCACCGCAAACCCACATTAGAGGAATGCATTGACGCGGTTCGTAAGCAGTTTTATTCCGGGGAAGGGGCAATTCAGTGGGCCGGTGAGGCGATCGCTAGAGCAAACTGCGATTTGCTGAATACTCCTGAACTCAAGGCCGAATTCCTGACTGCTTATCAGCAAGGCCAGAGCCAAGCATGGCTGCAAACTCATTATCCCGATTTAGCTGAAGCAGAAATTGAGCATCGGCTGGGCCGCTATGGCCTGAATCCTTGCGGTGAAATTCTAGGCGAAAACTTCCACTGCAATCTGGCTGAAATTCACCTCAATCAGCTCGATCCCTTTAACTTTAAGGATCAGGAAGAAGCGTTTACTGCCGGAGGCTATGCGGTTGCAGCCCTGTTGAACCATCACTTCACAGAACCTCGCTACCAGCAGTCGCGTGGCTTTGACCCGATCGTCGGGGTTTCGTTTACTGGCCTGTTTGATTTCTTTGTACAAGCGTTTGGCACAGAGTGGTTGCGCTGGTGGGAGCAAGGGCGTCCAGATACAGTAACCGGGCTTCAGTTCAAGCAGCGGGAGAAAGAGTATCTGTCGCGCTGGAAAGAGATTGTGCATCAGGCTGTATGGGATTATTGCGATCGTCATGGCTTAAAGCGTCCGAATCGCTGCACCACCGTTCAGCCCGCAGGGACGAAATCTCTGTTAACTGGCGCAAGCCCGGGTTGGCATCCCCCTAAGGCGCAACGCTTCATTCGTCGCATCACCTTCCGCAAAAACGATCCGGTGGCGCTGGCCTGCCTCGATTACGGATACAAGATTGTGCCCTCTCAGTCCGATAAAGATGAAAATGGTCGGTTGCTGGACGATCCGTTTGATCCACGCTGCACCGAATGGCTGGTTGAAATTCCAGTTGAAGTGTCTTGGGCTAACTTGCCAGGAGCCGATCAAATCGACATTTCCAGATTCTCGGCCCTGGCCCAAGCAGATTTCTATATGCAGGTGCAAAAACACTACACCGCCCACAACACCTCTGCCACGATCGAACTGCGGGAATCAGAAGTAGAAGGATTGGCAAAGCGGATCCATGAAGCGATCGAAACGAACGAGGGCTATATTTCAGTCGCATTGCTCGCTCGCTTTGATGACCATCAGACCTTCCCCCGGCTACCCTTCGAACCCATTTCGAAACAGGAATACGATCAGTTCAGCCAGGAAGTGCTGCTGCGTCGCCGCACCGATAACTTCCAGCAATCCCTCAGTCGCTATGACTCAGGTGAGATGTTTGAAGCTGGTCCCGCAGGCTGCGACAGCGATAAATGTATGCTGCCAGAGCAGAAGTAAGTTGAGCTAACATTACCAGACTTGAATTTCACGTTACGATCAGCTTGAACGATCGTTGTGACTTGAGGTTCGGTATGTTTATGGATGAATTAACTCCGGTTCTGAAAGAACTCACAAGCTATCCAGTAGCCTTCCTGGGTGGCTTTTTTTCTGGTCTACTGCACTTGAACCTGTCAGAAGACCCGATCAAAAGCTGGTTGGATCAAAAGACTGGCACTTACACCCCGCCAGCAACCAACACGAATAGTAAAAATGGTGGGCCTCAATCGATTGCGATCGACTAAAATGCAAACGAATTAGTCGGCCTCTACCTTTGCTGCTCATCTGAGTTGGATCGAACGAGATAAAGTCCAACTGGCTGGGCAGCAGAGCCAAGATTCGCGAGATGGAGAACTGGCTGATTCCGTCCTTTTCTGTTGCTTGATGCCATGGTTTCTCATCCCTTGCAACCCCAAGTACCGCTGATTATTGCAGGCATGCATCGATCGGGCACGTCGTTAACCGCAAGTTTGCTGCAAAGTGCAGGATTGCAAATTGGGGTCAACCTCATGACTGGCAATGAGGGCAATCAACTGGGATATTTCGAGAATCTTGAATTCCACGGTTTTCATCAGGCCGTTCTACGATCGCAAGGGGTAGACGAAGAAGGCTGGACACTGCAAGACTCCATTCCTGTTGTAGAACCCTATATCACTGAAGCAAAGGCCCTAATTGACCGTAACGCGATCGCGCCAAATTGGGGTTGGAAAGATCCTCGCACGGTTCTGTTTCTCGATTTCTGGGCCAGCTTACTCCCTGACAGCTCTTTTTTAATTGTTTATCGATCGCCCTGGGAAGTGGTGGATTCCCTGTACCGACGCGGAGACGCCATCTTTCAAAAACAGCCGGAGCTAGCCGTCAAAATTTGGTGTCATTACAACCGCAAACTTCTCAATTTTTATACTCGGTTTCCCGATCGCTGTTTGTTGGTGAGTCTCGCAACAATTACAACTGCATTTCCAAAAGTGCTGCGCGCCATTAACAAACGATTTGGCTTAACTCTGGATAAAAACACAGAACCGACGCTTTATCAGCCCAGCCTGCTCAAACAGCTTGCCTTAAACAGTTATCAGCCCAGCCAAATCTATCACTATTTTCCTGAAGCGATCGACCTCTACGAAACCTTAGAGGAGAAAGCTTGGCTGCCGAAGCAGATCATGCCCGATCGATCTTGGCGCAAACGAGCAATCAGCAAGCTGTATCAATTAGCTGCTTTTGAAAATTGGAAGCTGTTGCGCAACCTGGAAAATCAAAATCATCGGTTAACGGCTCAGTTACAGCATGAAACGGCACAGGTTCAGCAGTTACAGACCCAACTGCAAGCCACTTCAGCCGATCGACAATCCTCTGCGGCAGAGCTAGAGGTAGTCAGACAGCAATTGCAGCAGGCGCAGGTAGAATTACAGCAAACTCAAACCGCATTGCAGCAGAAAGATCAGGCATTAACAGAGACATCGCAGCAGTTGCAGCAGTCACAAACGGAATTGGCCGAAGCCCGATCGCAGCAACAGCAGACTCACACTCACCTCGAACAAATTCAGCGGGAGTCCCATCAGCACAAAACTCAACTAGAGGAAACACAAACGGCCCTTTCAAACCTGCAAACTCATTCCCATCAATTACAAGCCGCCCTAGGAGAGAGTCAAGCCAGTCTAGCCACGACAGAAGCACATCGGCAGCAGCTCATCGCTGAATTAGAACAAGTGCGATCGCATCTCCAGCAAGCTCAAATCGAAAGTCAAACCACACAAACCCAGCTCAACGATACAGAGGCTTATCGGCAGCAGCTCATCGCTGAATTAGAACAAGTGCGATCGCATCTCCAGCAAGCTCAAATCGAAAATCAAACCACACAAACCCAGCTCAACGACAAAGAGGCTTATCAGCAACAGCTCATTGCTGAATTGGAACAAGTGCGATCGCATCTCCAGCAATCCCAGACCGATCATCAGCGAACCCAAAGCGAGTTACAGCAATCTCAATCCCTTCTTGATGAAACAGAGGCTGTTCTAGAGCAATCTCAACATCAGCTACACGAGACGGAATCGGTGCTTCAGCGATTTCAAGATCAGTTACAGCAAACAACTGAGGAATTGCAAGTCTCTCACGCTCAGCTTCACCAAACCGAAGCTTTATTACAGCAATTTCAAGCTGAATATCAAGAGGCATTGGGGCAGTTTGAATGTTCACAGGCGAAACTCTATCAGGCTGAGAATTGGCTAGTTCAGTTCCAAAGACAGTATCAAGAGACTCAAGATCAGTTAGAGCAAACACAAAAACAGCTTGATAGAACTGAAACTCATATAGAGCAAACCCAATCCCAATTAGATCAAAAAGAGAATCTTTTAGAAACGTTGCAAATACAATTGGTGCAACGCCAAGAAAGATATGAACAAGCTGAGCAAAAGTATCATCACTTGCAAGAGGAATTCAATCGGTCTCAAGTTCAGCTCGAGGCTGCTGAATTAGATCTCCACCAATCCCAGCTTGAACTAGAGAAATATCGCCATCAAGCAGCACGATCGGTTTTTCAAAGTTCTCTCGTTACATCAACGATCAGTCAAGAGGAGCTGCAATACCAACTTTTAGTGTGGGAAGCCTGGTATGCCTATCGCAACGGGAAACCAGATCAGATGACTGATTTTTTAAATCGATCGCTAAAATATACAGATGTTCCTCGTTCAGAAGCGATTCTGCAATGGGTAAAGGCTTTCGATCGGCTATTTCAACAGCAAGGCGAAGTATTTGATATTCAAGCTTTGATGGCATCCCAGGCGTGGCAAGCCCTCATTCAGCAAATGACCAAGAAGAAGAAGCTTGTGCGTTCTTAGATTGAATGAGTGAACTTTAAAGAGAAAAAGCTTCTTTCCAATTTTCTGCAATTACCTTTGTACCCATGAAAACTGACAATAAAATCTTCACCCATGCAGTTTATCTCTCTGATCAAGAGTGGCTTGATTTAGTTAACAGAAGTGTTGAAAGTTCGATCGTAAATGGTTTGCAGTTACCAAAGTTTCCTCCAGAGCAATTTCAAATCAATTCTGTTGGAACATCAGGATTAAAAACCTTACATGAGGGTTTTAAGTTTTATAGCGCCATCAAGCGTTATACGTCGCAAGGTGGATTAGCGATTAAGTACAACACTCAGATTTTAGATTTTGGATGTGGATGGGGTCGAATGCTCCGCTTCTTCCTAAAAGATGTCTTGCCAGAAAATTTGTATGGCATTGACGTTGATCCAACTATGGTAAATATTTGTCAACAGACATTTTCCTGTGGAAATTTTGAGGTTTGCAGTCCATCCCCACCGCTAGCGTTCCCAGACAGTAGCTTCGATATTATCTATGCTTACTCGGTTTTCTCCCATTTATCGGAGTCGGTTCACATCCAATGGATTCAAGAGTTTTCCAGATTGCTCAAACCGGGAGGCATGGTATTAGTGACTACTCAACCTCGTAGATTTCTAGATTTCTGCCGTTCTTTTAAAGAAAAAACACCCGAAATAGAATGGCATAAAAGCTTAGCCAATGCTTTTTCAGATATTGAGGCAGCATTTTCTGATTATGATGGTGGCAAGTTCCTCTTTAGCCCAACAGGGGGTGGCAGTGTACGAGATGCTTCCTTTTACGGAGAGGCACTCATTCCCCAAGCTTATGTTCAGCGAGAATGGACTCAATATCTCAAATTTCAAAACTTTATTGATGATCCTAACGTAATTGCACAAGCTTTGATCGTTATGCAAAAAGGTAGATAGGTTGCTTACAGCTGTTTCCTCACAGCACAAATTTTGAACGAATTCGTTCTGCCCATTCTTGGTTTCGGTGACCACCGAGCTTCTGAGTATCGGACATGGTTATATCAATTTGGATATCAGGATCTTCTTCTAAAAAGACTAAAATTCGACGGATCAGTTGATTAACATCCTCCAGCGATTCTTCATAGGTAATTCTGAGAGGATCGATCGAATAAAGCGTGAAAAACCGTTCCCACTGTAGTCTTTCTAAAANTTAATTGATCAATAAGTTGTAGAATCGCAGACTCGTCATACTTGCATTCAGGTTCAACAACTTGACGATCAGTGACATGCCATATTCCAGATTGGCGAGCGACATAAGCAGATATCGCTTGCAAAATAATGTCTTTTCTAACTAAATAGATGAATCGGACAGGCTCCAGGAGCTGACCAGTCACTCCATGTTTTAATAATGGCTCAAAGTCAGGGAAACAGGTTTTCATGCCGAAAATGCCATTCGAAGTTACTTGATGGCGGCGTAGTAAAGCAAAATACTCAAAGATGCTAGATGCAGGATATTTGCGAAGATACATCTGCATAACACCTCGAGGATTAACATATTCGTCTGGCATACCCAGCAGACCAGTTTTTTTAAGCAAGGAACATAGCATTGTACTTCCCGATCGCTCAGTAAAACAGATAATGTAGTTCTTCTGGCTGATTAATCCTTCAATTGCGCTTTCGTTTTTATCGTTGTAACGTTCTTCTACTGTAGAGAAAATATCAACCTTACCTTTCTCAGAGTCAATATAAATCATAAAGATTCTTAGTCAAAAAATTGCTAGTTTATAGGACCTTGTTTTTACACTTGCTCCTGAGAATTCATTAAAGCATTTGCTTGTTCATGGTTCGCTGTTTCAATATATTCTTTCTGCCATTGCCAGCACTGGCGTAAGAACGTTAGTAGCACTTTATTAGTTTCTTCTTCAGACCACTCCAATAAGTGACAGCCATACCTTAAAACTTGCTCTCCTTCAATCCACTCTAGTGTTCCTGCGCTTGCGACACGTGCGTTTGATGTATTTTGCCTCCAGAAATTCAAACATTCAGCAGTAAAAGCAATATCAGAACGACTGAGAATTTTGATCCATTGCAGCCAATCACCACAAAGCCTTAGCGGTGGGTTTGGAATATCTTGACTTTCCCATAGCCTTTTGCGAGTTAAAACTGCACTGGCATTTGGGATCGTATTTTTATGAATTAAAAATTGACTAATTTCATTCAGGCCAAGATTGATAAAGCCATGATGCCAGCGATGGGCATCTAGATCCATAGTCCAACAAGCCGCATTATTGAGAATCATGCCTTTGGTATCAACAAGCCAAGATTGGCAATAGGCTAAACCAACATTTGGATGATCATCGAGCAGTTGAACCAGACGTTTCAGAAAAAAAGGTGAGGCAAAATCATCTGATTCGGCCAACCAGATATATTCTCCCTGTGCTAATTGAAGTCCCTTTTGCCATTGGTAAAAGACTGAACCACTGTTTCTCTCATTGACTACTAATATAGTAAAAGGCCTGTGTTCATAAAACCTCAGAATCTCAAGACTATGATCGGTTGAGGCATCATCCAGTAGGATTACCTCAAAATCCCTATAGGTTTGAGTATAAATAGACTCCAACCGTTGCTCAAGATAAGCAGCATGGTTGTAACTTGGCACAATAACAGAAACTTTTGGCATATCTGCTAAATCAGCTAGTTAGAACAAGCAGGTTGCAAACTCATTTGGTAAATCAAATCAATAATTTTAGGAGCTAGCACATCTTCGTTATAGAGCTGCGTTACCTTTTTGAACGCTGCCTCCCCCATTTGCTTAACTAGCATAGGTGAATCATATAGCTGGGCAATTCGCTTTGCCATCTCATCCACATCAAGATAGGGAACAGTGAAGCCAGCATCAGACTCAACAAACTCAGTCACTCCTCCCGATCCCTCAAACCCAATCACAGGTAATTTACAAGTTGCCGCTTCAAGCATCACTAGAGGAAATGGGTCTTCTCTTGAAGGGAGGATAAAAACATTCGCTGCATTGAAGTAATCCATGGGGCAATCTTGATGACCGACTAGAATTAAGTTTCTTTCCAGAGCATTTTGCTGAATGGCTATTCTCAGTTCCTGTTCTGGCAGTGGATAAGAGGCACTACCAACCCAAACACAGGCAAATCGATCGGACAGTAATTTTTGCTTGAGGCTTTTGACTAAGGGAATGAGTAGATCAGTTCCTTTGCGGGCATCAAGAGTCCCACAACCAACCAATACAAAGACATCTTCAGTAAGGCCTAACTCTTTACGAATTGCCTGCCGTGATTTCGTTTGACTCTGAATTGTCTGACGAACTGGAACAAACGCATGAACTAAGCTAATTTTCTCTGGATGGATGTCACCTAGCTTAATTAAGGAATTCCTGACTGCTTGAGAGCAGGCAATAAATTGGGGATTGTATTTCAGATAGCGCTTAAAGTTGTGAATTCCTAAACGTTGGGTAATCCAAAAATCGAGTTCATGGACATGAACAATTATAGGAGTAGATATTGTACCGATCGAGTCTAACAACTCTCCTAATACAGCGGTATTTACATAAAGGACTGAGTATATTCCTTGATGAATTTGCGAAATATTTTCTGGTTGTTGAGTAGAGGCATCGATAAAATGAACGACACTAACCTGAGCGAGTCGTTCTAAAAGTTTTGCCCCTTTGTCACCATAATTACTGATTTGATCTCGCCTCAGATTGATTAATACTTCAAACTTCAAAGCTGGCTGGTGGTGATGAATCCATTCTAAAAATCGAATCAGAAAGAGTTGTGCTCCAGCAAAATAGAGATCATGCAACACAAAGAGTACTGGTTTCTGAACACTATCATTCTGCGTAAGAGGTAGATCAATGACGGCTGAATTGGCAGGCAGTGCTTGCTGAGAACTCTCATTGAAAAGGGATGAGAATGTATCCGATCGCCCAACAGAAGAATGGAGATTTGGATTCAGCAATTTCTCAATCTCTAACAGCAGTTGAGTACTCGTGGCCGTTAAATTAGGCAAGGACTTAAGCTGCTGTAGCCAACCAAACTTTTCCTGCTGAAGCACAACTTTTATCAATGAGACAGTCGAGCCATTCTGCAACAATGCCTGACATGTCAGGACAACAGAATCGATAGCTTGAGAGGAAAAAATCTGTGTAACATCAACTTGACCAGCAAACGCATTGGATGGGTGGTTCGGAAAATCTGGATAAGCTGAATTAACATCATCTCGCTTAATATCTACTGGGATTTGTGCAACCAACTCATCATGAGCAACCACTTCGATTGCGACAGCTGAATAAGGTTGACTTAATATCCAACCACTGACGCTCAGCAAATCACCGAGTTGCATTGCACCAGCCTGAAGTGACTCAAAATAAAAGAGTAAATGGGTGTCACTATTGCTGATGTGCTCGACGGATCTGATTTGGATAATCTCTTGAGTTTCAAAGGCATCAAGATCAGGCTTCTCAATCACCAATATTTGGTAAAGGTGTTGCAAGCAACGTTCCAATGGTTCAGGTGCTGAATCCCATGGAAAGTAGCGTAGCAACCGAATATCTGTCTTCCAACTATGATTTTGCGTGAGGGCATTACGAGTTGCTAATAAATAAGCATGGCCATATTTTTGATCCGGTTCCAAATGAGCACCCTCTGCCCATTCATTCCATGCATTAACAAAAACTAACCTCTCATCACCCTGATACTGTTGTTGTACTTTGGCGATCGTGCCACGCAGCCAAAACTCATAGATTTCTGGATTAGCTTTGACAAAAACAGTGCCTGCCTTTTTCCGCCGAGGCGTATTATCCCAGGAAGTCATGACTGTTGGAAACAACGTGTAATCTGGGAGCTTCCGTCTTAGAGCATCCAATGCTTCTTGTTCATAATGAAAAATTCGGCCCGAAAAATCTTCTAATCCATACGCCGCAGAAGGAAGCATTTGCATCGCTAATCCATGAGGCGGAAATTGCATGCCTGAGTCAAAACCAAAGCTTACAGGATCGTTAAACCCAAATGTTAAAGCTGCACATAAATGCACTTCTCCAACACCGTGCTCCCTAAAAACCTGCCGCCACTGTGCTTGAGTTGAACCAGGATCAGGCAAAATATTTGCTCGATATACGATCAGCAAAGGTTTGCCATTGATGCGAATATAGCGTTCATCCAAAAGATAAGGGACAACACTTTCAGCAAAAGCCCGGTTCATCTCAGGAGAATGTTCCTGCGCAATCAAAATTTCATCCTCTTGACCATCCCACCGTCTTGTCCAATTTTCATTGGCCCAGCAAATACAAAATGGGAAATCTGGCTTTTTACTATGCAGCATGTCATCTAAAGGCCGCTCCAGTAAGCGCTTACCAGCAAACCAGTAATAGTAATAGCAGAAGCCATGAATCCCGTATTTTTTGGCTAAGGCTGCTTGCGCTTCTCTTACTTCCGGCAAGCGTAAATCATAAAATCCTAAGTCAGATGGTAAGTGGGGTTGATAATGTCCTGCAAACAAAGGACGGGCTTTCGTAACATTTGTCCATTCAGTAAACCCTTTACCCCACCAAACATCGTTTTCAGGAATGGGGTGAAACTGAGGCAAGTAAAAAGCGATCAGTCGGATATCGGTTTCCGGGAGATCGGCATTCTCAATCTCTGGCACATAGGAATCATTAGAAACGATCGCACTTTGATTGAGCGCTTGAGGATCGGTCTGTTCAGCAGGATCAAAATCCCTTGATGCCGCTAATTTTTTTTTTCCGCTTGTTGCTTCTTCAATAGGAGTCACAAGCATACTTGAACCTGATTGCAACTGATAGACCATTTGCTGGAATATCATTGCTCCTGCTGTATTGCCTTGTTTATTCAACGCATGTGCCAATTGCTGATACAAAGCGGCATTATCGGGTTGCAGATCGATCGCGTAATGGTAATTCTCCACATCATCCGGATCCTGTTCGATTGCCCGACGATAACAATTTAAAGCTTCCATCAGGATGGCTTCTCCCTGGTGGCGCAACGCATTGCCTAATTTTTGTTGAATTCGAGGCAGATCTGGGTTCAAAGCTAACGCTTTACGATAGGACGCGACCGCCCTTTCCCAATACCCCAAATGGATGCAAGCTTCGCCCAAGTTATAGTGCGACCAATAAAAATCAGATTTGAGCGAAATAGCTTGCTCAAACGCATCTGCTGCCGCTTGCCAGCGTTCCAGTCGAAGCAGGGCATCCCCTAAATTATTATGCGACCAGGAAAATTGCGGATTCAGATCGATCGATCGCTGAAAGGACGCAACTGCCGATTCCCATTGTTGTTGTCGTGCAAGCAGGTCCCCTATTTTGTGATGGGCTTCCCAGCAAGTTGGTTGTAGTTCTACCAACTGACGGCACGCTTGTAGAGCTTGTTCAATCTGGCCTTGCTGATTTGCCACTTCTGCGAGGGCTAAATAATGTTGTGCATTCGCAGGTTCCAAACGAATTAACTGTTGGCAACAATCTTGAGCCTGTGACCAAGCTTCAAGTCGAATCAGGGCTTGAGCTGCCGATCGATAATAAGCCGATCGGTTGGGTTCTAGTTTAATTGCCTGCTGATAGTGAATTAAGGCATCGCGGAATTGCCCTTGACGAACCAAAACTTCACCCAGTCCATAAAAAGCGTCTGCATCACTGGGTTGAAGCTGCGTCACCCGAAGATAACAATCTGCAGCCAGATCCAATCGATCTTGGCTGAACAGCCGATGCCCTAAAGCCAGATGTTCAGCAGGTGTTGCCCAAGTCGGTTCCAACATCAACGCTTGATACTTCGCGTCGGCTGCCGCAATCGAATTTTGCATAGCCTCCCACACTTCTGCCAGATTCCAGTGAGCAGCGGCCTGTTTAGCATCAAGCTGTAGCGCCTTTTGATAGCAAGAACGAGCTTTTTCCCATTGCTGCTGCTCAGCGTAAGCCGTTCCTAAATCGACCCATTGCTCGGCTGAGTTAGGTTGGGACCGCGTGGGTTGAGACGACACAACCGTAGATTGCGCTGGAGATTGCGTCGATCGAACCAAATTCGAGCTACTTGCCGCCGTTTGACTGGGATTCAGGGCGACAGCAAGCTGTTGATAGGCAGCCGCAAAATTCGGATCTTGCTGAACTGCATGACGATAACAAACGATCGCAGCCGCTCGATCCCCTTGTTCCAATAACTGATTTCCCAAATCGAAATGAGCTTCTGGAGAAGCCTTGTCCGGCTCCAAACGAAAGGCCTCATACCAGCATTGCCTTGCCTGATCGGTTTGATTAAGCTGCACCCAAATTCTTGCCAGGTTACGGTAAGCCCCAGCAAAATCAGGTTTCAGCGTAATGGCTTGCTGATAATGGTCGATCGCAGGTTGCCATTGTTGCTGCTGGGCTTTTAAACTCCCTAGATTGGCATAGACTTCTGCCCAGTTGGGTTGGAGTTGGAGTGCTTTGGTATAAGCTTGTACTGCCTCTTCAACATTACCCTCAGCTTGCAAAGCATTACCCAGCAATTTATAGGTTTTAGCACTGGGTTGCAGTTGCAATAGCTGCTCACAACAATTCATGACAACATTCCACTGTCGTGCAGCACTTGCTGCTTCAGCCTGTTCTAGTAAAGTTTTCAATTGCTCCACTTCAATCTCGCTTTGTGCGTCTGATGGTGTAGATGGATATGTTAAAGCGACAACCTCTTCGGGAGTAGCCGAGGACAACAACTCAATCGCCTGACGATAACAGTTCGCAGCTTCTTCCAAACGTCCTTGGGAATTAAAGACTTCCGCCAGAGATTGATAGCTTTCCACAGAACCAGGATTTAGCTGCAACGCATGATGGTAATGCCGCTCAGCCTCTTCTAACCTTCCCTGCCTGAGACATTCATGCCCAAGTTGGAGTGCGGTTAATTCCTGCGGCTCCCCGTTGACTGATACACTCGATCGATCGACTTCTTGCCCTGCAGAATGAGCCGATTCTTCAGAACGGGAAGAGGAGGATTTCATCATAATTCAGCCAATTCCTTGCGGAGGATGAGTTGATAACCTTGGTGCAAAATGACACTTTGAGGTTGTTGTGACCTGAAAGCATCAATCCCGATTTTTGGATCTTGCCCAGGATAAGCCGGATCTTGCCACGTGTAATCATCGAAGATCATCATGCCACCCGGCTTGAGTAATGGCCAAGCCAGTTCTGCATCACGCTGCACATAGTCAGCCAAGTGACATCCGTCAATATAAATCATGTCAAAGCAACTGGATGCCAGTGTGGGTAAGAGTGTATGAGAACTTCCTTCCAGAATCTTTACCCGATCCGCCGATCCGGTTTTACTGATGTTGCTTTTAAACAACGGCTGAAAGTTAGGATCAATACAGGTGAGTTGAGCAGTGGGATGGGTCAAAATATGATCGAGCAACCAGCAAGCTGACATCCCTTGATAGCTGCCAATTTCTAAAAATTGTAAACCTACGGCATGCGCGATCGGCTCTAAGAAGGTTTGCCAAATTGGAATATTATGCGAGAACCAATCCTGGGTGAAATGATAATCCCGATCGAGACATTGCCGCCAACCCCTCGCAACACAGCCCTGGCGATACCATGCAACCGATTCTTCTGTTTCCCCCTGCAATGTTAATACTCGTCCCCAATAGGTGTAGAGCCAGGGGTGAGTCTGTCCAGCAGCTAGGGCAGAACGGCATACTGCAATGGCTTCATCCCACTGTTGCTGCCGAATATGCGATTCGATTAAATGATGGTAAGCCCAAATTTGAGCAGGGTTGGACTGGATCGCAGCCTGAAACATGGGGATTGCTTGCGAATACAGTCCTTGCTTAAAGTACAGATTACCTATCAGCTCATAAAGATGGCTCGGTTGCTCCTTATGCTGAGCAGCCTGCTGATAACAGTCGATCGCAGCTTGCCAATGCCCCTGTTGCTGCAGAAGCTGCGCCAAGTTAACGTTCGCCCTTGTATAGCTGGGATCGAGCTGGAGGACATGACGATAAGCTGCTATCGCCTTTTCGAACTGGCCTGCTGCTGTTTGAGCGATCGCTAAATTAAAGGAAGCTTCTAGAAAACTTGACTGTAGCTGCAACGCAGATTCATAGCAAGCAATTGCAGCCAAAGTCTGATTCTGCTGCAATAACTGATTCCCTAATTCCAGCTGATTGGTCGGCGTTGCCCAAGCAGGGCTGAGCTTAA
Organism: Elainella saxicola E1; assembly: GCA_002796835.1. Lineage (GTDB taxonomy): Bacteria > Cyanobacteriota > Cyanobacteriia > Elainellales > Elainellaceae > Elainella > Elainella saxicola. The sequence continues at coordinate 95,838 of LUGL01000067.1, read as the reverse complement.
ATGCCTGCTGACGGCACTGAACTGCAGCTTCAACATTTTGTAGCTCAGCATAGATATTTGCCAAACTCCAATAGGCCCCTGCAGAATCAGGCTCAGCCTGCAAGACAGTTTGGTATAAAGCAATTGCTTCAGTCCATTGCTGCTGCCTTGCATAGAGCTTGCCTAAACCCGCTAAAACCTCTGCTTTATTAACTTGAGGTTCAAGCGCCCTTGTGTGCCAATAAACAGCTTCTTCAAATTGACCCATCCCTTGCAGCAGGCTGCCCAAGACTCGACAAGCTTCCGCTACTTGAGAGCCCGTTTTTACAGCCCGTTCGCAAGCAACAATGGCGTGATCGAGTAGCGTGGTCATCGGGATATTGATCACCTAACTAGCAACTCAGGCGATTGTACTCGAAGATTTCAAACTTACTGAATTTTGCTAGAAAATTTCAAAGTCTGCCGCTGTAATCGTCAAGTTCTTAGCCAATTGAACAAGCGCCACTTCCGTGCCGTTGGTTCGTACTCCATAAACTAGTCCTGTCGATTCTTCATAAATGATTCTGGCTGAACCGAGGTCGCTGCCGAGATCAGAGACATTTTCAACAGATTGAAATTGTGATCTGGCCAGCTTACCTGGATCCAAACCAAGGTTTTGCAGCGTTCCTTGAAACTGAATCGTGTCATCCGCAGGCGCGAAATCCGTGATGCGATCGGCTGCACTCTTGTCTGCTCCACCGGTCGAGCCTTTTCTGAACACAAAAGTATCCTTACCTGCTCCGCCCGTGAGGCGATCAACACCACCGCCACCCTGGATAATATCGTTACCTGCCCCAGCGCTGATTATATCAGACCCGGCTTGACCAGCCAAATTATCATTGCCATCCCCACCTGACAGCAGATCATCGCCGTCGTTCCCCTGAATTTGGTCATCTCCGGCCAAACCAAAGACATCATCTTCGCCATCACCGCCAAACAAAATATCGTTACCGGCTGCACCTGCAATGATGTCGTTGCCAGCTTCGCCTTGAATGGTAAAAATCGTTGGATCCGTGGATGAAATTGCCCGAATTGTCTCAGCCGCTGAACTTCCTACGGCCGAAACTGTTCCTGGAGGGGTAAGAGGGGGAGGCGCAATTGAATTAGTTAGCGTTACAGGCTGCTCATTGATCACCTGAAGCCCAAAATCTGAAAAAGACTGTGTCCCCGCCGAAACAATTAACTCTGACATGAAACAACCTCAGGAATACATTACGTGAAGCACCGCAAAAGCAAAATGGATATTAAGAATAAGAAAGTTAAACTAAGCCAGCTTAGCAAAATGAATATTGAAGATACCCAGCGATAGAGAGCTTGAAATCTAGATTCAGATTGAAGCAAGGAACCATAACAGTTCAGTTATTCGACCACTATGCTTTTTCCCTATCAGAGTCTTCCATCCTTACCGGAATTGCTTCAGTGATTTTACCGATTTTTTTACCCCTACATAAAAAGATTTCAGTAGTCAGCGTCATAGCATTACAAACGCCATTTCAATAGCCCTGCTAAATGTTATTTAAATCACGGCTTCTACTTAGAGATGGTTTCTTTGAATTCTCTGCTAAAGTTGAATGCTGTCCAATGCCGAACTGTCGTAAAATCCCGTTAAAGCAGTTTTTCCAGACCGTAGATTAGGGACTTTAGCTGCAATATTTGACGGATTGCTAACAAGACCCCAGGCATGTAACAAGCCCGATCGCTCGTATCATGTCTTAAAGTATAAATTTGCCCAGGTGCACCAAAAATCACTTCCTGATGAGCAATTAAACCAGGCAGACGAACGCTATGAATCCGAATCCCTTCCTCGGTCTTTGTTCCTCTTGCACCCGGCAGTTTCTCCGTTTCCGTTACAGAAGGCGGATTAAAGGGTTTACCTAATTCTTCAAGCAGTTGTGCAGTCTGGATTGCCGTTCCACTGGGTGCATCTGCTTTTTGGTTGTGGTGCAGTTCAATAATCTCAACATGATCGAAATACTGCGAGGCTCGGATTGCGGCCTGCTGCAACAACACTATGCCGATCGAAAAGTTGGGCACAATGGCCACTCCAACGCTCGCTTTATCTGCGAAGTCGGCCAGATCGGCAATCTGCTCAGGACTTAAGCCAGTTGTGCCTACAACCGGACGCACACCATAGGCGATCGCTGCTCGAATGTTCTCGTAAATGGAATCCGGATGAGTAAAATCGACCATTACAGGCGGCTGGCGCTCTTGCGTTGCCAATACGAGCGTGGCCTGCAAGTCATTGACAACAGGCACTTCTAAGGCATCTATGCCAGCTAATTCACCGATATCTTGCCCTTGAATAGCGGGATTGCGATCGACTGCTCCAACCAGATTCATATCAGGTGCAGCGGCAACGGCTTTCACGACCTCTCGGCCCATTTTCCCGGCGGCACCGTTCACGACAACAGGAATAGGAGCTTGTGCTGACATCTGGTTCTCGCAACGCAACAAGGGAAATTGTATAGCAATCGTGCGGAGATGGCTTGGCCTGACCTGCCCAAACGCCCTAAAAACTCAAGCTAGAAAATCCAGGCAAAGGAAAGCCGTTAGCGATGCCTCCTCTGTGTCACAATGAAAAACAGTCATTTAATGTTTTGTTAGCATTTCAGGTTAAATTTCGTGATTACTGCCACAGCCAATCCGTCTCAAAAAATTTCGACTCGCCGTGCCGTGTTTCCCTTTACTGCCATTGTTGGCCAAGAAGAGATGAAGCTAGCACTGTTACTGAATGTGATTGATCCCAAGATTGGCGGTGTCATGATCATGGGCGATCGGGGCACAGGCAAGTCCACTACAATTCGAGCCCTGGCCGACGTCCTGCCTGAAATGGATGTAGTGGCTGGAGACCCCTTTAACAGCCATCCCAGCGATCCCAGCTTGATGAGCGATTTTGTCAAGCAAAAAATCGAGGCAGGGGAATCGATCGAAACGGCGAAAAAGAAAGTGTCGATGATCGATCTGCCGCTGGGAGCCACCGAAGACCGGGTTTGTGGCACGATCGACATTGAGAAAGCGCTGGCAGAAGGCGTAAAAGCCTTTGAACCAGGTCTGTTGGCTCAGGCTAATCGGGGCATTCTTTATGTCGATGAAGTTAACTTATTGGACGATCACCTGGTTGACGTACTGCTTGATTCTGCTGCATCGGGTTGGAACACGGTTGAACGGGAAGGCATTTCCATTCGCCACCCGGCTCGCTTTGTTTTAGTTGGCTCAGGCAACCCTGAAGAAGGAGAACTGCGGCCTCAATTGCTCGATCGTTTTGGGTTGCATGCCGAAATCCGAACTGTCAAAGAACCAGCATTGCGCGTCCAAATTGTGGAGCAACGTTCGGACTTTGACCAGGCTCCCGAAACATTTCTGGAAGGGTATCAGACTCAACAGGACGAGTTGCAGCAGCGTTTAGTCAAAGCTCAAGAACTGCTGAAATTGGTGACGATCGATCAGGATTTGAAAATTAAGATTTCTCAAGTTTGTGCCGAGCTGGATGTCGATGGTCTGCGGGGAGACATTGTCACCAATCGGACTGCCAAAGCGCTAGCCGCTTACGAAGGCCGTACTGAAGTTACCGTCGATGATATTCGTCGAGTGGTAGTAATGTCCTTACGTCACCGTTTGCGCAAAGATCCACTAGAGTCGATCGACTCAGGCTACAAAGTTGAAAAAGTCTTCAACCAGGTCTTTGGCATTGCAGAAACCGATAGCTCGAACGGTAAAGGCTAAATCAGTTCTCAGTATGACTCTCTCCGGTTGGGTAACTGACCGGACTAAAGTCATATTCTCAATTGATACCAGCACCGCTAGTTCAGTTCCTGCTTCTAAGCCACTCACTTTGGTTGTTCAGAGGTGGGAAACTGATGTTGTCTGACCTCATTGGCATAGGATTGAACGGCCTGCATCATCGTGTCATGCAAGTTGACATAAGCTTTGGCAAAGCTGGGCCGCCAAGTTGTCATTCCCAGTAAATCCGCCGTCACTAACACCTGCCCATCGCAATGGGGACCGGCTCCGATGCCGATCGTAGGAATGGTTAATTTTTGCGTAATTTGCAGCGCCAAGTCATCAGGAATATGTTCCAGCACGATCGTAAATGCCCCGGCCTGCTCTAGAGCGATCGCCTCGGATAGAATGCGCTCTGCGGCTTCAGCGGATTTGCCCTGCTTCCGAAAACCGCCTAACTGATGTACAGACTGCGGCGTTAATCCTACATGTCCCATGACTGCGATACCAGCCTGTACGAGACGGGCCACCGTTTCCGCCATATCCGGATAGCCTCCTTCCAGTTTGACTGCAGTTGCTCCGGTTGTCTTGATGATTTGTCCTGCCGATCGCAGTGCTTGCTTAGGACTTTCCTGATAACTCATAAAGGGCAAATCAACCACCAGCAGGGCATGTTCTACCCCTCGCCGCACCGCTTTTGCATGGTGAATAATTTCCTCCAGCGTCAGTGGCAGGGTTGTACTGTAGCCCAACGCCACCATGGCGAGCGAATCACCAACCATCACCAGGTCAGCACCGGCCTCATCAACGGCACGCGCAATCAGATAATCCCAGGCGGTTAATGCTACGATGGGACGCCCTTCTTTCTTGTATCGAATTAACTGCTGGGTTGTAACGGCCATAGGAATCACTTCACCTCAAAATCAGGTAACTCCTTATGACTTCAGAATACCGCAGCAACGAAAGGGATTGGGGAGGCAGACGAAATGGTAAAGCATAAAGATCAATGAATGGCCGAGTTCTGACTTAAACCTCAAACTTCCTGCTCTTTCCAACGCAGCAAAATCTTTTAGGATTGAGAGTAGAGTCAGTCGCAGTTGCTAAGGCCGGATGGAATAGACTCTGTTTGGACGTGATTCAACTTTAATTTATGGCTCAGGATCCTTCCCAACCGAAATCCGCTTCGGGGACTCAAACCAAATCAAAATCCCCTATGACCCATCGATCAAAGCTGCGGGCTTTTTTCCAGTTTGTCGGACAACTGGTTGAGATTGTGCTGGCATTTGTGCCACTGATTGTTCAAGGAATTGGCCGACTGGGGCGGCTTTTGCTGAAGGGGCTGCAATGGTTGCAACAGAGATGGAGTATCACCCTCCCCAAACTGCGAACAGTTCTACCAAGTTGGAATCAAAAATTGCCAGATTGGGTGTTTACGAGTGTCGCGATCGGTCTACTCTGTCTGCTCGTGAGTCTCCCTATCACTTTATGGTCCAATCGATCTGCTGCTACTGCTGCCAATGCAATTGAAAAATCTCACGTCACTCGTCAGTATGATCAGCCAGATCCAAAACGATTGATGGCAGTTCAAACCCAGTTAGCAGATGTGACCGATCGCTATGGAGAAGATCTATTGCAGGCCGTACAGCTTCAATTTGCCCAACGAAATTTAACCATTAGCGTCAGTGATGCATGGCTGACCCTCTCCCCAGAACAGCAAGAACAATTGGCCAATAATCTGTTGCAGCGCTCCCAAAGACTCTCGTTTCGCTCCCTGGAAATCCGTAATCTAGCCGGAAAGACATTGGCTCGCAATCCCGTAGTTGGCTCCAAAATGGTGCTTTTTGTTGACACAAATCAGGCTTGAAGCAAAAAGGGCGGAAAAACCGCCCCAACCAAAATTCATGAAAAGCGATCGCAATTAATCCTCAAGATATTCTTCTTCTAGCTCATCTTCCTCATCCACCGTGCCCACTGAGTTAGCTGAGACGATCGCCCCCATTTCCAGCTTTTCGCGCACCTGTTTTTCAACATCTTTGGCGAAATCAGGGTTTTCCTCAAAGTATTTCACGGCATTATCTCGACCCTGGCTAATATTTTCGCCGCCATAGCTGTACCAGGCTCCTCGCCGCAGGATCACGCCAGTCTCTTCGGCCAAATCCACCAGGCAACCCATGGTAGAGATGCCTTTGCCGAAAATAATATCGAATTCAGCTACCCGGAATGGCGGTGCAACTTTATTTTTGGCAACCTTAACCTTTGCCCTTGTCCCATATTCTTCGTTGCCCTTCTTCAAGGTTTGAATCCGGCGAATGTCCAAACGCACAGAAGCATAAAACTTTAAGGCGTTCCCACCGGTGGTTGTTTCAGGATTACCGTAGCTAATCCCAATTTTTTGACGCAACTGGTTAATGAAAATGACGCTACAACCTGTCTTGCCAATATTGCCCGTGATCTTTCGCAGCGCCTGACTCATTAAACGAGCCTGCAAACCAACATGGGCATCTCCCATTTCCCCTTCAATTTCTGCGCGTGGCACCAAGGCTGCTACCGAGTCCACGACCACAATGTCGATCGCGTTCGATCGAACTAACTGATCGACAATTTCGAGTCCTTGCTCTCCCGTATCCGGTTGGGAAACCAGCAGATTGGCAATATCAACCCCAAGCGCTGCTGAGTAGCCAGGGTCTAGGGCATGCTCAGCATCAACATAGGCTGCCACACCCCCATTCTTTTGAACTTCTGCGACCGCATGCAGCGCCAAAGTCGTTTTACCTGAGCTTTCTGGGCCATAGATTTCAATCACCCGCCCCTTTGGCAGACCGCCGCCTAAGGCCAAATCCAGCGTCAATGCACCGCTGGGAATTGTTTCCACCCGCATCCGACTAGCATCTCCCAGCCGCATGATGGTGCCTTTGCCAAAAGTCCGATCGATTTGGGTTAAGACCAAATTGAGCGCCTTTTCGCGCTCCGTCGATTCATTATTGGTCGCTTTAGCCATTGTTTTAGCCATTCCTACCTCAAAACAGAATGCTGTAAATGTGAAAAATTGTTTAACGCTTTTAGGGGCGATCGAGTTGCTTTCAGTCTAATCTCAGACTCCAAGTTTGTAACAGTGAATTCGCCTCAAGCTCGCTGTAGGGATACATTTGCCGATCGATGTCTCACATCAAACCAGAGTTAACAGAATGCAATACAGCACACTGTCGGTTCTTATGAGGTTAGTTACTCTATAAGCAGACTGTTTAAGCTGTTTCTCCTAAATTTTAGAGTGATTCTTTACCTACATACAAATGTACTAGATAATCGAAAAATTAACCACTGGGATTAATAATTTCAATCGTTTGATACTGGAATTGTTGATTTCAGTTGTTCTCCTCTCCTGCATGCTTATCTAAAATTTTGATCTTTCATCCCTGTTTCAATCGTTACCACTAAGTTTCGATGACTTCTCATCTCCCTAGCCTGTTAGTTCCAGATACCGCCCTTTCGGTGGCAGGACTCACTGCTTACATTCAGGCTTTGCTCGAACAGGACAATCAGCTCCGTCAGGTTTGGGTAACCGGGGAAGTTTCGAGCGCAACCCGCTACCGCAGTGGCTTATTTTTCACGCTGCAAGACCCAAGTGCTGAGGCTGCGATCAACTGTGTGGTCTGGAATCATCAGCTTAATCGATTGGCTACTTCACCGATCGCCGGAGAGCAACTCATCATTTTGGGTCGGGTCCAGGTACATCCCCAGCGCGGCAACTATCAACTGATTGTGTGGCAGGCATTGCCCGCAGGTGAGGGATTAAGAGCTTTACGATATCGGCAACTTCGGAAACGGTTGGAGGCCGAAGGTTTATTTGATGCCGATCGCAAACGTCCGCTGCCCGCCTATCCCCAAACAATCGCAGTGGTCACTTCACCCCAAGCCGCCGCATGGGGAGACATTAAGCGCACCTTAAAACATCGATCGCCCGGATTGAAAGTGCTATTTTCGCCCGCTTTGGTGCAAGGAGAACAGGCTCCTTTGTCGATCGTACAGGCCATTCAGCGAGTCGTGCGGGATGGCAGGGCAGAAGTGTTGATCCTGTCTCGTGGGGGTGGCGCAACCGAGGATATGGTGTGCTTCAACGATGAACGGGTGGTGCGAGCAATTGCTGAATGTCCGATTCCCGTAGTTGCAGGCATTGGACATCAGCGGGATGAATCCCTGGCCGATTTAGTGGCTGATGTTTGTGTCCATACTCCCACTGCCGCTGCCGAACAAACGGTACCGTTGCTCTCTGATCTGTATGCCGAACATCGCGATCGCATCACCCATCTCAGCGAGGCGATTACCGAACAAGTGGAGTTTGCCTCTGAACAACTGCATCGACTAAAAGGACGACTCCGAAGACTACATCTCGATCGCCAGATTCGGCAAGAAGCTCAATCGATCGCATGGCGACGCCAACAGCTGATTCAAAGCACTCACTATCAGCTGCAAACCGCACTTCAACACTGCAATTTGCTGCGGCAAAAATTGATCACGCTCGATCCCACTGCCGTATTAGGGCGGGGCTATGCGGTGGCTCGCCAAGCAGATGGAACTGTGATTCGCTCAACCAACAATCTGTTACCGGGCCAGGAGCTAATTTTGCAGCTCGCCCAAGGCCAACTCAAAGTCACCGTCACTGAAATTCTTGATGCCAATTCTCAACCGCTTCAACTCGAGCCATGAACGACATCCCTCATTCCCCAGCCCCTTTATCTCCATCAGAAGACTTCGCGGTGGAGTTGCCACCCAATTGGAACTATGAAGCCACTGTCACGACGGTCGAAACAATTATCCGCCGCATTGAACAAGGCGAACTAGAGCTAGCAGAGGTGTTCGATCAGTTTGCGATCGCCGTTGAACAATTGCGCCAATGCGAAAACTTTTTGACGCGGCAGCAACAGCAGGTTGATTTGTTGATCGAAACCCTACTGGATGAGCCGGAGCAATTCTAATTGATGGTTTCTATTCAACGAATGGGATCGTGCACCGTCACTAACTTGGTGCCATCTGGAAAGGTGGCTTCTACCTGCACTTCATGAATCATTTCCGACACCCCTTCCATCACATCTGCCGTGCTGAGTAAGGTTGTGCCATAGGTCATTAACTCTGCAACGGTGCGGCCTTCGCGGGCTCCTTCTAAAATCGCCGCTGAAATGTAAGCCACTGCTTCGGGATGATTTAACTTCAGCCCTTTCTCTTTGCGACGTTCAGCCACAAGCGCTGCCGTAAAAATTAACAACTTATCTTTTTCTTGGGGGGTGAGCTGCATAAGGGACCTTTAGAAGCCAGTTTCTCCTCGATCGCCAGTTCATGCCATATCGCATCAACCAGGCTCAGCAGAAAATAGCATATTTGCCAAATTAAAATCTAGCCCTGAATCAGGGGTTTAATCCTTTATTCAGGAAAGGTTATTTGGTCGACTTAAATCAACTGGGGCGCTAGGATTCGAACCTAGGAATGGCGGGACCAAAACCCGCTGCCTTACCACTTGGCGACGCCCCATCGCGTTTGCCTCAACCATTCTAGCAGTTGTGTTGCTAAATATGTCAAGGTTTTGCCAAGATGCAATTTAGACCAATCGGTTAAGGCAGGATGGAAACAGCCTGATTGAGAAACCTATGACTTTTGACTTGGCCTCTGCGATCGCAACAGCCGATGCGCCAGAACAAGCGCTCAAACATTTTTTTGGGTATGACCAGTTTCGTCCTGGTCAGCGATCGATTATTGAAGCAGTACTGAACCATCAAGATGTCCTGGTGATCATGCCCACCGGGGGTGGCAAGTCCCTCTGCTATCAGTTGCCTGCACTACTCAAGCCCGGTTTATCGATCGTCATTTCTCCCCTGATCGCCTTGATGCAGGATCAGGTCCAATCGCTGGAAGATAACGGCATTGGCGCAACTTTTCTGAACAGTACCCTAACTGGAGCTGAAGTACGCAGACGTAGCGATCGCATCCTTAACGGCGAAATTAAATTGCTTTATGTCGCGCCAGAGCGACTGTTAACCGAACCCTTTCTTTACTTCCTGAACGAAGTAGCCGCAGAAATTGGCATTGCCACCTTTGCGATCGACGAAGCTCACTGCGTCTCGGAATGGGGGCATGATTTCCGCCCAGAATATCGTCAGTTGAAGCAACTCCGGCAGCAATTTTCCACGGTTCCGGTGTTGGCCCTAACCGCAACGGCGACCGATCGAGTACGCCAGGATATCCAGCAGCAGCTTGCTCTGCGCCAACCCCTGATTCACATTGCCAGCTTTAATCGATCGAACTTTTACTATGAGGTGCGCCCCAAACAAAAGCAGGCACAGCGCGAGTTAATTCGACTGGTGAAGCAAACCCCGGGTTCCGGCATCATCTATTGCCTGAGCCGCAAGAAAGTGGAAGAAATTACTCAAAAGCTGCAAGAGGACGGAATCGAAGCCTTGCCCTACCATGCGGGTTTGAGCGATCAGGTGCGCAAGGTGAATCAGACTCGCTTCATTCGAGATGATGTGCGGGTGATGGTGGCGACGATCGCCTTTGGCATGGGTATTAACAAACCCGATGTCCGCTTTGTGATTCATTACGATTTGCCCCGCAACCTAGAAAGCTACTATCAAGAATCGGGGCGGGCGGGCCGAGATGGTGAGCCAGCCAGCTGCATTCTGTTTTTCAGTTATGGTGACATTCGGACGATCGAATATCTGATCGAGCAAAAGCTGGATCCAACCACTGGGGAAGCCCTCGTAGCAGAACAGCAGATTGCCCGTCAGCAGTTGCGTCAGGTGATTGATTACGCAGAAGGATTGGACTGTCGCCGCACGATTCAGCTCCGCTATTTTGGCGAACCGTTTGAAGGTAATTGCGGCAACTGCGACAACTGCCTGCAGCCCCGATCGCGCCAAGATTGGACGATTGAAGCCCAAAAGTTTTTATCCTGCGTGGCTCGCTGCAAAGAGCGCTATGGCATGGGCTACATTATTGACGTGCTGCGGGGCTCAAAAGATAAGCGAATTTTAGCCAACCAGCATGATCAACTTTCGACTTATGGCATTGGCAAAGACCACAGTATCGATGAGTGGCGCAGCCTGGGTCGATCGCTCCTCCATCAGGGATTGGTAGACGAAACTGCCGATGGCTATTCGGTACTGAAGCTCAACGCCTTGAGTTGGGAAGTGCTGCGCAAACAGCGAACCGTGATGCTGGCCCAATCTCACCGTCCTGTCGCGACTCAGGAAACGCAATCAGAAGCGCGAGCCAATGCCGAACTGCTATTCGATCGCTTGCGGAAACTGCGTAAAGAAATTGCGGATGAGCAGTCCGTGCCTCCTTATGTCGTGTTTGCCGATTCCAGCCTGCGTTTAATGGCCCAATTGCAACCCCAAAGCATCGAGGCATTTGGTGAAATTTCAGGAGTCGGTAGCCACAAGCTAGCCCGCTATGGCCCTCGATTTGTCGAGACGATTCAGGCATTTTGTCGCACCCGAAGGTCATCAGGAAAACAGGCAGAACAGCAGGCAGACTGATTCGCTCTGCTGGTATGGTTGAAAGGAGCGGTTTGATTGAGATCGGCTGCTGATTCAACCAAAGCGCCCAATCGAACGATCGGATTGAAAGACTGAATTGAAAGAAAGATTAAATTGAAAGATTGTTATGAACTACGTGATTGCAGTGCTGGCCGATCGCCTTCGAGCAGAAGCCGCTTCTGCTGACCTGAAAGGAGAAGGGATACCACCTGAACAGATCTATATCTTGGGTCAAGATTGCGACATTCCTGAGGAATTTAGCTTTGTCAATCCCAAACAAGCCGGGCAAAAACGGGCAAAGCAGATGGCCTTTTGGCTAGTGCCGTTTGGTTTTGTCGGGGGATGGTTATTTAACATTTCAACCCAATATCAGCTCGTTCCTGAGGCTGGCGTGATTGGCAATCAGGTAATCGGCGGCCTGCTGGGAGCGTTTGGGGGTGCCATGGGTAGTTTCTTTGTTGGCGGTGGGGTTGGCCTGTCTTTGGGAGGCAATGACTCTCCGCCCTATCCCAAATATCTCAAGGAAGGCAAATATCTGGTGGTAGTGGGTGGGGCCCCAAATGTGACCAATAAGGCAACGCGCATCCTCCGCAAGATTGCGCCGGACGACCTGCAAGGGTATATTGACCCGACCAAAGTTTAGTACCCTTGACTCTGGCACTAATTCATCTTGTTCAACTTAAAAATTTTTTGAAAGCTTTTCTTATGCCAAATCTGCCCGAAACTCTGGAAGAGGCGATCGCCCAGGCAACCGTAGCAACCCAGGCCGCGATCGCAGATGGATACACTCGCCTCCAGGTAGAGCTGCAATTTCCAGAGCTGAAAATCTTACCCGTTGCCCAACAGTTCATCCCTGCCTTTGAAGATCGGGGCGAACATCTGCGCGTTTATTTTCCAGATGCGGGCGCTGCGGCGTTGGCCCGACGGGATTGGGGTGAAAAACCCTATACGATTCGGGGTTTGCGCGACCTGAATGCTGAAATTCAACCCGAAGATCAGCTCATTCTATTTGTCGAGCCTTCTTCCGTGGAAGTGCAGGACGTTGAGCAACTTTGTCAGGTAGCGGCGGAACGACCAGTGGTGATGCTAAATCCCCGTCTAGAAGACATTGCCATTATTGGCATTGGTCTGGCAGGTCGCCAATTGCGCGAACGGTTTCTTAACTCGTTTGACTCTTGCTATTATTTACAGCCCCTCGAAAAAGCAGCCATTTTTCGAGCCTATCCTTCTCCTTGGCAAATTTGGGTTGAGAAAGAAGTTGATGGAGACTCTGAATATGAATTAGTTTCAGAAACCCCTCACAAACCTAACGGTGAAGCGATCGATCAAATTTTAATGACTGCTGCCGGAGAAATGCCTGAGCAGGTTCAAGCACCTCGTAAAAAGGGTTTATTGGCTTCTATGCAACAGTTTCTCAGAGCATTGAGCCAATAAAGAACCTTAAGATTGCCCGCCCCATTCCCCAAATTGGGTTGTAAAATATTTAACAATACTTCAAAATTCACATCAGCTTTACAGACCTCATGATGTTGAATGGGCAGATCAGGGAATGCTTTTTTAAAGCGAAATTCTGCAATTCCTATTCCTAAAAAGCGCTAAGTTGCGTTAGGTTTAACTGAACTATTTATATGAATAAGGAGATTGGATTAGCGTGTCTAGCGGGCGTCGCATTTTCATCGGTGATGTGCATGGTCATTATGATGGCCTCCTAAGACTGATCGAGGCGATCGCTCCTAGTTCAGACGATCAGCTTTACTTTGTGGGCGATTTGATCGATCGAGGGCCTAAAAGTGCCCAAGTCATCCAGTTTGTACGTGAAAATAATTTTCACTGTGTCTTGGGCAATCATGAACAACTGTTACTAGAGGCTTTTCCAAACAGCAAAGTGTCGCATATGGCGCTGCAAGCTTGGTTACAGAGTGGCGGACAATCGACCGTTGCAAGCTACAGCAAACCAGAAGCCCTGCTGGAAAACTTAGCCTGGTTGCGATCGCTACCAACCTATTTGGATCTCGGCGATATTTGGTTAGTACATGCGGGACTCCATCCCAAAATGGCTATCCAAGAACAGACGCATCATGAGTTTTGCTGGATCAGAGAAGAATTTCACAGTTGCACCCAGCCTTACTTTCCCAATAAGTTGATCATTACTGGCCACACCATCACGTTCACGCTGCCTGGAATTACACCCGGTGCACTGGTTAAAGGCCAGGGCTGGTTGGATATTGACACAGGAGCCTATCATCCTCGCAGTGGTTGGCTGACTGGAGTAGACATGACGCAACAACAGGTTTATCAAACGAATGTCTTCCAGCGCAAGTCACGCCAGTTACCTTTAGCAGAAGCAGTGGTTCACATTGAGCCCTCTCAAATCCTGGCTCGCCGCCAACTTTTGCATTCATAAAAGTTAGCCAAAAGAGCCAACCTGAATTGGTTGGAACCCAGAGATAGGAATTTTCAACAGCGTCTTGATTACCCACCCTCAGGCAAATCATCAGGTGGCAGTTCTGGTGGTGGCGGTTTAGGCGTATCCAGTAACTCTGCTTTCGAACGCTTCAGGCTTTTCCAGAGGCGACGGATCTCGCCATAAGCCTCTTCAGGTGACATCTTACCGCCTGTTTCTAAACCACAAATGAACACAACTCTCTGGGCAAATTCTTGAAGGTTTGCATTAAAAGCCAGATTTTCTGGTTTGAAGTCGCCATAGTAGCGCGATCGCGGATAAAGAAACTGATTTTTGTTTGGGTCCCGCTCGTTATCGTTTGTCACTGGCAGAAGATGAGGTAAGTTTCTCTCCGATCGTATAGCGCTCTCACTGTTTAGGACTATTTTGAGCATAGAAACTATCTTCGGGTTGATTTACTGCTAATTCTGCTTCACTGAAAGTGGCTCCTGCTGCAGCAATTCTTGAATTTTTTGAATTACAGCACTTGGATCAGCTGCAACAGTGACATAGGTTGGGGCTAACGATTGGAAGAAAGCTTGGCTTTGGGCATTACAATTCAGCAGAATCACAGGTTTCTCCATCTTGAGTGCTAGAGCAAGCTCTGAAGCTGTGCCACATCCCATGCCACACGCAACCACAATCTGGCTGGCCAGAACGTTAACCAGGTTGCGCCCATAGCCGATCCCGGTTGGAATCACAATTTCAACAGCGGTCGATGCTGCGGATGCATCAGTACCCGGCAAAATTCCGATCGTCAATCCTCCAGCCGCTTGAGCACCTCGACTCGCCGCTTCCATCACGCCAACCGATCGACCTCCAGTTAGAACAACCCAATTCTGTTGAGCAACCTGTTGTCCCAACTGATAGGCAAGTTGCTGATCTTGTTCTGTCGCGTTTTCTCCAGGTCCCATAATTCCAATAACTGGTCGTCTCATGCTGAATCTCAATATCTACAGCTAAGGGTGCCCTCACACTGTCATTTTGCCAATTCTTCATAGAACGCTGGATCTCTTAGAGACACTCCTGCTTTTATAAAAGTTAATATCGTAGACACTGGCATTTCTAGATAGATTGATGCGATGGTAGAGACACCAAGGACATAAATTTGTCAGCCAGCCTATTCAGCTAGCCCGTGTTTAAGGGCAACATTAAGCTAAATGATTCGGTGCAGCACGAGCAATGGTCTGATCTTCCTGCTCGCAATCAACTGCCCCAACCCTCTAACCTCCGCTAGCTGCCTAGCCCCAAGAAGGTTGCTAGATTGGTGGGAAGACCTTCCTGCTTAGACTGATTGCCGACACATGAATCGATCGTCCATGACATGCCAGTAAAACCTTTGCCCTGGTTGAAACCGAGACAAACCCTCCACCTCCTTCAGTCGCTCTCTTTCCTGCGAACAGTGAATGCTGTGCGTCAAGCAAAAATCCGATCTGGTTTGTTGTGCAGTTTAGTACTGGGTTTGAGTCTGGCCGCATCACCCATTGAAGCAGCTGAGCGGGTTACAGTGCGTTTGGGGCCATTTAAACAGACGATCGCAATTACCGATCTCGAACAATTTGCCAATACCGGCGAGATTCCTCCTAGTCTAGAGCTTTACACACCTCTGTTAAATCAGGAGGTGCAGCTAGCTTTACGCAGCCGCCTTCAGCTTGATCCGAGCGTTGGAGACAAGCTAGTCGAAGATCTATTGCATTCCTCAGCAGGGGAACGTTTTTTGAATACGCTGCAAGTTGCCCTTCCAGATGCCAGCGCGATTCAAATCCAAGTTGCACTTATGCAAGCCGCCAAACAACCAGACGGCATGAGCCTACTCGGCTTGCTTAAGGCATTTCCGAATAAAACAGTCACCATTAACGCAGCTTCTGCGATCGCCCTTGCCTCACAACTGAATCTTCCCTATTGGCAGAGCCAAGCCCTCAGTTCTATTCTGGATCGCGAATTGTCGGTAACAAGTCAGCCTGTGCAGACCAGTTTTGATCCGACTAAAACAGGACATGCCTGGGTCTGGAAACAAACTTTGGTGTTGCAAGACTATCAGCGCGATCGCACCATTCCGGTCGATTTGTATTGGTCACGTCGAACGCAAGGTCCCTTGGTGGTGATCTCTCATGGATTCGGGGCCGATCGGCGCTTTCTCGGCTATCTAGCTTACCATTTAGCTTCCTATGGCCTTACAGTCGTCGCGTTGGAGCATCCAGCCAGCAACGTTACCTGGCTCACCAGCAACTCACTCCATCCTTCGCGGACAGAACCGAAAAAAAANTCTTTTACCTGCTACCGAGTTTGTCGATCGGCCCAAAGATGTCAGTTTTGTGCTGGATCGCTTGAGCCGGCTTAACCAGTTTTCCAGCACGTTGCAAGGAAAGTTCAATACCCAAGAGGTGACTGTGATTGGTCATTCTCTCGGTGGTTATACTGCGTTGGCATTGGCAGGGGCGAAGCTGAGCCTGGAGCATTTGCGCCAGTTTTGTAATGACCCCAACCCGGTTGTTTTCTCTCCAGCCGATTTACTGCAATGCAATGCCGCAGATTTGAAGAATGTTCCAGAAGATCTGCGCGATCCCCGTGTCGTTCAAACCATTTTGCTCAATCCGGTGATTGGCCGCCTGTTCGATCAGCAAAGTCTCGATCAAGTGAAACTGCCCACCTTAATGTTGACGGGCACGGATGACTCCATCACGCCAGCAGTGAGTCAGCAGTTTTTGCCGTTCACCCAACTGCATTCGCCTAAATTCTTGTTAACTGCGATCGGCGGCACCCATCTCAGCGTTGGCGATCCCGCTAATCTAAACCATGTCGTGACTCAAAGTATCTTTGTCCGAGAGCGATCGGAGCAGGAAACCGAACCCTTGCGGCAGTTGGTCAAAGGAGTCAGTCTTGCATTTATTAAACAGCTCACTCCCGAAGCCCAACAGTATACGCCGTTCCTTACCCCAGCCTATGCCCAATCCTTTTCAACTGACAATCTTAAATTTCGGCTCAATTCAAAACTGCCGCCCAATTTCGCAAAACGGCTAAAAATGGCAGCGCTGCCAATGGAGCAGTTAATCGCCAGCACCTTAGTCAAAGGCAAGGCTGAAAGTCATCAAGGGGCTTGTTACGCCCAACTTCCCTGCGCTTTGGGCAGCTTACCCCTTGTTATGTTCATCATTCCTGGTGGCCTGCCGCTAGCTGCCAATCAGATCTTTAAGTGGCGGCGAACCAAAAAATCTCGTAAATCCTGACTAGGCATCAAGCACCCTCCATCAGGCCGATCGATATCACCGATTTAACTGTCACCAATTTAACCCAGCAATTTAACGTCGCATATTTCACTCAGCATTCCATCTGCCACGTCGTTGCAAAGTACGGAGGCAGGATTGTCTCTTCTTTCGCTACATTTGAACTACAGCAGTTTTCTAGTTGACGGATTCGAGGAAGCAGGATTTTTCCTTTGCCCGATCGCTCCCCCTAAACTTTATGGCTGTATGTCATGGTTCCAGTCATTCAAAATAACATTGCTTGGATTAAGGGTGGAATTTACCGTGAATTTACTACAAGTTGCTGCTAACGCTTCCAATCCACCTGGTTTTACTGTCTGGATTATTTTAGGCTTTATTTTTCTACTGCTGGGCATGATGGTGGGTGAACCCACTGCGGCATCACTAGGGATTGCGGCAATTATCACGGCGATCGCAGCGCTTACCGTTTCTTCTCTTTCCTTGCAAATTGTGCTCTGGGGAATCCTTTCGATTGCACTTACGATCGTACTACGCGGTATGGTGCCAACTCCAAACAAGGATAGTCAAGCCAATACCTATGCAATTGTCTCAGAAACAATTCCGAAAGGAGGCATCGGTTGGGTTTCTTATGAAGGTGCTCTCTGGAAAGCTCGTTGCCAGATATCAGATATCGGCATTGCAGAAGGACAATCGGTTCAAGTAATTGGACGACAGGGATTGACCTTGGTCGTTTTACCCAATGAGTTCCCGGATGAAAAATATGATGCTGTATCCTAATACCGGGTTTCGTATCTTAGAAACAGCCCCCTGATTGGGTATACTCGATCGCTGAATTTCTGCTTGAATTTCTCCGTTGCTGGTTTAGAAGAAATCGTATTTTGCTGGTTCAGGAAAAATCATATGAGCACTCTAGTGTGGGTTTTTGCAGTTGTCTTAACGGTGGTTGGTGCAACCGTTGGATCGGTGCGACGCGTCACAGAAGGGAACGAAGTCCTGGTAGAACGGTTAGGACGCTACCATCGAAAACTAACACCGGGACTGAATTTCGGAGTATTTCCGATTATTGACGAAGTCGTTGCAGAATTATCGACAAAGGAACAAAGATTAGATATCGAACCCAGCAATGTCATTACCAACGATAGTGTCACCCTCAAGATCGATACCCTGATTTTTTGGCTGGTTGTTGACCCGATCTCAGCCTACTACAAGATTGAAGATGTGAAGGATGCCCTGCGCGATCTTGTGATCACGACCTTGCGTTCTAAGATCGGCGAGATGAAACTGCAAGAAACTTATTCCTCCCGAGAAGATATCAACAAAGCCCTCTTGGAAAGTCTAGATGAAGCCACAGATCCCTGGGGTGTGAAAGTGACCCGGGTTGAAATTCAAGATATTGAGATCCCTAATGAGGAACTGCGCAAATCTCTAGAAAGAGAACGAGCTGCGGAAAGCGAAAAGAAAGCAGCGATCGCAAAGGCGGAAGGAGAACGAGAGGCATCAATTGCCGAGGCAGAAGGGCAGCGTCAGGCTTCCATTAAACGCGCCGAAGCAGTGGCAGAAGCCGTCAAACGAATTGCAGATGCCATGCCGACCCAAGCGAGTCCCCAAGAAATTCTTCGCTATCTTGTGATGCAGCAGTACGTCGAGGCTAATTTGCAATTGGGGCAAAGTGACAACACGAAGGTCATCTTTATGAACCCACGTGATATCACTGAAAATATTGATGCTTTGCTACGCGATCGCATTGTTGACTATTCCGTTCGCAATCCGGCTGCTCCACCTAGTTCTGAACGCTCAAACAGTAACAACAATCCGGCTGCCGAGTGATCGCGATTTGCCAAAAAGCCCTGCAAATCTTTGCGGAAATTGGTTGCGTTATGGGAATACTGCTAAGGATAGGACAAAATTTTGCCTGACTGTAACCTACCTACCTGTTCCCATCCGTTTCCTAATATATTAAGCCCTATGAATACAGTGTTGGTCGTCGATGACAGTCAAACCGTGCGGGAAATGCTTTCAGATCTTTTGCAGCAAGGAGGTCTAACAGTAATCGAGGCCGCCAACGGTTTGGAAGCCAAAGAAAAGATTCAGGCCAAGGTTCCAGACTTAGTCATCACCGACCTGATCATGCCTGAAATGAACGGCTATGAATTATGCCGATGGATCAAAAACACTCCATCCGCACAAAACATTCCTGTCTTAATTTGCTCAACGAAAGACCAGGAGTTCGACCGCTATTGGGGTATGAAACAGGGAGCAGATGCTTACATCACGAAGCCCTTTCAACCTGGAGACCTACTCAAGACAGTGAAGCAATTACTTCGCTCAAAATAATCAGCGTTCACCTAGTTGAATCATTGCTTGGTAGAAAAAGCGGTCCAACTGTACAGGTGATTCTCGCAAAACACCTGTACAGCCGAGATTCAATCAAAGAACTACACAGCAGCCGAAAGTAACTCGCTGGTAGCCTGCTTCAGAAGTTCAGCTTTATCCGTTTGCTCCCAGGGGAGATCCAGATCGTCTCGACCGAAATGTCCATAGGCTGCTACATCTTGATAGAAACGACCTCCGCGTTCCGCAACCACATGTTGGAGATTGAAGGCTTGGATAATCCCGGCTGGACGCAACTCAAAATGCTGCTTCACTAAGTCTAAGAGGCGATCGTCGTCGATCTTACCCGTTCCAAATGTATCTACCATGATGCTTACCGGACGGGCTACCCCGATCGCATAGCTGAGTTGGATCTCGCATTTCTCAGCTAAACCAGCAGCCACAATATTTTTCGCCACATAGCGCGCGGCATAAGCAGCACTGCGGTCTACCTTGGTGGGATCTTTGCCAGAGAAGGCACCGCCCCCATGACGAGAATATCCACCATAGGTATCGACGATAATTTTGCGTCCGGTTAAACCAGAGTCACCTTGGGGACCACCCACCACAAATTTGCCGGTTGGGTTGACCAGGAAGCGAGTTTGAGAATCCGGTTTCACAGCAATATCCGAGAAGCTGGGCTGAACCACATAGGTCCAGAGATCTTCTTTGATTTTGGCCTGCACCGCTGCGGGATCAGTGATGTCGCCAATGGTTTCGGCATGCTGAGTTGAAACCAAAACTGTATCAATGCCAACCGGACGCCCGTCTTCATAGATAACCGTCACCTGAGTTTTGCCATCTGGCCGCAGATAAGACAATTGCCCAGTTTTACGAACTGCCGCCAACTTACGGGAAATGCGGTGGGCAAGACAAATCGGTAAGGGAATCAATTCAGGCGTTTCGTTGCAAGCAAAACCAAACATCAACCCTTGGTCACCTGCACCGATCGCATCCAGTTCCTCTTCACTTTTCTGCTCACGGCTTTCATGGGCTTGATCCACACCCTGAGCAATATCAGGGGATTGACCATCGAGAGCGATCTGGATGGAGCAACTGTTGGCCGAGAAGCCATTCATTGCGTCTGTATAACCAATCTCAGTAATCTTTTTACGTGCAAGGTCAATATAGTTAACTTGGGCTGTCGAGGAGATTTCTCCTGTAATCAGTACGAGTCCAGTATTGACCACAACTTCTGCTGCCACGCGGCTGGTTGGGTCTTGAGTCAACAAGGCGTCCAGAATTGTATCTGAGATTTGATCACAGATTTTGTCGGGATGGCCCTCAGTAACAGATTCGGATGTGAAGAGGTAACGGCGAGTCAAGCAAATATCCTCTCTACGAGCTCAACAATAAAGACTGAAATCTTTAAAAGATTCACCTATTAGTCTTGGAGAATACCATACTTCGATTTTCGTTATACAAATTTAAGAAAATTATGTTGATCAATAAAATTTAGACGAACTTTATAGAGCAACGATCACAGTTATCAATTGCGATACTTTTATCAACTGAGATACTTTTTCGCTAGGTCAAACTTGATTTCTAACAACCTACTTTCGTTTTTCAAAAAATCTCAATTTCGGCAAAATCATGAATGGTAAGCTCCACGCCTGGGATCACAACAAGGGATGACCATCCACTTAAAAAGCCAATAAAGCCTGCCATGCCTATATCACGAGCAATCTGGGCATCCAGTCGAGAATCGCCAATCATCAAAATTTTTTCAGGTTGAACCTTGAGTGTTGCAAATATCTGGGCAAGTAGATCAGGATCTGACTTTTCTAAAAACTGCTCATCCACACCTCGGGCTGTTAAGAAATAGGACTTTAAATCAAACAAATTCACAAAAGCAGTCACTTGTTCGATGGAATCTGAGGAGAGGATTGCCAATTTTAGCCCAGCGTTTGATAGGCGTTGAATCAGTTCCCTTGAGCCTGGAATTAATGGGGTATTTTTTGCTTTCTCAGCCCCATATCTATCTGCTTCCTGGAAAGCTGACTGAACGATCTGCAATGCTTCTATCCAATCTTTTCCCGTTTCGGCAACATAGGCCGCCGCCGCAATTTCATTTTCGCGTCGAGTTCCGACTGCCATTAAACCTGCTGGATTGATTCGAACGCCCTCAATTCCAAATGCCAACAGCAGAGGCTCCTGAACACCGGGGATTTGAGCATCGATTAAACGCGATCGACGTTGGGCTAAACTCCGGAGATAGGCTTCAGAATTTGCCAAGGTTCCATCTTTGTCAAATAGAACCGCTTCGATCCCTTCAAATGTGAAATTCTTACAGCGAATGGTGACCAATATTCCTTCCCCAACTCAAACCCAAACAAAATAGAGGAGGAACAAGCCCCCTCTATCATTAAATTAATTTCAAATTTGATTCAAAACAACTTGAGTAATGTCTTGAATGCCTATTCGTCAGTTGCTGAAGGCAGATCTTCTTCTTCAACCGCTTCGGCTGCCGCTGGTTCAGGCTGCCCTTGCTGCATCATCCGCTCACGATATTTGGCCGCCATTTCCTCCGCTTTGTCATAAACAACCTGAGGATTTTTCACCATATCGCCCGGTTCGGGTTCGAGTTGCTTGGTTGAGAGTGAGATCCGTCCCCTCTCAGCGTCCAAGTCAATGATCATCACTTTGACTTCATCATTGACGTTGAAGACGCTATGGGGCGTATCAATGTGATCATGAGAAATTTCAGAGATGTGGAGAAGACCGCTGACGCCACCAATGTCAATGAAGGCACCATAGGGTTTCAGTCCTCGCACTGTACCGATCACAACCTCGCCTACTTCTAGACGATTCATCTTACGCTCAACCAGCGCTCGACGGTGGCTCAGAACTAGACGGTTGCGATCCTCATCAACCTCCAGGAATTTTAGCGGTAGATCTTCACCAACCAGATCTTCCTTGGGTTTACGAGTGCTAATGTGCGATCCAGGAATAAATCCTCTCAAACCTTCAATGCGAACCAGCGCACCACCTCGGTTCGTCGCAAATACTGCCGATCGAACAGTGGCGTCTTCTGCTTGAAGTTGACGAACTCGGTCCCATGCCCGCATGTATTCGATGCGGCGAATGGAAAGCGTTAATTGACCATCTTCATTTTCATCAGTAAGGATGAAAAATTCTCTGGTTTCATTGGATTGCAATACCTCTTCAGGGCTATCAATCCGGTTAATTGACATTTCCTGAATGGGAATATAGGCTGCCGTTTTCGCACCAATGTCAATCAGAGCACCCCTCGGTTCGAGGCTGAAGACTGTGCCAGCCACGATTTGCCCAGGGCTGTAATGGTAGTCATATTTATCGAGAAGTGCAGCGAAATCCTCGTGGGTAAAGCCGATATCTACAGTTGCAGTGTTCTGATTGGCCATGCGATACGTTTCCTGGTTGTTATCTCCGCAATGAACGATAGTGGTCTAGGCACAAAAGCAACTGGCTGAGACACTTAGCTTTGTACTAATCCGCCCATACCAGCAAGATATTATTTATCGTAAGAGAGTGAACTCTTAAAATAGTGTTAGACCATAGGTATATCATCATAGCCTAGATTTAGCCCACTATCAAAGGCCCGCCTAAAAAATAAATGCTGATCAAAGCAGATTGTCACCACTAAAAGCCTGATCGACTACTTATCAATTAGTAAAGTATTGCAATTAATATAGTTTTGAATTATTGTTTCAAGTCACTTAAGAGTGGCTCATAGAAGGAGTTTCAACCTCCTGAGACTGCTCAATTTCATCGACTTGACGAGCATCTAACGAAACAGGATCTCCCGAACTTTGCAGGTGATCCAGGGTTTCAACAAAATCTCGAATGCCTTTAAATTGCCGATGTACTGAAGCGAAGCGAATGTAAGCTACTTCGTTGAGATTCTGTAAATGCTTTAAGACTAATTCACCAATTTCATTACTAGAAACTTCTCGCGCAGAACGCTGTTGCAGCTCCGCTTCAATTTCATCCACGATCGTTTCTAATTGTGGGTGTGGAATCCCAGTTTTCTCACAGGCTGTGACAATTCCTTGCAACAATTTAGAGCGATCGAACGACTCTCGCTCTCCACTTCTTTTAAGAACAACGACTGGCACAAACTCAATCCGTTCATAAGTCGTAAAACGCCGACCACACCTCAAGCATTCTCGACGACGGCGCACACTATGCCCGGATTCCGCTGAACGCGACTCCAAAACCCGATTGTCTGGGAACTGACAAAATGGGCATCGCATAGCAAATGTCCTCCGGCAACACTAAACCTGATATGAAAACAACTGAAATTTGAAGCGCACCACAGCCTTCCAATTGTCATCATACTGCAATTAACCATGCAAAAACCTGAGCAACCCAATTAATTTAATCTGATCAAAAAATTTAGATCAGCACTGGATCTGCTCAGGTTATATCGATCGAAGATCAGCTTTCAAACAGAACAGAACAATGGAAAACTTTCCCCATCGATCTACATCAATCTAATCTTTACTGATCCGAGGGGGTTCACGGAAGGCGATCGCAAAGAAGAGTACACCGATCGCCAGGGCCAGAACCAAAATATACGCCACAGCTTCCATATCTTAATTCCTCCGGCTGATTTGCCAAACGATTTTCACAATTTACCTCTGAAATAGGGTTAGCAGACCCAGACTATCGGATCTGCCAAACCCTTCAGTAATCCACTGCCCAATTAGATAGGCTGCTTACGACGAGTCGTTTTATCACCCAACTTCTGGAAGTAACCCCACTCAACTTGCTCTTCAGACAGATCGGGATCGATACCAGCAAACACATCACGGAACAAGGTTCTGGAACCGTGCCAAAGATGCCCAAAGAAGAACAGCAGTGCAAAGCAAGCATGGCCAAAAGTAAACCAACCACGAGGGCTTGTCCGGAACACACCATCTGAATTCAGAGTTTCTTGGTCAAATTCAAATGGCTCGCCGAGTTGCGCTTTCCGTGCATAGCGTTTCACAACTGCAGGGTCACTGAATGTTTGACCATCCAATGCACCACCATAGAAGGAGGCAGTCACGCCCACTTGCTCAAAGCTGTACTTCGATTCTGCCCGACGGAAAGGAATATCAGCGCGGACAACCCCATCCTTATCCGTTAGGACAACGGGGAATGTCTCAAAGAAGTTCGGCATCCGACGAACAAAGAGTTCTCGGCCTTCAGCATCCTTGAAGACTGGGTGACCCAACCATTCCTCTGCAATTCCATCACCGTTGACCATCGGTCCAGTCCGGAACAAACCGCCTTTTGCAGGGTTATTGCCGATGTAGTCATAGAAAGCAAGCTTGTCAGGGATGGTGCTCCAAGCTTCCGAAGGAGTTGCCCCATCCGCAATTTCAGCCTGAACGCGGCGCTGAATCTCTTGTTGGTAATAACCGCTATCCCACTGATAACGAGTTGGACCGAATAGTTCAACTGGAGTTGCTGCGTTGCCATACCACATCGTTCCAGCAACCACAAAGGCAGCAAAGAACACAGCAGCAATACTGCTAGACAGCACAGTTTCAATATTCCCCATCCGCAGTGCCCGATAGAGCCGCTCTGGTGGACGAACCGTCAGGTGAAATAGACCAGCAATAATCCCTACGATGCCAGCAGCAATGTGGTGAGCCACAATGCCACCTGGATTAAATGGATTAAATCCTTCTGGCCCCCAAGCAGGCGCAACGGGCTGCACACTACCCGTCAATCCATAAGGATCAGACACCCACATTCCCGGCCCAAACAAGCCAGTTAAGTGGAATGCACCAAAGCTAAAGCAAAGTAGACCAGACAAGAAAAGATGGATACCGAACATCTTGGGCAAATCTAATGCAGGCTCACCCGTTCGAGGATCTCTAAAGAGTTCTAAATCCCAGTAGACCCAATGCCAGCAAGCTGCTAAGAACAGTAGACCAGCCAGGATAATATGGGCTGCGGCAACGCCCTCAAAAGACCAGAATCCAGGATCAACACCGGTTTCGCCTGTGACGCTCCAACCACCCCAGGATCCGGTCACACCTAGACGCGCCATAAACGGCAAAACGAACATGCCCTGACGCCACATGGGATTCAGAACAGCGTCGCTCGGATCAAAAATTGCCAGCTCGTAGAGAGCCATCGAGCCAGCCCAGCCTGCCACAAGAGCAGTATGCATGAGGTGTACAGCAATCAGTCGGCCCGGATCATTAAGCACGACTGTGTGTACTCGATACCAGGGTAGTCCCATCGACTACGCTCCTCCTATATGTTTCAACGCTTCCTTCAGATTTTTATTAAGGTGCTTAATACTGGTAAGCCTACCAGATTAGGGGACACCATATAGCAGCGATCGCTTACTGTCGCCAGAGTTCCAGGCAAAAGGTGCTTGGAAGCACTGAATCCACTTAACCTTAGACAGTTTGACAATAAGCTTGTAAAAATGAAAGTGTATAAAGAAGTGTAACCAGAGTGAGAAGGGATTGCAAGCGCTATGCAGACAGGCTCCGAAGAACAAGCGACCACCGTTTCCGAGGCTCAAACCATGTCCAGTCCATCCAATAGCGAGACAAATGCTGCTAACGGTGAGGCTAATGCAACGAAACCAAAGTTTATGTCAGGTAATATTAAGTTTGTTAAAGAAGATCGCGAAGTCGTTGCAGCCAGCGGAGCAAATCTACGATTTAAAGCGCTGGAGAATGGCATTGATTTGTACACGCTGATTGGCAAAATGACCAACTGCGGCGGCTATGGCCAATGTGGTACCTGCATTGTCGAAATTACAGAAGGTCTGGAAAACCTGTCGCCCCGCACTGAAGTGGAAAATCGCAAGTTGAAGAAGAAGCCAGAAAATTATCGGCTTGCTTGTCAAACATTGGTGAATGGTCCTGTTAGTGTCGTAACAAAGCCAGGGAAGTAAAGTCCATCACTCGTTTTCGAGTAAGCTTGCGGTGTATGCTAATCCTATAATCTTTAAAAGTTTTAGTGATAGAGGCAGACCCGAATGCAAGTTAATGATCTAGGATTTGTTGCGACCATTCTTTTCGTGCTGGTTCCGGCGGTCTTCTTGTTGATTCTCTATATCCAAACCGCCAGCCGCGAAGCAAAATAAGACCTGCTTGATTTCTGAAATTTTCTGAATCTGCAGCAGAAGCGCCGGGCTACATCGAGTAGTTGCGGCGCTCCTCATTTATCGGAATTGCCCTAAAGCACTAGGGCGTAGAACTTAGCGGACTAGCAGCACTGGACAGTTAGCATAGACCCGCACATAGTCTGAGAGGGATTGTCCCAACAAGCGATCGAGATCGGGTAAGCCTCTGGCGATCGAAGGACGGCTTTCAGGAGAACCCAGAATCAACAAATCAACATTCATTTCTTCTGCAGTTTGGCAAATCCGTTCACCCGGTTTCCCTTCTGGAGCCACACATTTGTAGGAAATTCCGAGTTTCTTCGCTTCATTAATTGCCGGAATCAGAACCGGATCTTCATTCGGATTCTTCGCAATTTCACCGGGCTTAATTTTCAGCTCAGGATTAGTGTGAACCAGAATCAACTGACTATTCTTGATATCTCGCAGCAAAGCAAGGGCTAATTTGAGGCATTGTTGAGCTGACTCAGACTTATCCATTGCCACCATGATGCGGTTAATTTTCTTGACATAGATGTCATCTTTCACCAGCAACATTGGCCGAGGCGAGAGCTGGAAGACATACTGACTAACCGAATTTTCCAGAATGGACTGAATCCGCTTTAGTCCACGCGATCCCATAATGATCAAATCAGTATCGATCTGTTCAGCGACCCGACAAACCACATCTTTGGGATCGCCTTGCTGCAATATTGGGTTAACGCGGCTGGGATCCAAATTCAGCGTTTGAATTGAATTTGCCAGCGTTTTCCCACCTTCCTCTAACTTCTCGGTCATGCCGTCAGCCGTCACTTGGGGTGGCACCACATGGAGAACTGTAACCGCCGCGCGTTGAATGGAAGGAATATCCATCAACATTTTCAGCATGTCTTCAGTTTGACCAGTACCGGAAGTCGTCAACAAAATTTTTTCTATCATGGGGACTCCTAAACTTTCAGTGCGTTATCGTGCTGCATCTATCATGTTGGAGCGAAAGCGCCATAATGCCGTTCAGGATAGATGGGTCACCCGATCGCTGAACGGTCAAAGGCTCATGATTCAGTGTATGACAGCAAAATTACCAGAAAGCAGGTTGAAAACGAATCGTTTCAATTGAGCTTGATCTTCCTTACAATCGGCTAGCCGTCTTGATTGTAGAAATTCTCAACTAGTGCAAATCAGAACGCATCAACTTCAGTTTGCGGCTGGAAGCAGATCCAGTGAGGCGCTGATTGGTGCCCTAATTCTGGTTTTCTGATCCCGATCGCGGCGATCGAATCGTAAACGAGATAGAAGCAGGGGATGTTTGCTGGAACTGAGGTAATTGTGGGCCAGTGCGTCGAGCAGCAGCAGATTGAATCAGCAACGCTTCATCTTGCTGCGATCGAGTTAATCCAGGATGGGCTTGTTCGGGTTGAGATGATTGCGGTTGAATCGCCAGGGAAGATCCGCCTGACTGAAACCAACGCAATCGATCGGCATTAGATGCTACAGCCAGCAACAGTCCAGCAACCCCATAAACTGGCAGCGGTAAAGTTAACCCCTGAAGCCACTGATACAGCTCTGCTGCCCCAAAAAAGGTGACCACGCAAACAGCCCAAACTCGCATATTACTCCTGTAACAGAAAAATATCTTTGTTCAGGATAGCGAGAAGTGGGAGATTCAGTACCAGACCAGCTCTAGGTTTGCTAATTAGACAGTTTGCTAATTAGAGCTGATGAGCATGGCTGAGCTGAGCTTGAGTCCCCATCTCAACTCCCATATTTAAGGTGTCGCCCATGCGCTCACCATCGTGATAGGCCGCTAGCAGCACCTGACTGGTTTTGCCCCATGCGATCGTTCCAGTGGCATCAATACCGATCGCTCCGAAATCCCGATTACGGCTTTCTGCTTCCCAAAAAGATTTCTCAAATGCTGAGGGCAATGACATGCCATCTGTGACTCGAATGACAATTCGAGTTGCCAAACACTCTTCAATGATATGTTCGCCAATTCCAGTACAGCTAATGGCAGCATGGGCATTGGCATAGTTGCCCGCAGGCATCGCAGAATCACTGACTCGACCAATGCGCTCAAACCCTTTACCGCCAGTGGAAGTGCCTGCTGCCAATCGACCTTGGGAATCGAGGACAACTACTCCGATCGTGCCTCGCCCTGCTTCACTAACCAATTCCTGCTCGGCCACAACCCCTGCCATGGCTTTGTCAAAATTACCCTCGCGTTCTAGGATCCATTCCTGCAACCGCAGTTTTGTAGAAGGGTCATAGTAAGGAACTTGCAGTTCCCGCATCAGTTCCAATGCGCCAATGTCTGACAAAACGCGATCGTCCGAGTTTTGGAGAAATTCGGCTAGCTCGATCGGATTTTTTAGGCGCGACGCATTGATGATGCCGCTGAAGCGTTGGGTGGTGCCATCCATTAAGGAAGCACTCATACGAATTTGTCCATCAGACTGCAATACCGACCCAGTTCCTGCATTAAAACGGGGATCATCCTCCAGCATTTGGCAACCCCGAATCACAGCAGATTTCGCATCCAATCCGCTTAAAAGCAGGTCATAAACTTGCTCAACTACTGTAAAGAGCGATCGACGGACTGCTTCAGCCCCCTCCTTGCCTTTTAGAGAGCTACCTGCACCACCATGAATAATAAGTTTCGGCTGTACCGAGCCTGTTCGCATAGTCATTCAATCCTTTGAATCAACATGAAATGTAGAAACTGAAGCGTCAAATCTAGCGATCGTGGACCGTAGACTGTAGACTGTAGACCATCTCAAAAAATTCGAAAGAAGGGCGATTTCCTCCCTTCTGCTCTAGCCAAGTGTTTAGATAGGGGAAACTCCGTAACCACAGGTCTTGGCGACATCACACAACTACTGCATGATCGACAGCCTACAAGGGTCGCCGTGAAGTTAAGTCTTTTGACACTCTACGAAGATATCAGAAACCTAGACCGTTTATGAGTTTTCTTCGTTTGGCTGAGCCGTTGAGCGGCGCCTACGACAGCGCTCAGAACAGTATTTCACTTCATCCCAGCAGTCTTCCCACTTCTTGCGCCAAGTAAACGGACGTTGACAAACTGGACAGGTTTTAACAGGTAAATCAGATTTGGATCTTACACGTCCCATATCACGTCCTTTCGTAATGTGCAGCCACAAAGTTGGCAAAATTTTGGATGATGAATTTCCTGCTTCAATGTTAGACAGCCCATTTCACAATGTTCACCATGCCACACCCGTTGGATCACCTGCGCATCATTCTGGTTGAACCAGCTGGAGCATTAAATGTAGGTTCCGTTGCCCGAGTGATGAAGAATTGGGGATTGCGGCAGTTGGTGCTAGTGAACCCTCAGTGTGATGTAGACAGCGGTGAAGCTCGACAAATGGCTGTTCATGCAACTGATCTGCTGGAATCTGCTCAACAGGTTAAGACTTTGCCCGATGCCTTAGTTGGCTGTCAACGCGCGATCGCCACTACTGGAGTCGATCGCACCACGCTCAACGTTTGCCTGGAACATCCTAAAACTGCGCTGCCCTGGTTATTAGAAGCGCCTCATGAACAAGCTGCCTTGATTTTTGGGCGAGAAGATCGGGGCTTAACGAAAGCAGAACTGAACTATGCTCAACGGTTTATTCGCATCCCGACCAGTCCAGACTACACTTCGATGAACCTGGCTCAAGCAGTTGCTATCTGCTGCTATGAGCTAGCTGAACTGGCTCAAGCGACTTCTGTTCCTGCCGATCAGAAGATTACCGCCGATCAGCAGGTTACTGATCAGAAGCAGGTTGCCACCGATTTACCGCTGCCGACAACTACCGAACTGGCATCCCTGGACGATCTGGAACGGTATTATCAGCAGCTAGAAGACTGCTTACTGCAAATTGGCTATCTGTATTCCCACACTGCCACCAGTCGGATGGCAAAATTTCGCCGACTGTTTGGGCGGGCTCAACTCTCCTCAACTGAAGTTGCCATGCTGCGGGGCATCTTGAGTCAAATTCAATGGGCACTGCAACAGCGATCGTCAAGTTAAACTTTTGTAATGAAATCATCTCTGCAAAAATTAATCCGCTAGTCTTTTCTGCACAGGTGCCCAAGACTAAGCAAAAAGCCAAGTCAAAAGGTCAAGCAAAAAATTATTCGCCGTTCTGAGCAGAATGATTAAAATAGGGCAGCTTAACCGTCCTGGACAATTGATAGCTCGCTGGAAAGCAGTTGAGTTGTTCTGAAGAGGTTGGATCTTCTGTTATTTCATCTCAGTTGGTTTAGAGGTTTGAATTGTGTTGGATTCTACCAATCGCCCCAAAAGATCGCAGCGTCGCCCAGTGAGTCAGCGATCAACGTCTCAATCCCAGTCAGCAAATGCCAATCCTCCAGCGGTTCGGCGTGAACCAGGTATGACAAGAACAGGAATGCCAGGACCCAGCAACGGTTCTCCTGCTTCTGGACCGGATCCACGCGTTCGGCCTCAACGAGAAACGGGAGCCCCTCCATCGGGCCGACGCAGCCGACGCAATTCTCTCAATCTGTTCGCTCGGTTTCAAAAATCGCTGGCTAATCGATCGGGTCGTCGCAAACAGAGGCCAACTGAAGAAGCTACTGGGATGCAAACTTTACGACGATCACCTGATCCAGAACGCACTGCCAGACGTAACCCAACCAGCTCAACACCTGTTAGCCAACCACAACGGCCTACCACTCGTCCTGAATTGGGCAAATCGCGTTCGGAGCCAGGAAAGTCTGCTGCCACTCGCACACAACGTACTCCTCCCTTAGTCTATCTCGTGCGGCTGTTGATTTTGGGCGTTGGGGTGGGGGCCATTGCTGGAACGGTGATCTCAATTTGGGATCCTTCCATGCGCTATCCAGCAGAAGCCAATCGAACCACCAGTTCAACCCAGGTGGCTCAGCAAGCAAAACCGAATCAAGTCGGCAGTCAGCCTGGAATGTTAGCCTCGATCGCCACTGTACGCATGGGGCGCGAAATGACCGATCTGGTCGGCAAAGTGACGCCGTTAACGCAGAGCTTGACTGACCTGGGCCCCGGTGTGTTTGTCCTCGATCTCGACAATGGCGATTTCTTTAGCTTTAACGGCAACAACACCTTTTCCTCGGCCAGTATGATTAAGCTGCCGATCCTGGTGGCCTTTTTCCAGGATGTGGATGCTGGCAAGATCAAGCTGGATGAGACACTGTCCATTCAACAAGCCGATATTGCAGAAGGCTCAGGCGACATGCAGTATGCGGGAGCAGGGAGCCAATACTCTGTGCTGGAAACCGCCACTAATATGATCATTGCCAGCGATAATACGGCCACCAATATGATCATTCGGCGCATGGGTGGCATTGATGTGTTGAATCGACGCTTCCAGCAGTGGGGTATGCAGCAGACGATCATGCGAAAGCTGCTCCCTGACCTGGAAGGAACCAACACGACTTCGCCGAAAGAGTTGGTCAGCTTGCTTTCATTAATTAATGATGGCAAATTGCTGTCTATGAAATCGCGCGATCGAGCCTTTGATATCATGCGGCGTACCCAGACCGATACCCTGCTGCCAAGCGTCCTTGCACCCGGATCAACGATCGCCCATAAAACAGGTGATATTGGTTCGCTGGTTGGAGATGTGGGCATCATCGATCTGCCGACCGGTCGGCGCTATGCGATCGCGGCCATGGTGAAGCGACCTCATAATGATTCGCGGGCTCAAGAATTAATTCGGCAAATTGCGGCGATCGTCTATGAGCAGTTTGGCGGTCAACCAGTGCTGACGCCAAGCCCAATTCCGCCGACGCAGACCACTCCGCAACCAATGGCTCCGGGTATGCCAACGCCGATGACTCCAGGGATGCCAACTCCTACGGTTTCCCCAACCATGACGTTGCCACCTCAAGCCATGCCGACGCCGGTAGCGCCTTCCCCCGTTGCGCCGTCTCCAGAAGCCGTTGCGACCCCAGAGCCTGTTACGCCAGAAGCAACTCCGGCAGAAGCAACCGATCCATCTCAGGTTCAGCCTGAAGCAGGAGCCGAGGTTCCGTCTGATCAACCCACCGATCAAACGCTTTGAGGCAGTCAGGCAATTTCAGGAATATCAGATTGAGGGCGCTGCATTTGCCGCGCCTTAATTATTTCAAGGGTCGCAGCCGGAATGGCGTGAATGAGTTGACGGGTATAGTCGCGAGTCGGATGGTTGTAGATCGTTTCTGCCGGACCAATCTCTTCGATCTTGCCGCGATTCATCACCATAATTCGATCGCTAACAAACTTGACCACGCTTAGATCATGAGAGATGAAAATATAAGTCAAGCCAAAATCCTGCTGTAAATCCTTCAGCAAATTGAGCACCTGGGCCTGTACTGAAACATCCAATGCGGACACTGACTCATCGCAGATAATGAAACGCGGATTGCAAGTGAGGGTGCGGGCGATGCAAATGCGCTGCTGCTGTCCACCTGAAAATTCATGAGGCATCCGGTTCATGGCGCTCGCATCTAAACCAACCCGTTCCAACAGTGAAACCGCTTTCTGATAACGTTCCTGCTGTGACCCGCCAATCTGATGAATTACCATGGGCTCCATTAACGCCGAGCCGATGCTTTGACGCGGATCCATCGAGCCGTAAGGATTTTGAAAAACAATTTGCATTTGCTGGCGCAGTTGACGCAGAGCCGCATCCTGCAACTGAAAAACAGGTTGACCATCAAACCAGACTTCTCCTGCTGTTGGCTCAATTAAGCGCAGCAACACCCGACTCAAAGTCGATTTTCCACAGCCTGATTCACCTACCAGCCCCAGGGTTTCACCTGGATAAACATCAAAGCTGACATCATCCACCGCATTGAATAAGGCCGATCGTTCCAACAGACCCGTTCGCACCGGATAACTTTTGGTTAAATGCTGAACGGTCAGCAAAGGTTGTTGCTGGATAAGCTGCTGCGATCGCTGCTCCTGTTCGGCGAGACTGACAGGAACAAAGCGCGGATTATTCTCAATCACGCTCAGGGGTTGCGGCACAATTTCGGGTTGGCCTTCTGCATTCGTCACTAGCTGCATGAAATCAGATACGGTCGGCAGCCGCTTTAACCGCCGATCGGTTTGGGGCCGACAGTTCAACAAGCCTTTGGTATAGGGATGTTGGGGCGTGGCAAATAGGTCATAGACATTGGCATCTTCCATCACCTGTCCGCGATACATCACCACCACGCGATCGGCAATTTCTGAAACAACGCCCATATCATGCGTGATAAACAGAATGGCCATATTGCGGCGATCGCGAATTTCTCGCAGTAGTTCCAGGATCGTTGCCTGGATCGTGACATCTAATGCAGTCGTTGGTTCATCCGCAATCAGCAAAGTTGGATTTCCGCTTAATGCCATGGCAATCATCACGCGCTGAATTTGCCCGCCCGAAAGCTGATGCGGATAACGTTCCATCATCCCTTCCGGATCCGGCAATTTCACTTCTCGAAATAAATCAACCGCACGTCCATAGGCTTCATCTCGCGATATCTGCGAGTGTAATAAAATTGCTTCGACAACTTGATCACCGCAGGTATATACCGGATTGAGCGAAGTCATGGGTTCTTGGAAGATCATGGCAATTTGTCCACCCCGATATTGCCGTCGATCGTCCGGCATTAAGGTCAACAAATTCACAGGTTCAGCGCGTTGAGGATGAGCAAACCAAATTTCGCCTTGAACTTGGGCCGAAGCAACCAGCAATCCGATCACCGCTAAAGAAGTAACCGACTTCCCAGAACCTGATTCTCCCACAACACAAAGAATCTCCCCCGGCATGATACCGAAGGAGACATTTTTGACGGCTGGAATCAATTGCTGTTCCTGCTGAAAATTAACGGATAGATTACAGAGTTGTAGAACGGGATGAGGCATTGTTTTAACAATCAGTTTTAGCGATCGGTTTTAACAATTTAGGTTTTATTAATAGAAACTTGTTTGAGTAGATTTTTAACGCTTTTACAGAATTGAAGAATAAAAAACAAAAAGTTAAGCAAATCTAAAAATCAAAAACTGCCAAGATTGCTACAAAAAATCTCTTTCTTGCAGCTTTGACTTCCATTCCTCGACATAGTTGAATCATTAATAATTGTCATCCAAAGGTCAATCATTCTACCATTTATTCGAGCGCAAGTGCTGATTGTGACTGATTATAACGAATCTAATCTTGCGTTTTTAGTATCAAGATTTAGATCGAGTCTCAGTCAAGTAAATGTTAATAAAGATGGATTATTTCTAAAGATAGACTCAACTAGATTCAATCAGGCGCTACTATCTTTAATCAGGCTTTTGCGCAACAAAAGATGGTTTCTGTTAAGAATTAGCAGAAGCAACCACAAAAATGATCTTTTACGCTAGCTTGACGATTTTATTTGAAATGAACTGATAGGAATTCGAGATGCTGCGACGTTTAAAGCGATGGCAGGCGGTTTTATTTATTTTTGCAGCCGCAATCACCGTAACACTCTCTAACTGTGCTCCACAGTCATCCACGGCTCCAACGACCAATGGCTCGGCGGCTGCAGGCGATGCCAGTACGCTGGTCTTTGGTTCGGGAGGCGACCCGGCCAACTTGGAACCGGGCAACGTGGAAGACAGTAATTCAATCTATGTACAACAACAAATTTACGATCGCCTAGTCGAATACAAACCTGGTTCAACGGAATTGGAACCAGGACTGGCCACCGAATGGTCTGCCTCGGAAGATGGTCGAACCTGGACGTTTAAGTTGCGGCAGGGCGTCAAGTTTCATGATGGCACTCCCTTTAATGCGGAAGCTGTGAAGGTGAATGTTGAACGCTGGTGGGATCCGAAGAGTAAGCTAGGTTTCCGGGATGCTGGTAAGACTTATGCGATTTGGGAAGGGCTGTTCGGCGGCTACAAAGGCAGCGCAGAATCCATCCTGCAAGCGGTCAATGTCGTCGATGATTCAACGATTGAATTTGTGTTGAAAGAACCCTTTGCAGCCTTCCCGGCAGCGATCGGTTCTGGTTATTTTGGTATTGCCAGTCCAACGGCGATCGAGAAAGCAGGCGCGGATTATGGCATTGCTGGATCGCAGGCTGTTGGCACCGGCCCCTATAAATTTGTGGAATGGCGCACGGGCGATCGGTTGCTGCTCGAAAAGAATCCTGATTACTGGCAGGCTGGATTACCCAAAACCGAGAAGGTCGTCTTCCGCTTTATCAAAGAACCTTCTGCCCGGTTAGCTGAACTGCGCTCTGGCAGCATTGACTTCACAGTGGATATTGCGCCCGACCAGTTGAAGGAACTCCAGTCCGACCAAAATTTGAAAGAAGTGCGGCGTCCGCCATTCAATGTTGGCTATTTGGCTTTGAATCCCAGCTATGAACCGCTGGCGAAAAAAGAAGTGCGGCAAGCGATCGCCATGTCCCTCAACCGCAAAGCGATCGTCGATTCTTTCTGGTCTGGTTTGGCAACGAGCAACAGCTTTTTCATGCCAGAATCGCTGAAACAATATCAAGATTCTAGTCAAGCAGATTACGAATACAATCCCGAAAAGGCCAAGAAGATGCTGGCCGATGCTGGCTATCCTGATGGGTTTGATCTGGAAATGTGGTACATGCCAGTTTCTCGGCCTTATTTCCCCACCCCGAAACCGATCGCAGAAGCCTTTGCCGCAGATCTGGGGGCCGTAGGCATTCGCGTCAAGCTTAACACCAAAGACTGGGCGGCCTATTTGAACGATCGCTTCAAGAAACCGGGTTATCAGGCTTTCATGATGGGCTGGACTGGCGATTATGGCGATCCAGATAACTTCCTCTACTACCACTTTGGTCCAGGCGGCACCAAGGACATCGGCGACTGGAAAAATGCCCAGGCTTTCAAGCTGCTAGACCAGGCGCGTCAAGAATCGGATGATACGAAACGTGCGCCGCTCTATAGCCAGGTGGAAAAGATCGCGTTTGATGAAGCAGTGCGGGTGCCGATCGTTCATTCAGAGCCTCTGCTGGCCCAACGCACGAATATCTCTGGCTGGGTACCCAGCCCGCTTGCCAATGAGACCTTTGCCACGATCGAAAAGCAGTAGCAAAAGCAGTCAGTCAGATGTTGCGATACATAGCTCGACGTTTACTCGATTTACTGCCGGTTCTCCTGGGAATTTCCCTGCTCGTCTTTCTATTCTTGCAGTTAATTCCTGGGAATCCTGCCGTGGTGTTGCTAGGGCCGCGAGCCACCCCTGATCAAATCGCGGCTTTACAAGAACAGTTGGGTCTAAACCGCCCATTACCCCTGCAATATTTGTCGTTTCTTGGCAAGCTGATTCGGTTTGACCTCGGACGCAGCATCATCAGCGGCATTCCTATCACGCAGGAACTGGCGACGCGCTGGCCTGCAACCTTTGAGCTGTCGGTGGCAGCTATGCTGTTTGCCCTGATCTTAGGCGTTCCTGCTGGCATCCTGGCCGCCGTTAAGAAAAATGGCTGGATTGATAATCTGGCCATGAGCAGCTCGTTGTTGGGCGTTTCCATGCCTGTCTATTGGCTGGGTCTGCTGCTGGTGTATCTGTTTGCGGTGCATCTACGCTGGTTACCGCCGAGCGGTCGGTTAGGGGTAGGAGTTTCGCTACAGCCGATCACGGGTTTTTATATCCTAGACTCCCTGCTGCAACTCAACTTTCCAGCCTTCCTGGATGTGATCGCCCATTTGCTTCTGCCTGCCATCACGGTCGGGACGATCCCATTAGCGATCATTGCCCGCATTACCCGCAGCGCCATGCTGGAAGTGCTGTCGCAAGACTACATTCGCACCGCTCGCGCCAAGGGGCTGCTAGAACGCTGGGTCATTTCCAAACATGCGCTCAAAAATGCTTTGCTGCCCGTGGTCACGATCATCGGGTTACAGTTTGGCACTTTATTAGGCGGGGCAATCCTGACGGAAACGATCTTTTCCTGGCCGGGGATTGGAGCCTGGATTTATGAGGGCATTCTGGCCAGGGATTATCCGGTGGTGCAAGGAGGCGTGGTCTTTGTGGCGATCGTCTTTGTCTTAATCAATCTGCTCGTCGATGTGTCTTACGCTTTTTTGGATCCCCGTATTCAATACAAATAACGCGCACTTGGCCCTATGGAATCGTTGGAACCGGTTGCTCCCTTTTCTGTTGCCCGTGAGTCCTCTTTCAAAAAACTGCAAAAGCAATTCCTGCGATCGATCTCCGCGCGCATTGGGTTAATTTTAACGGTAGTGATCGTGCTGCTGGCCATTCTAGCTCCGATTCTGCGTCCGTTTGACCCTGCCACAGCCAGAGATTTTGCGGCTCGACTCAGTCCACCGAGCTGGGAGCACTGGTTAGGCACTGATGGGCTAGGACGCGATATGCTCAGCCTGGTGTGGTATGGCATCCGCATTTCGTTGCTCATCAGTTT
Source organism: Elainella saxicola E1 (assembly GCA_002796835.1). Classification (GTDB taxonomy): domain Bacteria; phylum Cyanobacteriota; class Cyanobacteriia; order Elainellales; family Elainellaceae; genus Elainella; species Elainella saxicola. Next base: position 58,035 of record LUGL01000067.1, on the reverse strand, counting down.
GGTTTCAGTCGGGTTGGGCCTGATCATCGGCACCTTGCTGGGATTGGTGGCAGGCTATTTTCGCGGCTGGTGGGAAACGGTGATTAGCTGGCTGACTGACATCCTGCTGGCCTTTCCTTCAATTTTGTTGGCGATCGCCGTTGCCACAGTCATGGGAGCCGGTCTAAGGAGCGTGATGCTGGCGGTCGGAGTAGTGCAGATTCCCATCTTCATTCGCCTGACGCGCAGTATGGTGCTTTCTTTGCGGGAGCAGGGCTTCATCCAAACGGTGCGAGCGTTTGGGGCAAAACCTGGCCGAATTATCTTTCTGCATATTCTGCCTGCTAGCCTTGCGCCTCTGGTGGTTCAGGCAACTTTATCGATCGGGACAGCTACCCTGGAAGCTGCTGGACTGGGATTCCTGGGGTTGGGAGCCAAACCACCCACACCTGAATTGGGCACAATGCTCTCTGATGCTTTTACCAATGGCTATGCACTCTCTGCCCCTTGGACCATTCTCATGCCCGGTCTGATGATCACGCTGATTGTCCTGGCATTTAACCTGCTGGGGGATGGCTTGCGTGATAGTCTGGATCCGAGAGCGAACCGCTAAACCACTCCAGCTTGCAACACGCTATACTGCCGATGCGTGTTCCCCCTCGCTTGTGGGTATTCTGAGGGGGTCATACCAACGGTAGGTTCGAAGAACAATCGTGTACCCTGTACAAGAAGCAGAATCTTAGCTCACAACTGAATTGCAGCAGAAAATGGGCTAAAGATTCAGGGCCTCCGGCTATTGCAGGAGTTGAGGGAGTTTCCAGATGCTTGTTTGTTCCCATTGTCAGTTTGAGAACCCAGATACCCATAAGTACTGTCAGGGATGCGGAACATCTCTTACTGAAAAGGAATGCCCAACCTGCGGAACACTCGTTCCGTTAAATGCAGAATATTGTTTGCAATGTGGAGCCGTGACTGGAACAATCTGGAAAGCTATTTTATCTTCGGTGCAGGCAGAGGCAAGTGCTGCCCTCCCTTCGATCGCTCAGTCGCCTGCTCAAGCCACGCGGGCCAGAACGGTCCCGCTACCGACTGGAAAATTTTTAGATCCGCAGCAGCGCTATCAGTTCCTGGAGCCTTTGCCACAGCAGATGGCTACTACCACTGAGACAGAAATTCGCGTCCTAGACCATTTCCCACTTCAACCGAGCAGTTTAGCCACGGCTGCACTCCCAATTCCAGCGATCGCCCGCCCCTATCTCGATTTACCAGCTCAGTTTCCTTTGTTGCCGCTGCCCAAGTTGCACGATGCTTGGCAACAAGACTCATTCAACATCTTGCTGTTACAGGACCGATCGCCCTTGCCGACCCTGCTTAATGTGTTGCTGGAGGAACCCGTGCTGCCGCTGCAAATTCTGCACTGGCTGTATGAGATGACAGAGCTTTGGGCCGCTTTAGCACCCTACCAATGCTGTCGCAGTTTGTTTGAGCTGGATAATGTGCGGGTTGACGAAGATTATTTGCTCTGTCTACAACGACTTCATGCCGATCTGCCAGAACAGCCTGCTGAGTTAGCAGAACTAGGCCGCTTTTGGCAAAAACTCTTTCAACAATCTCAACAAACGCAACATGCGGAAATTGCCCAACTTTGTAGCGAGCTAGATGTCGGGACAGTTTATTCAGTAGAACAGTTGCGATCGCGCGTTGAAGACATTGCGGCTATTTTGCAATCCGATCATGCTGCTATCAGGTCAGATGGTCCCACTGATGATGATGACCTTTCCTATCCGGCCTCTGCATTTCCCGATCCGGACATTACGCTAGATTTGCAGCAGGCCATCAACCAACCGAGCATCCCAGCAGCACAACCATTGGCACCAGCAGCAGAGGGTGGTCCCCACAGCAGTGAAATTACGATCGTGGATCAGGAAGACGGCAGCGAAAGCGATGATTCCCCCACCATCGTTTTGGGGATGCGGTTAGTCAGTCTGGAAGATGCGGGGCAAACCGATATTGGCCGACAGCGCAATCACAATGAAGACTGTTTTAGTATCCAAACAGAAATCAAGAAAAATGATAGTCCTCAGGGCCGCAGCCTGAATGCCAAAGGGCTTTACATTCTTTGTGACGGGATGGGAGGCCATGCGAGCGGCGAAATTGCCAGCACTACCGCTGTTGAAACCCTGCAACGCTATTTCGCGGCTCATTGGCACGATCGATTGCCCACCGAAGAAACCATCTACGAGGCCGTTCAAGAAGCCAATCGGGTGCTTTATGACTTAAACCAACAGAATGCCAGCGCCGGAAGTGGTCGCATGGGAACAACCTTAGTCCTGCTGCTGATTCACAACACCGATGCGGTCGTCGCCCATGTTGGAGATAGTCGGCTCTATCGGCTGAGCCGTCGCCGCGGCTTGCAGCAAATCACAACCGATCACGAAGTGGGTCAACGCGAAATTCAGCGGGGAGTTGAACCCACCCTTGCCTATGCTCGGCCAGATGCCTATCAGTTAACGCAAGCCCTGGGGCCAAGGGACGAGAATTTCCTCAACCCTGACATTAAATTTCTGGAACTGAATGAGGATGGCATTTTGCTGCTTTGCTCAGATGGATTATCTGACAACAATTTGCTGGAAACCTACTGCCAGAGCCATTTAGAACCTTTACTGGATCAGCAAACTAACTTAGAGCAAGGGGTGAGCCAACTCATCGATCTGGCCAATCAATACAATGGCCATGACAACATTACCGCCTTAACGATCCGGATCAAGGTCCGTCCCAATTTAGACCAGATGCCTCGCTAACCCAACACCAGCCCGAATATTCAGGTGCCGGAGCGTTCAAGCTGGAGCTAAATCTGGCCTGAACTCATGATCAACAAACCTGAGTAAACCAAACCTGGTTAAACAAGGTATTCTGGAAGCGGAATGAGCGTTGCCAGAGGCACTGCAATGAAATTTGGCGTAATTGTGTTTCCGGGTTCCAACTGCGATCGCGATGCAGCGATGGCGACTCGTGATCTATTGCAACAGCCCACTCGCATGGTCTGGCATGAGGAAAGTGATCTATCCGATTTAGATGTGATCGTGGTTCCAGGGGGGTTCAGCTACGGAGATTATCTGCGTTGTGGGGCGATTGCGCGCTTCTCTCCTGCGATGCAGGCTACCGTTCGTCATGCTGAACAGGGCAAATTTGTGATTGGTATTTGCAATGGGTTTCAGGTATTGACAGAAGTTGGCTTGTTGCCCGGAGCACTGATGCGGAATCGGGATCTGCACTTCATTTGCGATCGAGTGCCGCTGCGGGTGGAGCGAGCAGATTTGCCCTGGACTCAAACCTATCAACCAGGCGAGGTGATTACCTTACCGATCGCCCATGGAGAAGGCTGCTACTATGCTGAACCCAACACTTTGGCAGAGCTAGAAGCCAATCATCAAGTCGTGTTTCGCTATTGTGGAACCGATGGGCAACTGGCAGATGAAAACAATCCCAACGGTTCAGTCAATCACATCGCTGGCATTTGCAATCGTCGGGGAAATGTGCTCGGCATGATGCCTCATCCAGAACGGGCAGCCGATCCGGCGCTTGGCAACACAGACGGTTTGCGGCTATTTCAAGGATTGTTACAGGCGCTTGTTGCAGCCGTTTGAATCTGATCTCACTCGACCTGGCACAATCCAGGCAAAACCAGAAATCACGGTTACTCTCGTAGACTGCGGCTGGGCAATTTCAAAGGTTCGGCGCTGCGATCGGCCTCAGGATGTTGAGCATGGGGTGGTTCAGGATCATCTGCTAGGGAACTGTCCAAGGGGAGAGGATCATCTGCTGGCTGCGGCTGGGAGGATTCACCGACCGTTTCAGGAGACTTTTCATCAGGCTTTAAGGTTGCTTTAGGCTGAATCTTCGATCGGACTTCAGTGGGTTGAGGAACGGCTTGATTTTCTGAAGTTTGGGCAACAGCCAGGGCCTGTGCTAACTGAGTTTGTTGCTGTAGCTGCTCAGCGGACGAAACAAGCCCCCCCAATCCATTGACTAAGCGGCGAATATTCTCCCGAAAGGTGGGATCGCCTGTCAGATCGTCCAGGTCCGCCGTAATTTTTTGGGCGTTTTGAAAGGTGGCGCGGGCAGAATCAAGCGTTTGTTGGAGCAGCACTAAATTTTCTGCGGAACCAACCGTGCCCGATAGATTGCGTAAATTCGCAGAAGCCTCTGCCGCATTAGCTGAGAGGTCTTGTAGATTCGCCACAAAATCGCCTTCTTCAATCACCGGAGCTAATGTGTTAACAATCGTTCGCACTCCTGTGACCGTCTGATTAATATTGTCCAATGTCCCAACCAGCGCTGTTCGATTCGTCGCAATCAAGGCTCGCAATTCCTCTGCTGTCAGGCCGAATTGATTTGCAGCAGAGCCGATCGAATTGGCGGAAGCAGTCGCAGATTTTGACAGCGTTCCCAGTTCACCCCGCACCGATCGCGATAGATTTGTCACTTCTCCAGCCAGCGTATCGACCCCTTCTGCCGCAGAAGCAAAATTGCGCGTGAGGGTCCGCAATTCTCCAAAAAACTCCGGACTAGAGAAGGTATTCGTGAAGTTGATCATCGAACTCAGCAATTCGGTGAACGTTACGCTAGCGGTCCCTTCTAGATAGCTCCCGTTGCAAATAATTACCGCTTCATCACAGGTAGAGGAGAAAGGATCGCTACCAACCACTTCCTCAGGTAACTGAGTATTCGGTGTCATATCAATGAAGGTTTCGCCCACCAGGCCTGACTGACGCGCTTCGATCGCCACATTTTTTGGCATGATGATCGTCGCAGGAGAAATTTTGACATCGACTTCAGCATAGTTGGCGCTGACCCGAATCGCAGAGATTTTGCCCGCTGATACGCCTCGATATAACACTGGAGCACCCACTTGCATTCCTTCCACGTTCGGGAAACGAATCGTGATCTGATAACCGCGATTGCCGGGACTGAATCCACGCAACCACAGGAAGAGTCCGCCAAATACTGCGATACCTAACAGAATGGCAAGACCGACAGAGCCTTCTCGAACAGTTCTCGATCGCATGAAAATTTCTCACAATAAGTTGCAGCTTGATAGGTTGCAGCTTCAACCTAGGCCCAAAAGCCTTTGTTCATCCGATCACTTGAATCGGACCCTCAACCTGACCGCTAAAGAATTGTCGCACCATTGGATGGTCTGTGGTATCAATCTCCTCCACTGAGCCTTCCCATTGGACCTTCCCATGATAGAGAAAAACAATCCGCTGAGCCGTGCGGCGAATGGTGCTGTCCTGGTGAGTCACGATGGCGTAGGTTCCACAGCCCCCTTCACAATTCAAGCTGGTAATCAAGTCTTCAATCACAGTAGATGCGATCGGATCCAGGCCAGCCGTGGGTTCATCATAGAGAATCACTTCCGGATTGTTGGCTGGATTTTCGGGATTTTCCATAATCGCCCGGGCAAAGCTGACCCGTTTACGCATCCCGCCAGATAAAGCTGCTGGATAGAGGTCAGCAATTCCTGGTAGACCCACCATCTCTAGTTTTTGTTCCACCAACTCCCGCACTTTGCGGCGGGGTAATCGCGAGTGTTGATAGAGTGAAAACCCAATATTTTCATCCACGGTCAACGAGTCGAAAAGGGCCGTGTTCTGGAACACCATCGTGATGCCGATCGGATCTTTACTGTCCTCAACTAACCCTTCCCGGCGCTGGCCTTGAATGTAAACTTCACCGGCATCGGGTGCTTCTAAGCCTGACATCACTCGCAGCGTTGTTGATTTTCCAGTCCCAGAAGGGCCAATAATTGCCAGCGATTCTCCTCGATAAATCGTCAGATCAATCTTGTCGAGGATGACGCGATCGTCAAAAGCCTTCGTGACTCCTCTTAACTCAATCAGCGGTTCAGCCATAATCGATTTATCTGAATCAGACAAGCCTCTAGCTTAGACAGGACAAGTCATCCATGACCAGTGATGATTTAAATGGTTTAACAGTATATGGTTTAACACGACTCAGTTGGCAAGTAACCAATCGCAAGTGGCGAGTCTCAATAACTGTCTTGCGAAATGACTATTTTGCGAAATGACTATCTTGCGAAACAAGCGTCTTGCGAAAAGACTAGCAAACTAACTTTATGCTGAATCTGAAAAAGAGTTGCTAAAGTTACTCAGGGATGCAATTTCATGTTCGATCGCCTCTTTTGATTGTAAGACAGTCGCTTATCTAATCTGGGCAGTCCGCTATTGCAGTTGAGGTGGATGTCCCTTTCTCCCTGCTTCCTAGAGATGTTTATGGGTCTTTTTAAGCAAGCGTTTCAAGCCTTAAAGCAGGAATCGCGCTATCGTACTCCCCCCCGTGTGAATCAATGGTTTAAGTGGTTGGCTCCAGGTCTGCTCGTCAAACGTTGGCTGCTGATTAGTGCAGCTGGCGTGATCTGCGTGACACTGGGGTTGGCAATTTGGTCCAACTTAACTCCAATCTATTACATTAGCGAATTCACAAGAGACTTGCTGAGAACGATCACCCGTTTGGTTCCCAACTATATCAGTGGACCGATTGTTCTGATTAGCGGCATTTTGCTAATTCTTTGGGGGCAGACCCGCAGCCTGGGCTCCATTACTGAAGTCCTAATGCCAGAGGGCAATGGCGAGCTGATCGATGTGCTGATGACCCATCGCCGCTTACATCGTGGTCCCAAAATTGTGGTGATCGGAGGTGGCACCGGCTTATCGACCTTGTTGCGCGGCCTCAAAACCTATAGCGCTAACATTACGGCGATCGTCACAGTTGCGGATGATGGCGGCTCCTCTGGTAGGTTACGGCGGGAAATTGGGGTGCTCCCTCCGGGCGATATTCGGAATTGCATTGCGGCCCTGGCCGATGAAGAAAAACTGCTAACCGAGCTGTTCCAATATCGCTTTCAGGCAGGCGACGGACTGGCAGGCCACAGTTTTGGCAACCTCTTCCTGACGGTAATGAGTGAGGTGACCGGGGATATTGAACGGGCGATCGCCGCAAGTTCCAAAGTTTTGGCGATTCGGGGTCAGGTTCTCCCTTCCACTTTGAGTGATGTTAGCCTCTGGGCTGAGCTAGCCGATGGTCGCCGGATCGAAGGAGAGTCAAATATTACTGAAGCCAAGGGCCGCATTGTTCGGATTGGCTGCACCCCAGAGAATCCGCCTGCCCTACCCAAAGCGATTCAGGCCATCCAGGAAGCCGATTTCTTGATCATGGGTCCGGGTTCCCTCTACACCAGCATTGTTCCCAACCTACTCGTCCCCGAAATTCCGGCAGCGATCGCCCAATCCAAAGCAGCCCGAATTTATGTCTGCAATATTATGACCCAGCCCGGTGAAACAGATGGCTTTACGGTTGCCGATCATATCCGCACGCTCGATCGGGTGGTGGGACAGCGCTTGTTTGATGCGGTGCTGGTGCAAAAGACCTCACCTTCAGCCCAATCTTTAATTCGCTATGCCCAGGAAGGTTCCCATCCGGTATTTTTCGATCGAGAAGATGTGATCCGCCTGGGACGGCGGGCGATCGTCGCCAACATTATGGATGAAGATGCCGAAACGGGCTTTTTGCGACACAACTCCGATCGCCTTGCCAGAGTACTCTTACGCTGGTATGGCCGAATCCGAGGGTGAAGCAAAGTCAATGATCGCCCCCAGCGCTTCCAGGGTTGTTCTTTGCGTTTCGGTAATGCCGCTCACCTCTGCAATGTTCATCAGCTCATAGGGACGGGGAGTCCGCAATGTTCTCAAGCAGGTTTGCGTTTCGATATCCCAGATTTTGACGGTTTCGTCGAAACTACCGCTAATCAGCAGATCCTGCCGCGATTCACCCTCTGGATTCGGCACAAACGTCATAGCTGGAACCAGGGCAGTGTGACCCTTTAAGGTGTGTTTGCAAGTTTTGGTCTGCAAATCCCATAGTTTGATCGTGCAGTCGAAGCTACCGCTGGCCATCCATTTCCCATCTGAGCTAAAGGCCAACTCGACGATCGGGGCAGGATGGGCTTCGATTCGAGCGGTACATTCTCCTGTTTGCCAATTCCAAAAGCGGATCGTTTGATCATAGCTACAGCTTGCCAGTTGTCCATCTGGGCTCATTGCCAGGGACCAGACGCTATTTTGATGGCCAGTCATCACCTGCACACAGTCGCCCGTGGCAATTTCCCAAACCCGAATCGTGCGATCGGCACTACTGCTGATCAGATATTGCTCATCGGGACTCAAAATCACCTTCACTACGGGCGCGAGATGTCCTTCAAAAATCTGCAAACAGGTGCCAGTTTCCACATCCCATAGCCGAATCGCATGGTCACAGCTACCGCTAATCAGCCAGTTGCCTGCCGCATTAAAGCCAGTAGACCAAACCCAGCTGGTGTGGTTGTGCAGCGTAGAAAAACAATGGCCGCGCGCATTCCAAATTTTGACGGTGCGATCGCCACTGCCGCTCGCCAAAATCAGCTGTTGTAGCGGATCGGTATTTCCTTGTTTTAAGGCAGCCTGGGTCAGCGGATTCTCAGCGGGCGCAAAAGCCACCGACCAGATCCGATTCATGTGGCCTCGCAGCGTTTTCACCACCTGTCCGGTTTGCAACTGCCAAATTTTGATCGTCTGATCCTGGTGGCCTGTGGCGAGATATTGGCGATCGGGGCTGACCGACAGCGACAGCACGCTATTGGTATGGCCTTTCCAGGTGCGAATGCATTGTTGCGTTTGAATATCCCAGATCTTCGTCGCGTGATCATCGCCACCGCTGGCAATTTGATCGCCACTGGGACTGAAAGCAACTGACAGCACGCGATTACTGTGCTCATGATAAGTGCGGATACATTGGCCCGACTGCACATCCCAGAGTTTCACCATCTGGTCATAGCTGCCGCTAGCAAGTAAATGGCCATCCGGGCTGAAGTCCACCATGGTGACTGCATCCAAGTGTCCGGTTAAGGTCCGCAAACAGGCACAAGTTTCCGTGTGCCAGAGCCGAATTGTGCCATCAAAGCTACCGCTGGCAAATAGCTTGCCATCCGGACTGAAGGCCACCGCTTTCACCCAGCCCTTATGTTGCGTTAACGTGGTTAAACAGTTGCCTGTGGCTACATCCCAGATTTTCAGCGTGCAGTCTTCCGAACCGCTAATCATCGTTTTGCCATCGGGACTGAGGGCAACCCCCCAAACTCGACCTTCATGGCCTTCAAACACCCGCAAACAAGGGTCTGTCAGCGCAGGCTGAATTTGCCAGAGGCGCAGTGTACCATCCTGGCTACCGCTGACCATTTGCTGGCCATCTGGACTGAAGGCAATGCCGTTCACCGTTGTGACATGGCCCAGAAATTGCTGCAAACATTCCCCAGTATCAACCTGCCACAGTTTAACGCGACAGTCGTCTCCCACGCTCGCCAACCAGTTGCCATCTGGACTAAAGGTGACGGCACAAGTCCATGCCGCATCGGTGCGTAAACGATTCGCCAGCTTGCCGGTAGCGATGTTCCAAAGATAGGTTTCTCCGTTGGTGTCGCTTGTTGCTAACAGCGGTTGGTTAGGACTAAAGGTCACGGAGGTGAGGCCGCCAAAGGTTTCCGCAAACACCGATCGCGTTAAGTCAGCACCCCTAAAATTGACTTGGGGCAAATCCGCATCAGCTAGATAGGCTTGCCAGATCGTGCAATGCGAAAAATCAGCGCCGGTCAGATCCACTTTGAGGTAGCACAGCAGGTTGAGCAAATTTCCCACGGCATATCCTTTCGGTAGAGCATGATCGCGGTAATGTTCTACAAGTTGCAGCAGCCGTTCTGCCAGTTCCCGTTCAGTACCAAGTTGGTCGATCGTCTGTTGAACGATCGGTTCCACAATCAGGCGAATTTGCGTGGCTCGCACATAGTCTTTGGCAGTCGCTTTCAGCAGGGCAAAGTGATTTAAAGTCCGCAAGGGTGCTGCTGATCGACCGGATGCGGCCCCATTCCTCCCGGCTGTCTCTAGATCAACTGCTAATAATTCCTGACAGCTCTGCTGAATCAATTGCTCCGTGAAATATTCCATCACCACAGGCTGCTGGGTAAACCCCTGGGTGCTTTTTTCAATCAGCGATCGCCAGCGTAGAGATTCCACCACATCCAGCAATTGCGACATAGGAATCAGCGGGAACACATCCGATCGCAAGTCTTTTACCGTCACCGGCTCCCGATTGATAGCAATCCAGGTCATGACCTGACGTTCTAGATCAGACAGACGATCGACCTGCCGCTTCAGCAAATCTCGGATGCTGGTAAAAATCGGACTGCCCTGACCTAGGAAATCAGCAATATTGCCAGCAAATAAATCTTGAATCGAAGTCGCTGAAATTTTAAGCGCGAGAGGATTGCCACCATAACAATGCACCAACTCGTTCATATCGGTTGAAGAGCCAGTCAATCCTTTGGCAATCAAAATTCTGTGGCTATCGGCTTCTTGCAGTCCCTGAAGTTGTAAGGTCCGGACAGGCAGCGTTTCTCCTTCCAACGCTACCATCTCGGCTGGCTTTTCGCGACTGGTGAGCAACACACAGCTTTGATGCTGACTTTGGCCAACTCGGCGCAATAGCTCCCCATAGGCTTCATAACCCGCTCGGTAAGTGCCTGCTCGCTGGCTGGGCTGGAACAGCACTTCTAAGTTGTCAAAAATCAACAAACAGCGCGATCGCTGCAAACATTCAATCAGACAGCCAATCTGATCACTTTCAGTTTCGGGAATGGCGATTTGTAGATCAGCCGACAAGATCTGAATCAAGCGGCCCAGCAGAGCAGACAACGGGGGAGCATCTTTGAGCGATCGCCAAATCACAAAGTCAAATGTGGCCTGCATCTGTTTCGCCAGCCTGACCGAGAGGGCCGTCTTGCCCATGCCGCCCATGCCCAAAACCGTGACTAAGCGACAGCGATCGACATTCAGCCACTGATCGAGCGTCATTAGTTCGGTGAGGCGACCGTAAAAGTTTGCCCCATCAACCGCTTCTCCTAAATCAAGAAAAGCTGTTCCGGATGCCTGTTGCGATCGAGCAGCATTCACCTTCAACAGCCGCTCTCGATATCGCTTCAAGTGCATCAAGAAGTTGTGTTTCGTCACGCGCACTCCCAGCGCATCTGATAGGGCATGCCAGAGGCTAGAGCCAACTTCCTTGATGTAATCCGGATGGTACTGAAATGTTTTTGCAATTTCTAGATAGGACTTCCCCTGCCAAGCCTGCTGAAACACAACGGCTTGAACTTTCGTCAACTGCTCTGGCTCCAAGAGCTGTTCCACAAGCATTAGACCTTCTTCAAATCTCATCGCTGCCAGTCCTCTAAATGAGTCAACACAGGTTTTTTAAAAAATGGTGATGCTTTGCAATTAGCTAGGTTTGAATCAAACAGCACAAGCGATCGAGCAGCAAATGGAACAATCCGCCTCAGACCACACTAGAAAGGAACCGACAAAAATCCCCTCTCTTGGCTTCAGCAGCTCATTTCAGCACCTAGAACCAGGAACTTTCCTTGTGCTTTTTCCAACTTTCACTGATTTTAATGACTTTTACCTTACTTTTATCCCACTTTACCGAACCTTGGTCGCCACTCTCAGCAATTACACTGGTCCTATCCTCAACCAAAGGCAGCCTTTAACCCGGGTTGTGCTAATGGCGGATGCTCCTAGATGAGAGTCAGCAAGACCCTCTGATCGAATAAACACGTCTGGTACAGATGGGCACAGCTCAATAAGAAACAAGCTTTAAATCTGTTTCTTTGTCAAAGTTGTGTCCTATTTTTCTAGCTATTTTTTTCTCTGACGACATTTTGAATTCGTATTAATCCCTATACCAGACGAACTTTGTGCCGGGGATCTACTGAACGCTTGCGGACTGCCGATTCAGCAAAAATCCCGATCGCTGAGCCAACCGGGATCCGTCATTTCCTCACTGATTAACACTCATCAAGGCTCAAGGAGATTTCTCGAAAAAATTTCCCATCCTAGTGCGAGCGTCTCGCTCGCGGCAGGCAGAATGCCCACACTACAAGTATTTTGTTTTCTAGAAATCTCCCAATTCAGTCAGCCAATCAAGAAGATGGAATCGAGATATCCAGCTTCGTTACCTTGGCATCTGAACTCAAGCTGCTTAAAGGAGGATTGATCGCGCTGGAATTGCCCACAACCAACGTGACAATTTGCTCTGGCTGCAAATAGGTTTGGGCCACCCGCTGCACATCCGCCACTGTTGTTGCCGCAACCTGTTTTTGATACTGGAAGATAAAATCTTGCGGATAGCCGTAATAGTCATAGCGCATCACCCGCGACAGGGTTTGAGCCGGGGTCGCAAAATTGAAAATAAAGGCATTCAGTACAGAATCCTTGGCTCTCGCTAACTCATCTTCTCCAACTGGGGCAGTCCGGATTTTCTCCAATTCAGCCAGAGTTGCCTTAATAAAGGGAACCGTTGCCTCCGATCGCGTCTGCCCTCCTGCAATAAACAGGCCAGGATAGTCGAATTGCGGTGCCCAAAACGCATAAACGCTATAGGCTAAGCCCTGCCGCGATCGCACTTCATTCACCAAGCGTCCGCCTAAGCCATTCAGCACTTCATTCATTACTGACAGGGATGCATAATCGGGGTTGTCGAGCTTACTGCCTAGATGACCAAGCTGCACGCTGCTCTGGGTGAGTTGAGGCTGATCGACCAGAAAAACGCCGTTCGTCTGGGCCTGAGCCACCTGGGGTAGATTTTTCCACAGGTCTCGTCGCACAGCCCCGGTTGTGGGTTGCCAATCTCCAAATTTTGCTTCGATCATCGATCGCATTTGTTGGGAATCAAAGTCACCAATAATCCCCAGAAGAATATTGTTGGGATGAAAATATTGCTGATAGAACTCGACAATATCAGCGCGCAAAATGTTGTCTAGGGTCGTGTATTCAATCGTCCGCGCATAGGGACTGGTGGGACCATAGACCAATTTTTGAAATTCCCGGCCCGCGATACTATTGGGATCATCATTCCGACGAGCGATCGAGCCCCGCCACTGATTTTTTTCAAATTCGATTCGCTCGGCAGGAAAGGCGGGCTGACGCAACACCTCAGCAAATAGGTCAAACACTTCCGGCAAATCCTCAGTCAACGCACTAAAGCTGGCGCTTCCAGAAGCGGTATCAATGCCCGTTTCGACTGAGGCCGCTCGCTGCTCTAAAAACTGATTCAGCACTTCTGCCGGGTGATTAACGGTTCCACCACTCCGCATCACCGTTCCTGTAATACTGGCCAGACCTACTTTATCGGCAGGTTCCAGGCGATCGCCCGTGTACACCGTAGCCACCCCATTCACCAGCGGCAATTCATGATCTTCCATCAAATAGACCTTCATGCCGTTGGGTAATTCAAACTGGTCATAGGCCGGAATTTTGATAGTCGGAGCTGGCGGAAATTGCAGTTCTGTGTAGTGGCGCGGGGTGATTGCCAAGGCAGGGGATCGACTGAACCCAAGAATCACAAACAGCGACATGACGATCGCCATGATGCTATAGCGCAGCAGTTTTTGCATCCAACCCGCTCGCCAACCCTTCATCCGTTGCATGAATCTCAAGCTCCTTGCTGTTGTATGGGCATCACCTGCCCTCACCAAATTTCACTGAATTTCACTAAAAATTGCGGCAGTACCAGTCTGCATGGATCACAACTTATCCACCAGCCGGAGGAACCAGCTTGCCGATCGTCTGATTATCAGCGCGAAATAGCTGATTGGCGACTTGCTGCACATCGGCTTCTGTGACCGCTTCCAGGGTTTTCAGCTCCTCAAACAGATTTTTCCAACTGCCCGTTTTTGCTTCATACTCTGGTAGCAAACTGGCCATCCCCTGATTAGATGCCAGCAATTGCAGCAAACCTGCTCGCGTTTGGGTTTTCACCTGCTCCAGCTCTGCTGCCGAAATCGGCTCTGTTTTCAAGCGGTTTAGCTCTCGATCTAGCGCCGCCGCAACTTCATCAATCGTGTGACCAGGGGCAGTCTGCGCATAGATTAAAACCAGGTTGGAATATCGATCGCCTGGAAAGGTAGAAGACACATCAACCCCTAAGGCCAACTGCTGTTGCTCTACCAGCGATTGATAGAGGCGGGAAGTGCGCCCTCCAGTCAGTAAGGCCGCAATCATTTGATAGACCGCATCATTGGGATCAGAAGCGGACGGACGCTGATAGCCTTCGATGTACCAGGGTTGGGAAGGCATCGTCACGGTGACCGATCGAGATTCTGTTTGAGGTGTCGGGGCACTCACGACAATATCTGGCGCACGCGACTGGGCTTTAAATCGGCTGAAATAAGCGGTCGCTAGCTCTTTTACTTGTTTTGGATCAACATCTCCCACAATCCCGATGATGATGCGATCGGGCGTGTAATAGGTGGTGTAGAGCTGCTGAATATCTTGGCGCGATAGATTACGAATATCGGTTTCATAGCCGATTACTGGACGCCCATAGGGATGATTCGGCAGCGCAGCCTGCAAAAACTCTTCGATCAATTTACCGATCGGCGAATTGTCCGTTCGCATGCGTCGCTCTTCCAAAATTACCTGTTTTTCTTCATAGAACTCCCGAAAAACAGGCTCTAAAAACCGTTCTGATTCCAACGACATCCATAGTTCCAGCTTATTGGCCGGAAAACTGTAAAAATAGCGGGTCGCATCTGCCGTAGTGGTGGCATTCAGTCCTACTCCACCCGCCTGCTGCACAATTTGACCAAACTCGTTCTGCTTCACATAGTTAGCAGCTTCAGCCTTAGTTTGATTAAATTCCTGCTGAAGTTTTGTCACTTCTGCCGTCTTATCCTGCGCTTGAGCCGCTTCTAGCTGACCAAACAAGGTATCGAGCTGATCGAGCAGTGGTTTTTCAGCCTGGTAATCTTTCGTGCCAATTTGAGGTGTTCCTTTGAAAGCCAAATGCTCTAAGAAATGAGCCGCTCCTGTTTTACCGGCCTGTTCATAGGCTGAACCCACATCGACATAGGTCATGAAGGAAATGGTGGGCGATTGATGCCGCTCCATCACAATAAACTTCATGCCGTTATCCAGCGTAAACTCGCTGATCTGCCGCTCCACCCGATCGATATAGGGCTGAATGTTCGTGCCGGTTCGACCAGGATTCGCTGCCGCTTGAGCCATTGCGCCCTGAGCACAACTCAGCCAGAGCAACCCGACCGAAAGCCCGATCGCGATCGATCGCCGCCAACGATGAAACCAAGGGAAAGAAGAGGAAAAATGCATGAAGGTGTGAGACGAGCAATACCAATATTCCAGGATAGTGACTTTCACCTCGTCTGGGGGATTTTGTTACAAAAACATCTGCCATAGGACTGTACCTAATTTTGGATTTTAGATTTGCGATTTTGGATTGGGAAAGCCCTACATGTTTAGTTCGCAGGATTTGGGGTCTGTAGCAACCGAAAATTGCAAGGGTGTAAAGTCTAAAAAAGAGGCCCTGCGTTGCAAAGCCCCTTTCTGATCAAATCTGATCAAACTGATTGAATTATGGATTAGAAGTTACCCAGCAAAAGTTGGGTTCCGGTACACCAGTAAATCTCGTCGCTAAGCCAACTCAGAGGCGGTACCTGGACGACTTAAGGCGATCGCGCGTCGGACTGCTGCATCAGCATTCACAAAACCATAGCCATACAGTTCGTCGTAACCTGGATCGCCAAGGTCGGTGGCGGTCTGGGACAGAATTTGCTGGACTTGAATAGCCGTCAAATTTGGATTGGCACTCCATACCAATGATGCGACACCTGCGACATTGGGGGCTGCGGCTGAGGTGCCGTTAAAGCGATCGCCTGCACCCTGATAATAGTCAAAGCCTACGCCAAACAGAGAATTGGCTGCCCGGGTACTCACTACTTCAGAGGGTCCCATCAGCGTTAACCCTTCTCCGTACTGCGATCCCCACCAGCTATATTCAATCCGTTCACCGGGGCTGCGTACCAAACCATCGCGATCGGTTGTTCCCCAGGAAGCACCAATGGCCATGACGTTGGCATACTGAGCTGCCAGATAGGCCGGTGAGCTGATTCCGCGTCGGCCCAGGTTGCCATTATTGCCTGCCGCAATCACAAACAGCACATTGGGATGATTAGCCACGAACTGTTCTAAATCGGTGTCGTAGTTGATGCCAAACGACGTTGGTACTCCCAGGCTCATGTTGATCACCAACCGTCGATCGCCCACATTATCCAGCAAGTTTTGGGCGGCTTGAGCAATGGATTGATCGTTCAAATCACCACCCAGCACATCAATGCTAAAGACTGTCGAATTCCAGTTAATTCCACTTAAACCAATGCCATTGTTGGCTGTTGCCGCCATAATGCCTTGTACGCCGGTTCCATGACTCGTATCCGATCCGCTGAAATCGTCGGCATAGTTGTTTGGATAAATGATCGTACTGCCCAGATCCGGATGAATTTGGCCCAATCCGTTCAACCCCAGCCCTGTATCTTCAATGCCTAAAGCGACCTGATCGGAACCAGTCGTAAAGCGCCAAGCATTTTGAACACCCATCATATGCAGATTCCACTGCTGGTTGAACAGCGGATCATTCGGCGTAATCGAAAGGTCAATGGTGCGATCGGCAAATACAAGACGATCGATGCCTTCAAACAAAATTTCATTGCCGTTGGGTAAGGTAATTGCATCAAATAATCGACTGCCATTGCCGGGATTAAACAGAGTGCCACCGGTTGTAATATCGGCATCGTTAAAGAAAACACTGGTCGAGACCAGATTGGAGAGATTCAAAACATCGCGGAAGCCAGAGCCGAAGTTGACATTGCCACCCCCTGAAATCACCGTGCGACTGAAACCGCCCGTATAGGTAAAGGTGTCTGCATTCAAGGAACCTGACAACAATCGTGTGCTGCCTGCCGTCACTGCCGAGAGGGTCAGCCGATAGTCCGTGCTGCCATTAAAGCGATTGACCAGGACATAATAAGTGCCTGCCGTCAGATTATTGGCCTGGATCGCTTCATTCTGGCCAACTGCATTGACCGATCGGGCTAGAATTTCACTCTGCTCCACAATGCCGTTGCCGTTGATATCTTGCACTAAAAACAGATCGGCATCATTGGGGAGAGTGGCACTCAGGTCAGTCAATGCCAAACTCACATTGTTGTTCGACAGCAAATCAAACCGGATCACATCTGCGGTGTTGGTGCTGCTAATGCTGCCTGTGAAAGCGATCGAGGAATTGGTCAAGATGCCCGCATCTGCTTCGGTGGGCAAGAGATTACTTGGTGTTTCGCTGAGAGCAGGAGTGGCTGATAATTGCAGACGATAGTTGGTGTCGTTGCTAAATTGGTAAATTCGCAGATAGTAAGTGCCTGCGGAGAGGAGTTGATTGATCGCTTCATCTCCGGCATTAGCTGCTTGCGAGCGATTCAGCAAAACACCCGTGCTGCTATAGAGCTCGACATCCGCATCTGCAACCAGATTAGTGATTGCTACATTCAGATGTCCCTGGCTATTCAACGTTAAGCGGTAGTAGTCGTTGGGATCGGGATTCCCCACAAAGTCCTCAATTTGGGTCGGGGTCTGCCCCACACTGACCGATCGAGCGGTTTCAAACGTATTCCCTGCGCCATCGATCGGGCTGGTAAACACACTTAACTCATAGGAGGTTTCTCCCTGATATTGGTAAACCTGGAGAAAATAGGTGCCTGCATCTAGCGTTTGAGCTAAAAAGTCGCGCTGAGTACTGGCCAATTCCGATCGAACAATTTCTTCACCGCTATCCACCACGCCATTGCTGTTCAGGTCTTGAATCAGCCGCATATCTGCATCAGCAGAAAGGTTGCCGATCGCTGCGTTGAAAGTTTCCGATCGATTTAAAGTGAAGCGATAAACATCTGAAGTGTTGCCATTGCCTACTGCATTGGTCAGCAGCAAATCTGGCGTCGATTCATCCAGTTCAGAAAGCAGCAGGTTGCTCGGTGCACTATTCGACACTTTCAGCGTATAGTTGCTGTCTCCGTTGTACTGATAGACCCGAATGAAGTAGGTTCCATTAGCCAGAGCAGCTAGATTCAGCGCTTCATCGTTAAACCCACCCCGCTCTGAGCGAGCCAGTTCTTCACTGCTGTCAATGCTGCCATTGTTGTTCAGATCCCGAACCAGACTAACATCCAGATCAGCATTCAAACCCGTTACCGCTAAATTCAACCGACCATTGCTGACATCAACCCGATAAAAATCGAGCGGATCGTTGCTATCGATCAGATCGGTGACCGTGGTGGGTGTAGTGCTCAGGGGTAAGGCGCGCGCCGTGGCCAGGGTGTTGCCAGCATCGTCGATCGGTAAACTATCAACCAGGCTAAGGTTATAAACCGTCGTACCGACATCAAAAGCATAGACCCGCACATAATAAATGCCTGCGGCCAGCGATCGATTAATCGATTCCGGCGTACTTCCAGTGGCTGCCGATCGGGCGATTAACCCACCCAACCGATTGTAGAGGGCCAGATCGACATCCAGGCTCAAGCCACTCAAGAACAAATTCAGCGTTCTGGAGCGAGACAGCTCCAATTTAAAGAAATCTTCCGGATCGGCGTCACTGACGGCATCTGCCAGCACTTGATTAGTGTTGTCAAAAATGCCAAGGTCTAGTGCATCTGTAAACGTGTCTCCTGGATCGATCGCCAATTGAGGTTCAGCCTGAGGCGACGCTTGAGAGACTGCTTGACTGGCCGATTCAAGTGAATTGACTGGCTTAGCCAGGGTTGATGCAGCAGCACCAAAGCGAGGTGCACGATAGGGTTTTATCCATTCATTAAGATTCGAAGTCTGATTTGTTAATAGCCGAGATTGGCCGATCGAATGAGTCCGCTCGGTCCGCAACAGGTTTTTCAGTTTTTCCACAGTAAAGTAACCCTGATGATAAAACGTTGCTTATCAGACTATCAGGGCTCTTTCAAATAGCTCAACTTGTTTAAATAAAATTTCTTTAAAGATTCAGCAACAATGCATCTGGGTCTAGACGAAGCTACTAATTTTGATGATCGCGCCAGTTTTGGAAGCGATAAAACGTGTATATGTCGAACAAAATTCCCACTAAACTACAGACTAGACCAATCACCGTTAATCCTTGCAAAACACTGCCACTCCCAAACACTTGCAAGAAACGAGCAATTTGTATGACTCCATTGTTACCAACGGATTCCAAATAAGGAAGACAGCTCACAATCTCCGCTCCAGCCAGCAGAATACTGAGCAACATTACAGGAGCTAGAAAACTGAAAACGCCGGTCAGCAGGAGCGATCGCAACAAATTGGGCAGTGAGCTCATAATCAAAATGCAGTCCTCCACGAAGTCTCTATACAACGTGTATTTGCATAGACCCATTTCCACCATAAAAGGCGTTGGTTCAAACACATCTCAACTGTGAAAAATCTTAAGTTAACCTTAAAAAGCTTTTTGAAGACCCGTAAACTGCTCTCAGGAACTTGGCCGGATGAAAGGCAGTTAAAACGAGCAAAGCGAGCAATCTTCTGGCTTTCGATTCAGCAAATGCGTCTCATTTTTGATCGGCCAGTTTTTCAACTTCTGCATTTTTGTTGCATTTTTCCGAGATGCCTCGGGTGAGGGGAGCAGGTTCCCGGAAATTACCAAAGTTCGCTATGGTTGACAGTGGCAGAAATCAGCTTTCGTCCCAGCCTCTCGTTAAACTTGCAAGGTGAGGCAAACTCTGAATCAGCATTTTGAAGGATACTAGTTTGACGAAGTCAGCTCGATCACCATCAAATCTGAGAACCTGGAGTCGGCGATCCATATCGGCTACTTTTCTGGGTGGGCAGGTGATTGTCCATTTACTCAAAGGCAAGATTCACCGCCGCAATACGCTCGATCAACTCAGTATGGTTGGCCCTGAATCCATGGGGATTATTCTGCTAACGGCAGCGACGATCGGCATGGTGTTCACGGTTGAAGTGGCCGGTGAGTTTCTGCGGTTCGGTCTGGGTTCTGCGGTTGGGGGCGTTTTGGCGATCGGTCTGGGCCGAGAACTGGCTCCTTTAATTACGGCTGTCGTATTAGCAGGACGGGTAGGATCTGCCTTTGCAGCGGAAATTGGCACGATGCAGGTGACAGAACAGATCGATGCCCTCTATATGCTGAGAACCGACCCGATCGACTATCTCGTCATCCCGCGGGTGATTGCCTGCTGCATCATGACCCCCATCCTGACGATCCTGTCCTTTGTCACGGGCATGATTGGCGGCATGATTTTGGCCGATCTGCTCTATAACATTTCCAATTCGGTTTTCCTCGATTCGGCTCAATCGCTGCTCAGCGTGCGGGATTTGATTTGCGGCATGATTAAAGGACTGGTGTTTGGCTGGCTCATTGCGGTGATCGGAGCCAGTTGGGGATTGACCACGACTGGTGGCGCAAAAGGCGTCGGTCAATCAACCACCACAGCAGTAGTCACGGCCTTGCTAATGATTTTTATCAGCAATTTCTTTTTGTCCTGGATCATGTTTTCTGTTTTGAAATAGACATCTGAAATCAGCAGTTATCGCTGAAATCGCCAGTTACTGTCGCAGGGTTCCGCTTGAGTCTGACATCCGCCCTTAAAATAGGGGTAATGCAACGTTCATTCAGAAATGACCTGTGACTTCTTCAACCGCCAATCTTCCGGCAGCCACTGAAACCGTAGAGCTTGCCCCCCATTACGCCATCCCCATTGCTTTAGTGCTGCTGGCAGTACCGCTGTTTTTCGTTCAAGTTTGGGGAGCCGCCATCGTGGCGCTATTTGGGCTATTCCTGATGTTTCAAACCGTGACTTTGCGCCTCCGATTCACGGATACCGCCCTGGAGGTCTATCGGGGAGAGACTCAAATTCGCCGTTTCCCCTATCGAGAATGGCAAAATTGGCGAATTTTCTGGTTCAATCTTCCTATTCTGTTTTATTTCCGGGAAGTGAACAGCATTCATTTTTTGCCGATCCTGTTCAATCCCAAAATGCTGCGCATTTGTCTGGAGCAACGCTGCCCTTATCTGCCGTAATTCGGCATCTCGTTAGATTTTGCCCTGCATGTGGCCCATTGCCGCAGTTGTTATTTCTTGATTTGCTATGAACCCAGACGAGTCCCAAACCCCAGAGCCTCTCAATTTACCTCGTAGCGATCGCTCAGAATCCGCTACAGGTAATCCCCTTTCGTTTCCCAATGCTGCTCCCATTTCTGGCAGTGGTTCAGGTCTAACAGGGGAGGCCGCCGCTTTGTCCCGTCGCGTTGCAGAATTACAACAGCAAGAAAAAACCTTGCAGCAAGAAATTGCCACTTTACAGTCTTCTTACAACGGCATGTTGCAAAAGCAAATTGCTGAAGCCCAAATGGCGATCGGTCGTTTGGTGAAAGAAGGCGTCAGCGACCTGGAACAGCGCAAACAAACACTACAGCTTGCGGTTGAGCAGCTCGAACGTCGCCAAGAGCGCATCCGCAACGAAATGAAGACGACTTTTGCAGGCACTTCGCAAGATCTGGCTGTCCGGGTGCAGGGCTTCAAAGATTACTTGGTGGGTAGCCTCCAGGATTTGGCAACGGCAGCGGAACAGTTGCAGCTCACGCCTCCTCCTGAGGAAATCAAACCAGCCGATCGATTTGAGCGCTCTGAGCCTATCCGATCTGAGCCTGTGCGATCTGAGTCAGTACGCTCCGAGCCTGTGCGATCGGAACCGCGACCCAGTGAAACGGCAGCGACTCCCAAATTTGCTGAATCTAGCTTTCAAGAACAGAATCAGCGCATCCGCAAATTGCTGGATCAGTACCGGGCCTCGCCGGATTATTACGGGCCTCCCTGGCAGTTGCGTCGAACCTTTGAGCCAGTCCATGCCGAACGGGTTTCCAACTGGTTTTTCACCCAAGGTGGACGAGGCGCAATTCGTACTATGGGGTCACGGCTGCAAAATATTCTGATTGCCTCATCGATCATCTCAGTCATGAACGAGCTGTATGGTGAACGGTTGCGTCCACTCATTCTGGGCAACTCACCGGAACGGTTGGGAGAATGGCGACGAGGTCTACAGGATTGTCTTGGCGTTTCGCGGGCTGATTTCGGCGTGGATGAAGGCATTGTGCTGTTCGAAGCACCAGAACCTCTGGCACAACGGGCCGATCGGTTATTAAAGCAACGCCAATTGCCGCTGATCATCGTGGATGAGACTGAGGAGTTTATCAATATTGCTCTGCTGCAATTCCCCCTTTGGCTGGCGTTTGCTCCCGATCCTAATGCTCCCAATCCCATGATGTACTAAGTCAATATTCTGACTGAATGCGCCTCGGTTCATCCTCTAGCTTCAGAGATTTACAGATGTGAGAACCTGATAGACTGATACTGCTTGACTTCGAGGGCAGGATCCATGGGGCTTGGAGTAGCTTATACAGCGCTGATCGCAATTTTGGCTTATTTGTTGGGGGCAATTCCAACGGGCTATTGGGCAGGCAAACTCCTCAAAGGCATTGACATTCGAGAACATGGCTCGAAATCAACTGGCGCAACCAATGTGTTACGCACCTTGGGCAAAGGTCCAGCGATCGCGGTTTTGTTGATCGATATTTTGAAAGGCGTGGCAGCCGTTGCTTTAACCCGCTGGTTCCTTACCAACATCGTGACCTCATCAGTGGTTGACTTTGGTGCATGGATTCCATGGCTGCTCACCTTAGCGGCTCTGATGGCCATTTTGGGGCACAGCCGATCGATCTGGATTGGCTTCACGGGCGGCAAATCTGCTGCAACTGGATTGGGCGTTCTGCTGGCGATGTCCTGGCAGGTGGGGCTAGGCATTCTGGCAGTATTTTTAATCACACTGGCAATCTCGCGCATTGTTTCTTTAGGATCGATGGCTGCTGCCGTTGCGGCGATCATCCTGATGTGGTCATTCCAGCAACCCCTGGCCTATCAACTCCTCGCCTTTCTGGGTGGCCTTTATGTGATTTGGCGACACCAGGGCAATATTCAGCGGCTGCTAGCAGGGACTGAACCTCGTTTGGGGCAAAAGCAGGGAGAATAACGGAAACGATCTCAAAAAATTCGATTGCAAGCGCAGATCCTTTCAGGAATTCTATGGGTTTCTGTTGTAGAGATGTTGTACAGAATACTTACCTGTACTGAATTCAATCTCAATCAACTCAATAAAACTGTATGTCCCAGCATCGTCTTATTTCTGCCTTGCTTAGCCTCACCGCATTAGCAGGTTCTTTTAGCCTGCCTTCAGTCAGCTACGCCGCCGGAGAACCCACTTCAAACTCTAGCGTTGCCGACCATCTCGTCGCTCA
This sequence comes from Elainella saxicola E1, assembly GCA_002796835.1. Taxonomy (GTDB): domain Bacteria; phylum Cyanobacteriota; class Cyanobacteriia; order Elainellales; family Elainellaceae; genus Elainella; species Elainella saxicola. Next base: position 34,735 of record LUGL01000067.1, on the reverse strand, counting down.
AGCAACCACCCCAGCAGAAGGGGCGAGCGATCGTACACTTTATGTGACAGGTCTGAGCGAAATGAACGCTCCTGCCGATCAGGCCGTATTGATCCTCTCCTACTATCCCAATACCTATAGTTCGGATTACTCCGATCCAAGTACTACTGCCCAACCACAAGTGCTACCCTCCGATCTAACTGCGGCTGTCAATGCGGCTACGGGTGCAGGTGTTCCTGCAAATGATGTAACAGCCTTTCCCGATCTGACTTCACCCGGTTACATGCGCGTTCGCATTGTGCTGAACCAGCCCAACCAAGATAAGATTCAGCAAATTATTAGTGACATCAATACGGTTATTATCAAAACCAATCGGTTTGTGAACGGCGGTGCAGCGGTTGCTTATACGATACGCGATTGTGGCGCGGTCGAGAATCAGGCCCGTCAGGCTGCCATGGCAGATGCTCAAAAGCGATCGGTTGCTCTAGCAGATGTCGCCGGGGTCAGCGTCGGTAACGTCATCAACTTGTCAGAATCTGTCACTTGGGGGAACGGCTATTCAAGTAGCTGTCCTTCAAGCAACAATCCCATGGCTTATATCGATACTTATTCCATGCCGACCTATGATCCTGGATTGCCGCCCGTGGTGCGGTTGGTTTATAGCCTTAGCGTCACCTACGGCATTCGATAGAGTTCGCTATGAGGCACTCCAGGCCGATCGAAATTGAGTCACCACCTGATCCAATCCAACGGCTCGTGAGGCTTTAAACAACAATCGATCGCCTGGTTTCACTAAAGTCTTGAGGCGTTCCACTACTTCCGCATGGCTGTGCAATTGCTCTGCCACTAAAGACGCTGCCCCAGCGGCCATGGCTTGACTCTCGGCCTCATCTGCCAGAATCAACAGCCGATCAAGCTGAAGCTTTTGCGCAGCCTCACCCACCTGATAGTGAAATTCGGGCGATCGATCGCCTAATTCTTTCATCGTACCCAACACGGCAATGCGACGCTGTCCTGGCGTATCAGCCAGCAGTTGCAACGCTGCCAGCATGGATTCCAAGCCCGCATTGTAGGTTTCATCAAGAATCACCACATCACCTGGCAGCACTTCGCGCCGCGCCCGCCCCTGGGGCAACTCGACCGTTAATCCCTGTTGCAGCAGCAACCAGTCGAGATTCAGCACTTTTGCAACCGCCAGCGCCGCCAAATAATTCAACGCGTTATGCTGTCCCGGTAACGGCAACGGTAATTTCATGCCATCAACCACTATAGTATTGGCATCCACTGATTCACCCTGCAAATCTCCTCCGGTCAGACCATAAGTAAGCTGCTTGCCCTGCCATACAGTCACAGCCGTTTCCATCAAGCGCAAATTATCGTGGTTCAACACGGCAATGCTCGTCCCAGGCATTTCTTGCAGCAATTCGCATTTGGCATTGGCGATCGCCTGCTCTGAGCCCAAGCGACCAATATGAGCCGTTCCAATATTCGTAATCACTGCGATATCCGGCTGGGCAATTTGGGCCAGGAGAGCAATTTCTCCAGCAGCTCGCATGCCCATTTCAATCACTGCAAAATCATGTTCAGAGGTCAGCTCCAGCAGCGTTTTCGGCACGCCAATTTCGTTGTTGTAGTTGGCCTGGGTTTTTAACACCTTCCCATAACGCGATAACACTGCCGCAATTAATTCTTTCGTGGTAGTTTTGCCCACCGAACCCGTCACCGCAATCACCGGGATTTGGAACTGCATCCGCCACCAGTGCCCAATCGCTTGATATGCTTGCAGCGTATCTTCTACCACCAGTAACGGTAAGTCTGCACTGTCCTTAAAGGCTCGATCGACGATCGCAGCAATCGCCCCCTGCTGCTGAGCCTGCGCCATAAATTCATGGCCATCAAACCGCTCCCCTCGTAACGCCACAAAGACGGCCCCAGGTTCGAGCGATCGGGTGTCCGTGCTAATGGCTCGAACTGTCTGATGCAGTTGTTCTGTTGTAAAGCCATCTGGAGTAAGCGCTAAAACTTCAAGCAGATGATGGAGCGTCAAGGAAGCCAACATGAGCGCAATTCAACACAAAAAGAATTAGCAGTGATCATACCCCCATGTGGGAATCCTGATGTTGCAGATTTGGTTCAGAGATGACCGACTCAGAGTGCTATGAAATCCAGATTTAGAGTGCTATAAAATGTAATGTCTGAGGCAAAAATCGATCGAGCAAGTCTGACTCCTAGTTCAGTAACGCTTCTAGTTCAGCAACCAGGTTGAGGGCTAGCTTCGGTGGCAAGGTATGACCTGCCAATCTCCAAGTTTTTGGATCGATCATGTTTGCACTTAGCAACAGGACTCCAGCTAGCAGCAGGATCTTGCTGAAGGCGGCTGGAAGTTTTTACAATATTGAATTGCTGGTCTAATCAACTCATTCATCAACCCATTCAAGAAAGGAGAGAACGCATGACCCAAGTGGTCCTAGGAGAAAACGAAGGAATTGAATCTGCATTGCGCCGCTTTAAGCGCCAAGTCTCCAAAGCTGGTATTTTGGCTGATGTGAAAAGCCATCGTCATTTTGAAACACCGCTAGAAAAGCGGAAGCGGAAAGCAGTCATGGCCAGACGTAAGCGTAGATTCCGTTAAATGATGCGTCTCGGTTTGATTGCCAGTAGCTTCAAGGTTTTTGAGATTGTCAAAACTTAATTCAAAAGTTTGCTCTGCAAGGAGGCATAGGTGGGTTTATGCCTCCTTCGTGCCGTCTGAGGTGTAACTCAAGCCGGTAGAATAAGTCGTTGGGGTACATATCTTGTCGTTATCTTTTAGTGCTCTACTAGTAGTAAGACAATTGCATCCTAAACTGTTACTTGCTTCGTTCTATCCGTAACTGCTATGAAATCCTATCTCGCTGCTGCCCTTCAGATGAATAGCCTGCCCGACCTTCAGCAAAACCTGACTCAGGCAGAAGATTTGATTGACCTAGCGGTACGCCAGGGGGCAGAGCTCATTTGTCTTCCCGAAAACTTCTCTTTTCTCGGTGATGAAGCGGCCAAAATAGCGCAAGCAGACCAAATCGCCCAGAGCAGTGAGAAATTTCTCAAAACGATGGCGCAGCGCTATCAGGTAACGATACTCGGCGGTGGATTTCCGGTGCCAAATTCGATCGGCAAAGTTTATAACACGGCGCTTTTGGTGGGTCCGAATGGTGAAGAGTTGGCCCGTTACGAAAAAGTGCATCTGTTTGATGTGGATTTGCCAGATGGCAACACCTACCAAGAATCCCAGACTGTATTGGCGGGTGTGAATTTGCCGCCCGTTCATCCTTCTAAAGAATTTGGCAATCTGGGGCTGTCCGTTTGCTACGACGTGCGTTTTCCAGAACTCTATCGCCACCTCTCTCAAATGGGCGCAGAAGTGCTGTTCGTCCCTGCTGCCTTTACGGCCTACACCGGCAAGGATCACTGGCAAGTTTTGCTGCAAGCTCGGGCGATCGAAAATACCTGCTACGTGCTGGCTCCCGCTCAAACTGGACGGCATAACTCCCGCCGCCAATCCCACGGTCATGCGCTCATCATCGATCCTTGGGGGGTGATTCTGGCAGATGCAGGAGACAAACCCGGTGTGGCGATCGCGGCGATCGAGCCTTCTCGACTGGAACAAGTGCGCCGACAAATGCCAAGTTTGAAACATCGCGTGTTTGCCTAGTTGACCTTCCGCATGTGATATCTCTTGCCTCTTAATATTTAGTAAAGCTAGCCGATCGCTGACTTAATTTTTTGAGCATTCAGCACTAGTGGCTACTCCTTTTTGTATTAAGAACCATGTACAGTAGACTGGATGAGTTTTGCCTAATGCATGGTTTTCCTCAGTCATTGGATGGATATCAGTGCGAAGGTTTCGCCTGCTTTCAATTTCACCACTTCTCCTTTTCTACTTGCTCAAGCCTCTGAAGCGAGTGAGGCCCAAACTGGACCGATTATTTTAGCTGGCGTGTTGCTCAGCCTGGTTGTCATCTATCTCTCCTCAAAGCTGATTGGTGAATTCTGTGCCCGCATTAATCTGCCTCCCGTACTGGGGGAACTGATTGGCGGTGTGATTGTGGGGGTGTCAGCGCTCAATCTGCTCGTCTTTCCAGAAGGCGGCTCAAACGGCACAGATGCTTTCATCATCAAATTTCTGGAGTCCACTGCCGGACTCAGTCCCGAACTCGCGCCCAGTGTTGCAGACGCCATTAGTGAAATCATCTCAGTCCTCTCCGAGATTGGGGTGATCATTCTGCTGTTCGAGATTGGCCTGGAATCTGATTTGGCAGAGCTGATTCGGGTGGGGCCTCAGGCAGCGGTGGTTGCTGTTGTCGGGGTCGCGGTGCCTTTTGCTGCCGGAACAGCAGGTTTAATCGCTCTATTTGGGGTCCCCACCGTTCCAGCCATTTTTGCGGGCGCGGCTTTAACAGCCACCAGCATCGGTATCACGGCCAAAGTTTTGGCAGAAATTCAGCAGCTCAGTTCCAAAGAAGGCCAGATTATTATCGGTGCAGCCGTCTTGGACGATATTTTAGGGATTATTGTGCTGGCCGTCGTGGCTAGCCTTGCCAAAACAGGCGAAATTCAGATTAGCAACATCGTTTACTTGATCGTCGGAGCCGCTGTCTTTCTGATCGGCTCAATTTTGCTGGGCCGCTTCCTCAGCCCCTATTTTGTCGCGCTGGTCGATCGCATGCAAACGCGCGGTCAGTTGTTGATTACTTCCCTGATCTTTGTCTTCGTCCTGTCCTACATTGGTGCTGTGATTCAGCTTGAGGCGATTTTAGGAGCCTTTGCAGCAGGCCTTGTCTTAGCGGAAACCGAAAAGCAAAAAGAACTAGAGGAGCAAGTTCTACCGATCGCCGATATGCTGGTGCCCATCTTCTTCGTGGTAGTCGGGGCAAAAACAGATGTCAGCGTGTTGAATCCCTTTGATCCCAACAATCGAGAAGGATTGATTATGGCTACTTTCCTGGTGGTAGTTGCCATTCTTGGAAAAACGGTGACTGGCTTAACGGTCTTTGGCCAGCCGGGAATTAATCGATTGGCGATCGGCGTTGGCATGGTGCCGCGAGGAGAAGTCGGACTGGTCTTTGCTGGGGTGGGATCCAGCCTGGAAATTCTTTCCAAACCTTTAGAAGCCGCCATTATTGTCATGGTGATTTTGACAACATTTCTGGCTCCACCCCTGTTACGCTTGGTTTTTCAAAAACCGACAGAAGCCACCGAAGCCGTCCAATAGAACACTGGATGGAAAAGCGTTCTATCTCCCGATTGATTTTGGAATGGCCTGTGCTAGACTCATCCGTCAAGACAGTCAGATTATTTTCATGCGTCACGCAAAACTCATCATCGGCTCATTTCCACCGCCTGCAACTCGCGTCTTTCATCCGGCGATCGCAGATCCTCTTACTCAGTTTTAAAACCGTTTTTAATGCCCTCAGCCTGCTCAGACTCAATCCGAGTTGAGGCCCCGTTTCAATTCATATCCAGATTCATTCCTGATCCTATGCATTCATCTTTTCCTGAAACTGCTTTTCAGTCTGTAACTACTCGTGAAAAACAACAGGCCAAAATTGGTGTTTTTGACAGCGGTGCAGGTGGACTCACAGTCTTGCGAGAACTGTATCGATGGCTACCATTAGAATCCATTTTGTATTTTGGCGATACAGCTCGGTTACCCTATGGCATTCGCTCCCAGGCTGAAATTTTGCAGTTTGTGCGGGAAATCCTCGTCTGGATGCAGCAACAAGGCGTCAAGATGGTGATTATGGCTTGCAACACCAGCTCTGCCCTGGCGCTTGAACAGGTGCGATCGGAGTTTGATTTTCCGATCCTGGGCATCATCCTGCCTGGTGCCCGTGCTGCTGTTCAAGTTGGCAAACGCATTGGTGTCATCGCCACACCAGCCACAGCCAAGAGCAATGCCTATCGACAGGCCATTCAAGAGATCGATCCAGCTGTGCAAGTTTGGCAAGTAGGCTGCCCAGAATTTGTGCCTTTGGTGGAAAGCAACCAGATTCACGAACCCTATACCCGTCAAGTCGCCGCAGAATATTTAGCGCCGTTGCTCGATCGCCAGATCGACACGCTGGTTTATGGCTGTACTCACTATCCCCATCTGGCTCCGGTCATTCGATCGTTAGTGCCGTCATCGGTCCGGTTAGTTGATCCCGCCGCTCATTTAGTCCAGGCAGCAGCACAAGAGTTAGAAATGCTGGGACTGCGCAGCACTCGCACGGCAACTCCGACTCAGTTTTATGTGAGTGGATGTCCAGACACTTTTGCGCATCTATCAATTCAGTGGTTAGGATGTGCGCCCATCGTGCAAACCGTGAATGTCGCCCGAATTGCTGCGCCTTACTTACGCGCTAAAGATCGCGAACTTGTGGATGAAGCAAAACTGTAGTCGTAAACACAATTTGCTAGGAATTGCACTTTGAAGGAACCGATGCGGGCGTCCGATTCTAATCAGCAAGATGCCCGCCTGCTTTAATTGCCTTGAGAAAATTACCTTCAGCACAACCCCCATAAAACAAATCCCATGCCTTGCGAGCATAGGATCTGTTTTTTATCAAATTAAGAGAGTAATAATCACTATAGAAGCAAGCTGTAGAGATAACCCTAAGCTAGAAAGCAGCAAGAGCCACTCAATATACTGAACTATGCTCGCGATCGCTGTGCCAGTCTTAGTAGCACGTAAATCGTTAGAACATAGCCAGTTGCCAATATAGGAATTAGGAGAGGAATTGAATCATATGCCATAAGCCCACTCAACATTTAGATGCAAGGACAGCAAAAAGTAGGGGAGTATCAAGACTCACACAAACACGGCATCACAAAACTGCACTGACTGAGCCGATCAAAAATTGATCAACTCCTCAGAGCAGAACTCACTCCTGAAATGCTGACACTGGGTGAAGCACATTAGAGCTTCAGCAAAAACTTTGCTTGACTCTAGAGAATCGCTCCTGTAATCAGGAACTCCACTCAGCTAATAGAATGCATAACCTAAACCTTGATCAAAGATCTTGCTCAGATAAAGCACTCTAACGATCGCATCAGCAAGCCGGGTAAGACTTGTTTTGCTCGTACCGAATCTATGAAATTTTGAAATTCCTATCTACAAAACTAACACAGGAATCCAAGATCATTGGGGGTTGCTGTCAACTAATTTCACATAATTTTGCATTATTTTTTTGATGCCCTGAGGTCAGCCATCGATAAGCTGAATCGATCTCCCCTCACCCCCGATTTTATCCTCCCTTTTTCAGTGCAGAAGACTGGCCAGTAGACCATTTCCGAGCCCTAAGGCTCATGCCTTTTCCCAGCCATCACCCCAACACCTCCAATAAATCTTGCCAATCCAATCCCCTAGATCCGGAGGCTTAGCTTAAAATAAAGGTAAGATATGTAAAATTTCGTAACTATAGCGCCAGCGTCAGCTTATCCATGACCTCAGCTACTTCTCTCTTTTTTCCAGTTGAAGCAGATCTGTCTCTCTTAACCGAGAACCTGAAACAATTGGTTGGGGCACGCCACCCGATTCTCTACGCGGCAGCAGAACATCTGTTTGGAGCAAGAGGAAAGCGAGTCAGGCCAGCGATCGTTTTGTTGCTATCTCGCGCCACGATGGCCAATCAAGAAATTACGCCCAAGCATCGTCGGCTGGCCGAGATCACGGAGATGATTCATACGGCTAGCCTCGTCCATGATGATGTGATCGATGAGGCAGGGCTGCGGCGCGGTGTCCCGACTGTTCACAGCAGTTTTGGCAATCGGGTTGCCGTTTTGGCAGGCGACTTTTTGTTTGCCCAATCTTCCTGGTATCTGGCAAACCTTGACAACTTGGCTGTGGTGAAGCTGTTGTCAGAAGTGATTATGGATTTGGCTGAGGGTGAAATTCAGCAGGGGCTCAACCGATTTGATACCAGTCTGTCGATCGAGGCTTATCTGGAAAAGAGCTATTACAAAACCGCATCTCTGATTGCTAATAGTTCTAAAGCGGCTGGTTTGTTGAGCGGTGTTTCAGCAGAAATGGCTAAGCATCTCTATAGTTACGGTCGCAATATTGGACTCGCCTTTCAAATTGTCGATGACATTCTCGATTTCACCGCTTCCAGCGATGCCTTAGGTAAACCCGCTGGATCAGATCTGAAGAGTGGCAATTTAACGGCTCCTGTTCTTTATGCCTTAGAGGAAAAACCCTATTTGGAAGGCTTGATTGAACGGGAATTTGCGCAGGAAGGCGATCTGGAACAAGCTTTGGCTTTGATTGCAGACAGTCGAGGCATCGAGCGATCGCGCGAATTGGCTGCTCGCCACGCAGAGGACGCCGTTCGACACCTCGAAGGGTTGCCTCCTTCTGAATCATGTCAAGCGCTGATCGAGCTGGCAGACTATGTGTTGAGCCGCCTGTACTAAACGATCTGTACTAAAACAACCAGAAGCTAGGCAATATCTTTAGGTAAATTCAACCTTTGTTGCGATCGAACATGCTGTTCAAGCGCTTGTAATAATCCCTGACGGCTAATTTCAACCCCAGATTGGGGCAAATCGCCTTCAAAGAAGATAATGCTGTCGATCGGCGTCAGTGCCAAAAGTTGAAACAGAATCTGAACAGTGGGCAACGGTAAAGCCAAAAGCTGTGGATCCTGAGTGGCCATCCCTGCTTTAACGGCCTCTAGCGAGGGATAGGCATAGACGACCTGCTTAGTCAGCTCCAGTTGAGTGCGATGTTGCAGCGTGGTCGTCAACCAGTTTTGCTGGAGATTTTGCAAGATGTAATACTGCAAGTGCCTTAACCGAGCGGCAAGCTGTTTTAACACAGGCGCAACTAACTGCACCTGGTCAACACTCGTCCCATATTGGGGAGCCTGCTCAATCAATTGCTGAATTTGTTGATCAATATCCATCGCTTGCTCAATCTTTCCAGTCAGGACTCTATCACCCATTGCCGTGAGTTGATTTCCTTTCCACTCACCTTTACCAGTCTAGGAGCACATTTGCAAAGCGAACAGGTGAAATTTCTCTGGATAAGATCCGGGAAATTAAAATGCTTTGATGAATGATGGATTCATGCCATGTCGATCGGCAATGAGTGTGTTAGGTTGGTTTGTATCGAAGCAGACCACGGCTACCATCAGGGGAGGAAAACAAAAGAGGCGTGGAGGCGGTTTTTAAGCTGATATTCAGCGAGCTTACGCAGTCTACTCAAGCTTCTGAACAACAATGCCAGGACGTTGCTGAGCGCATCACGGCAGAGGTCCTACGGGTTTGTTCAGAAAGTCAGCGCATTCAAGCATCAGGCGATATTGACGCGTGGTCTACCAGTCTGGCCCGTCATCGTCTCAAGCAATGTTTAAAGTATTACCAGCTTGGCTCATACCGAGGCCGGATTGAACTCCATAGCGGATTGAGTGCTGTTGTTTACCGCTACATCACCCCTCCTCAGGTGCAATCGAGCTATCAAGCCCGACTGACGCTCATCGAAGATTTCTTACAAGGTTTCTATATTGAAGCGCTGAATGCCTTCCGCCGCGAAAATCAGCTTGCGCTGACCTATCGTCCCAGAACGCTGCTGGAGCTAGCTGAGTATATGTCCTTCACGGAGCGCTATGGCAAACGTCGCATCCCCTTACCGGGACGACGCAATCAGCAGCTCATCATTCTGCGGGCTCAGACTTTCTCCCAGCAGCAGCCTCCTGAGACCATGGTGGATATTGAACAGGCTGCTGAAGGGGGCGGAGATAGTGAGCATCATCGCGGATCTCTTTCGATTCCGCAGGTGCGAGAACAGATGATGGCTCAGGACCCAGAGCTGCCAGAAGACACCCTCCGGAAAACGGTAATTAAAGAGCTGATGCGCTATCTGGAAGAAAGGCAACAGCAGGATTGTGCAGACTATTTTGCCTTGCGGCTCCAAGATCTGCCTGCCCATGAAATTGAAGCAATTTTGGGTCTGACCGCTCGTCAACGCGATTATTTGCAGCAGCGCTTCAAATATCATCTAATTCGGTTTGCCCTGTCTCACCATTGGGAACTGGTGCATCAGTGGCTGGAAGCAGACTTGGAGCATAATCTTGGCTTAACGCCTCAAGAATGGCAAAAATTTCAGGCGGGCATTACCCCACAACAGCAAGAACTCCTGCAACTGAAGCAAAAACAGGTCGATGATAAAACGATCGCCCAAGTTCTAGCCTGCACACCCACTCAAGTTCAGAAACAATGGACAAAGTTACTTGAACAAGCTTGGGAAATTCGCAACAATTTAATATCCGGAGCAGGTGCATCAACCGATGAATAAAGACGCAGAAGCCATCAATCAATTCTTGGCTTGGCTATTGCAAGAACCAACCCCGGCAACTACGCCATCAGGGGAACTTTCCAATCCCTTTGCGGATTTGGAGCAGTCCGGAGCGGTTGATTTGCAGCCTTATATCGATCCGCTCGATTCTGAAGTAGAGGCAATGCAAGCCGAGCTATCTGAATCGGGGGCCATTTTTACTGAGGACACCTCATCACTAAAAATCGGAGAAATACCTGCTGTGCAAGATCGTTTTCATGCCATTATCAAGCGCCGACTTCGTGCTGAAATTGAACGAAATCCGCCCCTGTTCCCCTGGGAAACCAGCCTATTGGATTACGAGTCAGAATCCCCTGAGGTGATTGCCGAAGCAGTCCCCGTTTCCTTCTGGAACACCCAACTCCAAGCACTTAAGCTACCTGTGCAATTGCCAGAAGAACTGTTGCTGCGTATCTTTGACCAATGCCGTCAGTTAGTGCATTCCTCACTGCGGGAAGGGGTCAAGTTAGTACGTGCAGTTGAGACATTGTTTCCCAATGAACCACAGGCATTAAATCATTGGGCAGGGCAAGTGTTAGTCGAACCTGTGCGTAGTGCCCGTCAGGCTCTCGATCCAGAAACATTGCCACCCAGCTATGACACGGCAAACCCGACCCAACAAATGGTGCTCTCACTGTTAGCAGCCCAACAGGTCTTTGCTGCCATGACCCTGGAAGTTTCTGGGGATTGCCCTCAGGCTCAACGGCAGTGGTTAACAGCAGCAGGGCCACTGGTGCTAGCGGTAGCTTACAGTGCTGAAACCAACTGTCTGCGAATTCAAGGCCAGTTACCAACCGCCGGACGTTTGGCTGTGCAGGGTCCCGCAGGAACAGTAACCGCAACTTGTTCGACAGCCGCCACTTTGAGTGTCGAGCTGACTGAATTGACGATCGGTCAAACCTATCCCCTAGAAGTGACGGTAGAAGGAGCGGAACCCTCTACATTAGGGTTTGCCATTCATCTCAGCCAGGATGAACTGTAGAGTTTGCCCATCTTGATCGATCAAAGCAAAGCAAAGCAAAGTCTGTTGGGCTGACTTCATTAGGCTGACTGTATATCGTTTGAGAGATCCTTAACCTCCTGACGCGCGATCGATATGAGATGAATGCGCTCTGTTCTGCGTGAAGCACGTCACCAGATAGCAGAACGACTGAAGCTACAGTTAAAGGAGTGGGAATTCTGTATTTCTACTTCCTTTCCAGGTTGCTTCTGACAGTTACTGCATGTCTATTCGTTCCCCGTTCAATCGCCGCTCATCCCCCTCTCCGCAGGCTCGCTTCCCTGGGTTTCACAAGTTTCGCCAGTATCTTGCTCAGCAGCCGCAACCAGAACCAGAAGAATCGCTACCATTACGCATCCTGGTACAAGCCCTGGTAACCGTTGGAATTCTGGCGACAGATTTTGCGGCTGCCGACAGTACAGGTTCCTTAGGCATCAGTTTTTGGGCAATCCCCGCGAGTGCCTTAGGAGCAACCTGGAGTTGGCGTCAGCGCCGTAAGCGTAACATTCCAGTCAAGTTTTGTATTGCGATCGCCATGCTGATTGCATTAGGCGTTTTTTTTGCGCGGCTTTGGGGAGAACGCAACGACACTCGATTAGCCTTAGCCACCCTGCTGATTCATCTCCAGGTGTTTCACAGCTTTGACCTGCCGCGCCGCAAAGACCTGGGTTATTCGGCAGTGATTGGCTTGATTTTATTGGGTGTTGCCGCCACGCTGAGTCAGACCCTCACCTTTGCACCGCTCTTGTTGCTGTTTCTGGCGATAGCCATTCCTGTCCTGGTGCTGGACTATCGATCGCGCTTGGGGCTGGGCGTCCAAACCTTTCGCAGCATTGGCCTTGATCTTGCGCCCAAAAGGCTGAGTCGATTTTTAGCCGTGATTCTGGGTTTAGGACTGGCGATTTTTTTGCTGCTGCCCCGCTTCCCAGGCTATCAGTTGCGATCGTTTCCCGTCAGTGCGCCGATTCAGCTGCAGCAATCCTTCAATCGCAGCACGATTATTAATCCGGGCTATGTGCGCGAAGGGCAAGGCGGTCCAGGCAGCAATTCGGATAACGAAGGGCTTAATCCGACGACCGGACCCGGTGAAGCCAACAAAGACTTTTACTACGGCTTTAACAGCAAAATTAATCAGAACCTGCGGGGCAGCATGCGACCCCGAACCGTTATGCGAGTGCGATCGCAATCACCGGGATTCTGGCGAGTTTTAGCGCTCGATCGCTACACCGGCCAAGGCTGGGAAATTTCGCGCAACAGCGAAGCCGAGGTGAAAAAATATGAGCGGCCTGAATGGTCTTTTCGCTTCAACTTACCCTGGTCGATTACGCTTAACCGGACCCGTGAGGTGATCCAGACCTATACGATGGTGTCGGACTTTTCCAATCTGATCCCGGTTTTATACGAGCCAAAGGAACTCTACTTTCCAACCACGCAAATCGGCATGGATGAGGAAGGGGGATTGCGATCGCCCGTACCTCTCTCTGAAGGCTTAACCTACACCGTTGTTTCAGAAGTGCCCTATCGCAACCGCACACGCCTGAATCAAGCTCCGGCAACACCCCCGACTGCCATCCAAAAGATTTATCTGCAACTGCCTGAAGCGATCGCCACGCCCATGCGGCAGCAAACCGAGGCCATTCTGGCAAAGGCACCGAATCCGCTCACGACCCCTTATGAAAAAGCGCTGTATCTGGCCCAATATTTGAAGCAAAATTATCACATTCAGCTTGATCTGCCTTTCTTTGCGGCTGACGAAGATTTGGCGACTGCATTTCTGACTCGATATAAAGGGGGCTATCCCGATCACTTTTCGACCACCCTGACCGTGATGTTGCGATCGATCGGCATTCCGGCCCGCCTAGCCATGGGATTTAGGACAGGACAATTTAATCCGCTGACTGGCTTTTATGTGGTCCGCAACGTCGATGCCTATGCCATGACGGAAGTTTATTTCCACAAGTTTGGCTGGTTTGGCTTCGACCCGATTCCCGGCCATGAAGTGCTACCTCCCTCGATCGAAGAGTTCAATACCTTCGGGGTGCTCCAGCAATTTTGGCATTGGGTAGCGGGCTGGCTGCCGTCTCCGATGACTGGCTTCATCAATCTGCTGTTTGAAAAGATTGCCGCAGGAATGAGCGGGCTGCTGGGCATGCTGATTGCGCTATTTTCTCAGGGATGGTTTGGCATTCTGATCGGTACAGGATTGCTGATCGGCTTGGGCTTTCTGCTCTGGCTCGGTTGGGACCGCTGGCAAGTTTGGCGCTATCGTCGATGGTTGGCGAAACTGCCTCCCATGGAAGCGCTCTATCAACAGATGTTGCAAAAATTAGCTCAGCAGGGTTTACCCAAAACAGCGGCCCAAACGCCTCTAGAATTTGCGGCTTATTGTCACCTGCACTGCCAGGACCATCAAGCAGAAGCGATCAATCAAATTTCCCAAGCCTATGTCCAGTGGCGGTATGGCGGAAATCAACCCTCAATCGAAGCGTTGAAATCGCAGCTTACCCGTTTACAACCGCGAAACTCCATGCGATAGCGATAGAGGGCAACTGGACGTGGAGGCGATAAGGGATTTTCGCTGACTAGCGTTTTAAAGTAATCTGCATCTTGAGGGGAAAGGTAAATCGCCGTAATTTGATCGGCCATAATTTCGGGCTCCAACGAATTCACGCCCTGCTTCTGTTTAGAGTAAACCGTTGTGTTCTCGACTTCATTGAAATAGAGCTGGGGAGTGCCCCGAAACTCTTGTTTGAAAAACTCGCTAGTTGCGAATTCACCGGCAGTCGGTATTTCCGTGGCCCTTGCCACTACGGTAGACACTAACTGCTTGTCCCCCCGCAACAAGGTAATTTGTCGATTCGGATTTTTCGGATCGACTTTGACTGCCAAGACCGATCGATCACCCAAATAGGCTTTTGCTAATTGCTGCCCGTTATAGGCGCGATCGGAAACCAATTGCGGTTCCGGACGGCTCAAGCGACTCCACCAGCGGCCAGAAGGCTGAGCTGCCACAAACCGGACTTGAAATGAAATGGGGCGATCGAGAAATTGACGATTGGCTTCAAAACCGGGTGTGACAACCTGAGGACCCAGCGGAGCTTGCAGATCAACCAGTGTAGTGGTCACTAACCAATCCCCTGCGAACCAGTCTGGATAAACTAAATCCTCTGTTTGTACGGGTTGCAGCGCTGGTTTCCCTTGCCAATTGGGATAGTCTGTTAGGCGATCGAGCAAAGGGGTGGCGGCGGCAATGCCACTGCAAAACAGCCACAGCAGAACCAATAGGCTGAACCAAACTAACCGCCATTTCCACTTCATTGTGCCTTGCCCTTTGCCTTGCCCTAAATTGCAGCTCTAGATCAATATCCTAGATCGCTTCAACGGGCGCAGGTTGCCAGACTTCACCATATTGCTCCCGCAGCGCTTGCCAAGCTTCCACCTGACCCGGTGCATATTCACCTGGTTTACCCCACTGCAAGAACAGGCTCAGTGCAGATTCGGACTGCTCATCCAAAAAGCGAATGGCATAAGTGGGGAAATTCCCTCGTTTTGCTTCTCCCACCTCAAATTTCACCTGGGTAATTTTGTCCATATTGAGGTGAAATTCATAATCTTCCTGGTGCATGTTGGCATATTTGCCTTTGGGCAATTCGGCATAAAACAATTTCGTGATGTTGCCACGCACCTCAAGCACTGCTGCACTGCTGGTAACAATAATGCGCAGCAGACCAAGGGATTCACAAGCTTCCAGAAAATCTTTTAACGTTGCAGCCATGATGCTCGCCAGAAATCGGATCAACGGCATCCTATCATGCCAGTTCTGCAAATGGCTGCGATCGCCCGTTGCCAATCAAATTCCCTATGTTACTATTGCCGATCGTCAGCGTTGTTCTGCTTTTTCCCCACGCTATGGAACCCAATACAGGCAAACAACTAGGGTGGTTCGGACTGTTAATGATTGCAGTAATCAGTGGTCTGGTGGTCAAGGTGATCGGAGACCCGCTCGTGCAGGTGATTAGCCCCACCATGGAAGATGTGGCAGAAGAAACAACCGATCTGCTGCAGGATCATCATTGGCGCAAGCAACTCGATCGATGGCTAGAAGACTGGCTCTCGCCAGACCACCATTCAAAATAAAGCATCCGAAATCAAGCAAGTTATCTGTGAAGTTATTGCCAGAGGGAAAGAGACAGACAGATGATTAGCCCCCACACCTGTCTGCCCCTCTATTTAGGTTCTAATGGAACCTGCCTTTCAGACTATCGCGTTTATCTGGCAGTATGGCTAATTTGTGGTGAAGTAATAGCAAGAATTCGGTAAATTTGCTGAGCAGGGATTGACATATTCTGCCTGAGTCAGGTCTCACAATGCCACGCCTATCTGGATTTGAAGGCCAGGATGACTTTTTGATAGTGAGCCTCCAACATTGGCAATTGTTCAGCAGCTTGGCTGATATCCCCGGCATGAGCCATGATTTCCAAGTCGCGGCAGCATTGAGCCAGCGCCATTGCCCCTAAAGAAGCGCTGTTGGATTTGAACGTGTGGGCTGCATGTTCCAAAGCGGTTGCATTGGATTGAGCGATCGCCGTCTGGATAGACGCTAAAAAATTGGGAGCATCATCCAAGTAAAACTCAATGAGCTGAGCGATCATCGCCGGAGCATCTTCTCCTAACACCTCTTGTAGATTCTGCAAAACTTCTGGATCAAGCGCAGCCTCAGCATCGTCATTCTGTTCAGCATCCCTGCCTGCATGAGAGTTTGCATCATCTTCGGCATCATCACAAGTTGCCTGAACTGCAGTAAGATTGTCTTCCTTCTGTATCGTGATTTCTGGCATGGTTGTTTCTAGGGTTGTTTCTAGGTTTACTGCTGGGATGACTATTTCTGGCTGGATTGCTTCAGACTGAGATGAATGATTGGCAGCAGAGAGCGGGCAGCGGCGAATGGCTTCTACCAATTCTTCAAAACGGATCGGCTTGCTGACATAATCATCCATGCCAGCTTCTAAACAGGCTTTTCGATCGCCCCGCATCGCATTAGCAGTCATGGCAATAATCCAAGGTTGCTGGAAAGCTGGATTAGATTGATCACTCTGTTCATGCAACTCCAGATAAGACTTGTTGATTGTTTTCGTCTTTCCAGGTTTTGCTGTTCCGGCATAGCGAATATGGCGAGTCGCCTCTAACCCGTCCATTTCCGGCATTTGCACATCCATTAAAACTAAGTCATAGGGCTGACGATGCAGCGCTTGCAGCACTTCTAAACCGTTGCCAGCCACATCTGCTCGATAACCCATTTTTTGCAGCATTAACAACGCTACTTTCTGGTTAATAAAAGAATCCTCAGCCAACAGAATTCGCAAAGGATGCTTTTCAGCTAAACGCATATCTTCTGCTGCGCTCCGCAATCGACAGGTGGTAATTCGATTGGGTAACCCTTGTAGGACTTGGGCGATCGAAGCATGGAGTTGAGCCTGTTTTGCAGGTTTTGTTAGACAAATTGCAAAGTCATATTGATCGGATGGGCAAGCGTTGATTTGATCAATGGAAGTCAACATCACCAACGGTAACGTTCGATAGCTTGATTGATTATGAATTTGGGCAGCCAACATTACCCCATCCATATCAGGCATCTGCATATCCAGAATCGCCAAGTCAAAATTAGGCAGCTGTTGAAGCAATTGAAGTGCATCAACTCCTGACGAAGCCGCCTGCGACACCATTCCCCAGGATTCAGTTTGCAACGTTAAAATTTTGCGATTTGTGGCATTATCATCCACGATCAGCACGCGTTTCCCTGCCAGCTCAGCAGGTTGGTAATGAGACTCAATCCGTTCTAAGTCATCATCAACTTCAGTCGCAGTAATGGTGAAATAGAAAGTTGATCCAGAAGATGCGGTATTAACAATCGGATCATCCAACAATTGATGCGATAGGGTTGGTTCTTCTAGGTCAGCAAAGCTTTGCAGCTCTGGAGGTGGACTGCCAGCAATTTTGCCATTACTTTCAACCCACAGCGTTCCACCCATCAACTCACAGAGTCGTTTGCTAATTGCTAATCCCAACCCTGTGCCACCATAATGTCGCGTTGTCGAAGCATCCACTTGACTAAAGGGTTTAAACAGGCGATCGAGTCGATCAGGCGGAATTCCAATTCCCGTATCTTTAACAGCAAATTTTAGGGTGCAAGTCTCTTGAGATCTTGAATTATCCGGAGATTCACCCGTTTGTTCCGCAAGCAGCTCGCACAAGCCCACATTTAAAACCACTTCTCCTGTCGCTGTAAACTTCACGGCATTGTTCAACAAATTGACTAACACTTGTCGCAATCGTGTTACATCCCCAATAATCCAAGCAGGAACTTGAGATTCAATCAGATAAATCAACTCAATTCCTTTTTCGTTTGCTCTTGGTACAACTAGATCGATCGCCCCTTCCACACAAGTTCTCAAATTAAAGGGCTGTGCCTCCAGATCAAGCTTGCCAGATTCAATTTTGGAGAAATCCAGAATGTCATTAATAACTGCAAGCAAAGCATCGCCGCTGGTGCGAATTGTTTCTACAAAATCTTGCTGTTGAGTGGTGAGTCCAGTGTCAAATAACAAACCGGTCATACCAATTACTGCATTGAGCGGTGTACGAATCTCGTGACTCATCATCGCCAGAAATTCACCCTTGGCCCGATTCGCCGTTTCAGCCGATCGTTTTGCCTGTTCTAACGCAAAATTTTTCACCGTTAATTCTTCATGCTGTCGCGTTTCCTGTTCTAAAAGACGGGCCTGGTTGATTGCGATCCCAAGCTGTGCTGCGATTGCTTCTAATAACTCAATTTCATCAACTGTCCATTCTCGATATTGATCGCATTGATGCAGCATAATCACCCCATTCGGCTCCCCCTGATAGGAAGTGCGCACAGAGAGCATCGACTTCAGTTCCATTTGCTCAATCAGAGACTGAAGTTTTGCCAGCAGTGGATCGGTTTGCACGTTCGGCATAGCGATCGCTGGATCCTGGTTTAACAGTCGCTTTGTATAGGGATTCTTCACCATGGGAATAGGCAAATGGGCGATCGAGTGATACCCCGGTTCCAAATATTCAGCAACTACAGGCATTAAAGGTAATGGTTCCGTAATATAAGTGCGAATGCAACAGCGATTCACTCGAAACGCATGACCAATCTGAAGTGAAGCCGTTTCAAAAATTTGTTTACTGTTCAGACTTTGACGAATCTCTTCAGTGATTTGCTTCAGTAACAAAGTTTGTTGTAATTGCTGTTGCAGCGCCGCTTCTACCTGTTGCCGACGGCGATCGTTACGATATGCTGCCATAATATTCGCGCAAGTGGCCAAGAAAGGCTGCAGATGTTCCACTAACGCTTCATCATATCCGCCCGATCGGTTAGCGACCGCAACCATGCCAATCAACACATTATTTTGATAGAGTGGTAGACCTAAAAATGCATTGAGCGGGGGATGTCCTTCGGGTAGGCCACCTCGGCGGGGATCGGTAGCAGGTGAGTTAGAAATGACCGGTTTACCCGTCATGATTACTGCCCCAAACAGGGTTTGAAGATTATGGAACTCCATCCCTTTAGGCGATTGTTCTGCATAAAGGGCACAGGTTTCCTCATTCCAGGCAATATTCGTAACAGAATAGGTTTTGAGGTAGGGTCTGCCTCGCATTTTCATATGAGCTGCTTCCACGGAAGTCGTTCCATCGGCAGCATAGAGAATTTCACTGGTAAAACCATAGGCGCTTTGAGTCAGCTCCAGCAAATTATCCAGTAAGGCATCGAACAACATGCGAGGTTCGACATCTGCAATGAATTGGGACTGAATATCGCTGACTGCATGTAGGAGTTGATTACTTTGCTGGAGCGCTTTTTCAGCTTGTTTTTGATCGGTAATGTCATTAATTGTGCCAATAAAACCAGTGATTGCTCCTGCCTGATCGCGCATTGGAGACGCCTGCCCGAACACCCATACTTCGGAACCATCGGGACGCAAAAAGCGGTATTCCAAGGCAAATTCCTGCTCTAATTGAGCTGCATTGCTCCATGCCACCGCAACTCGTTCACGGTCTTCTGGATGCAAAGCCTTCAGCCAATTATCTGCACAAGCTTGTTCGGGGATGAGCCGCGTCAGTTCACACCACCGATCGTTCACATAGGTGAACTGCCCTTGGGCATTGGAGAGAAAGATGCCGACAGGCGCAAAACTAGCCAGTGTCCGAAACCGTCGTTCACTTTCTTGCAGCGCCGCTTCTGCCTGTTTACGCTCTGTTACATCCATCGTAATGCCAACGAGGCGATTTGCTTGACCTTCACTGTCATATAAATAATTACCCACGCTGCATAACCAGCGGAAGCCTCCACCGGAACGGCGGACCCGATATTCAGAGCGATATTGACCACCATTATCTAGAGAAGTGGTTTGGGCCTGAGTTATGGCAGCCCGGTCTTCTGGATGGATAATCTCCAGGAATGCTTCGTAAGTGCCAGGGAAGGTGCCAGGGGCCAATCCGAACAGAGCGCTTGTTTCTGCCGACCAAGTTTCAATATTCGTCACCATATTCCATTCCCATGTGCCCATACAAGCACAGGTCAACGCCAGCTGAAGCCGTTTCTGACTTTCGATGAGCGCCATTTGGGCCTGCTTGCGTTCTGTAATATCGGTGAGGGTGCCAGAGGTTCCTAAAATTTTGCCATTGGGGTCGAGCGTAAGGCAGGCAAAAACTTCGAGCCAGCGGAAAGAATTATCCTTGGTAATATAGCGAATTTCGTGCCGACAATATTCCTTTTTCTGTTTAAATAAGGGCTGAAACTTCTCTAAATCTAGCTGGCGATCGCCAGGATAAATATAGTCCAGCACGGAAGTGCCTACCGTTTCTTCGATCGTAAACCCTGTAATTTCCGTCCAGGCTGGATTGAGAAATGTCCAACACCCATTAGTATCCGTTTGGAAAACCACCTCTTTGAGTTGATTCACCACTGAACGATAGTGATTGTCACTTTCTCTCAACTTGCGCTGAGATTGCTGCCGTTCCTGCAAAATCGCGGTAACTACCAGGGTTGTAACTGAGACCACTCCTACAAATGCCTGCACGAGTAAGAGGGATTCATTCAGCGAGGGACGCGCAAAGATACCTCGATTATGCACCGTTGCCCAAAGCACGAGGCAGGAAACGATCGCGATTCCTAAGGTCGCCATCGGTTTACCCAGACGAAAGGCAGCCCAAACCAAACAGGAAATCAGTAAATATTCGATCGGATAGCCCCAGCTAAAGGCGACTTTGCTAATGCTCAGCACAACCCCTAAAACAAAAGCGCCTTCCACCACTTGCTTTGGCTGTAGCGTCCGGAAGGTCTCGCGTTTCCAGCTCAACAGCAGCGGCAGAAAAGCGAGGACACTCACAGCATTTCCCGTCCACCAAGTGTGCCACAGCGTTGCAAAATCTGCCCAATCGGATAAACCACTCAAACAGAAGCTACTCACGCCCCAGGCTGCGTTCACTGCGGGACACAGCAAAACAATCAGCAAAAATTGGAAGACATCCCTGGCCCGATCGAACGGATAACCACTCTGGCTCCATCGCCGAACTAAAAACACTGCAACCACTGCTTCTAAGGTATTCCCTGCTGAGCTGGATAGACTGGCAAGAACTGCCGGGATAGTTAAATCTGCACTGTTCGCCAAACCCTGTAAACCAAACAGGGCATCAGCCAAGCCAATCCCCCACCAGGCTCGATAACCAATCGTGAAGATTGCAGCCCATGCGATCGACGCAGGCAGCCAAACTGCGGATACATTGCCGGGTGGCATAGGCAGTGCCACCAAGCTACTGAGTTTCGCAGCACTGTAGTAGATGACCATTACCGCCAATGTTATCAACCTAAATTGGAGAAGCGAGAGAGGACGATTGGCGTAGAGCGATTGCTGATGCAAGTGGGTTTGTCTCATAGGGAATATTTGCAACACCTGAAGTTGGGAACCCCTTAGTCTTGTGGATAACGGAATGTCAGAAATATTTTTTTACAGTGACCGCAGATGAGCATTTTGCACTCAATTTTGCTAATGCCTCTAGAGTCACGAACTAGCCCACCCATCGATCTCTAGAACCATTCTTCAGGACAGCCATCTGCTATCCGGACATTAGTACAGTCTTCGATCAAGAAAGGAATGCTTGAAATCCTCTCCAGCCCTTACTGAAAGCCGCTTCCAGTGTGGTAAGCCCTGTTCTTAAGACCTGTTATTTGTTGCAAAAACGTAAAAGATCGTTGAAATTACTGAGAAGAATCGCTTTCTATCAAGCGATCTATTCACCATACTGTTGATTTAGCTGTTGATATTGGCGTCGACAAAATTCTGCATCTGGAATTATTTCTGTCAAAACTTTTATCATTCCCATTTTGACTTCGACACTCACAATTAGTTCGTCTTTCACCCCTTTCTGTTAGCTCGCTGAGTATTGATACAAACCAGGGGTTGTAGATTCAATCATGGGGCATGGGTTTCTTGAGCTGTCTGGGCGGACAAAATGTCTACCCCACAAAAGATCCTGCTTTTATTGACTTTTCGTTCCCCAGGATTAGGCATAATCCGATCGAAAAACTGACGATCGCCTGAAAGTGACTTGATCAAACCGTAAATCGCCCAACCGTAAACCACCCAGATCGATCGCTGAAGGGGCAACCTGCGAATCACACTTTTAAAGCCTCTGACTTTCAATGAAAGACCTGATTAAAAACGACTGGCAACCTCTTTTAATTGTGAACTAATTGTGAACTGCCATTGAGTCGCCATCAGCGTCAAAGCATCTGTGTTGAATTGAGACTTTTTATCAAGAGTTATGTGGCATAAAAGTTAAATTTCTATCGGATTCTCGTCAAACTGTTTGGACAAATGTAGCCTTCACTACCGTTTTTGGTTAGGTAGTTGGTGGATAAGTACAGTTACAACTCCCGATTAGGGGAGAGCAACATCAGTCTATCCCTGCCAGCCCTGCTTCACCGTTGGGCGAGTTGACAGTAGCGATTAATACGCTTCTCATACTGTGCCTGTTGCTTGTGTTTTGTTACTAGGAGTCAACCAGTGAGTCAAGAGAAACTGTTTCATCTATCTCGTCGGCAAATTGTTCGAGGGCTGTTAGCTGCTACGGCCTTTGGGGTGACGACCAAATTTGGAACGGGCTGCACCGCAAGCACCTCAGGACAGGCTGATGCAGGGGCAAATGCTGGGTCAGGGGATGGCGAGCAGATGACCGTTGGCTTCATCTACGTCGGACCGAAAGATGACTATGGATATAATCAGGCCCATGCAGAAGGGGCGGCTGGTTTAACAAAAGCACTGACCTGGGTGAAATTGGTAGAAGAAGCCAGCGTGCCGGAAACGACAGCAGTCACTGAATCCATGCGCAGCATGATCGACATTGACGGAGCAAAGGTGCTCTTTCCCACCTCGTTCGGCTATTTTGATCCCCACATTCTCAAAATGGCCCAGGAGTACCCAGATGTGCAGTTTTTCCACTGTGGTGGTCTCTACAAAGAAGGTACTCACCCGAAAAACGTCGGCAGCTATTTTGGCTATATCGACGAAGCCCAATACATCGCTGGTATCGTCGCGGGTTCTACTTCAAAAACAGGCAAACTTGGCTTCGTTGCAGCTAAACCGATTCCGCAAGTATTACGCAACATTAATAGCTTTACCCTTGGTGCCAAGAGCGTTAACCCCGACGTCACAACCCAGGTGATCTTTACTGGAGATTGGTCATTGCCCTTGAAGGAAGCAGAAGCGGCTAACAGCATGGCTGACCAGGATGTCGATGTGCTGACCTGCCATGTGGACAGTCCTAAAGTGGTGATGGAAACCGCCGAGAAACGCGGGATTTTCTGCTCGGGCTATCACGCCAACCAGTCTGCTTTGGCTCCCAAAGGCTACCTGACCGGGGCTGAATGGGACTGGGCCAATATCTACACGAAACTGCTGACCGACATTAAATCGGGTAAAACCCTGATGAGTGGTGACATTCCTCACCTGCTGCGCGGTGGCCTCAAGGATGGCTTCTGTAAAGTGTCGGATTATGGACCTGCCGTCAGCTCAGACACCAAGAAAGCCGCAGAAGCTGCAAAAGCCAAATTCATGGACGGCAGCATGGTGATTTATACCGGAGAAATTAAAGACAACAAGGGAAATGTCGTCATCCCCGCTGGCACCTCGCTGAAGCAACAAGATCCGAAGCTGGAGGAGATGAATTACCTCGTGGAAGGAGTGATTGGTTCGATCGGCAGCTAGTTTTTCTTTGGTTCTGTCTGATTCCTTTTCCTCTTCTCACCCCTTTGATATGGCACTTCGCAAAACGCTTGAATCGATCTGCATTCCGATCGCCGCAATTCTGTTTGGGTTGCTGCTGTTTGGCCTCTTTTGCAGCTTTGTCGGCGCAAATCCCTTTGCTGTTTATGCCTCAATTTGGAAAGCGGCCTTTGGTAGCTGGAACACCTTTCAAAACACGCTGATTCGGGCGGCTCCGTTGATGCTGTCCTCTTTATGTACATTGCTGCCTGCACGCCTGGGGCTGGTGATTATCGGCAATGAGGGCGCACTCGTGATGGGTGGATTGGCTGCCGTGTCGATGGGCTTAGCGCTCGGAACTGCAGTCCCCTCTTTCTGGGTGCAATCCTTCATGGCATTGGCTGGCATGGGAGCGGGCGGCATCTGGATCGCCATTGTCGGGGCATTGCGGCATTATCGCGCTGTAAATGAAACCATCAGCAGTCTGTTGCTGAACTATATTGCGATCGCCATCTTGAACCATTTGGTCGGTGGCCCAATGCGCGATCCGAACTCACTCAACAAACCTTCTACTGCGCCGCTGGCTGAGATCAACATGTTGGGTGACATTCCTGGTACGCGAGTCCACTGGGGCCTGGTTTATGGACTGATCGCCTGCGTCATTGCCTATTTTCTGATTCAGCGTACGACCTTTGGCTTTTCCACCCGGGCTGCGGGAGGCAACATGCGAGCAGCTCGTTTAGCTGGTCTGCCAGTCGGCAAACTCACCCTGACCATCTGTTTCTTAGCGGGCTCTTGCGCTGGCTTAGCAGGCATGGTGGAGATTGCCGCCGTACAGGGAGCTGCCAACGAATCGCTGAATGTGGGCTACGGCTATGGGGGAATTCTGGTCGCTTTTGCGGCTCGCCAAAATCCTTTAGCAGCTATTCTAGTGTCGCTCTTGGTTGGGGGGATTCTAGCCAGCGGCGGCATTTTGCAGCGATCGCATGGTTTGCCCGATGCCACAGTGCTGGTGTTCGAAGGCATCATCTTTTTGGTCGTGCTGTACAGTGATTCACTTTATGGTCGTCTGCCCTTCTTTAAGGAAAAGCCCGATCGCCTACCACCAGCGCCTCAGCCTGCTATACCAACCTCAGTCACCGCACAAGGGAGCTAAATCATGAGTAGTCCAGCAGAATCTGCCCTGGGATGGTGGGGAGTATTGTTAGCCATTTTGGCGGGTACGATGCGTGGCGGCACTCCATTCCTGTTTGTCAGTTTAGGGGAATGCCTGACGGAAAAGAGCGGCAAAATTAACCTTGGTCTAGAAGGCACGCTGCTGATGGGAGCCATGAGCGCTTACGCCATTTCCTATCTCACTGGATCGCCCTGGTTAGGGGTGTTAGTGGCTGGAATTTCTGGTCTCGCATTAGGAGCAATTCATGGCTGGCTTTCTCAGCAGCCGCGCGTCAATGATGTCGCCGTGGGCATTGCCATGATTATTTTTGGCAGCGGTCTTGCTTTCTTCTTTGGCAAGCCGTTCATTAAGCCAACTGCGCCTCAATTGCCGACGATCGATCTCGCAGGCTGGAGTCAGAATCCGGCAGTCGAAGCAGCCCTGAAAATTAGCCCCTTGTTTATTCTTGGGGCGTTGCTGGCACCGTTCCTGCACTGGTTCTTTAGCTCAACTCGCTGGGGCCTCTATATCCGTGCGGTGGGAGACAGTCCTGCAGCAGCGAGGGCCATGGGGATTTCCCCGTTTAAAGTGCGGATGCTCAGCGTCATGGCAGGCAGCTTTTTAGCCGGAATTGGCGGAGCCTCTCTGTCGCTTTATTATCCCGGCGTTTGGACCGAGCGGATTTCCAGTGGACAGGGCTTGATGGCGGTGGCGCTGGTGATTTTTGCCCGGTGGAATCCCCTGCAATGTCTTTTGGCTTCCTTGCTGTTTGGTGGCGCTCAAGCATTGGGACCAGCGCTGCAATCAGTCGGCATCAAAGAGGGTTACTACCTGTTTAATGCAGCCCCCTATATCCTGACGCTGGTGATTATGATTCTGACCTGTTCTCCCCAACGCACGCTCACAGGAGCACCAGGGGCACTTGGGCAAGAAGATGCTTAGGATTGTGGATTGAAAATATAGGATTGGTTTCTTGAACTGTCCGGGCGGACAAGATGTCCACCCCACAAGAAATTCTGTTTTATTCAGTTTCTGTTCTTGAGTAGATTGAAATCAATTCAAAAATTTTGTGAGTAACTGCATGGAGAGTAGAGGATGAGTGGACTCGGAGGTTTAAACAAATCACCCAATGGTGTAGTACTTGGTTTGGTTCAACTCCAGTTGCCCAATGTGGTCACGCCAGATGACCTGGCCGCTCAAACGCAGCGAATTTGTGACATGGTTGGCAAAGCCCGCCGCAATATGTCCACGATGGATCTGGTGGTGTTCCCAGAATATTCGCTGCATGGCCTCTCCATGGATACCAATCCTGAGATCATGTGTCGCTTAGATGGCCCTGAAGTGACCGCCTTCCAGCAAGCCTGCCGCGATCATCAAATCTGGGGCTGCTTCTCCATCATGGAATATAATCCCCATGGCAATCCTTATAACAGTGGCATCATTATCGACGACAAAGGAGAGCTGAAACTCTATTACCGTAAGCTGCATCCCTGGGTACCGGTTGAACCTTGGGAGCCCGGAAATTTGGGCATTCCCGTATGCGAAGGTCCGAATGGCAGTACGATCGCTCTAATCATCTGTCATGACGGTATGTTCCCAGAAATGGCGCGAGAATGTGCCTATAAGGGAGCTGAGATCATGATTCGCACCGCAGGCTACACGGCTCCGATCCGTCATACCTGGCAAATCACCAATCAGGCTAATGCATTTTGTAATTTGATCTACACCGCTTCGGTCTGCATGTGCGGCACGGATGGCTCGTTTGATTCGATGGGTGAAGGCATGTTCGTCAATTTTGATGGCACGCCACTGGTGATGGGTAGCCACCGGCCCGATGAAATCATCACGGCTGAATTGCGGCCCGATCTGGTGCGGGAAGCGCGTAAATATTGGAGTGTGGAAAATAACATCTACCAGTTTGGGCATCGTGGCTATGTAGCCGTGAAAGGAGGCGCACAAGATTGTCCCTACACCTACATGAAGGATCTGGTGAACGGCAATTATCGGCTGCCCTGGGAAGATGAAGTCGTTCACACTGACGGGACTTCCTGTGGTTTTGCGGCCCCAACTCGCCTCTATCAACCGGAGGAACTGCCAACCCGCGTTTCGCCCTAGCAGCCCATCCCAAGTTCAAGCTGAAATCAACGGAGTGTCGATCGGTGGGACGATTCATTACAGCAGAACCCTATCCCTATCCTTACAATGGCGACCTGCGGCCTGAAAATACAGTGCTGTTGATTATCGACATGCAGACCGATTTTTGCGGCAAAGGCGGCTATGTGGATGCGATGGGATATGACCTGTCGCTTACCCGTGCCCCGATCGAACCCCTGCAAAAGCTGCTGGCCGTGATGCGATCGAAGGGTTTCCACATCATGCATACCCGCGAAGGCCACCGCCCCGATTTAGCCGATCTGCCGGAAAACAAACAATGGCGATCGCGCCGAATTGGAGCAGGGATTGGCGATCCGGGGCCTTGCGGCAAAATCTTGGTGCGGGGTGAACCGGGCTGGGAAATTATTCCGGAATTGGCTCCGCTACCGGGAGAACCGATCATCGACAAACCGGGCAAAGGATCTTTCTATGCCACCGATCTGGATTTGCTGCTGAAACGACACGGCATTCAAAACATCATTCTCACCGGCATCACCACAGATGTTTGCGTACATACCACCATGCGGGACGCGAACGATCGCGGCTATGAATGTCTTTTACTGTCTGACTGTACAGGCGCAACCGACTATGGAAATCACCTGGCTGCCTTAAAAATGATCCAGATGCAAGGAGGTGTGTTTGGAGCTGTTGCTGACTCTGCGGCTTTGCTTGAAGTCATCGCAACAATTTGAACAGCTTTGAACATTAATGTATCCAGAATGAATCCAGAATGAATCCAGATTGATATCGCTGAATTCTCTAATCCCCGAACCAGTCCGTGCTCATTTGATCTGTTCTATACTCTAACCTCACCCCTCTAACCTCATCATGACAACCACAACCGCAGCACCCACAGCAACCGCAGTAAGACGCCCGCCTGAATTGGAAGTAAAGGGCATGACCAAACGCTTTGGCAGTTTAGTAGCCCTCGATCAGGTGTCGCTGCATTTGAAACCAGGCACTTTTCATGCCTTGCTAGGAGAGAATGGGGCCGGAAAAAGCACTCTGGTGAAGTGCATTATGGGCTTCTACAGTCCTGATCACGGTGAAATCGAGATTGATGGCACACCCTGTACGATCGCCAGTCCCAGAGATGCCCACCATCATGGAATCGGCATGGTTTATCAGCATTTCACTTCCGTGCCTGCCATGACGGTAGCCGAAAATTTGGTGCTATCTCGATTTGATGGATCGCAGTTTTTAATCAATTGGGCCAAAGAGCGGGAGCGGCTGGACGACTTTATGCAGTCTTCTCCCTTTCAGGTGCCGTTAGATGTGCCGATCGCCCAACTTGCAGCAGGACAAAAACAAAAGCTGGAAATTTTGAAACAGCTGTATTTGGAGAGCAAGATTCTGATTTTGGATGAGCCAACCTCAGTCTTGACGCCGGATGAAGCCGATGAAATTTTGTCATTGCTACAGCAGCAGGTGAAGGCAGGCGATTTAAGTGTGCTGATCATCACCCACAAGTTTCGAGAAGTCACCCAATTTGCCGAAGAGGTGACGGTGTTGCGGAAGGGGCAACTGGTGGGACATGGCTTGGTCCAAGATCTCTCTGTGGCCGACATGGCTGAGATGATGATGGGAGAACGACGCGAGCTAAAAGTGGTGGATAAGGTCACCCAAGAGGATGTGACCCCGGTTCTGGAAGTTCACGATTTGTCTGCCAACAAAGATAACGGCCTGGTTGCCGTCAATAATGTTAGCTTGACCGTCAACAGCGGCGAAATTGTTGGGATCGCAGGCGTTTCGGGCAATGGACAAAAAGAGCTGGTGGAAGTGTTGGCCGGACAGCGTCCTTCCACATCTGGCCAGATCAAAATTAACGGCGAACGCTACCTGGCCACCCGCAAAGAAATGTTTAAGCATCGCGTCTTTTCCTTGCCAGAGGAGCCGCTAAAGAATGCCTGCATTCCCCAAATGAGCGTGGCCGAAAATATGGCCTTGCGCACCTTCGATCAGCCGCCGCAGGCTAAAGGCATCTGGCTGATTTTGAACGCGATTCGGCAGGCCGCTAAAGGATTGGTGCAACAATTCTCGGTCAAGACTCCGTCAATCGAAACCCCCGTACATAATCTTTCCGGCGGCAATGTGCAGCGGACTGTTTTGGCCCGCGAACTCTCTAGCGAAAAAATCAACCTGCTGATCGCTGCCAACCCTTGTTTTGGTCTGGACTTTGCGGCAGTTGAGTTCATTCATGCTCAAATCGTAGAAGCGCGCAACCGAGGGGTGGCCGTGCTGCTCGTCAGCGAAGATTTGGATGAGTTGCTGGAATTGAGCGATCGGATTATTGTGATTAGCAGCGGGCAGTTTCTCTATGAAAGTCCGATCGCCAGCGCCGATTTTTCAGCGATCAGCCATGCCATGGCAGGTCATTAACTTTACTGGAACATTAGTACAAGAAACACCATGAGTACCATTGCTGCCCTGCCCTACGAATATGAGCTGCCTGCTGATTTGCAGCATTTGGCGCTTGTGATCATTGATATGCAGCGCGACTTCCTGGAACCCGGTGGGTTTGGGGCAGCATTGGGCAATGATGTGGAGCGACTCCAGGCGATCGTGCCTGCGCTACAACAGCTAATTAGCGCCTTTCGCAAATTGAAACTGCCGATCGTGCATACTCTGGAATGTCACCAGCCCGATCTATCCGATTGTCCACCTGCCAAACTGAAACGCGGCAAAGGCTCGCTGACAATCGGCGATTTGGGTCCAATGGGACGAATTTTGGTGCAGGGAGAGCCAGGAAACGACATCATTCCGGAACTGCAACCACTGCCCGGTGAAATCGTGATTCACAAGCCTGGAAAGGGTGCATTTTATCAAACGCCACTAGCGACAGAACTGCAACAACGCGGCATTACCCACCTGTTGATCACGGGTGTTACGACCGAAGTATGTGTGCAAACCACCATGCGAGAAGCGAACGATCGCGGCTATGAGTGTCTGCTTGTCGAAGATTGCACCGAAAGTTATTTTCCCGAATTTAAGCAATCCACTCTGGCAATGGTTCGCGCCCAGGGCGGCATTGTCGGCTGGACTGCTGCCTCAACAGCGGTGTTGCAGGTATTAGAGGCGGGGTCGGTGGCAGGGGTAACGCATGGAGTCTGAGCAACGAATTGACTTAGCAGTAAATGGCACGTTGATGCGGGGTCTGGAACTCAATCCTAATTTGCAGGCAGTGGGCGCTGAGTTTATCCGGGAGGCCACAACCGCACCAGTCTATCGATTATGGTCGATTCAAGATCGGCATCCGGCCATGATGCGAGTTGAGTTTGGGGGCCGATCGATCGCCCTGGAAATCTGGGCTGTTCCTGCTTCAGGGCTCGCTGAAATCCTCTTAAAGGAACCGCCGGGGTTATGCATCGGCAAAGTTTTACTGAATGATGGCAATATTGTTCTTGGAGTGTTAGGCGAACCGTTGCTTTGCCAGGAACAAAAGGAAATTACGGAATGGGGTGGATGGCGCAGCTATATTGCTAGCCTCTAGTTTAACCCAGAATTCGCTTCTAGCTGAGTCTTGT
The DNA here is from genome assembly GCA_002796835.1 of Elainella saxicola E1. Taxonomy (GTDB): domain Bacteria; phylum Cyanobacteriota; class Cyanobacteriia; order Elainellales; family Elainellaceae; genus Elainella; species Elainella saxicola. The sequence continues at coordinate 4,281 of LUGL01000067.1, read as the reverse complement.
TATCTTGTTATAGAGTAACCTTCTCTACGACAGGCGAAAGCCCCTGAATTTACAGAGGCTCTGCATTGAACTGATGAAGTTCCTGGCGATTTGCTGCCACTAGTTATCTGCTAACCCAGATCCCCACCATTGAATGGATTCCTTTGGTTACAGAGCGCTACGACGGGTTGCAGCATAGTAGATGAACAATGCCACGATCGCGCCCAACACTGCGACCACAATACCGCCTATGCTCAGTCCAGCCGCACCAAGCGCCAACGTCCCGGTAGTCAACAGGTTATACAATGTACCACCTACGAAAGCACCGATGACGCCCAGGATTAAGGTACCCAGAATGCTGCCACCCTGATGCCCTGGATAAATTGCCTTCGCAATTGCACCTGCAATCAAGCCTAATACGATCCAAGCCAAAATATTCATGACTGTTCAGCTCCGTTTGTTGATGTTTACGTTCTTTGAGAGGTTCTCGAATTCGAAAGTTCTGTCCGATTAGCTATTAAATGCACTAGCGCTGCTTTTATGCTCCTAGATTATCAACCGCATCACTAAGAGCACACCTACCTAAGGCAGGACATCGATCGTGCTCCTGACTAGACCTAAAGAAGGGTAGGCTCCCCCTTAAAGCAGAAAAAGGGGAATAGTAAACCATATTTGGGTTTGTGCGGATCCTCGGATATACTCGGTCCTGGCCGAAGCACTTACCGATTGCTCTTGCCCGATGGAGTAGAGGCAATGGGTGGTTCTTCTACCGATGCAGGTTTACTGCCCGTGTTGCGGACATTGACAATTTTGCCCAGGAGATCAAACCAGAAAGGGGCACCCATTGAAATTGCTAAACCGCTCAGCAACCAGCCCAAGAGAATTCGCAGCAACCGATCGGGATAGTGAATAATCAGGGTCAGAATATTACTGAACAGGGCACCGATCGCAGCAAGACCTCTTGGCTGAGGAGTTGATTCCGTTGGGGCTCTGGTCGCCTTAGTTGCTGGATTGGTTGCTGGATTAGTTGCTGGATTAGTCGCAGCCGGAGCAGGTTCTTCCTGCTTTGAACTTAAACATTGCTGATAGAAAGTTTCCCAATCAGCGGGCAGGGATTGACTGGCGGGCGAAGGACAACCGAGCTGCTGACTGAAATTTTCTGGACTGAAGCCGATCGGTAAAGCCAGTTCTTCCAGCGCATCTCTCGTCTGATTGCGAATCTTTTCCAGGTTCACCTCGGCTAGATCTCCTGGAGCTGCCGGTGCAGGCACCACTGAAGCGGCTCTTTCGGTCACCGTTTGCCTCAAGCTGTCATCGTTGGCCAGCCGATCGGCAATAAACCCAGTATCCACATTAATCAAAACCGCCAAGAAAAATCCGATCAACAAAATCACGCCTTTGGTGTTTCGCTTGTATACACCTGAGGCTCTTGCCATCGAACGATCGAACCAGACCGCTACTTCTTCGCGAAACCGATTAACATCACTCTCGGCTTTGCTGACCCGCATTTGAGCACGTCTCGCTAAAATTGCAAAGCTTTCTTTGACAGAAAGAGGTAATTTATCCAAAACTCGTTTAATCGTTCTATAGTTTTGATAATTGGCGTAAAGCGATCGCTGCTGTTTTTCGGTCAGTTCATCCCAACCTTTTTGCTCGCTTAAACGACTCAATATCTCGTCAATCAAAAGACTCCGGTCTTCACGATTCAACCGGTTCAACGTGCCATCGACGAACAGCAATAAGGCAGGCGTTGGTTGATTGCTAGGGATCCCTAAATCGGTAATATCAATCGGTGCTGGATAGGGTGCGATCGTTTCCAATTCAGAAGTATGCCTGGAAAGAATGGTTTTAAGCAAATCACGCGATTCTTCAACCGTAGTCCAACTCAACATATCCGACATCATTTTTTGCCGTTTTCGCTGAAGTTCGTCAGGCGTAACGCTTCTTATTTTCTGCCATTGGTAAATCAGGCGCTGCCGCAACCGATCCAACAATCTGGGAGGCCGCCGGGATGGAGGGACGCTTGGGCGATCGGCCAAATCCAATGAGCTGGAAGAATTTCCTGCTGGATCTGCTGGAGAGATCGGAGTGGAGAAACCAGAAGGATTAATTTTCTTACAAATCCTTTTCCATTTTTGGTCAAATTGAGCAAACACTTCTGGATAACGATTTTTGAATTCTGCTGCGATCGCTTGAGGATACTGCTCGATCAACTGCTGTTCCACCACTGGTATGTATTTTTTCAGTAATTGATCGGCCAGCAACGGCACCATATCCTGATCCAGGATCTCACCATTTTTTAGTAACGCTTGATAGGCATCTTGGACTTCTTTATAAGTTGTGCTGGTGAAATCTAATAGTTCAGCAATTTCCAGCAATGAAGGTCGCAACCCACCTGAGGCGATCGCCCGTTCATTCTTCTCCCCAAAAACGCCCAGCTTAAATGCTTCTAATCTTTTACCGAATGCCTTTTTTATAGTTTTAGCAGCATCCATATCATTGGGTTGGTCTGCCAAATAGATGTTGATATAGTTGCTAAAACTCTCCCCCATGCGAGCAACGCTCGTCTCTAAACTAGATTCTTGAGTCTGAAAGTCATACAAAATATCATCAAACTCTTCAACTAAGGTTTTAAAATTAGCATCCTGACTCAAGTCCTGATTGCCGCTGGCGTCTCTGAAGTTCACTTTTTCAGCAATGAGTCGAATTCGACCTTTGCTCCATAGCTCTTTCTTCAGGCGTTGATCGGTGTCGGGTGGAATCCAGACGGGTTGATGCAAATGCTGCCCTCCCTCATAGATTCCAATAATGCGGGTTGCAAATTTTTCTAGTCTAACTTCGACTAATTTTCGAGATAAGCTAGCCAGTCCGATTTGTTCAAGTAATGAGGTCGCAAAGGTTTCTGGTGCAATATAAGAGGGGCCTGTTGCCTGGTCCGTGCCAAAGGTGCCTTTTTGATTGAGAACACGGGTGAGGCTGCGAATTTTACCGGCTAAACCTTTCGCTTCTTGATTAATATTGCGAATCAATGGATCGTCATACAGTCGCTCAACCAGATGCCTGACTTCTTCTTCTTGCTGAGTTCCTACCCCACCTGCCAGCAGCACCTCGATCGAATCTCTCAGATGTTTGGCGCGCCATTGCAACAGAGTCGTCAGCAATTCTTGCAGCTCAGACGCTAAAAAACTCAGAATCAGAAAGATAAAAATTAAGCCGATCGCAACATCCAGGATAGAAGGTAAGCCCATTTCTCCAGCTCCAATCGTCAACGATGTTCGTTTATAAAGCTGGATTAATTTTACTTGAATGATCTAACCTCAGAGCCTTGCATTTTCTCTAAAAGAACAAGAGCGATCGCTTTACAAAACTGAGGTTTAATCGTCCTTCAATGTTTTTCAATTTTGATGAAGAGACGATGGGGAGTTTTCAGGCCGATCGTTTTGAGGGAAATATGGACTTAGATTAGAATTTATGGAACTTCTCAGGCTACAGACAATCGTTGAAACTGCTTTTTCTACTTGATTAGCCTGGGAGTAATCATTGATGCTTGAGGAGAGAAGGCATGGCATCCAAGGACGAGTTACAAACTGCTTTAAAGGAAAAATTTGGCATCAACAAAAATATTCCTCCTGTAAATTTTCCATTGATGCTCTAAAGTATGGGAAATAGGGGAAAGCCCATCGAGGAGCATCGGTATGAAAGCCAAAATTGAGGTCATTATTCGCGACGAGCAAGGCAACGTGCTGGGGCAGATGGCACCGCAAACGATGGATTTAGGGACTCAAAGTTTGCACGACATAGAGGGAGCCGTTGAAGATTGGCGACGGAAAGCGCTGCCTGATATAGAAGCAGAGTTGCTCAAGGCCGCTCAAAGCCAGTTCGACAAGCAGAAAAAAACCTCAAGCTGAAACGGAATGGTCAAATTCGGGTGAAGGTCAAGACACTGCATGGTCAGTTTGAGTTTTGGCTGCAGAAATATCTCGACGATGGCAAAAGTGTGAGTTATTTCGGGCTGACGGAGCCATTGAGGGAGGGCTATGTCAGCCAACGGTTGCAAGAATTGAGTGCTTACTACAGCAATCGGATGAGCTATCAGGACGTGGAGGAGCTAGTAGAGCGAGTGACGGGAGCACGACTGTTGAGTGACCAGTCGATTTGGCAGGTGGTCAAGCGCAAAGCTGTACAAGTGAGTCAACAACTCCAGACTGAGGTGGAGGCCACGTTGAGTGAAGCGAAGCAGCGACCAGATATCAATCGAACCGTCAATCTCTATGATTCCTCCTGTGACGAGATTTTACTGTT